>JAYODK010000126.1:0-2153 GCA_038106225.1 Opitutales bacterium | reverse complement strand
GGTGCCTCCCTTGAATTCATGTTTTACTGCACCCAGCCACAGAGCCTGATCCTGAGCACCGACAGCCGGCATAAAACAAATATTGAAATCACAGCATCCAATGACTGGCAGACCATGAAGATCGATCCACATCAGCTCAGCAATGAACATGGAGCCAAGCTTGGCGATTGGTCACAGGTTGGAAAAATCGAACTTCGCCCCCAACAAGGAGCCGATATCACCAAGGTGGTATTCGCCAATTTCAAGTGGAATACAAAGTAAGAAAATCGATAAAACAATATCGACTTTATGTATAAACTACTTGGATGATATCTTAGGTGAGTAAACCACGAATAGCTGTTACCATGGGAGACCCGGCTGGGGTCGGTCCTGAGGTTTGCCTAGATCTCTTACAAGATTCTGAAATATCCGAACTTTGTATCCCCATCATTTTTGGCGATTTTTCGGTTCTTCAAGCCTGTGCCCAGCAAACTAACAAGCCCCTGCAGGGTACTGAAATTTCTGAAGATGAAATAGCTGGTGCAATCGCACATGGAGTGCACGACCTTCGACTAATCAACTCGAATGATCTGGTTCCCGGTACCGCCAATGCACAAACCGGCCGGGCAACCTACGGATATATCACCTCTGCAATTGATGCCTGCCTGGCTGGTAAGGTAGATGCAGTGGTAACCTGCCCGGCAAACAAGGAAGCGATGCAGGCAGCAGGAGTCAATCACCCCGGGCATACGGAAATCTTTGCCAAGCGTACCAAAACTGAAAACTTCTGCATGGCTTTCATTTCGAACACGATCAGTTGCAGCCTGGTCACTGTGCATGTGGGCTACCATGAAGTACCCTCCTTACTGACTAACGATCGTATCTATGAGGTCATTTCACTGACCCGGCAGGCTCACCAAAAACTACTTGGGAAAGAACCGAGGCTGGCAGTCTGCGGTCTCAATCCCCACGCCGGAGAAAATGGCTTGTTTGGCAACCGGGAGGAAGAAACCATCATTGTGCCGGCCATTGAAAAAGCCCGTGGGGAAGGTGCCGATATCATCGGCCCCCTCCCCCCCGACACGGCTTTTACCCAAAATAGGAGAGAATCCGTGGACGCCTACATTTGCATGTACCACGACCAGGCACTGATTCCGGTCAAGGCATTGGCCTTTGATCAGGCGGTCAATCTGACCCTCGGTTTACCCCTTGTCCGCACCTCGGTCGACCATGGCACAGCCCTTGATATCGCATGGCAGGGGAAAGCCGACCCCAGCAGCTTGAAATCTGCCGTTCGCCTGGCTGCCCGCATGGTTTGAAGTATTTATCGAAAACATCCGATTCACTCGCCCACTACTGGGCTATCCTTTTTCTGATCCTTCCTCTTGGTTCCTCTGCCCAAAGTAAAGCCATTCAGGAAACTATAGCTAACTGGGGTGGCAAAACTTTTTTCAAAAGAGGAGCTTTGGTCGAAGTTCATCTAAATGGGACCAAATTTCTCCCCGGTGAACTAAGTATTCTTTCATCTTTTCAGGAAATTACCGATCTTAGCCTCGAGCGTACCCATTTAGGTGAAGAGGATCTTACGACCCTTGCTCAGCTGCCCAAACTAGAGTGGCTGAACCTTTATCAAACCAAGATTGGAGACACAGGAGCCCGAATCCTTTCGCAGTCCAAAAGTATAAAACT
Organism: Opitutales bacterium; assembly: GCA_038106225.1. Classification (GTDB taxonomy): domain Bacteria; phylum Verrucomicrobiota; class Verrucomicrobiia; order Opitutales; family Seribacteraceae; genus Chordibacter. Next base: position 485 of record JAYODK010000126.1, on the reverse strand, counting down.
CCTGCCTCTAGGCCAAAGCGGTTTAACAGACCAAGCAATGCCTCACCTAGGAAAAATCAAACAACTGACCTATTTGGGTTTGAGGGGAAATTCCATAACGGATGCATCCGCACCTCATCTGGCAGACCTGACGATGCTCGAAGGGCTTTATCTTGGAGAAACCAGAGTTACCAATAAAACAGTCAAAATGATTTCAAAACTACCCAGCCTGTCCAAGCTTTGGCTGCATGACCTCAATATATCGGACCATTGTGTAGGCGATCTTTCTCAGATGAGCAAACTCCGTGAACTCCATCTCTACGCCACCCAAATTACTGGAAATGGTGCTAAAAGAATAAAGGATGCCTTGCCGCGGTGTCGGGTCATTCATGAGGCTTTTCCGCTCTAATTTATTTATAAACTCCTTCCATTTATTTTGTGTAAGAGAGGTGGTTTTCTTTGATTCATCCCTGGGTTTCGCACAAGATTTCAACCAATGATGGGAA
>JAYODK010000038.1:0-14823 GCA_038106225.1 Opitutales bacterium | reverse complement strand
AGGGTCAACCAGTTCGATCTCGGCCAGTCTGTTACTTATCAGACCAATAGTTTCACCTATACCAACAAGTATGGGCAGATCGAGACGCATGATCCGGAAAGTTTCTTCAATCGATTATTCCGTAACAAGTATGACCAGGAACCAAGCCCCATCCAGTCCGCCCGCGGGGTGCAGGCACTCTCCGAAGGCACCCGTTCACAGACCGATTTCCTTGAGCAGTTTGCCCGGGAAAACAGCATCATCACCGTGGGTGGATACAACTACACCACCTCCCCGGCGAAACTGTCCATTCCCAATGTGCCCATCGACGCGGCCGCTTTTGCTGAAACCGCTTTGGTCTACACCGCTCTCTTAGGCAAAGCACCCAGCAACCTGGAGGTGGCGAGAATTACCCTCAATCCAGACTTTGAGGTCCGCTCCCTTGCCCAGCGGGCAAGGTTGATCCTGGAAACGCCAGCCTATGCAGAACAGTATGGACTGGCTATGCCAAGTGTAGATTTCATCAATCTACCAAACAGCAAGGAGCTAAATTCAGCAGCCAATAATAACATACTGGTGGAAGCAGTATCCTTCGGGCCGGATCAATTGGCCGGTACTGCAGATGACGGGAAAATTATCTCCCTGAAATTATACCTCAATGGAGAGGAAGTTGGCTCAGCATCAAACGGTTTGGGCGGGGCAGATTACACGACCTTTACCTTGGGTAGAAATATACCTGCCGGCGAGTACAACCTCGAAGCGGTGGCAGAGGATGCCAATGGTCTGATATCGCGTGCCCACCGCAGGGTAGTGTTTACCAAGTCAAACCTTGGAACGGTTGAGATTACCAGTCCGGCCCAGGGATCTGTTTTGGAGAAGGGTGGTTTGGCAAACTTTGCCTATTCCTTGCCCCAGCAGCACGAAGCTTATCTTGAGATTAATGGTCAGGTACGCTGGATAGGCGAACTGGCACTTCTAAGCAATGGAACCTTGCCCAGTGACGGGGCAACCTTTGAGATTTTCGATGGCAGTGGTCGGGATGGAGTTGTTTTTGAATTTGATACAGACGGTCAGGCAACTGCCACAACCATTGCAGAGCCAGAAGAATTAATGGTTTCTGGATCCGGAGAGATCATGGCATCCTCGATAATATTTGGTGATTATCGGGGAGTTGAGGACCGCGAATACATTGTCGAAATTGATGGTAATAATAACGGTCCGCAAGCGGGTGGAGATACCTTCCGCTGGTCGATTGACGGGGGCCGTACATACCTGGGTGAAAAAGTGGAAATCTTTCTCGGAACCGATTACAACCTTGGTAGTGGATTGATCGTAAGGTTTACCAAGGATGTGGAGAATGAACTCTTTGACCGCTGGCGGATTAAGACTGCTCCGGTAAATCAAATCGTTGAGGTGGGAAGAATTGGCTCCTATGAAGAGCGTCTGGAGCGGACTAAAAACAATTTGATCCGGGCAATTAACCGGGCGAGTAATCTGGGCATACTTGCCTTACGGGCAGAGGATGCACATGCCAAGGGATTTTATGGTGGTGGCGAACCGGGTGCTTCGCTCAGTGATAGCACCATTCTTTTGCGCCATGATGGCACCCAGCCAATCAGAAATGGGGAAGTGGGTGCATCTATCCCCCGTGGTCTTCCTCTTGCTCATGATCATTATCTGCCCCTGGAGAAGTCAAACAGCGGTCTAATTAGTTTGAAACTTGGAAACTATGCTGAGTTTGCCCAGCCCACTCTGGAGGTGCGGGTGGTTGCCTATGATTCCCTGGGTCATGCCATGTATTCAGCACCAAGAACATACCAGGTGATCGACCCAAGGCGTGGTCATGCACAAATCATTGGACCCGTGGGTGATGTTGGCAAACCCGGTCGTTTGCCAACCCTCCGGTTCAAGGATACTTACACTGGTGGAGAATTGCCCGGGAGTGAGCGTGACCTGATTGAACTGCTGGATGCCGGTGCTGGTTATGTTACCTACAACCTCGACTCCTTGGGCATGAGAGTAGTTTCGCGTACCGGACTCGGTGGGTCATTGCGGGTCGAACAAATTTCACCGGATGGGGGAGGAATTTCGGAGGTAGGTGTTCATTTTGGCGGTAAGGAATACCAGGCTAATGATGTGATTGTTCCCAGCCCACCCCTTTTCTTTTCTAAGAATGAAAATATCAACCTGAACGCAAGGTTAAGGGACCCAACCGGAAACATGAGGATGGCATTCTATCTGAATGGGGTGGAATTAAACTCCACTATCTCAGACCGCTCGGGTGGGGTTTATGGAACCGAATTTATGCCTTACAGTGCTGGGGACCAATTTATAACTGCTCGGATTCTTTACGGCGATGACCGCGACTATGGTCCAGATTGTCCAGACCCATTTGGTCATATCTCTGTTCATAGTTCTACATCTTCTTCAACCGATCATTGGGGGTGGAAAAAATCATGGACTCAACAGCACTATGTTTCCGGGCGGGAATTATTGCCCACATGGTTTGATAAACTGATGGATTACTGGAGTGGCCCGGAGGAATGGGCAGCACAGGCCATGTGGAGTGGAGCCACTCCTGTGAGGATCGGGGATGTCGATGCCTATGAGGCTGTGGTCATTGAGATAACAGATGCATCACCTGCATTAATTGACCGCCCGCTCCAGCATGCAGAAAAAACCGAGGTTTTCGCAGTAGCCAAGTGGTCATCCGGGGAGACTCCAGAGTTTACCCAGGCATCCCTCTATGGAAATGATGTATTGCTCCAGCACTGGGATAGCACGCAGGAGATAGCCATCACCGAAGAGGTTACGCTTGCAGACCTCAATGCAACCGCTGTGAAAGTACCACCAGACCGCTGGGATTTCCGCTTTAAATGGGTGGTAAACTTTAAAGAATTTGTCGATAGTTTTGGTAAAGTCGACCTGTTGGTTATCGGGGTGACCGAGGATGGAAGGCAGATCACCTCAAATCTGCGGGAAGCCTATGTCAGTGAAGTCAGGTATGAGGATGGTCGGTCGGCTGCATCGATGATCTTTACGGATATTGCCAAGCGCAGCCCGACCAATGATGAGGTTACCAATATGCTCGATAACCTGGAGGAAAATGCCACCCTCTCAGAAACCATTGATTTTGTTATCGATTATTCCCTGGGAGACACCATTGACATGATGACCGATTTGATAGCTGCCCATCATGTGATTTATGGAACTTACCATGCCACACAGGATCTACTGGAGAGCGATTTTGAGGAGTGGGAAGATGTTCTGTCCGAAAAAGAGGGCATCCGGAATTATATCTTAAATGAGCTGGATTCCTCCACCTACAGCTATAACCATGGAAAGTTAGAATTGTACGGCTCAAGCCAAAAGGAATTTTACCAGGAACGAAAACAGTTTGTGGATAGGCACTTTGGCTATAAATACGGCAAGAATCCATCCACTGTGCAGAGTTTACAGGGAACGAAGAAAATGTGGGACTTTGCGGAAACACAAGGCTTTACTGAAGACCAGGAAGACAGGCACTTAATTATTGCGGCTGAATTCATATACAATTTAGTGACCGAGCCAACCATGCCCCATGGCACCGGCAAGGTATTTTATTTACACAACATGGAATCCATCCGTGATCAATACCGTGAGCTCGCAAAATCAAGCATTGCCACAAGAATTGAACGGGAGAGCAAGGCGAACGACTCGGTGGATGTGAGCCTGAGTGATCTTTCCAACCGTAGCTACCGTAGGATCCTCGAGGATACCGTAGAGAATAGAGCATTCAAGCAGAGGTTCAACTTGCTATGGGGCGACTCCCAGTCTGTTCCCAATACGGAATTCTGGAAATATGAGCCATGGTTTGGATATTTTACCGACATTGAATATCCATGGATTTATCATCTTGATCTTGGCTGGCTTTATTCAAGTGGCACCTCTTCGATGCACATTTGGCTATATTCCGAGTCGCTGGGCTGGTTCTGGATAAATAAGGAAGTATTTATGAACCATCCGAACCTGCGGGACGAGAGTGAACGCTTTATTTTCCGGGCTGGATCGGGCGGTGGCTCCAGAAATGTGGGCAGCTGGTCATTGCTTAAGGTAATGACAGCAGAGAATGGAGCACGCTCCATCAGGGTACATGATTACCGACCCGATTGATCTGATCGGAGTGGGCAAACAGACTGAAGTATTACACCTCATTCACTCCCTGGATCCTCGAACAGGAGGTGTTCTCTCTGCGGTAATTCTTTTGAATAAGACCCTCAATCAATTGGGGGTAAATTCGAGAATATCAGACGATCCCAAGGCGTGTCCCAAGACAGATCAGGAATGGGTGATTGCCCATGGGCTCTGGCAATGGCCGGGCCGCCGGGCAAGTGAGTTAAAGAATCCGTATCTGGTATACCCCCATGGCATGCTTGATCCATGGTTTAAAAAGACCTACCCATTGAAACATCTAAAAAAACAGATTTATTGGTGGGCCAAGCAAGCAGCAATCCTTCGGGGAGCCAGTGCGGTATGTTTTACCACAGAAGAGGAACGCCTGCTTGCACAGCAGACATTTTATCCCTACCAGGCAAAGGAAATTGTAACCGGTTTGGGAGTTGGTTCACCTCCCAATAATATCGATCAACAAGGTGAAGAATTTAGGACCAGGTTTCCACAGTTAGCAGACAAAAAAACTTTGATTTACCTTGGCAGGTTCCACCCGAAGAAAGGGGTGGATTATCTGATTAATGCGTGGAGAAAACGAAAACCAAAAGACGATGAAGCACTGGTGCTCGCCGGTCCGCAGGAAGCAAATAATCAATGGATTAAAAGCTTAAAAGAACAGGCAAGGGAGGATCCCTCCATTCACTGGACAGGCATGCTGGAAGGAGATGCAAAGTGGGGTGCATTAAGATTGGCAGATGCCATGATTCTTCCTTCCCACCAGGAAAATTATGGAATGGTAATAGCCGAAGCATGTTCGGTTGGTTTGCCCGTTTATATGACCGATAAAGTAAATCTCTGGCGAGATGTGGTAGAAGCGGGTGCGGGAGAAGCGGAAAAGGATACTCCGGAAGGAGTCTGTAACCTGATCGGTAAATGGATGAAACAGGACCGGAAAAGTTTGGGTATTGCTTCGGAGAAATGCTTTAGGGAAAGATTACACATTGAACGCACTGCTGAGCGGTTGATCAGAATTATGAAAGAATCAACCCTATGAGGATTACCATACTTCAGGGTGCCTTTCTGCCTGTGCCTCCCTTGCGGGGCGGTGCGATTGAAAAAGCATGGCAGGCACTCGGCGAAGCCTTTGCCAGGGCAGGGCATGAGGTTACCCACATTTCACGACTGTGTGATGGATTGCCAAGCAAAGAAAGTATCAAGGGGGTGTGCCATCTACGAATCCCTGGGGCTGAGGCATGCAACCATTCAGCACTTTTGAAAATCCGAGAACTTTTATATGTGTGGCGGGCCAGGAAAATTTTACCCAAAGCAGATATTTTGGTAACCCATGCTTTTTGGGCACCATTACTTTTCCCTGAGACAGATGCCGGAAAAATATATGTTCATGTGGGCAGGTATCCCAAGGGGCAGATGAAGTTTTATTCAAAGGCGGCAAGATTACAGGCACCCAGCCATTCAGTCGCCCGTGCCATATCCGCCGAATTGCCAGACGGGGATCAGCGGGTCCACTGTATTCCCTATCCATTGCCATTTAAAGCAAGCCAGGAAATTCACTATTCGGACAAGCCGAAGCAGGTCCTGTATGCGGGCAGGATTCACCCGGAAAAGGGTGTCCTCGATTTAATTCAGGCATGGAGCAGGTTACCGGAATCCCTGAGAAAGCAATGGTCGCTTAAAATAATGGGTCCCTGGAGAGAAGAGCAGGGTGGGGCAGGTATTTCGTTTTTGGAAAAACTTAAGAGGGCGGGTGGAGAAGCAGTCGACTTGGTTGAACCAGTCTTTGATGAAGCTGAATTAATCCGGCAATATCAACAAGCCCGGGTACTGGTATATCCATCTCAGGCAAAGGCCGGAGAGACATTTGGGCTGGCTGTCTTGGAGGCAATGAGTTGCGGCTGTGTCCCCCTTGTTTCCGACCTGGAATGCTTTGGAGATTTTATTGAAAACGGGGTGAATGGTATCCAGATGGAAAAAAAATATAATCTTCAGGATTCCTTACATAAACTGCTGGTTAGTGTGTCCCTGGAAGAAATGAGCAGATTTGCAATCCGTACGGCTCAGCACTATGAAGTCGATATTGTGGCAGATCAATTTGTTCAGGATTTCCAAAGATTGCTGAGGGAATAAAAGATTCTAATTCTCAGAAAAATTCTTGGTTCGAAGAAGCAATCATTTTAATTTATATCTATGAAAAAAAGCAAAAATCTTGTTTTATTACTACTAGTTGTGGCTGGGGTGGTGGCTGCTTTCTCCTACAAAAAGTTTAGAACCCCGAAGGATTTAATTCCACCGGTTTTACTGGACCGTGACGGAAAGGAAGTATCATCCGATCGGTTGTCAGGAAAGTATGTGGGTTTGTACTTCTCTGCCCGTTATTGCCCCCCATGCCGTATTTTTACCCCAGAGCTTATCCATTTACGCAATCAATATGCGGAAACTTTTGAAGTGGTGCTGGTGGGATCGGATTATGATAATGAAGAGCAGCAAAGATATATGGATGAATATCAGATGCCCTGGCTTGCAATTATCAATGAATCAGAGGCCAACATCCATGCGTCAGAGAGCCTTGATGTCGAAACCATTCCTTACCTTGTAATTTTAGACCCGGCCGGCAAAGTAGTAAGAGAGTTTGGCACAGAAGAACTGTTTTTACTTATGGAAGGGCAAATTGACTTTTGGAAATCAATCCAAAATGGTGCCTGATTCATCCTTGTTTTGGTAAATTAATTCATGCTAAAGCCGTACAGGAATACCGGCATCCCGCATGACTTGCTTGGTCTCTGGAATACTGCATTCTCCAAAATGAAAAATACTGGCAGCCAGCACTGCACTTGCTTTGCCCAGTAGGATTCCTTCTGCCATATGGGCAGGATTGCCAACCCCGCCCGACGCAATCACAGGCACTTCCACCGCTTCACTCACCGCCCGGGTAAGTTCCAGATCATAGCCCTGCTTGGTACCATCCCGGTCCATACTGGTAAGGAGAATTTCTCCGGCTCCACGTTCAACCACCTCCTGTGCCCATTCCACGGCATCCAGTTCGGTGGGCTTGCGACCACCATGAGTGTAGACCAGCCATCCCGAGCGGTCTTCCCGTTGCTTGGCGTCAATCGCGACCACGATGCATTGGTTCCCAAAAGTCGAAGTTGCATCATTAATGAGGGAAGGATTTAAAATCGCAGCAGTGTTCATGCTCACTTTGTCTGCACCCGCAAGGAGCATGGAACGTATATCCTCAAGCGTGCGAATGCCCCCACCCACAGTCACTGGCATAAAACAGGTGGCAACAGTTCGCTCCACCACATCTCTCATAGTTGCCCGTTCATCACTGGATGCGGTAATGTCCAGAAAGACTAGTTCGTCGGCACCTTGTTGCTCGTATGCCTGGGCCACTTGCACTGGATCGCCCGCGTCCCGTAGTTGTTTAAATTTTATTCCCTTTACCACCCGGCCATCATCGACATCAAGGCAGGGAATAATCCGGGCAGAGAGCATGGTTAATTTGATAAGGGGGTTTGAAAAATCCGCACAAAATCAGACGGATCCAGAATCAGGGCGGTAAATTTATTCGTCCGCGAAAGCGACATCTGGCTCGTAGGAAAGAATCAATTTGTACTGCTGGCCGGGACGCATTATCAGGGCATGATCACGGGCAAGGTATTGAATGTAATGAACATTACCTGCATATCCGCGGTATTCTGGATTATCCGATACAGTTTCAAAGGCAGACCACCCAGCCTGAAAATCATCCACTTCCACATTGGCCCGTAACCCTTCAGCTCCCTGGCGGAGGGTGGTGCCAAGACGGTGCGAGGAATGAGGCGAACCGATAACTAAAGCCAGTCGCATCCGGTCCATGGAAATAGGGTTTTTTACCTGAAAGACAAATTCTGAGGATACTTTGCCGTTGCCAAAAGTCCATTGAACCTGGCAACTGCCGATTCCATTGGCAAATGAACCATCTGTTCTAACCAGTTCGGGTTGATTGAATCGCAAATAGAGAGATTTTTTAAGCCCAATTCCGGTTACACAATTTTTCCCGTAAAATGATGGAATGATCACATCCTTACCAAAGGTAAGCTCAGGCAACATCACCGGCAGGTATTGGTTGACTGTCCAATCGAAAATGCCCGGGCAGTGAGGAAAAGCAAGATTATCGGAGGTGACTTTAGAACCTGGACCGATGAGGGGTAGTTGGTACTGAACCCCTAAATTTTCATCGCGGTAGAGGAAAAGGCCATGTTCTTTGCGGTGGGATTTGTCAAAGCCAACAAAACGGCCACCTGTGGATGAGCGCTGAGGGGCAGCCACTGCCATGGACCCACCAATCACTTTGGCCAGGCGAGACCATTGGCAGAGATAACGGGCGGCATCAAAATTTGCCATCCTCGTGGTATGGTTGGGGACGGTGTTTCTTTCATCATCCCGAATGACCAATTCGCCATGTTCCTGGTCAAGGTAGGTAACAAAGAAATATTGAAAAAGCCTGCGGAGGGTATCCAGATAAAGGGAATGTTTTTCAGGAGAAATCCAATGATCCCGCATGCCCTGCAAAATTAAACTGATGCAGTGAAGCTGACCATAGGCCCCAACTGATCGGCCGTAAGACCAGCCGAGCCCGTCCTGGCGGGTCATGTCGGGAAGTAGTTTGAGGTAGCGTTCGGCAAAAGTGCGGAGTTTGGGAAGCTTGCGGTCTTTAAGATGAACATTTGCATGCAATTGCAGTGCCTGACGGATAAAAATGAATGAGAGTAGCCCGTACAAATCATACACACCATGGGTGCCTTTGGGATCATCATTACAGAAACCACCAGTTCCATGAGCTTCTATTCGCTCGACAAAACGGTCGATCACTTTTCCGGTGTCATCTTTCTTGGTTAGGCCAAAACTGAACCGGGCCACAGACTTCGCCACATTGAATGCCTGAAAGTGGTCTTCATGATCGCTTCGGGCGAGGAGGCATTTGTCTAACTGTTCGCGGGTGGGGTCTGTCAGTCTTTCCCAGACAGCATTCCGTTCCTTGGATGCCCCGAACGAAAGTAAACCCAGGGCTGCATAGGCCAGCCCGTTCTCGTGGGAATCCTCGTTAAATGCCTGCTGGGTAATACAGCGGGCGGAGAGATCGAAGAGGTCGTGACCTTCCAGTTCAACATCCCCGGATGCCCGGAAGTATTCTCCAATCGCTAGGGCGGCATGACCTGGCTCATCTGCACGGGCGGATTCACCGGCTGCTGGAGTGACGGTGCCGTCTGGATTTAAATGCTTTAGGTTATTGCCAAGTAAGGACCTCGCCAGGTCCAGGCATTGGTTGGAGAAATTCTGCATGAAATTACCGGTGCGTGGAAATCGAAATAAAAGGTTAAAAAATGCGGTTTTAAGGGAGGATTGTCAACGCGTTATCCTGCCTGAATCAGGTCGAGGAAGTCTTGGTTGTTTTTGGTCTTGGACATACGTTCGAGCAGGGTCTCGGTGGCATCAATCACTTTCATCGGAGACATGGCACGGCGTAGAAAGGAGGTCTTTTCCAAAATTTTTGGATCGAGCAAATCTTCTTCTTTTCGGGTGCCTGAGGATGCCAGGTTTAGTGCGGGCCAAAGTCTTAGCTCGGCAATTTTTCGGTCCAGTACAATTTCGCTGTTTCCCGTACCCTTAAACTCCTGGAAGATTAATTCGTCCATTTTGGAACCTGTTTCCACTAGGGCAGTGGCAACGATGGTAAGAGAGCCAGCCTCTTCCGAGTTTCTGGCAGAGGAAAAAATTTGCCTGGGTTTTTCCAGGGCACGGACATCCAAGCCACCGGTCATAGTGCGGCCACTTTTGCCGGATGCGGCATTGTAGGCACGGGAAAGCCGGGTAATGGAGTCCATCAGCAAGACTACATCCTTTTTATTTTCCACTAGGCGCTTGGCCCGTTCGATCGCAAGTTCGGCCATGCGGAGATGACTCTTTACTTCCTCGTCATTGGAGGAGGCAAAAATTTCCGCTGGTACGGTGCGCCTAAAATCAGTAACCTCTTCAGGTCGTTCATCGACAAGGAGAACCATGAGGTGACAATCTGGGTGGTTTTCCTCCACTCCCTTGGCAATATCATGAAGAATGGTGGTTTTGCCTGCACGGGGAGGTGCAACAATCAGGCTTCGTTGGCCTTTTCCCAGAGGGCAGAAGAGATCGAGCACCCGGGTGGTCATCCGACCGTCTTTGCACTCGAGATTGAGTTTATCCTTTGGCTGAATGGTGGTCAGTTGATCAAACCGAAAAAGAGCCTTTCTGTCCTTTAAAGATAATCCATCCACTGTATGAATAAAACGAACTTTAGCACTGGGGCGGCTTGGGTTTTGCACGCCATCTGCCTGAATAAATGATCCTCTCTTCAGTTTGAAGCGCCGGATTAATTCTTTGGGCAAAAAGGGATCGTTCGGAGTGGTCTTGCCCCCGCGTGCGGGATCAAGCAATACACCCGATTTATTCTCGTTGATGTCCAATATTCCTTCAATCTGAATTGTATTGGACTCAGTATGTTCATTTTCGCTCATGCTGAGTGAGAGGGTTTGTCCGGCCTTTTAAAAAGACCGAAAGGGAGTGATGGGGAATTAGAATAATTGCCCAAACAGAACATATATTGCCCTGTTTAGATGCATAAAACGCTCAATTTAGGATCAAGTCAACCATGGAAAGTGGGAATTGGATGGTTCTTTTACATGGAACAGTTATAATAGGATGGAAAGATGAAGAACTTTTACCTGACCACTGCAATTGATTATGCCAATGGCTCGCCCCATCTCGGGCATGCCTACGAAAAAATCCTTGCAGATGTAATCGTACGGACCAAGCGATTAAGTGGAATAGAGACCCGGTTTGTTACTGGTCTAGACGAACATGGACAAAAAGTTCAGCAGGGTGCAGAGGCCGAAGGAATTGAACCGCAGGACCGCTGCGACCGGATCGCCGAAGAATTTAAGCATATGCTGATCAAGCTGGATATTTCACATGATGATTATATCCGCACTACCGAAAATCGCCACAAACTGGTGGTTTCTGAACTCTTACAAAATTTATTTGATGCGGGGGATATCTATCAGGATGAGTATGAGGGCTTTTATTCCACCCGGGCGGAGCAATTTCTTCAGGAGAAAGACAAGGTCAATGGTGAATGGCCGGAAATTTTTGGTGAGGTAACCCGTATAACCGAGAAGAATTACTTCTTTAGGTTGAGCAAGTATCAAGATTGGTTAATCGAGCACATCCAAAACACCAACGGATTTATCAGGCCAGAATTTCGTAAATCACAGGTTTTGGAATTTCTTAAGGAACCATTGAATGATTTGTGCATTTCCAGACCGGCAGAACGCTTGTCCTGGGGTATCCCCCTGCCTTTTGATCCCGAATATGTGACCTATGTCTGGTTTGATGCCCTGGTAAACTATGTGACTGCCGCGGGTTATGGAACCAATGAATTCAATGATTATTGGCCGGCAGATGTCCATGTAATTGGAAAAGATATACTTGCCCCCCCCCATGCGGTGTATTGGCCAATCATGCTGAAAGCATCAAATTTACCAATTCCCAGCCAGATTCTTGCTCATGGATGGTGGACCACATCGGGAGCAAAGATGTCTAAAAGTACTGGTGAGACGGTCAGTCCACTTGCCTTGGCTGACCAGTATGGTGCAGATGCATTTCGCTTTTTTGTGATGCGAGAAATGACTGTTGGTCAGGACGCAGAGTTTTCCCTGGAGCGTTTTTCTTCCCGTTACAAAGGAGAACTTGGTAATGATCTGGGAAATTTAGTAAGTCGATTATTGCATATGTGTCATCAGTATTTTGACGGTACGGCACCTGAGCAGGAACTGCATCAACAGTTGGAAAAGGATTTGCAGGCCCGTTGGCATGATTCATGTGCCAAGACTTTGGAATTTTTGAACGCATATCAGTTCCATCAGGCACTTGAGGAAACCATTAGTTTTGTGCGTGCGATTAACAAATATGCCGATGAGCGGGCACCCTGGAAATTGGCGAAGTCGGATGAACTGCAGGACAGGCAAGCATTGGCAACAAGTCTGGCTTCCATGCTGGAGGGACTCCGGTTGGCAAATGAATTACTGGCCCCGGTCATGCCAGGCGTTCATCAAAAGATTTGTCAAAGTCTAGCCCAGAAGCCCGCCCAAACATGGGCTGACAGACTGGATTGGGGAGACCGTCTGGCCAAGGTTAAGCTTGGTCCAAAAATAATACTTTTCCCGAGGGATTAGACTGGTTAGTCAGGAAATAACTAAGCTTCGGTACCTTCTGGTTCTTTGGGCCCGAGCAACCGGACTTCGGTCAGCCCAATACTTGTTTCATCTGCCTCGAGAATGGTCACTTCCAAATTTCTGAGATTTAATGTCTCATAGGTCTCGGGAATTTTCCCGAATTCCTGAGTGATCAAACCGCCAAAACTTGTTACCTCTTCCTCATCCTCATCAATACCCAGTTCTCCGGGTAATTCATGCAATGGTGTGAGTCCGGCAATTTTCCAGCTATCCTCATTTATCCGCTCAATATCTTTCTCGTCGGCATCAAATTCATCCTGAATTTCCCCAACCACTTCCTCAAGTATATCCTCCAGAGTTATGACTCCGTCAATACCTCCAAATTCATCTCCCACCAGTGCCATATGAACTTTCCATTTCATCATTTTGCGGAGGGCAAGGGGGAGGGGATCTTCCGCGGAGACCAATGCGGGAGCCCTGGTGATCGAGCGGAGGGAAATCTCGGGGGAATCCTTTCCAAGTAAGCGGAAGGCATATTTTACATGAATTATTCCAAGGCAGTGATCAAGATCTCCTTCGCAAAGGGGCAGCCGGGTATGTCCACATGTTCTGGCAATCTCGAGGTTTTTCTCTAAGCCATCTTCCACATCTAAGATTTGTACCTGCTTGCGGGAGACCATAACATCCTGGACTTTTAACTGACCCATTTCCAGGGTGTTGCCCACGATCTCAGCGATGTCCGGATCCAGATTGGACCCCTCGCGGGAAAGCGTACGAATGTGGTCAGCCACTTCATTTTCCTCTGTGCTGTCTTCTTCCCCATTTTGTCCACGGGAGGGAAAAAGACCTTCAATCCTTAATAGTAGCAAGGAAAAGGGCCAGGTGAGCAGCCGTGCGAACAAGGTAAAGGGGTAACCAATAGCCAGATGCAGCTCGTAGCGGTTGGTTGAGGCAAGCAATTTTGGGATGGCTCCAGAAAATAATCGCTCTCCTAGAAAGGACAGAATGAATGAACCAATAATAAAAACTATGTCGTTGGAATGTTGCGTGATTGAAAGCAGATAGAAAAATCCAAGAAATAACTGCAAGGTAGAGAAAAGAGCGGCTTCCACATGCAGGGGGCGGGCATGATTGGGCTCGCGGAGGATAGAATCAAGCAGTCTGCCTGACTTGGAATCTTCACCTGGAGGAGTTGATATGCCCGCCCGTATCCTGTCGATCATCGAGCGTATCACACCAAGGTAAATGCCGGTGATCAAAGAAATGATCCAAAAAAATAGCAGCAGAGAAGAGAGAGATGCGAGGGAGATAAAGATACTCATTCTTAACCTATGTGTGCAGCAAGAGCTTTCTCAAGGGCTGAGAGGACGCGGATATTTTCCTCCTCCGTACCAACGGAGATTCGAAGGTAATCAGGCAGGGAGGGTCCAAGGGCACGGGTAATTACTCCTTGTTTTTGAAGTTCAGAAAATAAGGATCTTCCATCGCCAGTTTTGGACAGGATAAAGTTTGCCTGGCTGGGGATATATTCAATGCCAAGCTTTTCGAGCCCCAGGTACAACTGCTCAAGCCCATATCGGTTACGCTTCCGGCATTGCCGCACCCAGCTTTCATCGGTCAGGGAAGCCAGTGCTGCCGCCTGTGCAATTGAGTTAACATTGAATGGCTGGCGAGCTTGCTGAAGTAACTGGATCATCTCCGCAGAACCATAGCCATACCCAATCCGCAGGGCGGCAAGACCATGAATTTTTGAAAAGGTCCGCAAACAAATAATTTTTCTTCCCTCTTCGATTAAGGGGCGTAAATCTGGGGGGTTATCGATGTATTCAGCATAAGCTTCGTCAAAGCAGAAAATAACATGCTCGGGCAGAGAGCGTACAAATTCAAATATATCTTTTTCGGTATTGGCAGTACCAGTCGGGTTATTTGGACTGGGAAGAAAGACAATTTTTGTTTTCCCCGAAATGGCATGTTTCATTTTATCCAGGTCATGCGAAAGAGCGGGCATTTCAACCTCAACCGGACTTGCACCCATTAGCAGAGCAACCAACTTATAAACCACAAACGCATGTGTCCCACAAACCACCTCATCTCCTGGCCCTAAGAAGACATGCCCCAGCAACTCGATGATCTCATTGGAGCCATTACCAAGAACAAATTGGTTCTGATTAAGGGTATAAACTTTTGCTAATTGATTTAACAATTTGTGCCCGGAACCGTCTGGATAGAGATGCACCTTTTCGAGTGCTTCGCGGGCGGCAAGTTTTGCTGACTCAGATGCACCCCATGGATTCTCATTGGATGCAAGTTTGCAAATATGTTCAGGAGGAAGACCAAGTTCCCGGGCAACATCCTCAATCGGTTTACCTGGTTCGTAGACGGGTTGGTCCAGAATGCGAGGGTTCGCAAGTTGGGATAAGTTCATTAA
>JAYODK010000125.1:0-2171 GCA_038106225.1 Opitutales bacterium | reverse complement strand
TTTCTTATTGCAATAAATTTGCAATAGAATTTAAGTAAGCAATTGATGAAAAATTTATTGGCAACGGTTTGTTTATTCCTGATTGGGAGTCTGACTGTGTCGGTATTTTCACCGGGGATTCATAAGTCCTTATTTCACGAAGGCAATGATTGTGCTCATTCAAAAACAAAGGCACCTTGCTCAGACCATGGAGATCATACTTCGGACGAAGAGGAAACTGGACCCTGTGCAGTCATCTTATTTGGTAAGTCTGTGGATGCTGTCGTTGTCATCGATCCTGTATCCCGACCATCCCTTTTATTGGAAGAACTTCTTTCCCTTTTTAATCAAGGTGTTGAGACACCTGAGAATAATTCAGATAGGTGGGCTCGCGGGCCTCCATTGGTTGGATAAACATTACTTGTGCAGTTGAACCACGGCTTCCTATGGCAATTTGGTTCACTGCCACCTTCCCTAAATCCTTTTTCTGATTTTTCAGAAATGGGTGGCTATTCCAAATATTTGGAGCAGTTAAACTACGAAAAATCCCAACTGATGAAATTTTCAAAAATACCTATCTTATTTCTTATTCCCCTTGTCTTTACCAAGGGAGAAACAAACAAACAAGCAGTCGAACAACTCGATGCTCTCGTGGTCGAGTCGACTGCGATCGATACAAAGCTCTCCGAGGTTACCCAGTCGGTGGGATTATTTGAGGGCAAGAAATTAGAAAGAATTAAAGCTGCCACAATAGCCGAAACCTTGGCGGATCAATCGGGAATCAACCAGTCTCATTTCGGGCCCAGTGCGAATAGACCGATTATACGGGGGCTTGATAAAAACAGAGTCCGGGTATTACAAAATGGGACAGATACATTCGATGTTTCCGCACAATCGGAAGATCATGCTGTACCACTTGATTCCTTACTGATCGATAGAATAGAGGTGCTGAGGGGATCTTCCGCTCTTTTGTATGGTGGCAGTGCAATCGGAGGAGCAGTCAATGTGATCGATCGGAGTATACCTACCCGTTCCTATGCAGGTGCACCCGAAGGTTCTGTCCGGACTGGTTACAACAGTGCCAATGATGGCTGGAATTATGGTGCGATTGGATACGCTGGTACAGAATCCCTCAGTTTCCAGATCAATGGATTTAAGAGGGATTTTAAAGATTATGATGTACCAACCTTCACTTTGCCGGACGGGAGCCAGACGGATAAGGTGGAGAACAGCCAGGGTGAAAGTTCTTCCTATGGATTGGGAGGTTCTCATTTCTGGAATGGTGGATTTGCAGGGTTCAGCTTTTCCACTTACGAAAATGTTTACGGGGTACCCGGAGAACATGCGGATAGTGAAACCCGTATTGAAATGGAGAGTGACCGATTTGAAGCGAGGTCAGAAATAGAAGTCAATGATTCGGAATGGTTGACTGGCATTGAGTTCAACTTTGGCTACGGGGATTATCGGCATGATGAAATTGGCAAGCATGAGGGAGAGGATGAATTCGAGACCCATGCAACCTATTTGCGTGAGGGCATAGAGGCACGAGCTGTGCTGAAACATGAAATCGGAAACTTACGCGGTGGCTTAGGCTTTCATGGAATGTTTGATGATCTCAAAATTCAGGGAGAGGAAAACGGCACGATATTCTCCGGAGTAAGTGGAGAGAATACTGCCATTACTGGAGAAGATTCCACCAAGTTTGCGATTTTCTTGGTGGAAGAATATCGGGTGAGCGATGAATTGAGTTTGAATGGTGGAATTCGCTGGGAAAGTACGCAGAGAGAGTTTCAGGGTGGGCTGGCAAATCGCGATGACTCGACCTTTAGCGCCAGTGGTGGAATCTCACGGGATTTAGCAGAGGGCTGGAATGTAAGTGGCAACCTAAGCTATACGGAGCGTACTCCTGATACTGCTGAATTGTATAGTGATGGTCCTCATCATGCCACCGAATCCTTTGAGGTCGGAAATCCAAATCTGAAGGATGAAACCGCAGTAAGTGTGGAAATTATGCTCCGGAAAACTATGGGTAAGGTAACAGGGCAGGTATCGGCCTATCATACCGAGTTTGATAATTATGTCTTCCTCGAAGGCCATGGCGTGCAACTCGTTGGTGATGAAAATATGACCAAGCGGGAATATACCGGAGTTAAGGCTGAGTTCCAGGGTCTGGAAGCTGAGATTAATTGGTT
>JAYODK010000124.1:0-2217 GCA_038106225.1 Opitutales bacterium | reverse complement strand
CCGTGCCTTTCAAGGGCCCGAGCAGTCGGATCATCTGCGACCACAAGATATCGGTAGGATAATTGAGAACGGACGAATTCCTTGATCGCATCGTCCAAGGAATACTCCCCGGAAAACACACCTTTCATTTGATCAATTCCAAGCTTGGGCATGACCATGCGATCCCCCACATACACACAAAACTGATCTCCACTTCTTCGCCCACTCGCATGCTGGCTAAGTCGGCTTTGCAAATTCTTAAAGGACATACCGATATAAATCCATCGGCCCTCGTGATAAATAAGATAGACCCCTGGTTTACCTTTAGGGACTTCTTTATTCGGCCAATCCGCAAACCGATGCATCGGCTGATGCTTCAATTCATCCCATAGCTGTTCGAGGTTAGGCATGAAGGAAGAGTGAGGAGAAAATTATGAAAAGTGAACCCTCAATTCTCCACAACTACCAAGTGGAGAGAATCCAAGCGGAAGCGGGATTCCGCGAAGGCTTCTTCAAGGGAGGTTTGGTGAGGAACATTAATTAGAAAAACGGTGGGCCCGAATAACATAAGAAATCTTTTAAATTGCTAACAATAAGATTACATTTTTACCTGATCGCATGATTGATCCATTCTTTAAGGTAAATCCAAAACATTGTAATAAAGCTCGGTTAATTCCAAGTATTCCAGACTCAAAAAAAGAGGAGAAAGCAACTTCAACATTGTTGGCAACATTTCGTGTTGTCCCAGCCTTTGCCTTAGAAATTTTAGGAGATACTAGTGCACCTAATGGAAAAACAGCAAAGGTGGATTGCTACACGGAAGTGTGTTTTGAACTGCCAGACAAGAAGCAACTTAGGCCAGACGGTTTGATTGCTATAAGGCAAGGGAGTAAAAAATGGACAGCCTTAGTGGAATCCAAAATCGGCAATTCGGACCTAGAGGTATCTCAAATAGAACAGTACCTTGATTTGGCAAAGGCACAAAACATTGATGCACTTATAACAATTTCCAATCAATTTGTAGCTAAGCCTTCTTTTCACCCAGTTACAGTAAACAAAACCAAGACCAGAAAGGTTGGCCTTTTTCATTTCTCTTGGATTTCACTAGTTTCTAAAGCTATCTTGATTGAAGCAACAAAGGGAGTGGATGATCCTGAACAAGTTTTCATCCTCGAGGAATTAGTTAGATATTTCCAAAGCGAAGGTTCCGGAGTGTCTGCATTTAACAATATGGGGCCAAACTGGAAAAATATCTGCCTCGATGTTCAACAAGGTAATCAAATACAGAAAAATGCTGAGGAAACTTTGGATGTTATAAATAATTGGCATCAATTGCTCAGATATAATTCGCTTTTGATGAGCCAAAAACTATCTCAACCAGTAACTTGGGCCTTAAGTAGAAAGCAAATAAGCGATCACGAATACAATATTAAGAGTGATATCGATACACTGAGCAATAAGTCACACCAATTACTGGCAAAATTCGAGATACCCAATACTGCAGCTCCAGTTGAAGTCGCAGCAGATTTCATTCGTCGGCAAATTATTTTTTCTATCTCTCTTGATTCTCCTGCGGACAAGAAAAAACCTTCTGCCTGTGTAAACTGGATTACAAGACAACTTAGAACCTTGGCTGGTTTGGATGTAAGTGTGAGGGCTTACTGGCCCGGCAGAACGCAAGATACAACTCACCCATTGGTACCACTCTTTGATGAGCCTGAACTACTTATTCCTGAAAACATGAAATCGATACCAACTAAGCTTGAGGTAATTCATTTCAAGGAGTTGGCAGGAAAGTTTTCCGGTTCTAAAAACTTCGTACAGGAGTTCATTGATACCTTTGAAATCTTTTATGAAAAAGTAGTTCAAAACCTGGAAGCATGGAAACCAAAGCCTCCAAAAATTGAGAGCAAAGCAAAAGAGAAAACTGTTTCAGAACCTAAAACTGAATACTACTACTTTGTCGCCGATACTGAAAAACAGATCGGACCGATTTCACTTCAAAAACTTCAGAAGGAAGTTGCTCAATATGATATTTCCAGAATTGCGGTTTGGTACACTGGACTAAGTGAATGGAAACCGCTTTCTAGCCTTGAGGCAAAATTACTTAATTAATTCTCCACAACCACCAAGTGGAGAGAATCCAGGCGGAAGCGGGATTCGGCAAGGGCTTCTTCGAGGGAGGTTTGGTGGGTTTGTAAATTTTTGATTTCTTGTTTGTCCACTCCTGGATTTAAA
>JAYODK010000123.1:0-2258 GCA_038106225.1 Opitutales bacterium | reverse complement strand
AGAGTTCCATCATTATATTTTAAACATATTTCCAGAACCGATGCATCGCTTAGAAAGAATCGGTTAGATGGATCATCGAGTACCTCTTTAGCGGTACGACCCAATTTAAAGGGATCACTGGTCATCCAGACAAAAGTAAATGTATCAAGCAACAGCCTCATCAAAAGTAAACCACAGTATCTCCAACCCTGCCCGCGACTTCTCTTTTCTCCTTAATCTTCAATGACTTAGTCGTGGTTTCACCTATTTTCGGACGGTCAGCCTTTTCGATTTCCGAGCAGGGAATTAACCGGGCAATGGGTTTCCGTCCACGGGCTAAGACAATTTCTTTTCCGTCTTCAACTTGTTCCAATAATTTGGAAAGATGAGTCTTAGCATAATGAATTGTGTGCATTTTAGTTAGCTAGTGTTTGATATTAGCTTAGTCAACTTATTTAAGAGAGGATTTCATCTGAATTAAAGTTCATTTCTGAAAAAAACATTACAGTGGTTATTAATTAAATCGAAACTTGCATAGACATCATATTCTTACAGGTTCCTAGGAAATGAATGATTTTCACAAGAATGCATCGTGCCTACCACTCAAGCTCAACAAACCTTGGATACTCTGCATACTGTTCTGCTCAGTAGCATTACTTTCTCGTGGGACTGAAAATGCTGATAACCTACTGGAAACTAATGATTTATCTAAATTCATTGTTCCCAAAGGGAATGATCAGTACAATTGGTATGTAGTTCAAGATGGTGTGCTTCAACTAAGAAGCAGCCCCAACCGAAAGCACTCTGTTCTTAAAACCAAGGAAGTTTTCACAGACTTCCGTTGTAGCTTCGAATTTCGGTTTATTGAAGGAAACATAGACTCAGGAATCGAGCTCAGGAATAATGATCAAATTCAAATTGGTATTTCAGGGTCACTTAAAAGAGATATGACTGGTTCCCCCTACATTCCCGGATTAGGATACCCCAAACATGCAAAAGGTGTAGATAAGCTCCTTCGCAGCAAGGGTTGGAATCAAATGACCATTATCTGTGAAGGACCGAGATACCGTGTAAACCTGGCGGGTAATAAAATTTTGGATTACCAATCGCCCCGGGCAATTTCCAAAGGACCCATTGGGATTCAATTACATGGCAACCGGGATATGAAAATTGATTTCCGAAGATTCTTCGTCGAGAAATTGTAGTAGTTCTACTCGCAACACTCAGATCTCCATGCATTGAGAAATTACTACTTGCTGTAGTTAGAAACTACTGAGAAATTTCTCCGATGTATCCGGAGAGCCCTACAGTTAAACTTTTAATCAAGCTTGTCTCAATGCCGAGTGTTAATCCTTCTTTGGATCAGAAATCCGTCGGATGCGGTGAGGAACCTGTAACTGCCTTTCTTGAGGAAATTGCCCAAAATGCTGGGTTAGTAACGGAAAGGCAAAAGGTTGCGACTGGTAGAGACAATTTATTAGTCCGCTTAACCCCTGCCCGTGAAGTTAAGTATCGTGTATTACTTGCCCCTCACCTCGATGTTGTTCCCGCTCCTCTCGAGGCATTCACCCCAAAAATAACCGGGAATCAGTTACATGGACGCGGGGCGTGTGATACCAAAGGATCAGTTGCCTGTTTTTTTCAGGCCTTGATGGATCTTACATCATCTTCTAAGCACCCCCAGGAAACCGAGATACTTTTTGTGGGGCTGGTGGATGAGGAATTTGCTCAGGCTGGCTCACGGGCATTTGCGGAAAGTACCATAACTGGCGATCTAGCGATTGTGGGAGAGCCAACCGGATTGGAAGTGGTCTCCTCCCACAAAGGAAGTCTGTGGATCCAATTAGAAACAACTGGAAAAGCAGCTCATGGCTCCACTCCAGAAAAAGGAGAAAATGCCATTGAAAAAATGCATCAAGCAATGAACCTCATGCTTGAGGAGTATCAAAATAGTCTAAATTCGAAGAGTGACCCCCTGCTTGGAAGCCCCACTTTAAACTTAGGTACAATAAAAGGCGGGGATCAGCCCAATATTGTGCCAAGGCGATGCAAGGTAGAATTGGACCGAAGAACGATTCCCGGCGAAAGTCCCGAATCGGTGATGGAAGAACTGCATGCATTATTCGGAGTACTCGGACAATCCGCTCCATCTATCAAGATTTCCAGAACGGTACCCTGCCCACCTCTTCAGACTAGCCCAAACCTTCCCTTCGTAAAACTCCTACTCAAATGTGCAGATCAAAAGCAAACGAAAGGAGTTCCTTATTTTACCGATGCAT
>JAYODK010000037.1:2954-15516 GCA_038106225.1 Opitutales bacterium | reverse complement strand
GGCGTGAAGGTAACGGTATTTGTTTCCCCCAAAACCACAGTTTTGGACCCTCAGGGCGCGGCAGTTGAGCAAGCGATTAAAAGCTTGGGCCATCATTCAATTGAGGGGGTACGGGTTGGTAAGACCGTGACCTTTGAAATGGAGGGATCCGACACTCCGGAAATCCGGGACGAAATCGATCGCTTATGTGATGGCTTACTCAGCAATCCGGTGATCGAGGACTATCGATACGAGATTACTTCCGGGTGAAAATCTTCCGTCATCTCGACCAAGCCGGTAAAATGGGTTTTGGTCGGTTCGATGAGGAAGGTCGTACCTTTTTAATCGTTCAAAAACCGGATGGCTCGTTCGAAGCCACTGATCAGGCGATCACGCCTTTCCAATTACTTACCCCAATTGACTTTCGATGCATCTATGCGGTGGGTCATAATTATCGTGCCCATGCCGAAGAGTCTGGAGTTGAACTTCCTAAGCATCCAGTAATTTTTATGAAGGCTCCGACCACGGTTCAAAATCCGGGAGATCCTATCGTTATTCCCCGCTTTTTAAGAAGCGACAAAGTGGACTACGAGGGGGAATTGGGAGTGGTTATTGGGCGTCCATGTAAGAATGTCTCGCCTGATCAGGCACTTTCTTATGTTCTCGGATATGTTGCCGCTAATGATGTGAGTGCCCGGGATTGGCAAAAGGAAAAAGGAGGTGGACAGTTTTGTCGTGGCAAAAGCTTCGATACCTTTTGCCCTGTTGGACCCTGCCTTGTTACTACAGATGAGTTGCCCGATCCATCAAATTTGACCCTGCGAACTTTTGTGAACCAGGACAAGATGCAGGAGTCCTCTACCTCCGATATGATTTTTGATATACCTACACTGATCTCTTTCCTTAGTGGGAGTACCACCTTATTGCCTGGTACTCTTATTCTTACTGGTACCCCAAGCGGGGTGGGGGAAGCGAGGGATCCTAGAAGGTTCCTGGTTCCCGGAGATGAGGTAACGGTGGAGATAGACGGGGTTGGAATACTTACCAATCCAGTAGTAGAAGAAATATTTGAGGATGAACCATCCAAGGAGGAAAAAATAGCGTGAAGGTAGCAATTATTCAATTTCCAGGCTCCAACTGTGATTGGGATGCCGAACATTCGGTGCAGGATGTGATCGGTCTGTCTGCTGGTCGGGTCTGGCACAAAGATCCCTTGCCCAATGAGGTTGAGGCGGTGATTGTCCCAGGCGGATTCTCCTTCGGAGACTATTTGCGCTGCGGTGCAATCGCCCGGTTCTCGCCGATTATGTCAGACCTGCAAAGTTTTGCAGGTAAGGGCGGACAGGTGCTTGGAATATGCAATGGTTTTCAAATACTTTGTGAAGCCGGTTTACTTCCCGGTGCTTTGGTAAGAAATGATTGCATGGAGTTTCGTTGTCTTAACCAACCCTTGAAGGTGGAAAATTCCAACGAACGATTTAATACAAATAAACTTGGAAATCATTTAACCTTACCCATTGCTCATGGTGAGGGAAATTATCGGGCAGATGAAGATGTGCTCGCTGATTTAGAGAGTAATGAGCAGGTGTTGCTGCGCTACCAACCCAATCCCAATGGTTCCATCAACGATATTGCTGGGATTCGTAATCTTGCAGGCAATGTATATGGAATGATGCCCCATCCCGAGCGGGCGGTTGAAGATCATCATCCTGTCCTTGATGGACTGCCCGTGCTGAGGGCTTTTCTCAAACCTTTACTTAACCCTTCCCCTGTCCAACTTTCTACCTAAGCCATGGAAACATCTACCGCCCCACTTCCTCCCAATCCTGATCCTTGTTTAAATGTTGAAATCACAGAAGAATTAATTGCTCAGCACGGTCTTTTGCCTGAGGAATATCAACAAATTTTAAACATTCTTGGCCGTGTGCCCAACCTTACTGAACTGGGGATCTTTTCGGTGATGTGGTCGGAGCATTGTGCCTATAAAAACACCCGGAAACTGCTTAAACTTTTTCCTACAGAGAAAAGAGACAAGCAGGCAATTGGACAGGTATTGGTTAAGGCAGGCGAGGAAAATGCTGGTGTGATCGATGTGGGAGAAGGCTGGGGGGTTGCCTTTAAGATTGAATCCCACAACCATCCCAGTGCAATTGAGCCATTTGAGGGAGCGGCAACTGGAGTGGGGGGAATTGTAAGGGACATTTTCACCATGGGTGCCCGGCCGGTTCTGCTTACCAATTCCCTTCGGTTTGGTTCTCTGGAATCAAGCCAGGTAAAAAGATTGTTTCGTGGAGTTGTGAGTGGCATTTCTCATTACGGAAATTGCTTAGGCATTCCTAATATGGGGGGCGATGTTTATTTTGATGATTGCTACGAGGGCAACCCATTGGTGAATGCACTATGTGCTGGAATACTTCGGCATGAGGAAATTCAAAAAGGTGCAGCCACTGGTGTGGGCAATCCAGTTTATTATGTTGGTCCTGGTACTGGTCGTGATGGTCTGGGTGGAGCCAGCTTTGCATCCCGTGAACTGACCGAGGAGAGTGCTGAGGATAGACCAGCTGTACAGAAAGGGGATCCTTTTATGGAGAAGCTTCTTTTAGAGGCTTGTTTGGAAATGATGTCAATCCCAGGACTTGTGGTCGGTATTCAGGACATGGGTGCTGCTGGCTTGACCTGTTCAACCTGTGAAACTGCATCCCGGGGTGATTCTGGGATAGAAATTGATTTGGATCTCGTTCCTCAGCGGGAAACGGGTATGAATTCATACGAAATTATGCTTTCCGAGAGTCAGGAGCGCATGCTGGTAATCGTAGCCAAAGGACGCGAGCGGGAACTCGAAGAGGTTTTCGAGAAATGGGACCTGCACGCAGCCCGGATTGGCGAGGTGAAAGAGGGAGATCGTATGGTGGTCCGCCATAAGGGTGTGGTGGTGGCGGATCTGCCGGCAAAGTCACTTACGGATGAAGCTCCGGTTTACGATCAACCAACCAGCGAGCCTCCTCATTTGAAAATGGCTCGGGAGTGGAGAATGGACTCCATTCCCGAGCTTGTTCCCAGTGCCATTGAGAATGCTTTGCTGGACCTGCTTCAACATCCGACCATCGCATCGAAAAGATGGGTGTGGAGACAATATGACCACATGGTTATGTCCGGATGTACAGTTGAGCCTGGGAGTGATGCTGGCGTAGTCAAACTAAGCATTGCTGGAATTAATAAATTTCTGGCTATTTCCAATGATTGTAATAATCGCTTCTGCTATCTCGATCCTTACGCTGGTGCCCAGATTGCATTTGCCGAATGTATGCGCAATCTTGCCTGCTCCGGTGCCAGAGCACTTGCAGTAACTGATAATTTGAATTTTGGTAACCCCAATAAACCAGAAGCCTATCATATGCTCAAGGAGTGCGTAAAGGGCTTGGCGGATGCATGTTCTTATTTTGATGTTCCGGTGGTTGGTGGAAATGTCAGTTTGTACAATGAAAACGGGGAGGGAGCGATCGATCCAACCCCAGTTGTTTCCATGGTTGGATTGATTGATCATGCGGATCGGGTAACTAGAAGTGGAGTAAAGGAATCAGGCTTGGAACTTGTCCTTGTGGGCGGCTTGCCGGATGAATTGGGAGGCAGCTATTATTTGCAGACTGCTTTTGGTAAAAAAGAGGGAGCCTGTCCGAAGATTAATCTGGAGGCTGAAAAGATACTTCAGGAATTTTTAATTTCACAGATCGAAGACGGAAAAATACGTGCAGCTCACGATATTTCAGAAGGTGGATTGCTCGTATGTTTATCAGAAATGCTCTTTGATGCTGAAGAGTTGGGTGCTTCACTTTCGATTAAAGGCTTGGGTAAGTCGGGCCGGCTTGACGCTTTGCTTTTTGGGGAGAGTCAGGCAAGGGCAGTGATTGCAGTCCGCCCGGAAGACCGGGAAATTGTTTTACTTAAGGCTCAGGAGCTGGGTCTGAATGCTGATCTGCTTGGTAAGACAGATCATTCTGGTCATTTAAGCATCGAGATATCCGGTGAAACTGTTTTAAATTCTAATGTTTCCGGCTTGAAGAATGCCTGGGAAAGCGCGATTCCTAAAAAGATGGATATTTCCTAGCCCTTCTATTTTAAGCAATTTAAAATGAGTGACGAAATTGGACACCATTGCGGGATCGCTATGATCCGCTTAAAGAAGCCACTCTCTTATTTTAACGAAAAGTACGGCAGCCCCCTCTGGGCCTTTAATCAATTGTTTCTCCTGATGGAGAAACAGCATAATCGGGGGCAGGACGGAGCGGGAATAGGCTCGATGAAACTGGGTATGCCTGTTGGAGAATCCTTCATGTTCCGGGAGCGTAGCACAAGTTCCAAAGCTCTTTCCAAAATATTTGGAGCTCAGCATAAAGCCCTTGGGAAAATGATCAAAAAAGGCCGGGCATTTTTTGAGTTTCCCGATACCATAAAGCAACACTTCGATTATGGAGGCGAAGTCCTCCTTGGCCATTTGAGGTATGGTACATCGGGAGAGTATGGTTCCAACACCTGCCATCCTTATTTCCGCAAAAGCAATTGGCCGAGTAAGAACCTGATGATCGCAGGAAATTTTAATCTTACCAATGTGGACGAATTGAACCACCGATTAGTCGAGCGTGGACAGCACCCGGTCTTCGATACTGATACTCAGGCTATTCTGGAGGAGTCCGGATATCACTTGGACTGTGCGGTTGATGAATTAGCAAGACAGGCATCTTCTGAGGGAATAGTTGGTGAAGAGCATACCCGATGGATCTCTGAGAAACTCGATCCTGTTGCCATCTTTCGTGAAGCTGCCAAGCATTGGGATGGTGGATACGCATTGGCTGGAATATTAGGAACTGGTGATTGCTTTGCTATGCGTGACCCGCAAGGCATTCGTCCAGGATTCTATTTTGAAGATGAGGAAGTACTGGCCGTTGCCTCGGAACGGGCCCCTTTAATGACTGTTTTTGATAAAGGAGTGGATGATATTTCAGAGATAAAACCTGGTGGTATCCTTGTCGTTAGACCAGATGGATCCCTGGTCAATGAGCAATTTTCTAATTCGCCAGAAAATTCTTCTGGGTGTTCATTTGAACGAATCTATTTCTCCCGGGGTAATGATCCGGATATTTATGCGGAGCGGAAAACCCTTGGTGCATTGCTTGTTCCCCAAGTTGTGAAATCTGTAGGGAGTGATTTTTCCAAAAGTGTATTTAGCTATGTTCCGAATACTGCTGAGAGTGCGTATTACGGCTTTATGGAACAACTCCGCTTAGTCAGACGGGCGGAGGTGAAGCAAAAATTGATTGATGCCCGTCAATCGGGTGAATTGACCGATTCCTTAATTGATGACCTGGTTATGGACAATTGGCCCAAGGGCGAGAAAATTGCCAATAAAGATATCAAGCTTCGTACCTTTATTAGTCAGGAATCTGGGAGGGCCCAACTAGTATCTCATGTCTATGATATTACTTATGGGGTTGTCCGAGAAGAGCATGACGCCTTGGTCTGTATCGACGACTCCATTGTGCGTGGAACAACATTAAAGAAAAGCATTCTTAAAATTCTTGGGCGTTCAAACCCCCGTAAACTAGTTATCGCATCAACTGCTCCACAGATAAGATATCCTGATTGTTACGGAATAGATATGTCTGAGTTGGGCAAATTCATTGCTTTTCAAGCGGCAATATCCTTGATTCAGGATCATGGATATCGTGGATTATTGAAAGAAGTGGCAGAGCAATGCCGTGAGGCACTGGAATCGCCCAGTTCAAAACCTGAAAATCATGTCAAAAGAGTGTACGAAAATTTCACCGTTGAACAGATATCTGAGAGAGTGGCAGAATTGGTTGCTCCTGAGGTACTGAAGGAATCAACCAAGGTAGAGATCATTTATCAAAGCGTCGAAAATTTGCACGAAGCTTTGCCTGATCATCCGGGCGACTGGTACTTTACCGGAAATTATCCAACTCCAGGTGGTTATCGGGTGGCACACAAAGCCTTTTTAAATTTTTACGAAAATAAAAATGGTCGAAGCTATTGATTTTGTTGTGCTGGATCTCTTGGCCGCAAAAGAATATCAAAAAAATCTTTGACATACCCGCACTATCCAAAGTTATAGTAATTAGCGGATGGACACAGGTTATCAAACCCTTGTACTTAACCGCTTATGGCAACCGGTTAATGTCGTAGGGGTGGAACGGGCATTTAGTTTGCTTTCTCTTGATCATGCCCAAGTAATTTATGCAGAGGATGAAAGTTTCCGGGTATTTAATTCATTAGCTTGGTTTGAGTTTTGCCGTGATACGGAAGCTGGCAGAGGCTCGCGCGTTATTCATACAGTCAATCAATCCGTGATTGTTCCGAGTGTGCTCCTTTTAAGATCCTATGATCGTATTCTTCTTCAGGAGATGAAATTTAACAGGCAAAATCTTCTAGAACGTGATAATTATTGTTGCCAGTATTGTGGTAAAAATTTTTGCCCCAAAGAACTAAATATGGACCATGTTTTACCTAAAGATCGCGGAGGGGGTACATCATGGGAAAATGTGGTTACCTCCTGTATCCGCTGTAATAGTAGGAAGAGTAACCGATTGCCCCAGGAAGCTGGAATGCGATTGCTTAAAGAGCCCCAAAGACCGTCCCGGAGGCCCTTTGTAAGTACCTTGTATGGGAAACCTGTTGAAAAAACTTGGGAGCATTTCTTGCAGGCAAAAAATAAGTAGATTTTTCTCCAAGTAATCGTTTTCTGCATATAATTTTCGGGGAGTTTTCTAGCTCTATATATTTTTTAAGGATATTTCCTACCTCGCCTGGAACTGGTAAATAGTTTATTGAAGTTAATTGTGCAGGAAAGCGTTTTAGCTAAAAGGCAGGAAGGTAGAGCAATTGATGCTCTTTACCGGATTAGTACTTTGTCCAGTAAGCAAATCAATTCAGTTCGGGTATTGGAGATGATTCTGGATGAAGTTATGCAGATGTTTTCTGCTAATTCCGCATCCATTTCCTTGCTCAATGCAAGCTCGGATACCCTACTTGTCGAGGTACAATGTGGACTTCCTGAAAAAAGTATAGGTTTTGAGCTCCCGGTTGGTGTCGGAATAACTGGATGGGTAGCAGCACACGGTGAACCTCTCCTTTGCCCTGATGTATCCAAGGAGGAAAAATATATTCAACTGGATGAAAAGGTAAGAGCAGAAATGGCGGCTCCCCTTACTGAGGGTGGACGAACAGTTGGTGCCCTGAATGTCGATTCCTGCGAGGTATCAGCTTTTGATGAGGAAGACCTAAGGTTGTTGGTGTTAGTAGCAAATGAGGCCAGTAGGGTATTGGAAAATATGTGGATGGTCCAACAATTGCGGAAAAAGGCTGATCAATTACAGAGTTTGGTTCTATTAAGTCAGGATATTTCAGGAACCCGTAAATTTGATGAGGTATTGGCAACTATATCCAGGGAGGGGCTCTTGCTCCTTGGTTGTCGTTTGTCCGCTTTTTTTCTCTATGACAAAAAACAAGACCTTTTGCGGTTACAATGTTTACAGGATAAAAACGGACCAAGAGTTTATCATGAAGAATTAAAACCTGGAGACAGTTTACTTGGTAGTGCTTTGCGTGGTCATAGACAGGTGCAAACCCGTGATCTTTTGCGAACTGAGGAGCATCACTTTATTGATTTGATCCGTTCAGAAAATTTAGTGTCTGTACTGGTAACTCCTGTAATTTTTGAGGATGTGCCAATTGGGTTAATTACCCATTACAAAGATTTTCCTCATCGCTTTCATGATGATGAAAGAATGATTGCCCGTGCCTTGGCGGATCTGGGTGCGATTGCCATTGAAAATGCCAGGTTATATGGACGCGTGTTTGATTCCGAGGAAAGCATGCGGAAGAGTGAGCGACTAACAACTTTGGGCACTTTGGCGGCAGAAATTGCTCATGAAATTCGTAATCCCTTAATGGTTGTACGTTTACTCTTTGAATCTCTTAAGCTCGATGATCAGGACGATGAAAATAAAAATAAGGACCTATCGGTTATCCGGGAAAAGTTAAATCATCTGGAACAAATTGCTGGCCGGATTTTGGAATTTGGCAAGAGCAGGGAATCTTTTCGTAAAACTATTAGATTACGGGAGATTTTAGAGGATGCGGTTTTGCTTGTTCGTCTCAAGCTTGAACAATCTCAAATCAATCTAACATGGGGGAATCTTTCCGTTGAAGAGAAGGTATTTGTTGATAAAGGGCAGATCCAGCAGGTTTTGCTCAATCTAATGCTTAATGCAGTCGAAGTGATGCCAAATGGTGGAGATTTATTTATCGGTACCGAGTTTATTAATGGTCGAGCCAACATTTATGTCAGGGATCAGGGCGGGGGAGTGCCGGAAAATTTAAGAGACCGGATTTTTGAATCTTTTCTTACAGGTCGTAGAGATGGCACAGGGCTTGGTTTGACCATTTCAAAAAGAATCATGCGTGCACATGATGGGGACTTGGAACTAATAAAAACTGGGGAGGATGGAACTACTTTCTGTATAAGCCTTCCATTGTTTATTTAGGAAATTCAAACAAATCAGACTTCGTGGTAGTACTTTCCTTCGTGTAGTGCTTTGCCCAATTTTTCCCGAAGATCCAAAAATGTACTGGGGGAGGGAACGGTATCCTTATCCAAAGGTTCAATATTAAAAACATCTGTGGCAATCCCTTGCTCGGTTGCAATCCTGGCAAAGAGTATACTAAAGCCGGAATCGGCAATGAGCTTAGCTATTAAATGAAGCAGTCCAACACGGTCAGCTGCCCGTACTTCAACAATAGTGCGTCCCAGCGAAATATCTCTGTACACATCCACTTGAGGAGGAATAGTTGCTCCAAATTTGTCAGAGGTGGAAAAAGTTTTTGATTTTTCCTTCTTTTTTCGGTGAGCAGAAATTTGTTCAGTCGGGCAGTCCTTGCCTGAGAGAAAGCTTTCCAATGTATCTTCAAAAAAACTTCGAATGGTTGAATCCTCTACAATTCCTCCATTTTCTCCCTCCACATAAAAGACATCGATTGCTAAATGATCTTTTCTGGTAATTGCACGAGCACCAAGGATATTTAGGCCAGTAACTGCAAGAGCACCGGTTATTTTCTCAAATAAACCGGGCTGGTCGTTTATTACTACATCCACCACAGTCATGGCACGTCTGAGATCGTTTCGCCAGCTCACAACGGGTTGATTGTTTGGCCTTCCTTTGTTGGAAAATTTTTCAACCATGTCGATATGGAGAGCCACTTCCTCTCTGCCGGTGTGCGAAAAATATCGAAGTGGCACTTTTTCCAGGTGTTCCAGGATGGATTCTTTTGTTATCCCTTGAACTGTCAAATCCTTGAAAGAATCGCGTAACTCATTTGGGTCTTTGCGTGCTCGTTGCCCCTCCAATACCTTCATCGTGTTGGTATACAATTGGGTGTGCAGTTCTTCCTTGTGGGAATTCCAGAGATCCGGGGCTGTGCCATTTGCATCGCAATATGTATGGACATAGAGAAAGCGCAGTCTTTGCTCTCCTTCGGCAAAAGATGCAAAGGAATCAATTACCTCTGGGTCATCCAGATCAAATTTATTGGCAAACCTTACCATTTCCAGATGGTTCCGGACCACAAAAAGCACCCGGTCGTGCATTTCCTCAGAGATTCCTAGCCGATGCATCAGGCTGATCCCAAGTTCCACTCCCCGTTCGCAATGACCTTTCGGTCCACGATCTTTTCCGAGATCATGAATAAAAAGAATAAGATAAAGAAGGCCGGGAACTTCATTTTTGCGCAAGGCTTCCAAATAAGACTCGGTTCCCGGTCGGTTGCCCTGAAAGATTTGATCCAATATTTCAATGCATCTCAGAACATGCACATCTGCAGTAAAACGATGATAAAGATCATGCTGTACTTTACAGGTTAATCTGCCAAATTCTGGAATAAATCTACCCAATACTCCTAGATCATGCATTTCTATGAGTGTAGGAGCGACATTACCAACTTCCTGAAGAATCGACCGGAATGTAACATTGGCAGATGGGGAGTTGATCAAGGTGCCATCAATCAATGACAATCGGTTGCGGACAAGAGAACGCAGACTTGGCGAAAGTTTGGCAGCGAGTCTTTGTGAATGCCTGAATATACGTAGAATCCTTTCAGGGTCTTCATCAAAAATCTTTTGATTTTCTGAACTTATTTCCCCAGAGTGGAGATCAAATCCATCAACCTTTTCGACAGGTGCCGCCCGATAAGCATTTAAAACAGAACGGAAACTGATTGAAGCAGTACTCCCAATGGTAGAACGAAGTAATCTTTGTTCGAGCAGATTGGATAGTTGATGGATCGTATTTGCACGGGCGTAATAATCGCCCATGAATTTTTCAACCCTGGGGAAGATATCTTCATCTGTATATCCAAGTCCAAGGGCAACATCAGGTTGTTTCTCCAAATGTAATATATCCACGGGTCGTTTACTCCGAAAGTGAAGTTCGTTTCTTACCCTTAGCAGAAAAGAGTATGCTTCCTGGAAAGACTTTGACTCATGTTCATTTAAATACCCTTTTCGAACCAGAGCAAGATGAGGATCGTCCTCAAATTTTACTTTGGCCATCCATAATACACCTTGATAATCGCGTAATCCACCAACTCCATTTTTTAGATCTGGTGCTTGAAGAAATACGGTATCTCCTTTTTCCAGTCTTCGTGCTTTTTGGTGATCGAATAATTCTTTGAGATAATCTCCCGGTCTATGTTTCCGGCAGTGTTTGAGGAATTTGGCGATAAACTTTTGGGCAATTTTTTTATCTCCACAAATGTAACGGGCATCGAGCATGGAGTTTTTATTACGAATATCCTTTTGTGCCTCAGTTAGTGCTTCCTTGATTTCACGGGATGCATGCCCAACTTTCATTCCCGTATCCCACAGGGGGTAGAGTATTTCCTTGGTCATTGTCTCCTTGAGTAGCTCAAGTGATTTCCCCATTGAGTTTCGGGAATACAGAAACATCAGGTCGATATCACTGTGTGGGCTTAGCTCACCCCGTCCATACCCACCTGTTGCCAATACACACATCGGTTTAATCCTGACAAGACTTTCCTCCGCAACCCGTAAGGCATAGGAAAAAAGATTTTGTATTAATACATCCATGATGATTGCCCGGGCCCGGGTCAAACGCAGACCTGAATCTCCTTTTAGGTGATACCTGTGAAGCATCTCCTTTTCCAAGCGGATAAATTCTTTGATCAGTTCGAGACGATTGGAATCGCTTTGACCAGAGTGAAAGACTAAGCGCTTTTCGGCATGCTGTCGGGTTCTTCGAAATAGCGGGTCGTCTTCCATTGGATGTATGTTGGATTAGGAGATTACTAAATGGGGAGCGAGCCTAATCCTTTCTGATTGCTCGATTCGTTTGAATTTGCATTATCAAATTCTATTCATGCGTAGTTATATTTACTCATTTATTTGCTTCATTTCTTCTTCCTGGGTGGCAGCTGAACCTTATCTCTTCCCCAATGATCCATTTATCAGACATGAAATTCGTCTGCTTGCCGATGAGGGGGTACTCAGTGGTGTGCAAAACACTTGGCCTCTCGACTTAGGTGGACTTTCAGGGATGAGAACGGAGAATTCTTTCGATCTCCCCCATTCTCTATTGGACGATCGAATTTCTGATGAATCTAAATCTGGATGGTCTCCAATTTCAACTACTCTAGGTATTGCCGATGACCGGGTAATTGCCCGTGGTTTTGGACCGGAACCCCGTTCCAGTTTTGCCACCAATGCATCGGTTTCCTGGATGAATAATCGTTTTGCGGGCAGGATTTCTTTAAATGCGTTTTACGGGATGGAAGAAGATTGGAAGGGTAGGAAGGATGAGGGAATTGCTTTGGATGGTTCCTATTTTGCTGCCCGCTTGGGAAATTGGTCTGCCAGTTTTGGTCAGGTTGATCGCTGGTGGGGTCCTGCTTGGGATGGCAGTTTGATTTTATCCACCAATGCCCGGCCAATACCGGCAGTATCTATTGATCGCCGGGTCCCTGAGCCTTTTGAAAATAAATGGCTTTCCTGGATTGGACCATGGAGTGTTCATTCCTTTATTGGTCGACTGGAAGAGGAAAGACATATTTCTAACCCCTACCTTTGGGGAATGCGTGGGGAAATTCGACCTACCGTTGTGGATGGTTTAGAAATTGGCTTTTTTAGAATGATTCAATTGGGTGGAGATGGCCGACCGGAAGGCTTGAGTACATGGATAGATGCTTTTCTTAGTCAGGATAATTATGGTGCAAATACGGGAAATAATGACAGATCTAAAGAACCTGGCAATCAACTTGCCGGTGTTGATCTTAGGTGGAAGGTGCTTGATGCACCCATTGCCCTGTATGCTCAAGTGGTTGGGGAAGATGAGGACAAATTTTTGCCCAACTGCCTGATGTTTCAATACGGCTTGGAGGGATGGACGAATTTAGGCGATTCCACTTTGCGGGTATTTGCCGAGTACGCGGACCTTACTTCATACTGGTGGACGGATGATCCCCGTACTAATAATATTTCTTACGGTCATCATATTTATCA
>JAYODK010000037.1:0-2854 GCA_038106225.1 Opitutales bacterium | reverse complement strand
GAGGATGGGGCAGGAAATAATAGTGTATCAAATGCCAAGAAATCCGAATATTTCTCGGCCAATTTGGTTAATTCCAGAGAATATCCATCCTACAAATTAAAAGTTTACACTTCCCTCGGTTGGGAATCGGTGAAAAATTCATCAAACTCTAAAGACGAAGGTCTTTCCGCATTCTTATCAATTTCTCGAACCTTTTAAATCTTATCAATTTGTTTGCTATGAATAAAAAGTTATTTTCATCAGGTCTTATCTACTGTTTCTCCTTTTTTGTTTTATCTGCTCAAATCGATCCAAGGATAACATCTGTGCTGGGAGATCTCTCAACACAACAGAAGTATCTTTTGGAATTAAAAGCAAACATGCTCGAAGAAAGAGCAGACCAGAAGCTCATAGACGATACAAAAGAATCTGATATATCAAGCAATCCTAATTCCGTGGATAATTTTGATCAGGAAAACGGCCAAAGCTCTGCTGACGTTGATGTGTTGCAAGAGTTGATCTTTCTGGAACAAATTTTAACAACTGATCTTAAGATGTACGAGGAACAGGAACCTGAGGAATCTGAGATAGATCAATTGCCAGTCAGCGAGCAATTGCGAAGAATCGAATCGTTTGAACAAATTAATCGTCTTTTATTCGACATAAAACAAAAACAACGGGATGAAATTGAAAAAAGGGCGAATGCTGTCACAAAAGAAAATATTGTTCTACACCCTTTTGGTCATAAATTCTTTTCAAATACAGAGGGTAAGGAATCTGACCAATTGAACTTAATTCCAGAGAACTACAAGGTTGGACCTGGAGATGTGTTGGAGATTTTATTATTTGGTAAGAAAAATGAGTCTTTTGATTTATTGATCAACAGGGATGGTATCATTCAATTTCCCCACATTGGACCCATAAATGTGTTCGAACAGGGTAGAGAATTTGTCAGCTTGAAAAATGCTATCAAATCGAAAATTAAAAAGTTTCTTGGTGAGGGAGTCCAATCATCGATCAGCCTAGGTGCACTTCGCTCAATTCCTGTTTTTGTGCTTGGTCAAGTGAAGCGACCAGGAAAATACATGGTTGCCCCATATTCCAGTATAACCAATGCGCTCAGAATAGCTGGAGGGATTTCAGATAAAGGTAGTTTGAGGAAAATCTTACTTAAAAGAAATGGCTCAACTATCGGAACGATGGATCTCTACGATTTGTTAGTTTCCGGTGATGCTTCCTCAGATCAAAGTTTGCTAGCCGGAGATGTAGTTTTTGTTGAACCACTTGGCTCTCAGGTCGTTGTGAAAGGGCAGATAAATTTACCCGCGGTTTACGAATTAAAAAATCCGTTAGTTCTGAGTGAATTGTTAGGTTTGGCAGGAGGCATAAGTACAGATGCACACTCTAAACTCATCAAATTAGAGCGTAAGAATGAGTTTGGTAGGTATGATCTGTACGATTTGGATATTCTAAAAGACGATAAATTCAAAATTATTGGTGGAGATATTGTTACCATACCTGAAACTTCACCTAGGTTTGTTCAGGCAATCGAATTAGTTGGTCCGGTCGAACGTCCCGGTTTTTATCAATGGGAACAAGGTATGTTGTTAAATGAATTGTTGGCTGAAGCTGGTACTTTATTGGATGATGCCAATTTGCGAATTGGCTATATTCTTAGGCAAGACAATCTTCGAAATCTTGAAGTGCTAAGATTTTATCCAAAAAACATTTTGGACAATAAAATGAAATTTGTACTATCTCCAAACGATCGCGTTGTTCTGCTTTCCAATAAATCTTCAGAAGAGCATTTCAAAAATATCAGAAGAATTTTAATCGAAATTTCAAAACAAACTCATAATTCGGTGAAGTCAAAGAAAGTATCTGTTCTAGGGGAGGTGCATTTTCCGGGAGAATATCTTTTGGCTCAGAATATGACTATTCATGATTTAGTCCTCGCTGCTGGTGGATTAAAAGATTCTGCATTTTCTGTCGGTGCGGAATTAACCAGAACTTCACTGGATAAAGATGAGTATGGCCAAATTCAACACATAAGAATTAAACCGGCAGAATACTTAGAAACAAATAATTCAAAAGATTTCTACTTACAGCCCTATGATACTCTTTCTATCAAACCGATTCCATCTTGGAGTACTGGGAAATCAGTAGTACTTAAAGGTGAATTTAAGTTTCCTGGCACTTATAAAATCAACAAGGGCGAATCATTAAGACAAGTAATTATGAGAGCCGGGGGGCTTTCTGATAATGCATTTGCTAATGGTGCTGTATTTTCAAGAAAAGCATTACTTGAAAGAGAGATTAAGGAAAAAGACCGAATGATTTTACAATTAGAGGGTGATCTAGCAAATGCATCTCTTGACGCTTTGAACCCACAGGAAGCAGCTCGATCTCAAGCAGCAGCAAAGTCAATGTTATCGAAACTAAAATCGACAGAACCTACTGGACGGTTGGTAATTGATCTAGATGATCTTCTCAAATCTGAATCTAATGATTTAACTCTAAAAGACGGAGATATTATTGAAGTCCCCGACTTTCCTTCTTCGGTTAGCGTAATTGGAGAAGTGCTTTTTCCTTCATCTCATTTATTTCAAGAAGGCTATAATTTAGATGATTATCTGAATATGAGCGGTGGGTTTTCTTCAAATGCTGATGAAGATAAAATTTTCGTAGTTAAATCAAACGGATCGGTTTTTTCGAATGCTCAAAATAAGTGGTTTTCATCTCAAAAGACTACTGTCAAAAATATACAAGCGGGAGATGTTATCGTCGTACCGGTCGATATTAAACAATCTCGTTTCCTCGAGCAGTTATCTTATTCATCACAAATAATATACCAGATGGCAGTTGCTGCCGCCGC
>JAYODK010000122.1:0-2269 GCA_038106225.1 Opitutales bacterium | reverse complement strand
ATCTCTTTGCTTACCTGCCTTACCAAATGAATCATTACCGCACTCTGCAGACCAAAACTTGTGGATGCGGCCAACCCGGCACCAAATTCTTCCCAAGCCCAACGAATCCGTCCAACTGCATCAAGCTCAGCTAGCTGAAGATTCGTTTTTTTCACATCCACGAGATTAGTTTTCATTCAGGCAAAGAAGCATCCTGCCAAATTTTCCCCGTTTAGTAAAGAACGGGCATTAAATATGACAGAATGGAATTTAGATTGGCTACCATCCACTACTTTCATAGTTTGCAAATAAATGGACGATATTGATCAACTCTCTAAAAGGTTACCAACTCTTGCAGTTTGTGAGGAAACTATCCGCCAGGCAACCAAGACCCTCATCAATACATTTCAATCCGGCAATAAGCTTCTTCTTTGCGGAAACGGGGGAAGTGCCTCGGACTGCGAGCACATTGCCGGCGAGCTGATCAAACGGTTTTCCAGACCACGCCCTCTTTCCGCAGAATTGGCTGAATCGCTTGGCGAAGATCTTAGCCAAAATCTCCATGGTGGTCTCCCGGCACTTTCCCTGCCCTCAATGATCGGGTTTCATACCGCCTTTGCCAATGACGATAACCCGGAATATGCCTTTGCCCAACAGGTATTGGCTCTTGGAAAACCGGGCGATCTACTCCTCGCCATCAGTACATCAGGAAATTCCAAAAATCTTGTTCATGCTGTAAAAACCGCAAAAGCAATGGATTTAAAAACCATTGGCTTAACTGGGGAAAGTGGTGGCATCCTTGCTCCTCTTTGCGATCTGGCCATTCAGGCACCGGCATCGGAAACACCCAGGGTGCAGGAACTTCACCTTCCCATCTATCATGCGATTTGTACGGTGGTGGAAGATACCTTATTCCCTCATTCAAACTAGATGGCTCAAAAGCCAGCTAATTTGCTAGATCATCTGCCGTCTGAACTTACTCAGTTAAGCCAAGATCTTGCTCATCTGATCAAACAGGCTGGCGGTCGACTCCTTTTGGTGGGCGGATGTGTTCGCGATATTCATCTTGGATCAACCCCCAAGGAAATTGATTGTGAAATCCAGAACATCGGTATCGAAAAACTCAAATCAGTACTCTCCAGCAAATACACCTGTCACGAAGTAGGCAAAGCATTTGGTGTGCTAATGCTGAAGGGGTTACCTGCCGAGCTTTCCCTCCCCCGAACGGAGATAAAAACCGGTTCCGGGCACAAGGGTTTCTCTGTGGAAGTTGATCCATTCTTACCTTTCGAGAAATCAGCACAGCGGAGGGACTTTACCATCAATGCAATAGGACTGGATCCAATAACCGGGGAACTGTTGGATCCAACTCGAGGAATTGCTGATATCCAAAATAAACTTTTGCGGCACATCGGTCCCGCATTCAAAGAGGATCCCCTACGTGTACTCCGGGCCATGCAATTTATTGCCCGCTTCAAGCTGAAACCCCACCAGAGTACACTGCAGGTTTGCCAATCCATGACCATGGAGGGCCTGCCTCCTGAACGATTATTTGAGGAGTGGAAAAAATTGCTACTTCAAGGGAATGATCTTACCGCAGGCTTAACTTTTTTGAAAGATTGTGGATGGTTGGAATATTTTCCCGAGCTTCATGCATTGGATGGATGCCAGCAAGACCCAGAATGGCACCCAGAGGGAGATGTCTGGGTACATACCCTTCATTGCCTTGACGCCTTTGCAAAGGAAAGAACTGGCAATGAGTGGGAAGACCTGGTGGTTGGGTTTGCGGTACTCTGTCACGACTTGGGCAAACCTCTAACTACAAAGATTGGAGAAGACGGCAGGATACGCTCCCCCCTGCATGAGCCCAAGGGAGAAGCGCCCACCCGTTCCTTTCTTTCCCGTTTGACCAACCAAGTTGACATACATGAACAGGTTGTCCCCTTGGTACGCCGGCACCTTACCCCACGAACTTTTTACAAGGACAAGGCAAGTGATGGAGCCATTCGCAGGCTTGCCCATAAAGTTAAGCGCATCGACCGTTTGGTCCGGGTGGCAGCGGCGGACATTGCGGGACGTCCCCCAAGGCAGGATGCCTTCCCAGAAGGTCCATGGTTACTCAAGCGGGCCGAGGAATTACAAGTCAAGGATGCCGAACCTAAACCCATCATTCAAGGACGGCACCTGATCGATCATGGACTCAAACCGGGTCCAAGCTTTACCCCCATTCTCGAACAATGTTTCGATGCCCAACTGGATGGTCAATTTAGCGAACTACAAACCGGGCTTG
>JAYODK010000121.1:0-2274 GCA_038106225.1 Opitutales bacterium | reverse complement strand
ATTTTTGAGAAACCACAAAATAAGCACTGATTCTCTCCGGAGTTTTTAAACCTAGTACTTTTCCACTTATCCAACCCAGAAAAGAAAGGACCAACCAGCACACAGAGGTCCAAGCCGCCAACTCCACCCATTGACTGATCGATTGGTCGAGCAAACCGAGGGAAGATCCCGAAGCAAAAGCGACATAGGAAAGAAAGAGAATGCATGCCTGAGGTGCCTTCTTTTCCCAATCTTTCTGCACTCGCACCAGTGGAATTTTTTGGGATAGGTATCCAAGAATTAATGGTAACAAAATCAATAGCCCAAGCCTCGGATAAATCCGCTCAACCACACTCAGAAAGGAAACACCTGTAAAGCCCACACCATAGAGCCAACCTACGCATAAGAGAGGGAAAAGAAACGGAGCGATAAAATTGGAAAGAAAGGAATGCCCCAACGCAAACTCAGTATTCCCCCCCGCAGTCCGGGCATAGACGACACAACTCGAGATGGTGGAGGGAAGAACCAGAACCACAAGAAACCCCACTAGGAAGGGGGAAGCAGAAACATTGTATCGGTAAAGTAAATTGGCAAGAATCCAGGTAGCCAAAAAGATACTACCCTGAATTGTCAGGGTAACCACCGGGCGTTTCATCCCTTTGACTAAGACATCCAGAGAAATACTTCTGCCAATAAAAACAAAAATAATAAAAGTCGCGACTGTGGCCCATTGACCAGATTCTCCCCAATTTTTTTGGGTGAATGGATCTGGGAACAGGACACCGGCAACCGCTGCGAAAAGTAGCAAAAGGGCAAACCCTACCCCGGGCGGAAATCTTCGCTTGCTTGCTAATTGCATCATTTTAAACAATTAATCCTTCTCACATCGTTGATTTTTTTCCAACCGCTAATCCAATATGTCAGATTCCTCCCACCCCATTCGACTCCTCACCGTGGATGCCGCCGGCACTCTTGTCCGCCCCTGGCCCTCGGTTGGGGCTGTGTATGGTAGAACGGCTCGGCAACACGGCATCGATGCTTCAGACGAAGAAGTGGACAAAAATTTCTATCAGGCTTTTGGAAAATTACAGGTCTGTAAAAAAACCAACGGAGGCGAAGAGAAGGAATTCTGGAGAGAAGTGGTTGCCGAGACCTTCCGCCCCTTTGCCAGCAGCAAAGATATCGACCCTTTATTCGAAGATCTGTGGAATCTTTTTGCCCGGGGAGATTGCTGGAAACTGGCTAAAGGGGCAATGGATGCCCTGAAAACACTGCGAGAGCGTGGCTATGAACTTGCGGTTCTTTCCAACAACGACTCCCGTCTCCGCACCGTGCTTGCTGATCTGCAGATCGACCAGGTGTTTCATCACCTTTTCATCTCCAGTGAAATGGGGTGCGAAAAACCAGATATGGAAATATTCCGCAAAGTGGAAGCAGTCACCGGCAAAAAGCCAGCTGAGATTCTCCACTTAGGGGACAGTCATTCCCGGGATTTTCTCGGTGCCCGCCAGGCAGGCTGGTCGGCCTTGCTCTACGGGGCACCCAAACTGGAAGAGGAGCAGATCACCTGCTTTTCGGAACTTCTTCAACAATTGCCATGATCGAAGTGCCCTGCACGGCTCCCTTGAACCTACTGCATTCATTAGGTATTGATACCCTTGCCATTCGGGCGAATCATGACGGGGCATGGACTGGTTACCTTGACTTTACAGAAATTCAAATTCTCGATCATCAAGATACTACCCAGCAAATAGAAAGGTTTAACCAAGCACATAACCCTTCTACTGGGTTATCCTTTTCTGGATGGGTGGGATTTTTTGGATACGAATTTCTCGCCAGGCATTTTGGAGCAACCTTAAGTGCCGATCGTGACCTAAATATTCCCGACGGATGGTTTGGTAGACCGTCCACCGTTTTGCATATTCAACAAGACAGGATTTCGATTGAGTCTGCCTTGCCCGAAAGAGAGTCTGAAATTGCTCATTTGATCGAAAATGTATCTTTGTCCGCACCGCAAAGTTTCATCGCTAACAACCGTCGTTGCAACCTGAGCTTTGAGAAGTACGAAAAAATTTTCCATCAAGCACGGGAAGCCATTCTCGATGGCGAAACCTATCAGATTAAAATCTCCCAGCGCTTTGAGGCGGAGGCAAAGATCGATCCCCTCCTCGCTTTTGCCAAGTTGTCGGAGTCCAACCCTGCCCCGGAGGCCTTTCTCTTACAGACGCCGGAATTTTCCTTGGTTAGCTGTTCCCCGGAAGTGGTGATTGAAAAAACGGGTAGCAGCATCCTTAC
>JAYODK010000120.1:0-2283 GCA_038106225.1 Opitutales bacterium | reverse complement strand
AGAGTTTTCGGTAAGCTTCATAGGGGTCGCTCAAAGGTGTGACGGGCTGGTTGGGGCCATCATAAGACATACGGGTCCAGGGGTCTGCTGAATCCTTTACGCCAACCCCAAAATGTAAGGCACCAAAGCGGGTGCGGGTATGCTCTTGGGACTGCAAGTGGCGTGAGATCTCACGATCAATCGATATTCCTTTGGGCCACCCGGCAGGAGTGCCTCCTCCTCCCATTACATTCCCTGGAAAAAGCTCGATGCCGGTGAGCAGGCAGCTCATTCCTCTCATGTGACTGTCCCCATCTCCCTTGACCTTGTTGTGAAGGTTTCGAAGGATGAGCAATTTGTCGTGAAAGGGCTCAAGCGGTTTGAGAATGGTTTTGTGCTCGAAATCCTCCCCGATTCTTTCCGGCCAAAAATGCTCAGGAATGGTGCCGTTGGGACTGAACATGATAACCAGTCTTTGCTTGCGGAGACTCTTGCCACTCGATTCCGCAAAGAGAGAATTTGCCTGAGAGAGAATGGGTAGAGATAAGGCGGAAAGGCCAATTCTTTTGAGGGCGTCCCTGCGTTTGATCGGATCCAGGTTCATCGTAGGATTAGTTCTTCCACGGCATGCAATCCATCGCTGCCTGGTAACCAAGTTGCCAATATAAGTCAGGAATGCTCAGTTGATCGTTTTTCAATTTCTTCGAAAGCCCGTTTAT
The DNA here is from genome assembly GCA_038106225.1 of Opitutales bacterium. Taxonomy (GTDB): domain Bacteria; phylum Verrucomicrobiota; class Verrucomicrobiia; order Opitutales; family Seribacteraceae; genus Chordibacter. The sequence goes on along the minus strand of JAYODK010000120.1, from coordinate 1,585 downwards.
TTCTACTCTATCGAAACTGGATGGAGGTTGTTTGGCAAGATACTTGAGTAGTTCATTGACAAAAGATTTTGCGGGTCTGGAACTGTTTAGAGCATGTTCGAGCAGGTCTTTGGGGTCTTGAAATTTTCTTTGGACTCCGGAACTGTCCATATAATCGACCTTTAAGTCAATAGGCTTGCCGAGGATAAGGGAGCGGTTTCTTCCGGAGGCGTCATAACCTTCCAAAACAAATCCGGTCGGGTTGATCAAGTCGTGACAACTCATGCAATTCGCGGACTTGGTTAGTTCTTCAACTTTTTGCCTCATGGTCCAGGATGGGTCAAAATCTGCATTACTGAAGGAAACCGCTTCGGCGGGAGGGCGAAGGGAACGCCCCAGGATTCTTCGACTGGTAAAGATACCCCGGTGAATGGGGGAACTTTCCTCAGGATAAGAATGACTTGCCAAAACATAGGGGTGTGTATGGAGCCCCTGACGGTTGAAAATTGCCGACTCTGCTTCCACGAATCCACGGTATTTTTGATCCCTTGGGAATTCAATTCCGTAAAAATCGGCCATTCTTTGGTTCAGGTGAATCTTGTCCATACTAAGGAAGGATTGCCAAGTGCCCTTTCCCTTCCAGGTATTCTTCTCCACCCAAATCATTAGGGATCTGCGTAAATCAAGAGCGAGGACTGGAGAGAAATCCGGGTAAAGTTTTGTACTGAGACTTGGCAATTCCTTGTTTCTCATATCCATCCATTCAATCATGAAATCGTTGAACTTGGCGGCGGAGCGAGGGTCTTTAAGCATGATCCTGGCTAGGTCTTGAGCTTGTTTCGGCTTGCTCAACTGCCCGCGGTCGATTCTTTGATGAATGGCTACGCCGGGTAACGAGTCCCAAAGGTAGAGGGCTAACTTGGCGGCTAATACATAGGGGTCGGCATCTTTTTTGGCGAAGGTTTGCAATTCCGGATAAAGAAACCGGGGTGACTTCAGAGTGCGAAGAACCACTTTCTCGACCGATGTTTGCCAAGGTACTCCCTCGGTAAATTTGGAGTGCACATAATCATCCAACTCCTCACCGGAGAGTTTTTCGCGAAAAGCAAGACGAACGAACTTTTCGGTCATGGATAAAACCTTTTCTTTCTTTTTATCGTCCTCCTTGATGTGATTGATCATTTGACCGGCAAATTTCTGACCGGCGTATTTGGCTGCTTCGAGGGCGGCAAAAGTAATGGCTTCGTCCCAGGAAGAGTCAACCCGCAAGCCCCTGTCGTATCCGTGAGAAGCATCGTCTGGAGGCAGATTTTGCTGGGGGACAAAGGAAGGAGCGACATTTTGGGTGAAAAAATATTCACGAGGTATGATTTCCCTTTCCCCAAGCGGTGTTTTCCAACTTAGTTCGATCGATGCGTTTGGATCGTTGAACTTGTAAAAAGATAATTTAATGGGGTAGGGGCGGCCACCGAGCAAATATACTTTTGTCCTTTTCTCATCCAAGGAACCCTTGCCGACTTTTGCATCTATACGATGAGAACCAACTCGGGCATTAATAGAGAATTGAAATCCGTTGCTGGATTGGATGTAGAAGTCGTACCAACCG
>JAYODK010000004.1:0-71604 GCA_038106225.1 Opitutales bacterium | reverse complement strand
GGGCAAATTTCAAATTCCATTGTCCACAAAACAAAAATGAAGTATTGTTTAATTTTCTGATGCCTGCAAATACTCCAAAATCAAGACCTGCAACTCCTCAATTTTTTAACCGTGAGCTAAGCTGGCTTGCATTTAATGAGCGGGTACTGGATCAGGCTTTTTCAGAGCAGTATCCCTTGTTGGAGCGAATAAGGTTTCTTTCATTTGTAAGTTCCAATCTCGATCAGTTTTATGAAATACGAGTGGCTGGATTGATGCAAAAAGTTGATGCGGGTATCACCCGTCCCAGTCTGGATGGTAGTGCACCAATGGATTTACTTACTGAGGTTCGTGAACGTGCAAGTTCGATGTCTCAAAGGGAGTATGTTTGCTGGCGGGAAAGTTTACAGCCAGCTTTGAATAAAGCTGGGGTGAAGTTCAAATCGATCGAGCAGTTAAATAAGGACGAATTTACCTGGTTGCGGGCCTATTTCCGTAGAGAGGTATTCCCTGTGCTTACTCCGTTGGCGGTGGATCCGACACATCCATTTCCCCTGATTTTAAATAAGTCCCTAAATTTATTTGTATCGCTAAGGAATTTGCGCCGTAAAAAAGCTGCTCCATTGCGGGCAATTGTCCAGGTTCCGAGGATTCTTCCCCGTTTGGTGAAGATCGAAAAGGAAAATTCCAAGGAAGATGTTTTTGTCTTTCTAAGTGAGGTGGTTCGCCACTTTGTCTCGGATCTTTTTTCCGGTCATGAGATACTGGGGGCCTGGGCATTCCGTATTACTAGAAATAGTCACCTATATGTGGATGAGGAGGAGGTGGAAAATCTGCTTCTAAGTATTGAGGAAGAACTGCACAACCAACGAAGGGGAGCAGCCGTGCGCCTGGAAATTGATGAGCAGGTGGATCCGGAGGTGCTCGCCAATTTGCTCAAATCGATTCAGTTATCCGAGGCTGATGTGGTTAAAATAAACGGGCCTATCAATCTCTACCGTTTAATGAGCTTGCCTGACTTGGTTGATCGTCCGGATCTAAAGTTTACTCCATTTGAAGCAAGGGTGCCTGCTGCATTATCGCAACGAAGTAAGCTTTTCCGTGAGATCGGCAAGCGGGATTTTCTTCTACATCATCCGTACGATTCTTTTACTCCGATGGTTGATCTTTTGAGACAGGCGGCAGAGGATCCAGATGTTTTTGCAATCAAGCTAACCATATACCGGACGAGTGGAGACTCGCCAGTGGTCAAAGCCTTGATGGATGCTGCACAGAATGGGAAACAGGTGACCGCGATGGTGGAACTTAAAGCCCGTTTTGATGAAGAGGCTAATATTTCGTGGTCGCGCAAGATGGAAGAGGTGGGCGTGCATGTGGTCTATGGATTAAGCGGTCTGAAAACCCATTGTAAATGCTGCCTGATTGTAAGGAGAGAGGGAAATAAACTTCGTCGCTATGCTCATCTGGGAACTGGAAATTACAATCCAAGCACAGCGAAGAGTTACACAGATTACAGCTTGTTTACCAGTGACACTGCATTTACTGCCGATCTGGCCAATCTGTTTAATGCTCTGACTGGATATACCCGAAAGCCAAACTTTAAGAAAATACTGGTGGCTCCTTTTAATCTTCATCCAGAAATGATTCGTTTGATTAACGAAGAAACTGCCGCAGCGAAAAAAGGAAAGGATGCACGGATCATCATCAAAGTGAATTCCCTGATTGATCCAGATGCGATTCAGGCGTTGTACGAGGCATCCCAGGCAGGGGTGAAGGTGGATTTGGTTGTGCGTGGTATTTGTGGTTTGGTGCCGGGAGTAAAGGGATTGAGTGAAAACATTACTGTTCGCAGTCTTTTGGGCAGATTTCTTGAGCATAGCAGGGTTTATTATTTCCAGAATGCACAAGCTGGAAAGAGAACCTATTTGGGGAGTGCGGACTGGATGCCCCGAAATTTTTTCCGGCGGGTGGAAGTAGTCTTTCCGATTGAGGAAAGTGTCATGGAAAGCGAAGTCATCGAAACGATGGACGGATTTTTACGGGATAATGAATTTGCCACCGAGTTAAAGAGTCGGGGAAATTATGTTTCTGCTCCAAAGCGTGGAAAAAAGCCATTCGCATTGCAGGATCATTTGGTGGAGCAGTCGATCGATGCGACCACCCGTGAGATGGAAACGCTCAGGCTAGGAAGAGCCTCGGGAAAACCCGAAGACCAAAGCGAAGGAAACTAAGAACACACCCAAGCCAATCACAGGGTCACGGGAGAGACAAAGGAGTAAGCCACCAACCAGAAGAATTGGGGCGAGAGGGCGTTTCCAGTCGAACTTCATAAAAATCAGTTTACCCGAAAGGGGATTTCCAGACTAGAGGAAAATGATCCTCCCGGTGGTCGGCCCAGATTGCCGGCGGATTGAGCGACGCGCAAGACGAGTGCATCGAGTGTGGGATTTCCCGATGACTTGGTGATCCTTGGTTGAATGAGGGTACCATCTGAACCAATTTTGAACCCGAGGTGTGCCATGCCACCGCTGGAAAGATCAGTCTGGGCAAGCAGGCGCTGCCAGACTTGTTCAAGCCGGGATTTTACCCCCGCAAGGTATTGGTTAATAATAGTTGGAGAAACACTGGATGAATTTGTGGTTCTTTTATTTACCACGATGGGTGCGAGCTTAAAGTCGTTGGGATTAATCTTGATTTTAACGGGCTTGGCGGGTGGTTGCTGAACCGTTGTCTTGGGAGTGGGCAGGTCGTGCTGTTTACGGAATTGGTCAAAAGATATCTTTTTTGGCTGGGGTTGGGTTTTCTGAACGACTGGTTTGGGAACTGGCTTGGGTGCCGGAGTAGTTTTTTTTACAATGGGTTTAGGTTTGGGCGCTGTTGGGACAGGTTTTTGAGCAACCGGTTTTGGGGTTGGCTTGGGTGGGGTTGGAACCAATGGAGGGGGAGGGGAAGATGCGAGCTCAAAAACATGAACAACTTCGGGTTTTTTTTCGCAGCTTGGAATAAAACTGTAGACGAAAAGAAAAAAGGCAAAACCGAGATGGCAAAGCAGTGCGATGCGGAAAAACCGCCCCTCCCTTTGGTTCATACCCAGCATAATATTAATTCCAACACCCTTAGATTATAGTCCCATACAGTGATCGCCAATAGATCACTCACTTAGAATTAGCGTGGAGGGGATGGAAAATCAATCACCAAGCACATGTATGAGGAAATCGTTTATTTCCTTACGGTATTTTTCGCCTCCTGTTTCGGGCAGATCATTATGTCCAGAATTTTCAAACTCGAGAAAATTCTTGGGGTCAGAAAGGTTATTGAACAGGCGCTTACCGTGACGAAAGGGAACGATTTCATCTTTGTGTCCATGAATTACCAGAGTTGGTCCATTAATAAAAGGTGCACGGTGAAGGTTGGGAAAGCGATCCCATGGTAGGACCGGAGTTTCAGTTACGGTGCGGTAGGCAGTGATAAAAGGAGTCTCAAGGATAAGCCCACCAGTTTTTTCTCTCTCCGCAAGATAGCAGGATGGACCAGAGCCCAGCGATCTTCCCCAAATCACAATCTTATCAGCTGGAATTTCCAGTTTATCACGGAGGTATTGGTAGGCAGTATCAATGGCATTATAACAACCCTGCTCAGAGGGCTTGCCTGGACTGTGTCCATAGCCGGGGTAGTCATAGGCCAGGATGGACCATCCATCTTTGATCCATGCATTCAGAAAATCTTCAATTCTGCCAAGGTCCTCGGCATTTCCATGGCTGTACAAAATAGTCAACCCTTTGGCATGTTCGGGAATAAATTGTTTGCAGGCAATTTTGCCACCATCTGGGGTTGTCAAAAAAAATACATTCTCATCCACTTGATACCCTGGTTGTTTCGGTGCGGGAAAAAGAATACGGTCAGCAAAGATCCATGCGTAAAAGCAAAGAAATAGATAGATAACCAAACCGATGAGGGCCATTCTGCCCCAGGGAAAACGGATTAGTTCGTCGAGTATGGATGTGGATGCCAAGATGCAGATGTTTGAGATTTCCATTCTATTGTTCCCTTATTCTTTAATTCCTGCTAGTAATTGGGGCGATGAAAATTTGTTGTATAGGAGCTGGATATGTGGGAGGTCCCACCATGGCAATGATTGCCCACAAGTGCGCTGATACCCAGGTGAATGTGGTTGATCTCAATACGGACCGTATTGCTGCATGGAATTCTGGAGATCTTCCTGTCTACGAACCGGGTTTGGAGGAGATTGTTTCCCACAACCGGGACAAGAATTTATTTTTTAGTACGGATGTGGATGAAAAGATCAGGGATGCCGATGTGATTTTCATCAGTGTCAATACGCCGACCAAAGATTATGGTTCGGGCTCTGGTCAGGCGGCGGATTTACGCTTCGTGGAATCCTGTGCCCGTGGGATTGCCCGGGCGGGTGGAGGTGACAAGATCGTGGTGGAAAAATCCACCGTTCCTGTGCGCACCGCACAAATGGTGAAAGAAATTTTGGATTCCGCCAACAATGGATTCAGTTATCAGGTTATTTCTAACCCTGAGTTTTTAGCCGAGGGGACGGCGATGACCGATCTGGAAAACCCAGACCGTGTACTGATCGGGGGGGAAACTTCTGAGGCGGGAAAGTCGGCGGTGGAAAAAGTGGTAAGTATATATGCCCAGTGGGTTCCGAGAGAACGCATTATTACCACGAACCTATGGTCGTCTGAACTTTCCAAACTTACTGCAAATGCATTCTTGGCTCAGAGAATATCAAGCATCAATGCAATATCCGCATTATGCGAGGCTACTGAGGCGAATGTGGATGAGGTGGCACGGGCAATCGGTACTGACAGCCGGATTGGTCCAAAATTCTTAAAGAGTTCGATCGGGTTTGGTGGATCTTGTTTCCAAAAGGATATTCTTAATCTCTGCTATCTTTGCAGACATTTCGATCTTCCACAAGTTGCGGAGTACTGGGAGCAGGTGATCCGGATGAATGAGTATCAGAAAGAACGATTTGTTACGCGGTTACTGGATTCAATGTTTAACACGGTCTCGGGAAAACGGATTGCGGTGCTAGGCTATGCTTTCAAGAAAGACACCAATGATGCCAGGGAATCTCCTGCGATTGGAATATGCAGCCGTTTACTTGAGGAAAAAGCAAACCTGGCGATCTATGACCCACGGGTCACCAAGGGCAGTATTTTATCTACGCTGGATTGGTCTGAAGACGAAGCCGAGGGACGAATAGAATTTTGTGACTCTGCCGAGCAGGCATGTGACCAGTCCCACGCCATTGCGTTACTGACTGAATGGGATGAGTTTAAGAATTTGAATTATGCTTCGATATATTCGAAAATGCAACAACCGGCGATCCTGTTTGATGGCAGGAACCTGCTCGATCTCGAAGAACTGAGAAAAATTGGATACCGTGCACAAGGGATTGGCCGAGCTTAATATTTTTGGGCTTTGTAAATTTTATCAGACAAGCGGTTCGCGGTTGGGCCGGCCACTTCTTTTACTTGCCTGATCGAGCACCCCGTTCAAAAATTTGCGCGAATTGTCGGAGGAGAAATCCTTACTGATTTCAAGTGCTTCATCGATTACCACAACCGGAGGAACATCCAGGCGGTAAAGAATTTCGAAAATGCCCAAGCGAAGAATAGCAAGGTCGGTTTTGGCAATACGGGAAAATTCCCAGTTGGTTACAAGTTCATTAATTAAGGAATCAATTGGTTCAAGTTTATCAAGAATGCCATCCACCAATTCAATGGCATAGCTGAAGTAGCCCTCGTCTTTTTCCAGTCTATCAAGGAATTCATGGAGTTCGGCAGCGAGATCATCTGGAGGATTGAGTTCCCACTGGTAAAGAAACCGGAAGGCAGCGGTACGGTTTTGCCGGCGCTGGCTCCATTCCGGATTAACGATAAGATCTAAATCCATTGCTGACGAAATTTTGCCATTTCCAGAGCGGCATGGGCAAATTCCCGACCACGGTCCAATTTCCCGGTAATCCGCTCCTCAGCAGTTGGCAGATCATCAGTAACCACGATTCCATTGATAATAGGTAAATTATGTTTGAGAACCAGTGATTGAATGGCGTGACCTGCGGATTCTGCTACCAGGTGATGATGGGAAGTGGATCCTTTGATCACCACTCCCAATCCGATCAAGCAGGAAAAACGTCCGCTTTCTGCAAGCAGGGAAAGTCCAGCCGGTACTTCATGGGATCCAGGCACCCGTTCAGTTACCAGGTCCGCAGGTTTGCCATTTTCCTGCAAGACTTGCACGACCCGATCGAGAAGATGCCTGGTCAGAGTTTCATTGAAACGGGCACAAACAATGCCAAATGAAAAAGGAGAAGGATCAATGTTTGTAGTGCTTGGCGAATCGGTGCTCATAAAAAAGTTATGTAAGCAGGGTACGCTCGACAATTTGCAGGCCGTATCCTTCTAAACCTACCACGCGGCGGCGGTCACGGGTAAGAAGCCGGAGTTTTTTAATACCCAGTGCAGCCAGTACTTGGGCACCAATTCCATAGTCTCGAAAGTCCATTTTCCCGGGATTCAGTTCTGACCCAACCATTTCCTTCGCATCCTTACGTCGGGGTTCAAGGTAGATCAGTGCACCGGACTTATTTTGGGCGATGACTTGCAGTGCTTCTTCGATACCACTACCCGGACGTCCTTCGGTACTAAGGCCAAGTGCGTCGGTCAAAACATTAGCAGACTGAACCCGAACCAGGGTAGTGGATCGTTTGGAAATTTTTCCTAAGGTTAAGGCATAATGAATCCGCCGGTCGAGCACGCTGGAGAACACATGTAGTTGAAAATTTCCAAATTTGGTGGGGAATTCAGATTCACTTACCTTGCTGATTAAGCGCTCCCGCTGGTGACGGTATTCGATGAGTGAGGCTATCGATATAAGCTTTATCCCCCACTTTTTTTTAAGCCTCCGAAGGTCAGGCAGGCGGGCCATGGTGCCGTCTTCCTTGAGGATTTCGCAAATTACCCCACTTGGGTGTAATCCCGCCAAGGATGCCAGATCAACTGCTGCCTCAGTATGTCCAGCTCTTTCGAGAACTCCTCCGGAGCGGGCACGCAGGGGAAAAACATGCCCTGGTTGAACAAGTTCCTCAGGGTTACCGGATGGATTGGCCAGAATTTTGATAGTTGTAGACCGGTCAAAAGCACTGATTCCGGTGGTTATTCCCTCAGCTGCATCGACGGATACAGTAAAATCTGTCCGCTGAGCCTCACGGTTGTGAGGGACCATGCTCGATATTCCCAGTTTTTTTAGTTGATTACTCAGAAGGGGGACACAGATGAGGCCGCGGGCATGAGCGATCATATGATTGATTGCTTCAGGGGTAACCTTGGATGCAGCCATCACTAAATCACCTTCGTTTTCCCGGTTCTCATCGTCGGTCACAATGACCATGTGCCCATTGGCAATATCAGATATCGCATCTTCTACGGGATCAAACCCGGAATTTTTGAGGGTAGGCATAATCTAAAGAACTGGTATGGAATAGATTAACTTAGATGAGAATGAATAATTCTCAATCCTATTTCTCTCAATTAGACAGAGGGTTCAGGCAGTTCCTGGATCTTCGAGCAGGGCAAAAAAGCCAGGTTCATCCAGCACGGGCACTCCCATTTCCTTAGCTTTGTCCAGTTTGGAACCGGCTCCGGGACCGGCGACCAAATAGGTTGTTCTTTTGCTGACGCTTGAAGTTGCTTTTCCACCCAATGCTTCGATTCTGGAGCCTGCTTCTTCCCGGGTCATCAAGGAGAGTGTACCGGTAAGCACAAAAATTTTCCCAGCCCATGGAGTGCCAATGGACTCATTGATTTCAAGTTCTGGTGATATCCCAAGAGAATCAAACTCTTCCAAAAGTATTTGGTTATCCGTATTCTTAAAAAATTCTATGATACTTTGGGCCATAACTTCCCCTATGCCATCGATCGCAATTAATTGTTCGAACGGGGTATCTGCCAGACGGTTGAGCGAACGGAACGAACGGGCAAGATCCTTGGCAGCAGCCGCTCCCACATGTTTGATTCCCAGGGCACAAATTAAACGCCATAGTTCTTGCTGTTTACTTTTCTCGATAGAACGGATGAGGTTTTCGGCAGATTTTTCTGCAAATCCATCCAAGGAAAGGGCCTGTTCTCTGGTCAGGCGATAGAGGTCTGATGAGCGGATCACCAAATTTTGATCAACCAGTTGTTCAACCACCGCTTCTCCCAGATGATCAATATCCATGCACCCACGTGAAGCGAAGTACTTCAATCTACCTTTGACTTGTTCCGAGCAGTTTTGATTCGGACACTTCCAGGCAGCCTCTCCCTCCATCCTCGTGAGAGCAGATTCACAGGATGGACATGTTTGGGGAAAGCAGAAAGGTACGGAATCAGGGGGTCTTTTATTGAGGATAACCTCGACAACCTGAGGAATGATTTCTCCGGCTTTTTCCACGATTACCCGGTCGCCCACCCGGATGTCTTTACGGGCAATCTCATCGGCATTGTGCAAACTGGCACGGGAAACCCGGGTGCCCGCAAGTTGTACAGGTGAGAGCCAGGCTACGGGAGTGATTGTGCCCGTTCTGCCAACTTGCAGATGAATCGCTTCCAGGGTGGTCTCCTGACATTCGGTCTCAAATTTGTAAGCAATAGCCCACCGGGGCGATTTTGCGGTTGCCCCAGCCTCTGCATGCTGAGCAAAAGAATCCAGTTTAATTACCGCACCATCAGTAGGATAACCGTACCCGTGTCGCAATTTATCCAGGTCCATGATGGATTGCCAAGCACCTTTGGCATGGTCTACTTTACGAAAATATTCCACCGCGGGCACTTTCCACTCGAGCAGAGCCTGATGGAATTGGGAAAGATTTAAGAAACGGTTTTCGGGGAGACAGGCACCCATGCCATAGAGAACAATTTCAAGCTTCCTTTGTTTTGCCTCTTTAGGGTCAAGTAGCTTGACAGTTCCTGCAGCAAGATTACGGGGGTTGGCATACAATGGGAGATTATTTTTCTCTCTTTCCGCATTGATACGTTCAAATTCCTCGTGGCTCATATAAATCTCTCCACGTATTTCAATAAGTTGAGGAACTTGTCCGCCGGAAAGAAGTTCAGGTAGTCCTGAGATATGCAAAATATTTTGAGTAACTATATCTCCCTCCACTCCATTGCCCCGGGTGGTGGCAGTCGTTAGCCTGCCGTTTTCATAAGTAAGGGAGATTGCAACTCCATCAATTTTTGGCTCTACGATGTAGGAAAGATCAGCAGTTCCGAAAATTCTTTGCAGTCGTTGATCAAATTCAAAAAACTCACTCTCATCATAGGTGTTGTCCAGACTGAGCATCGGCTGAAGATGGCGGTGTGAGGAAAAAGCCTCCAGGCGATCGTCCCCCACTTGAGGGCTGGTTGGTTGATCAGTTGACTGATTGGTTAGAGAAAAGAGACCAAGGGGATCCAGTTCAGCCTCTAAGCTGTCCAGTTCCTTCTTTTTTTGATCGTACGCCTGATCAGAAATTTCAGGATTGGACAGCCGGTAATAGAGTTCATCGTGCCGGACAATTTCGGCCCGTAATTTTTCGAGCCTGATTGATTTTTCCTTTTCCGAACTTGGTGGACTCATTATCCAACCAATCCGGAACATGCCCGTTCCATTCGGTCGAGTGCCTGTTCCAGTAAACTCCTAGAACATCCAAGGTTAAGACGCAGAAAACCGGGAGCCCCAAAATCATTTCCGTCAGATAGTCCAACTCCATGTTCCTCAAAAAAAAGATGAGGGTTTTTCACAGGTAGTTTGCGGGCATCAATCCACAGGAGATAGGTGGCACTGGGAGAGTAGGGGAGGAGACCATGCATGGTTTGCAATCTGGACATCGTGTAATCCCGGTTCGCTCGAAGATATTTTATCAGGGACTGGCGCCATTCCTCCCCGTCTCGATAGGCCGACTCGGTTAGATGAAAGCCAATTGCTGCAGGATCTGGCACAATGCCAGCCATTGCCTTCTTGAAGCGTATACGAAGATCGGCACTGGAAATAATCGCAAAAGAACAGCCAAAGCCAGGTAGATTATATGTTTTGCTTGGAGCCATCAGGGTGATGGTATGGTTGGCAGTTTCTTGATCTAGGTTTCCCATTGGGATGTGACGAAGCTCTTCTTCAAGTAAAAGGTCGCAATGAATCTCATCGGAGCAAATGACTAATTCCCGTTCTATTGCCCATTTTGAAAAACGGACCAGTTCTTTGCGGGTGAATGCAGTACCCACTGGATTATGGGGATGACAGAGCATGAAAAGATCGCCCGGCTGGGTGGGGGTGTTTTCCATTAATTCAAAATCCATGGAGAATCGATTATTTTCCAATTTTAGAGGGAGCTGGGAGCAATCCAGACCGAAATTCCCTGGAGCGGATAGAAAAGGGGGATAAACCGGAATATGGGTGATGGCCTGTTTTGCCTGACCTTGTTGCATTCGGCAGCAAACATTCAGTGCACATACCATGCCGGGCAACCAAACCAGCCAATTGGGATCAATTTTCCAATCATACAAGGATTGGCAATGGTTGACCACTGAGTCGATCAGTCCTGGGTGAGCTTTGGCATATCCATAATTGCCAAATTCAGCTTCTACTCGTGCAGTTTCAATGACCGAGGGAGGAGCCCGGAAGTCCATATCGGCAACCCAAAGGGGAATAACATCCCGGCCCGCGTATTTTCCCCACTTTAAACCGGGTTTGTTTTGGCGGTCCGGACAGTCCTCAAACCAGGATTGAATGCTCAATCAAACGCCCTCCACTCGAAATTGCTTTATCCTTACTGCCAGGAGTAAAGATACTTCAGCGTGAAAAAGTTAAGTTCTGCCTCAAATGCACGCTGATATTCTATGCTAATTCCGTGAACATGATTGAACCACCAACCGATTGCAGCATCGGCAGTAAATTCATTTTCACCAAAATCAGACCAGATTCCAAAAAATCTGCCACCAAGATTAAGGGACAAAGACCTTGATAACCCAACTTCCACTCCGGTTTGCAAGCTCCAGGTAAAGCCATCTTCCCCTAAACGTATTGGCTTTTCATCATTCAGGTATCCAATTCCGGCACCAAGGTAAGGAATTATCCGGATCGAACGCCCCAGGCCATCGAGGTAGCCAATATAATCGGCACCAAGGTTCCAGGAGGAGGCGTCTTTTCCGGCAATCTCCATGGTTCCGTAATCAAAATATACTCCGACATCTGAATTTTGGTTATTGGGAGCTTGTGCGGTGAGACGAAAGAAATCTCCCTCCCTGTCATCTGATTCACTATCCGCAATGCTGTACCCAAATCCAAGAAAGTACTCCCCGACTCTCGACTTTGCTGAGACTGAGACTACCAGAACAAGAATGGATACAAATATAGAAAGGAAAATTCTCATGGACTACATGAAATCAGGCAGTAAGTTTCAGTCAATCGACAACTCATTGGAGTTAAAAAATTAGAGCCTGCTATGGTTTATTCTGGGTTGCGAAAATAAACGGAGAAAAAGCATAGTGGATAGGGTGACAAGAGCTGCAGAAAACCATGCCACCCCCTGATATCCAAGCATTCCCAGTAACCAGTATCCTAGAAAAGGGGCAATGGCTCCACGCAGACCAGTGAGAGCAACATGAGCACCCATATACCTGGCCTCCATTCCAGATGGTGCTAGTTTGGTAACCCATAAACTCCAGGCAATCTTAGATCCACCAACCCCCACACCAGCCAAGGCTGCACCGATGCAGACGCCAAGAATATCTTCTGCATGAAAATATACCAAGGTCGCAGAAATGAGTAGAAGATTCAGGGAGATCCGGTACGAAAGAAAGTGTATACGGTCGAATAATTCTCCCCATAGACGCGAGCTCAGGATACGGGCGACAGAAAAAACCACCACTGTAACTAAAGCAATTTGTTCATTGCTAAGGTTGAGCCCACTTTCTCCACCGAGGTATTCTATCCGCAAAGGAAGTGTCATAATGATTCCCAGTCCCATAATCATCCATGCCAATAGCATATTCGCAAAAAGCCGGTCCTCTTTAAGTAATAAAAGACTGTCGAGTAATCCCTGGGTACGGTTTCCCTTTTCAATGGGTTCTGAGGGAATAAGAAATAGTGCCAGTGAAGAGGCCAGTGCGACCATGCCCATGATTTTAAAAATAAGTGCGGGGTCAGTGGACTCTGCATCCAGATAGCTTCCTCCACTGTAGGATAAAATCATTCCGATCAGTGCAGAGAAGATAAAATTCCAGGATAAGCGTTTACCCCTCTCCTTGGAAGCATAGTTTCTGGAATATACCTGAATCATCAATCCAGGAAGCTGGGAAAAGCATACTTGTGCAAGAAACAGTGCTGAAGCAAGTAGCCAAAGGTGATTTAAGCAGAAGTATCCGGAACAAAATAAAAGTGCAGAGGAGAAGAACATTAGGGAAGCAGAGAACCGGCTGGCCGATAGCTTGGTCCAGGCAGCCAGTCTCTGCATATGGGGGACTAATAGAAGCCCTGCCGAAACTCCAGAGGCGAGCACTGCTTTGATGAAATCTGGTGCCTGAAGAAAGCGGATGGCTATAAGAATTGCAAAGGTACCAAAACCAACCTCCAGGATGCCACCCAATGAACTGTTGATGAGGTCGAGCCGGAATGTTTGCGAGGATACCTTGTTTTTTTCTTTGGAGGTGGGCACGATTTTTGGGATCAAAAGAGAGAAGATGACCGAAAAAGATTCCAAGATCGAATGAATAAACCTTGTTAGATTGAAAAAGGTAGGGTTAGTTTACTTTTGCCTTTCAGAACCCATTCGTCCATGAACTCTCTTTCAGCAAGACCTTTAAGAAATTTCCTTTTAGCCCTGATCATCAGTGGGCTCTACCAGTTGGTGAATGCCAGTCCGGCATATCAGTGGACCACTGATCATATGCAAGTGGGGGTACGCTGGCAGCCTTCCGCTTCCAGACCATTGAATAATGCCTATGAATTGACCCGGCCGATTTTGTCTGAGCATAGCAGTTATGTGATGTTCTGGGTAGCATGGAGTCAGGTTGAACCAAATGAAGCAAATTGTAATTACCAAGAAAAACCGTCCAGCGGTTTGAAGATGTTTGATGATGTGGTAAGTGCTGCCAACCGGGATGGGTTGTTTGTGGAGTTTGTTTTTTATGGATTCCCAGGATGGGCGGCTGAGGTGGCACCCAATGGAGAGAAGCGTCCGAAACCAGACTCTTTTAGTGCCTTCATGACCCGGCTGGCCAAACATTTCAAGGGACGGGTACATTCCTGGCAGCTTGGACATGAGACCAATTTAAAAAGCATACTTCCGGGTGCGGATGTGGAGTTTTTGCACAACGAAATTTTTATTAAGGGAGCCAAGGCAGTAAGGGCTGTTTACAACGAGGAACCTGCTATTCCCGTGCTTATTTCGACTTCCGGGACTTCGCCTTGCGAGGGATGCCCCGTAATTGGTGGACTGGATGGAAGGGGTGGCCGGGCGGTCAATGATTACCTTGAACAAAAGGTGAAGAACCAAACTTTGATGGAATTGGTGGACTGTTTGAACATCAATGTCTCTGACCATCACGATGGATATGGGATGATGGATGGCAGCTTTGTGACATCCACTTGGGGGAATTATGATCTTTTCCGCCAGAAACTGGACCGTGAAGGATATTGGTGGAAACCAATTGTATCCGCAGAAGCTTGGGTTAATTGGGATGATGGAAACTTGGGCACCATGATACTCAGTGCGGATGTAAACGGCGACGGGTTAAGAAATGAAATTGATGGTTTTCACAAGACCCTCACATTGATGGGGCAGTGTATGGAGCGGGGAATGAATGTGATGAATTTTTTATGGACGGATAATGAGAGCCCATGGTCGATGGGATTGACCAAAAGGAGAGATTACAACGGTCGGGTGGGAGAGTTGCGTCCTGACCTGGTGATTCCTGCTAGCGATGGCGGGCCGGCTGTGATTACCCGTAAGGTTTCCCTGCGAGGGGGTGATCATAGTTTTACTGTGGCTGATGGGCAGGGAGAAATTTTTACTATAAAGGATTATCAGGTACCGTCTGACCCTAATCATTTAATGTATTATGTCTGGCAGTGGTTTGCCCAAGCTGGTGGGGGGAGGGATGAAGTGATTCGACATGCCCTTGCTGGTGAGGTTGGAAATGACCTTATTGTGTCTGGGCAGGGATACACTGGGAATGAGCGCTACCGTGTATCGACCTGGAATCGTACCAAGAAAATCTTCACCAACCTGATCTACTCCAGCGGTGGGACTGGCAGGACTCCGGTTGAAGTAACTATTCCTGCAACTGTGCAGGCCGGAAAGCGATTTAATCATGCAAAATCCCGCAAATCTTTTCAGGGGGAAGGTTTCAGGGACGGATCCTTTTACAAGGTCGATATCATCACCAAAAACATTAATCCGTCTACGGGCGAAGATGTGGATATCGAGCTTTATGAACTTGGACCATATCGGGTTAAAGAAGGTATTTTAACTGTGAACATTCCACGGTTGAACAAGTTTACCCGGGTGGATTTTATTCCCTCAAAAATGGGACAGGTAAGAAGATGATAAAATTGAAAATGTTTTTTATTCCTTTTTTGTTTACTGGATTTGCATGCAGTCTCTTGGGGCAAGCAGACCGCCCGTCCAAGCCAAATGTACTGCTGATGCTGGTGGATGACCTAGGCTGGCAGGATGTGGTCAGTTATGATGTGGATGAGCCCAGTCCCTATGAGACACCTAATATCGACAAGCTAGCCCAAAGGGGAGTGCTTTTTACTAATGGATATTCGCCATCACCGGTGTGCAGTCCGAGTCGGTGTGCGATCATGAGTGGAAAGCACCCTGCCCGGACTATGAGCACCACAGTCGCATCAGGGAAACCACCTGCCCCACATCATCCGCAAAATTCCTTTATCTCTCCCTGGTGCCGGGGAGGCATGGACACTCAAAATGTGACCATTGCAGAGGCTCTCAAATCCAACGGATACAAAACCGGACATGTGGGAAAATGGCACATCGCAGTAAATCATTATTCTTTTCCTCAACCAGTAGATGAGGGCTTTGATTTTACCAGTCATTATCACGGGAATTCCATGGCAAGAGGGGTGCAGAATGGAATGCCCAACCGACTTGAAGGATTTGCCACGAGACAATCGAATGACCCATACCGTTTGGATGAGAATGGATACCCCCGGGACCATGTAACGGAGGAGGCATTACGGTTTCTTTCCGAAAACAAAAATGAACCGATGTTTCTTTATTACGCAAGTTGGTTGGTGCATACACCCATTCAGACAAGAAGCAAGCAGTTGCTGGAAAAATACTGTGACAAATTGAAAGTGAAATATCCTGAGGATCCCAGAGGATGGACTTTGGATGGGCAAAGAAATCCCTACTACTGTGCAATGGTAGAAACTCTGGATTATTATGTGGGCAACTTAATCGGGTATTTGGAGAAGACCGAGGATCCCCGATGGCCCGGTCACAGACTGATCGAAAATACCTATGTGATTTTTAGCTCTGATAATGGCGGAATGGAAGGGTATTCCAATATCGTATTCACCGATAATTATCCTCTGGATAAAGGGAAGATTCATGTCCGGGAGGGTGGCATCCGGGTGCCGTTCCTTATCTCCGGTCCGCGAATCCAGGCTGGCATAAGGAGTGAGGTAGTGGTGAATGGGCTTGATTTTTACCCCACGATTCTTGGGTGGACGGGTACACCAAATTCCGCGAAGCAAATTCTAGATGGGAGTGACCTCGGTTCATTGCTCCGGGAGGATCCAACTAATGCTGCCAAGGTTATGGATGTGAGAACAAATAAACCTAGGGAGTCAATGTTCTGGCATTTTCCCAATGGATATTGTCAGCAATCTGCCCATTTAAAAAACGGATACAAACTGATTTACAATCATCCATTTGAGAGACAACGCCTTGAACTTTATCAATTGTATGATGCTACAGGCAAGCGGATGGACTGGGAGGAAGCCAAGGATTTAAGTAAGGAAAGACCAAAAATCGCAGAGATGATGGAAAATGAGCTGTTGTCCTTTTTAAAGTCTATGAATGCTGGGATGACGAACTACAATCCGGGTTGCACAAAGGTGAAAATGCCGGGTGCAGGCAAGATTTTGTCAGTCATAGACCAGCAAAGGACCAACCGCCGGGTACGACTGAGATATCAGGAAAATGGGGCAAAGCTAGTCAGTGCCAAAGTGATTTACTCATTTAATGGAGACAGTCCGGATAGTGAGTGGTTTCCACATGATGCGAAAATTTTTGATGCAACCAGTAAGAGTCCGGCAAAAGTTGAGGCAACTTTACCTCCCAGGGTTACCCACTACACATTTAATCTGATTGATGAAAATAATTTCATGGTATGCTATCCGCCACTCGATCGGAGTGACCTTGCTGGGTCCACCCTAAGAGTTTCAAAATAAATACCTGATTTATTCAGGAGAAGGAAAATGCATTAATCCAGTCAGGAACGAAATCTTGATTCAAAAGATTTTTCAGCTGCCTCACTACCAATTAAAATAATTTCCCCATCCTCGCAAAACTGATCTTCAGGGGAGGGAGTAATAATTGTCCCAGCATCTCCCCTGATTGCCACGATACTACATCCGGTTTTTTCGCGTATTTTGGAATCTTTTACCGAAACTCCAGCAAGAGATTTAGGTGTTTTCTGACTGAATACATCCAATCCCTCAGTGATCATTAAGATTTCCGCACGGTTGAGGAGATTAAAGATGGTGTTTGCCCCCATCCAGTCCTGAGACATTACAAAATCAGCTCCAGCGCGGTGGAGAGGTTCAACGTTTCGGTGCAGAAATGCCCGGCTTACAATTTGAATGTCTGGTCTTAATTTTCTGCAATAAATAGTGAGATACATATTACTCTCATCATTGTGACTGGTAATGACTACTGCCGGTGCTTTATTGATACCAGCCCGTTCAAGGACTGCTTTTTCGGAGGCATCCCCCAGGATGGAATTATCCACCATTCCTGCTTTCTTCTGATCAGTCTCGATCACCCGGTAGGGAACATTCATTTCATGTAAAGTCTTGGCGGTTTCCCTGCCCACCCGGCCTGCACCTATAATAATAACCGCAGCACTATTGGAACTGAAGTTTCGGAAGTCGTGATCATATTTATCAAAACTACCCTGGGTGCCAGCAAGCAAAAGCACGGTATGATTGTTAAGCATGGTTGAGGGTTCCGGGGTTTCGAAATTCCCGCGCTCCCATACACCAACCACATTGACTCCATATTCCTCTCTCAGGGTGGTCTCCTGCAATTGTTTACCAACCAAAGGTGTGCCATGAACAGTAGCCTCGGCAATTAATACTTCTCCAAATGAACCGATTACATGGGTATTATTATCGGTGCAAGAAATTCGACGGGCTAGGAAACTACCCATTTGCTTGGCAATGCGAATAACATGATTTGCCCCAGCCAGTTCAATAATATCTTCCGAGCTTTGATTGTTGCATGTTCCAACAATGGGGAGTTTTGGGTCCACATCTCGTGCCCTAAAGGCTACATTGACATTACGAATATCATCATCAGTTGCTACCACCATGGCCGCATTCTTGATTCCTGCTGCCTGAAAAGTCTCTGGATCCTCTATCGATCCAAACATAACCGGTATGCCCATATCGTGATATTTTTGAGCTTCCTTTAATTTATCGATTACCAATACAAAGGGGTATCCAAACTGGGAGAGTTTTTCCATTAGTGCATGACTAATTGAATCATAATGGGTGAGGATTACATGTTTTTGCTCACCCGGGTCATATTTTTTGGGTACCCTTGCACCTGACTGGTATTCCAGGAATGGCTTGTAGAGAAACTCCATAAATGCAAATGGTAGAACGATAAAGAGGTAAAATACTCCGGTAAACATTACTGCCATGGAAAAGAGCCGTCCGGTATTACCGGAAAATGTGATGTCCCCATAGCCCAGAGTAGACATAGTGGTGAGCACCCAGTAGAAGGATTCTACCCAACCAATATAGGCACCGCCCCGCTCATTACCCATAAAGGTGCGGTAGAGGTTCATGTAAATGACAACAAATAGGGCAAGAACTAAAAAGAAGCGAAAAAGACGGGTCGCATTTTTGCGCCGGTTACGTTCCCTAAATACCGAGGGCATGAAATGGATAGAATCTTTCATGACTGTACATTCTTCCATAGATGGATTGTCTAAAGGGTGCGAGAATGTTTTGCGCCCAATATCCTTAACATAGGAATAAGTTGATTTCGGGTTGAAGAGAAGGGCGGAATCGAAGAATGCTTGTGCGGTGATCATTTTTTTAAAATCCATGCTTCTTTTCTTCGGTACATTTTCGCTCTACGCAGCAGACAGACTGGTCAAATTTGAGAATCCCAAGCCCATATCGAAAACTGCCGTGACTACTGACTGGCCGAGATTTAACGGGCCAGATGATGATGCCAGATCTATGGAAACTTCACTAATCAAGCAATGGCCTTTAGGCGGCCCAAAATTAATATGGGCGGTGGAAAAAGGGGATGGATATGCCTCTCCAGCAGTGGTGGGAAATATTCTGGTACTTTTTCACCGGTTAAAAGGCCAAGAGTTGGTGGAGGCAAGAAATGCGCAATCGGGCGATCTGATCTGGGAATATGCTTATTCGGTGGAATATAAGGACCGTTATGGATATTCAGCAGGACCCAGGGCAAGTCCAGTGATTCATAATCAAAGGGTCTATGTGCACGGGGTTACTGCCTGGCTAACCTGTCTGGATTTAAAATCCGGAAAACTTCTCTGGAAGCGCGATCTGAAAAGTGAGTATGATGTTCCAAAGTATTTTTTTGGAAAAGGATCGAATCCGATTGTCTCAGGAAATACATTAATACTGAACCTCGGAGGAGGAAGGGGTGAATGCATTGCGGGTTTCGATCTTGCAACTGGGGACACTCTCTGGGTTCTCGAAGATGAATGGGGGGCGAGTTATTCTTCGCCGACCCTTGCCAGGATGCATGACCGAACCATTTGTATGGCAATGACTGGAGGGGAAAGTAAACCAGCATCCGGAGGTTTATTAATTTTTGAACCGGAAAATGGGAAAAGGTTGGTTCGTTTCCCATGGCGGTCAAAAAAATACGAATCCGCCACCGCTTGTCCCCCCATTCATCTGGGGGATGGCTTTGTGTTTTTGTCGGAATGTTATGATAAAGGATCAGTGGTTTTACGGATTGCAGAAGATTTTTCCCATGAAGTGGTTTGGCAAAATGAAAAGATCGGAATTCATTGGATGACCCCGGTGGAAAGGAATGGATATCTGTATGGAGTTTCAGGAAGACATCAACAAGGAGCGGAAGTTTTCTGTCTCGATTGGAAATCTGGGCAAGTCCTATGGAAAGAGCCTGTAGGATGGCAGACAGATATAGGCGGAAGAAAGATGAACTTACAATTGTTCCGTGCCAGTCTACTTTGGGTAGAAGAAAAATTCATATGTCTTTCTGAATTTGGATCGTTAATCCGTGCAGATTTCTCACCAAGTGGTTGGAAAATAGAGCAACAAGCACAACTCTTTTTCGCACCCGAAAGCTGGACTTTGCCTGCCTTAAGTAATGGACTGCTCTATATTATGCAAAATGATACCGACCGGTTGAGTGGCTTGCCCAGTCGGTTGCTCTGTTATGATTTTCGGGGGATATGAGAAGTTCTTTAAATATGGCTCTCCTTGTTGAAGTCCTTCCCCTTGGAGGATTTGATCATCCGCTTACTTACGGGGCCAAGCAAAGTTTATATGATTGTGTGCAGATCGGTTCGCTGGTCCGTATCCCTCTTGGTTCTAGAAGGGTAATCGGGGTGGTTTCCTCTCTCTCACCTCAACATTGCCCCCCAAACGATAAACTACGCTTTGTTTCCGCCTTGGTGCAACCGGAACCAGTCCTCAGTCCAGAACTTGTCTCGCTGGCAAAATGGTTGTCATCCTATTATGCATGTTCTCTGGAAAGTACCTTTGGGGCTATGATTCCAGCGTCCGTAAGAGATGGAATGAATGCCAAAACCCGAAGAATGATAGAGCCAGTCATTCTACCTGATTCAGATTCAGCAAAGTTACTTGACCGGTCTCCCAAGCAAAGGCAGGCATATGCTAAGCTAAAAGAGGTTTCCGGGCAAAAAGTGGATGCAGTAAACTGGGCAAAAAAATGGAAAATTTCCCCTGCTGTAATCAACGCACTAATCAGCAAAGGATTGGTAAGACAAACGGTTGCAGAGGTGGAGCGTCATGCATACGCGGATCAATGGAGCGAAAAGACTGATGAAATCGTTGAATCTTTGAGGGAGCTGACTCAAGAGCAATCCCAGGCAAAAGAGGAGATTTTTGAGGATTTAAATACAGGCGAGTTTCATGCCCGGCTTTTGCAGGGAGTTACAGGTTCAGGCAAGACGGAGGTATATTGTCAGGCGATGGAAAGGGCACTGGAGGAAGGCGGTGGGGTATTATTTTTGGTGCCCGAGGTAGCTCTGGCTCCGCAAACTGTCGACCGGTTGCGTTCCCGATTTGGAAAAATGGGAGAACAGGTGGTGGTTTGGCATAGTCATTTGTCTGCGGGGGAGCGATTAGATGCTTGGCGAAGTTTGGTTCTGGGAAAAGCAAGAATTGTGGTGGGTGCACGTTCTGCTGTGTTTGCTCCGGTCAAAAACTTACGGCTCGTGGTGGTGGATGAAGAGCATGAACCTGCATACAAACAGGAAGATGCACCCCGTTATCATGGACGGGATGTGGCGGTTTACCGGGCCTATTTAAACAAGGCAGTCTGTTTACTGGGTTCTGCGACACCCTCCCTGGAGACTGCCAGGAATGTGGAGCTCCAAAAATACAAAAAATCTATACTTTCTCAACGCATAGACGGGCGGGAGCTGCCCTTGGTTCATTTAATTGATATGCGTCGTGAATCGATTAAGCAAAAGACTCCACCGATTCTTTCCCAAACGTTGATCGAGGCACTTAGGCAACGGTTCGAGAACGGGGAGCAGAGTATATTGTTTTTAAATCGCAGAGGATTTAATACCACCATGTTTTGTACGGAGTGTGGAGAGGTTGAAACCTGCAGAGATTGTAGTATTGCGATGACTTATCACCGTACTGATCATTATCTACACTGCCATCTCTGCGGTTATCGTAAGCCTGCTCCGCAAATTTGCGGAAATTGCAACTCGCTTGATATTCGAAAAAAGGGACATGGCACTCAAAGGATTGAGGATTTGGTTGAGTCGGTGATGCCCAGGCGTGCAAGGGTGGTCCGGGTGGATGCTGATGTGATGACAAAAAAAAATCTATTCAGGGAGATTCTAAGAGATTTCAGACTGGGAAAAATCGATGTGCTGGTAGGCACACAGATGATTGCTAAGGGGTTGGATTTTCCCCGGGTTACTTTGGTTGGTGTTATTGATGCAGATCTTCCCTTAAGAATGGAAGATTTCAGGGCTTCAGAAAGAGCTTTTCAGATTTTGGTGCAGGTAGCTGGTCGGGCGGGAAGGGGAGAGCGTGCTGGGGAAGTATATGTCCAGACCTACGCACCTCATGAAAGTTGTATCCAATTTGCCCGGAGGGCCGAACTGGAAGCATTTTTAGAAGAGGAATTAGCCCTCCGGAAGGAGTTGAATTATCCGCCTTACCGGCATCTGATTCGTCATGTTTTCAGGGGACGAGGGGAGGAAAAAACCCGTTTTTATGCCGAGCAGTGGAGAAAACAATTGGATCAATCAAAACTCTATGGTGTGGAGATAAAAGGGCCCGCCGCAACCCCTCTTGCCAAAATCAAGGGATATTACCGGTATCATTTATTTTATCTAAGCTCTTCGGTGAGTCATTGTTTATCCCAGATTCATAAAATACGTAACGAATTTCCAATTGATAGAGAAATTATCGATATTTTAGATGTTGATGCCCACCAGGTTTCCTAAATTTTCAAACCAGAGGATCACTTAAATGATTTGAGCGGGATTTGTGAAGATATGCCAAAGGGATGTTTGCGAATAATCAGAACTCCTGACCCAGCAGGAACGGTCAGATCATTAAGGGGAGAATTTCCTTTGCCTATCATTCTCCAACCGCCTGGATGAACTGTGATTTCTGGTGTTTGATGATAAAAAAAGCCACCCTGTTGAAGAGCAATCGATACAATTTTTCCATTCTCTACTATTCCGTAAGCTTTGGCACCGCGTCCGCCACCACCAAGAATAGATAAACTAACATTGGTGTCATATCCCTCGCCTGAATCTCCGGTTGACCAGGTTGCATTACTATCATTCAGGAAATCCGAGTTGGATGTGCATTCATTCAGTTCAAAGGTGTCGCTGGTACAGTTAATCACCTCCCAAATACCATTTACTGATGACTCCACCACCAGGCCCTCTCCTGATTCAACCAAATCTCCAGTGGCATTAATTTGAAGTTTTTCATCGTTGGTTAACCGGCCAAGGGCGGAAGAAATGGTAACTTTAAAACCATTTGATAATCCATGATCTGTAGAGGTAACCACAACATTACCACTTAATGGATTGGTTAAAGATTCAATACTTCCAGAAGACATCGAAAAATCATTGACGGTCAAGGCACCACCAATACCACTTCCTGCCCGAGCAGAAATTTGAGCCGGTTTAGTAATGTTGAGGTTGGTTCCATCATGCCAAAAAGTAGACCAGATAGAGGATTTAAGAATCTGAATATTATCTGCTTTATCCTGATCAATATGGGCTAAAAGAAGATGAGAGTTTACCGATGAATTATCATCGGTGATTGCATGATTTGGAATAAGGTCAGACAAGTTAACATTGGTGGAATGCGGGTTACATAGAAGCTGCTTTTTGCCGACTTCTGGTATTTCCCAGTAGCTTGGTACCGTAGAGGCTGAACCTGAAATTATGAGGGATGTATTTTGATCATTCCTGCCTGATATAATTACTGCCTGATCCGGAGACAGAATAAGGTTGTTAAAATCTTCATTTGGAGAATCCACTCGGGTCCACATATTTCCATTGTGAAAATAGGGAATATAATCACTTGAGTTTCCTTCTTGCTGGTTTGTTTGTTTAATCGCATACACCCAGTCGGCCAAAGAAGCATTAATATCTGAGACTAACTGGGTAGTCTCAAATCCAAGCAGTGAACCTAATGTCCAGCCTTTAAAAACTTCAACTTCCGTACCGGCGGGAAAAATATTTGCAAGAGAATGACCTGTAGAATTATTGAGTTCCAATGAATCATCAGAATTTGAGAGAATGCGGAAATATATTCCGCTGTAATTGGAGTCTTCCTCAATAACTCTCAAAAAATAAGGACCACCATCAATGGTAACAGTGGGAACACTTATATATCCTGAACCTGGATTAATAATCGATAAGGAGTCAACTTTTAGCGTAGATGCATTAGTTTCGGCCTCTGCATATGCTGTGGAATACTCCATCGATGAGCCATTCCCTTCAACCGGCGGAGTTAGATGAACCAAAGGATCTCCAAGGTAATTGGCACCACCATCCACAATGGTGAGATAATCAACCGAACCATTTTCATCAAGAACAGCTTCAGCACGGGCATGTAAACTACCAAGGATACCAGGAATGAAGGGACCTTTCTCGATCGCGGGATTTGATAAGTCAGGGAGTTTATCGAAAGAAACATTGTTTTCATAGGTCGAGAGAATTGTTCCCTGAAAAAATACATTCCCTTTGATTCCGGGAGAAATAATTGTATAGCTGGGTGCGGCAGTTGAGCCCGCTTTAATAGTTATATTTACCACGCCTGAAGGCACACTGGAGAATAGATTCTGCAGGATAGAAAGACTGGCCCAGACGAAAAAACAACGGGCTACTTTAGGGGCTGATTTCCCCCAAGTTTGATTCATCTTCAGGATGCCGATCATAGTTGAGTATTTGGAAATTTCATTGCCTGAATTTTTATTATCAATCTGCTAAACTTGCATCAATTTGGGTACCTTTATATTAGATCTACCTTCTTCTTCAACAACGGGGGGACCGGATGTTTTCCCGGTAATCGAATGAGAAATATATGGTCAGTAAGAGAATAATTTTTTTCATAATGATTATTTGACTAGAGTAGGTAGAATAAAATCGAGGGAAAGAAGCTATAGGGAAGAAATTCGTAATCGAAGAAACATCACCGGATCAACTTTTGAGGAAGTGGAGCGATAAGTAACCCGCTCCATCTCATCCCCAATATCAATCCTGCTGACCAGGCTTACCGATGCTGGATTCCACACCTTTAAGTTGTTACTTTGTTCGATGATGTATTCAAAATTTTCACCAGTTGAAGACAATGGGTCTTTATATTTTACAAAAGAAATAGTCGGTTTTCCATTGATAGGATTAATTTGTTGAGCACCTCCGAACCGATCAAACGCCAGACTATCCATGCCCAGTGCCCGTTCATAAATATTACTGAAGCCATCCCCGTCTGAATCTACATGACCGAGATCGAATTCATACTCTGCTTGGGCGGAAGTCCATTCAGGCATTTTATTAATTCTTCGGTTTATAAATTTTTGTTTCAGATTGGCATATCTTGGGTCATTTTTACGCATCGTCAGCCAGGCATTCTTAGTTGGGGCAACCACTTCAATCGTTCTAAATAATGTCACCGCTGCGGCATATTCTGTAGTGGCAGGAACATCAAAACTTAAAGTCACGGCACCGGTTTTCCGGGCAATAATTTTATTTTTATCCACCACTTTGATGATGCTTGGATCAGAGCTGGTGATGACGAGTTTATCTCCATTACTTGAATAAGCACCAGGTAATACAATTGCTCTTGGCTGTGCAATTATAGATGGTAGAGATCCTTCGTTCTTGAAATCAGAGAATAAAATGGAGGGCCTTGTTTTTGAGGAAACCTCAATGTTGATATAAATGGTTTCTGCCTCATTTACAAAAGCGTTGCCACTCTGTCTTGCAGATACCACGACTGTGCCATCAGTTCCATCAAGCGTGACCACTCCTCTGGCATCTATGGTTGCGGGACCAGATTCAATTTTTAAGGTAACAGGTAGATTGTAAACCTGATGCCTCAGACCCGAAGAAGTGGCAAAGGCTCGAATGGGGAAGGGCGGGTCCTCCCTTACTTTTATAGGAATTTGGTCGTAAGTAATATTTTGATCATCCTTTTGAAAGAGCGGATCAGAAAAGTCGATAATTTCGAGCTCAACACTTTGAGGCGGGGCAGCCTGGTAGCGGGAGTCTCCATTCTGGTAAGCAGTAATGATTACTTTTCCTTGGGATAGGATTTTTGCCTGGTCCCCAGCAATTGTAAGCACATTACGATCATCCACATCATAGATTACAGGAAGTCCAGATGATGCCAATGCGGTGAGAGTAAAGTCATTATCGTCTGCCTTCTTGACGGGTAGTGTTTCCAGCCCGGAACTAGAATTGCCCTCAACCCCGAGCCAGGTAATGAATTGGTTGCCGCCAAACGATGGAGGTAAGGTAGAGTAGGGGTGAAAATCAGGAAGTGAATCAACAAGTTGCCATTTGTGAGACAAGTATCCCTCCACTTTCTGACGGTTAAAGAAGCTGACTTGTTGATCGAAAATAAGAATTTCAGCAATTTGTCCAGAGAAATTCTGACCAATATTGTTTATCGATTGTGGCGAGGATGAACTGGAACTGGACCCGGCAAGATCACCATTAATCCAAAGATTTTGAGTCCCTGCAGAAATGCCAGCACATATTAATGCCTGCAAATTGGTCGGCCTGGTTGATGGAATCAACGGATTTCCACTATTATAACTGAGCTGGAAGTTTCCACTGCTAGAAGTTAGGTATAAATCTCCTCCCAAAAGATTGGTCTCTCTAGATTCGGACTGTTCAATGACCAGGAAAACTAAGGATGGCTCGGAGATGGCTAACTGAAGATTAAGCGACTGGTTAGAGTCTGCATCGAATTCAACCACGGGGTGAACATTGCCATTATTTGTTTTCCAGATGGGCATCTGGTTATGGGTTGCCTGCACTGGGCTGTTAAAGTTTCCAGATTTATCCGCCCATAGGCTGATTTTATTTTGATTCACAAAATCATCATAAGTATCGACTGTCTCATCAAAATTAATATCAGTTGCATCCAGCCAAAGTTCCAACCCTGGAATAGAGTCAGCAAACAGATTGCCATAACCAATAGAGAAAGTCTGGGATACTGTTGGGGCAGGGTTGTAGAGATTATTACCGCTTTGCGAAGCGGTAACGGTTAATTCGCCAGAGTTGCGAATCTGTAATATATTAGAATTCAAAGTGGCTAGAGCGAGGTCGGATACAGAAAATTCAACCGCAAGACCAGAAGATGCATTTGCTTCCAAAGCAAATGGGAAATCCCCAACTGAACGATCAATTAATGAATCGAAGTCGATGGTTTGATCCGCTTTTACTACGGTTAGATAATTATAAACAGGTATTGCTTTTTCGTACAGGTCGCTACCGTTTTGAAAGGCTGTAATCCGCGTAGATCCAAACCCTGTTATCTTAATATTTTGATAATCTCCTCCGCCTGCTTTGTAGATTTCATTAATCTCCTCTTCGGTTAGGTAAATGCTGTAGTATCTGAGGTCATCCACCATGCCGGCGAAGGATGAGGATGCACTCCCATAAGCCAGGTTTGAAAATCTGAATCCGAATGGAAGGGAGCCATTTGACTCAAAGGAATCAGCTTCATCAATAACCACAATTCCATTTGCGGAAAACTCCAACCTTCCTGCCTTTGCATGGTAGGCAAGGGTCAAGAAGGTCCAGTTCCCATCGCTGAGAATCTCGGAGTCACTTCGGTAGGAAACGGGAGTTGATCCTCCATCGGGATAGTAATCCAGCCTAATGCTGCCATTACCATCCTCCTTAAGGAGCTGGAAATGATTCATGGTGGAAATTCCAAATTTAGAAAGTAACACCATTTCTCCCGCGGCCGAACTGTTGATGTCTGGTTTAACCCAGAATGAAAAACTGAAGTTACCATCCAACTGTAGGGGGCCAAAGTTTACCAGACCATCAATTCCGTCCAGTTGTAAAGCATTTCCAAATTTTCCTTCTATCCAAGAATTTCCAGATCCAACCGTGGTTAAACCAGAAATAGTGCCAGCATTACGACCCGTTTCATCTACTACTTCTGCATACTTGCTTTGATCAAACTTCCAGTGGGATTTTAATGCATCTTCTCGGGTTACGATTAATTTGGCCACTGCCTGATCATCGATTTCATAATAAAGAGGTAAATTGGTGAGTGATTGATCCTCAGAAGGATCAGCTAGAGTGAAGGAAGCAAGCATTCCTGAGTGATTGGTGCAGAAGTAAAAGAGATTGCCTTGATAACCCACTGGTATGGAGATGGAAATTTCTCCAGTTGAGCCAGTGAGCGGACCTCCGGTAACCATGGAAGAATTCATGTCACCATAACTCTCACCGATCATAAATGGATGACTGTTTGATATACCATCTGCAATGAATTTGTAAGTTTGTCCGGCAATGAGCTTGAATGTGGAAAAATCAGGAGTTTGTCCATTGCTGTCGGTAAACAGGTAGAAAGGAGAGGTGGATTCTCCTCCGGATACCGTAAAGATGTGGGCTTGGGAATTTTGTAAGCCCTCAATGGAATACCCCTCTAAATTAATCGGAGGAGATAAAGCAGAGATATTTGATAGGTTTTGATCAAATATAAGTTCTTGCCTGAGTTTTTCACTCACTGTCAATAAGCCTTCTGCGTAACTGAGAAAATAAAGATCAGAAAAGACTTCATTAGCAGTAATAGGATAATCTCCAACCGGGGAGGGCGATTCGATTGATCCATCTGAGACTCCGACTGAAATAGAAATATTCTGATCCAGGACCGATCTGTTGTCATCGCCGATGAAACCAATGAGGTCATAGGTCAGTTCTGGGTTGCTTTCCGTTGCCTTCCTGTATTGGTCATGAATTCGAACTAATAACTCTCTCTTTGAGATAATTAGCTCTGTAATAATCTTTTCTGCCGGTGCATAGGTGCTATTTCCATCCCCTGGTTGGGTGGCCTGTAATTTTACCGTGCCTGGTTTTAAAATAGTCAGGGTGCAGGGCATTTGAGTATCATTAAGATCAACCGATTCGTTGCCTTCCAATATCTCTATTTGTACAGGCAGACCAGAGGTCGAGGTCCAATTCAAATCCACCGGTGGATCACCGTAACGAAGCAGACCAATCTCACTTGAGAGAATGCTTTGCTCCCCAGGCAGAACATACAGTGTCATATTTTCTTCATCCATTCCGGATGAATTCCATGCCTGTAAACTAACCTGGAAATTACCCACTGCTTCAGGGGATCCAAAAATAATTCCATTTTTCATGTCGATTTCCAATCCCTCAGGGAGACCGGATGCATTAAAGTCGGTCGGTCCACGCAGGGTATCGATTTTCAGGTAGTATTCCTCGCCATATGATGTAACCAAGGGAGATCCTATTCCCAGGTAACAATCATCCCTTTCCGTGGGAGTGATTGCATGAGCATAAAACCGGAAATCATCAATCGAACCGGTGTAGAATCCAGAGCCCAGACCGTCTTGTCCACCCATGAAAATGATATCATCCCCACTCAATATGCCTTTGGCATTAATGGAATTAGTTGCCTCTTGATTATTGAGGAAGAACTTTAACTTATTTCCGTCCCACCATAGAATGACATGAACCCATGATCCGAAGGGGAAGAGTACGGGTTCGATCTCTTTCCATCTCGAGCTCACATATACCTGGGCATTTAAATAGCCATCTGATATCGCAACTTGAAACCTTCCAGAATTAATGATGTCGGCATCGCGATCCTCAGTATTTATCCAAAAAGCCACACTGAATGCCGAACGGGCATTGAGGACCTCAGTGCTGCTCGATAATTTAACCGTCAGATTACCATCAAAGTAGAGGGCTCTGTCTCTTTTCCCTTCAACGGCATTTTCCAGAAATAAGTCAAAGTCTTCCTCTTTATCCACCACAACACCATGGTTATTTAAACCGGAGGAATCATTCACTTGTGAACCATTGAGATCATCAAATTTCCAGTGGGTCACTGCGTCCTTGGGAAGAAGGATTTCAGGAATATTATCAAATACAGGAGGGAAGTCGGCATATGTATGTGTACCAAAATCTCCCTCTCCATTACCATATAGAACAGATACCTCGGTGGAAGATAGGGTGCGGTTATATACTCTAAAATCGTCAATTGCTGGTGCAAATCTTCCAAAATTGGTGGAAAGGTTACCAAGTGAAACAATTCCAAGCGAACCAGCACTGCTGCCCGTGTACCGGGTAATCTCGGCACCATCCAAATAGATGATAAACTGATTTGAAGATGAAGTTAGGGTTATTTGATGCCAAACTGGACTATTTGATGTGCCAGAGATGGAGGTAGCAAAGAAATCAGTGTCGGGAGGATTTTTGTCGTTAAGAAATAATTGATAACCACTGGATTTATCAAAATATAGATAAGTCAACCCCTCGGAATCAGTAAGAGCATAATCGGAGGCAACCTCGTCATCCGGATGATTTATCGGACTGAGAAACCACGAAGAAACAGTCCAATTTAATTGATTTAATTCCAGTTCGTTGGCTCCAAGGTCCACCTTTGCGGTACTGGGTGAAATTCCGTCGAGTCCAAGTCCGGAGGAAAACTTACCTACTTGACCCAAATCCGCATCAACAACGATGCCATGTCTAAGATCCAGTGAATAATCTTCCACAATTGAACCACCAGTCTCGTTAAATGGATAGTAAAGAACGAGACCATTGTTTACTGAGAACCCAGATTGTGCCAGGTCATCCAAAATGCCCCACTTGTGTGCGAGATAGCCTTCGATCATCTCACGCTCAGCTGGTTCCATCATCCGGTCAAAAACCAAAACCTCTGCTATTTTTCCGGTTAATAATCCAAATCCGGTGCGTGGGTCTAAGCCGAGAGTGACTTGTTGCAACGGATCGTTTTCCCCTTTGAAGGAGTTTAAGCGAGTGCTCGTTTTTGCCTCCAAGGTCCAGGAAGATACGCCATCATCTGCTCCAATTGCGACCCCATCCCCCTCTGCAACCGCAAAGACATTGATTGGTCCAGATAGGTTGGTCAGGGTTCCGATAAACATTGAATTTCCGGATTTAAAATCAATAGCAGGCATGGTTCCAAAACCATCTTTGTCATAGGAAGGCATTTTGCTAAGGATTGATTGAGTTGCATGTTTTTCATTTCTGGATTTATCCAGCCACAATGGGATGTTCGAGCCGTCAGCAATGCTATCCCTCTCACCGTTGCCATCGACATCGGATGCATCCAGCCATAGAAGTAAGCCATCGAGAGTATCCTTGGTAAATTGCGTATCGATGGTTCGGAATGTATAGATGTCATCCGCCCATGTCTCACCAGCTAAATTGCTCGCATAAGCCCGGAAATAATAATTCGTGTTCTCAAGTAAATTATCGGTAACAATTTGTTCCAATGTTCCAATATCAGTATGATCACTGAGAAGTACTTTATAGTCCCAAGTCGCATTGTTATCTGGGTTTACCAGAGTCGAGTTTAACTCAATTCTCTCATCTCCCCAGAAGATATAAACTTCTGCAGGATCTCCACCGATACTGGTGGTTTCGGACGAGCTTGATTTGCCTCCAAATGGAGCGGTGGCAGAATAAGGGTGATCGGATGGCAATATTTGTTCTGTTAGATTCCATTTGTGTGCGAGATAACCCTCAAGTTGGGAGCGCTCAATTGCATTGAGTTGACCTTGGTAAATCATAATCTCTGCGATTTCACAGGCCGATAATTCTCTGTCACTCTGCCAGCCGCCAATTTGAAAAACACCGGGAGCAAAGTTCGAATTACTCGATCCTCGGGATTCAGAAACTATTTGCATGCCATCCTGCCAGAAACTGGCTGCAGGGTCACCCTGGTTATTCTCAATTGTGCCAAGGTGCAAGTGCCATTCATCATCAAGTTCTCCGCTGGCAGATATCCATCCTTCAGCATACCATTTTCCAATTTGAGAACCATGGTATCCAAAAAGGAAATTTCGGGTCCTTGAACTGATTACCCGCTGGTTTTTGGCACCGGTATAACGGGCCAAAGAAAGCATAGTGTAACCGGTATTTGTCAAGGTGTCGAAATTATGTCCTGTCCAGAGTAAGTCATCACCATCAAAACTGACCACTGGTTTTCCATTTAATCCAAAGGAAAGAAGGCGCGGATTACCCTCCACATTTTCAAAATCCCGACCATATCCAGATTCATCTTTCCAAGAACTAATACTAGCACCATTAGCACCGGCAATACTCTGGGCTGCATACCATGCTTGGAGGCCAGAAATCGTTCCTTTCTGGAAACTGTTGTCTGATGAATTACTACTTATTAACAGATCACCACCGATGGAGGTAACCTCTGCCCGTAGAATGACTGACTGCGGTCGGGCATCGAGTGCGGATAGGGTACGTACTGCTGGTTTTTGAATGGCACGGTATTCAATTACCCCGCTATTATTTACATCTCCCAAAAATAGCTTGGACATTTCCTCTGCAGTAAGACCACGGTCATAAACTCTAAGATCGTCAATTAAACCATTAAAATTCCCAAAATTATCCAATGAGAAGGTTCCTTGTGGAGCACCAACTGCAGGCGTTTCATCGTGCGAAGGAATGGTTTCACTTCCTTGAAGGGAGACTGGCCCGTCCACCAGTTGTCCATCCAAGTATAGTTTTAATACACCTGGGTTTTCTCCATAACTAACTCCGAAGTGATGCCAATTATCATCGACTTCGTTTGCTTTTTTGAGGGTGGATAATCCTTCAGGCGGTGCATCATAGTATGGATGCTCAAAGGATAGTTCAGCATTGAGTCCCCATTTGTGGGCTAGATAGCCTTCGAATTTCTGCCTGTCTTCATCACTGAGAGCATTATTAAACAGCAGGATTTCTCCATACTGATTCGCGGAGCCGCCCGAAAAATCTCCTATTCTTACAGGAGTGGAGGGGGTGGATGGAAGGGTGGAATAAGCATTGTTAATGTTATGGCTGGAAATCGTGCCATT
Organism: Opitutales bacterium; assembly: GCA_038106225.1. GTDB lineage: Bacteria > Verrucomicrobiota > Verrucomicrobiia > Opitutales > Seribacteraceae > Chordibacter. Next base: position 39,527 of record JAYODK010000004.1, on the reverse strand, counting down.
TCCCCAGATTCTACTGTATGAATTGTTACCACCGTATCCTTTGATTAAAGTAAAGATTTTCGGTGATTGATGTGCATAGGTCACAGCACCTCCGTGTTGTTTTGTCTTACCGCTTACTCCATCATAGTACCAAACCCCAAGTCCCTGGTTTGCACCGAGGTTCATTTTTCCAATACAGAAAGTGCCCACAAAGCCATGCCCCCTGCCTGAACCTTTCCAAATCATACTGTTCCATGTATTACTGGCATTTGTCCATTTATATATAAAGACAACAGATAACTGCTCTAATGCATCCAATGCACCTTCACTGTTGGTTAGATCAAAATATGCATTTGCAGTTTCCACGCTCGGGTAACCACCATCAATTCCGCCAGACCTGTACTTGGGGGAACCATATGTGGCGACCGCATGCAAATTGTTGCCACTTTTATCCCGCCAGAATCCAGCATTGTTACCATTATTGGGTGGACCAATTGAGCCCATTGCGGTTCCCTGATCCAAACTTTCCCGGTCTGAAGCATCCAACCAGAGCATCAAATTTAGTGAAGTATCTTGCATAGGATTAAAAGGTACTGAGTTGCCCGTGTCTTCAATTAATTTAGAAGTGCTGACCTCAGTAATCGTATTTTCCCGAATCACCTGGGCACGGATATAGCCCTCGTCATTAACCAGATTAAATCCATTGGAAGATGATCCTTCGTCGTAGATTACTTGTTTCCGGTATCCAGCTATCTCTTTACCAGTCAAATCATCCTGGGCAATGGACAACATTTCATTTTCATTTAATACCGTATTGTAGATTCTGAGATCATCGATCTTACCCTTGTAAAAGTCTTGGTCTAATGAATGCTTTCCTCCGATGATCCATTCAGAAAATTCATCAAGATCAAGAGGAGCTCCATCAGGAATCAACGCCTCTCCTGTAAGTGAACCATTTACAAATATACGGATGGATGAATCATTGGTATCCAATGTCAATCCGACTTGTGACCAATTGGAATTACTTATGGTCTGGTTTGATTCCACCAGCACAGATCCACCATCTGTGAAATGCCGGTAAAAAATGTTGCCCGCTCCATCGATCCCCAGTTGAAGAGGGCCACGCCTAAGCAAAGAGAAGCGGTTTTCGGTGGAGAAAATTCCAGATTGCTTTGCATCAGATGGATAGAGTGTGGTTAGGCTGGGTGGTCCAGATGCACTGGATGGAGTGGCAAATTTTACTTCCAGTGATGCAGTTTCTGTAAGTTCACCATGATAAACGGCAAACCGATATGTGCCTTCTCCTAGGTAAATGATATTGTTAGATAAGTTGAATTCAGAATTAATGTCTGAGTATACAATTCTTTCCGAAGCTTCAAAAATTCCGTCTTGATCCAGATCAATCCAGATGGCGGCTTGATCATCGACATTGGAAAGTTCCCATAGATAGGTTCCCGCTTCGAGAGCCCGGAAATTTCCCTTAAATAAAGCAAGGGTATTGTGATATGAGCTTCCGCCCAATTCGAGATTCAAGAAGTCAGTATCGCTTGCGAGAGAAAGCATTTTACTGGAAGCAGCCTCAAACTCTGAACCCAGTCCCCATTTATACCGCAGATAACTTTCGACTTTCATTACCTCTTCAAGATCGAGGGCTTGATTATAGACTAAAATTTCTCCCAAGGCTGTATTTCCATACCTTCCTCCGATATTACGGTCGTTGGAGAAATTATTTGCCTGCACATTTCCCGCGGTCACCAGGGAATAAATAGCAAAATCAGTGGGCCAAGCGCCATAAATGTTGTATGCACTTCCGTTTATTCTGAAATTTGAGCCTGATTTTATGTTGGCATGCGAATGTGTGGGATGAAATATGCTGTTAGCTCCATTGGTATGAAAATGGTAACTGCTGGTGTCTCCGAGCAGGTACCAGAACCCGCCATTATTATCAAGTGCCCAGAAAGCACTTCTTATGTCACTAATTCGATTGAAAGAATGATAATTTCCATCCGAACCATTATAATTCATTAACGAAAGTCCGTTTTGTGAATTTGCATTGATGGTGGGGCTGCCATTCTTGGTGGCATGGTTTCCAAGACCGGATTGATCGTTCCAGGATGAATCGGCAGAAGAAAGCTGACTTGCATCTAACCACAAACTCAATCCTGGTATACTGGTTGGCGAAAATGTCTCTGGATCAAAATCACCAAGGGTGGCATCCCTGAGTAGGGAGACAAAATCAGGTTCCAGGTTGAGAAGATTTTCTAAATTCTCATAGTAATAATCACTAGCTGATAAGTTGAAAGCATATGCGTGAAGCTGCCCACTTTGTTCTTTTGCGGACGTGGTTATTTGTGGATTTATCCACAAAGAGATCGAAAAGGAATCCTGATGAAAATCTGCCAGGGAATCGATTGCCGGAATAGACAGATAGTCTGAATCTTCCACGAATTGTAGGGATTTACCATATTTACCAATCGTCCAGTCCTCCCTGTTTTGTAAGGACGCCTCGATCTGATCGAAATTGGAATCATAGGCGGTTTGACCTAAGCCAAAATCGAATGGGAAGTAGGCCGAAAGGTTTTTATAATGGGTAATTTCAGGTCCCACATATACTTTTGGATTTATCTTTATCCAAGCACTTAGGGTTCTTCCATCGAACGCCTCTCCAAGATAACCAGAGTTTTCGGGGTCCAGGTGTAACCAGTTGTTCGCACCATTGAGCTCCAGTGCATTGCCAGAATTTCCGGCAGGACGGCTATGGTTGATGTCAATATTTTGGATTTCTGCATGACGCAGTGGAATAACAGAATCTAAAACGGTTGATCCATTTACCTCGTCCATCCGCCAGAATCCAAGCAATTCATCTTTGATTTCCGGTTCTCCGCTTGACCAGTCTGAACCATCCTCACTTTCGGCATAGGCACGGAAGAAATATTTTTCTCCGGGAACTAACCCTGAAATAGTCGCATTAAATTCACCGGTAGAAACTATGCTTCCATTATTTACGGAGATATTTCCCTCCCAATCGGAGAGCTCAAAGCCATGATCCTGAGAACCATAATAAATAGTGATGGTTGGATTATTTTGATCCACGCTGGACAGTTCTCCCACTATGGTTACGGAATTATTTTGTTCCGCCTGGTATCGGTTCAACTCTACGACTGGTGGCTGAGCGGTTGAAGAGGTGGTGAATTTAACACTGCCGTCAAGATATAGCATGGCGATCTCAGCAGAGGAAAGACCACGGTCATAGATTTTTATTTCGTCGAGAGTTCCGCTGAATTTCTCATTATCAGAAATCCCCCCTATGGATAGATCACGATCCGCAACTGTATTAATTTCCCTGGCGGATAGATCTGCATAGAGATGAGCAGGATCAAGTACTGAGGCTAGTCCCCACTTCCGGGCTAGGTATGCTTCAACTTTAGCAGCATCCTCATCCGTTAGCTCAGTGCTGAATGCAATGATTTCCGCAATATCTAAATTACATTGAAATGTAGTGACCCTGCCGATTTGGTAAGTGCTGTGTGGTCCTGTATTATCATCATTAACAACAGAGCGAAGGATCATCCAGTCGGTGATCGGTGATAAGTCCCAATCTGCAATAAAGGTTCCATTTCTCCATCCAGAAAGAGGATAATCATTTGGGAAATAGGTCGTTTGATTATGCCAGAAGAAGTAATTTGAAGCCCTGGCATCTGTGTGACTGGAACCATTCCATCCAAATGGACCACCATAGGAGCTCCATATACTGTTTGCAGGTGGAGATCGTAAAACAACAAAATGATCCTTGGCAAAAAAGCTGCCGTTAACATCCAAGTATTTTCCGCTAACAATATTTACTGCAGGTTTACTATTTGGTCCACCTCCAGCATCGAAAGCGGGCTCCTTGCCGCTACCAGCGGTTCCATCATAATAATTACCACTTTTATCCTTCCATGAAGAAACTATGCTCGGTGGGCTAGTATCTTTTATTCCATCTGCATTCAAGTCCTGGGCATCAAACCAGACCACTGGACCTATACTGTCTGGATTTCCAAAGAATGAAGCATTTGCTTCAACAGATTCTCCATTTACATAAATTTTTGCGTCAGAAATGGTTCTTGATCCTGCGGGAAAACTTACAGCTAGATGTTTCCATGTTCCATCAGTAATCATTTGATTTCCTATTAGTGCTACCTCTTGGTCAATCTGTAATAGAGGTTTGCCATCCTCTATGCCGATGCTCCATGAACTCCCACTTTCACTACTTCCCCAATCGATGACTTTAGAGGATTGATCGAGGCTTTGAATCCAAAGAGCAACCGTGCGTGCCTCATTGCCAAGGATTCCTTTGTAATTGGAAATAATTAGTTTTTCACTGTTGTCACCAGTCATGGGAAGACCGAGCTCGTTGTAGGCAAATGTACGAGAACCAGCCGATAAACCATAAAGGCTTCCATGATTTTTGCCGATCGAATCAATCACTTGGTTGGACTCGATCTTATCGAAATTCCACCAATGGATAAGTCCATTTTGGGTGGGTTGGCTCCATACTTGATCGGTAACAGAGTTTTTTCCCATCCATCTGTAATAGTAAGTTTGCCCACCGTTTAGTGAATCAATGTAGTGTGAAACCCTGCCATCCGAGTGCGTGTTGCTCACCGTATGATTATTATCCCACATTCCAGGGTTTTCGCCTCCATCATTATCCCCCCAGAATAAAGTCATTTGCAATGGTTCCCCACCATCCGAAATTATCTGGGCAATTGCTTGAGCATTGGATGAACTAATATTTTTTGCCTTTGAACTTTCAACTGAAGGAACTGATTTAAGAACAATTAGACGGATCGTTTTCTTACTTGCACCGGCCCGGTTCACCGCAGTCACATTAAGATCAAAAGTACCGATTTCCTCGGGAATACCTGTAATCTCAAAGTTTTGATCATCCAGGCTTAACCCAGCGGGTAAACCATTTACGATGAACTGATCGACTTCCCCATTGACTGTCATTCTGACCTGTAAATCGATGGTGTCTGTTACCGTGTCTCCACCCGAAGAAATGGTGGCAACCTCGCTTGCGTTTAAGCAATCATTGTAAACCCGGAAATCATCAATTCTGCCGCTAAGATAACTATTAGAGTTTTGATTTGCCCGCCCTATGATCAATGGCTCAATGTTTCCTGTGCTAATTAATGATCTGGTTTCAGATGCCACCTGTTGCCCATTGATGTAGATCAATACATTAGATCCATCATAAGCATGAGTTATATGGTTCCATTCATTTCTGAGCTCAAAATCATGTTCTACATTGAAATTCCAACTATGATGGTCACTGATAAAAGAGGAAAAATTATCCTTAGCAACATTTCGGATACTCCAGAAACGGTCGGTCTGGTCATAGGATGCAATCTCCCCGTATCCGTAAGGACCTGCCTGTTCACCCGGTTGGTAAGTCGCTAACCAAAGCCAGAAAGAAATAGTTCTGGGATTTTTTCCCTCTATGCCCAACTCATTTGCAGAAGCGTCAGTCCGGGCAAATCCGGTTTGACCATCAAACTCGATGGCCGATCCAATTTTACCTGGCACCCGTTCGAATTCGCCGGCTAAACTGGCATGTTTACCGCCATAGACATCATAGAGAATGAATCCTTGATCTTCATCCATTGGCCAATATCCGATTAAACTTTCTGGCCGGGTGAGGACTTTAGACCTGGTGATTTGTTCTACGGATTTTCGGTAGGAAAGGTAATGGATTGGATTTATTTCCATGGTTGGAGGTCTGACCGTGATAATTTGGCCGTTTCCAATTTCGATGCTCCCCTGATCAATTCCACCAGAAGATGCAAACAATACCTGTCCGCCACCAGCACCCTTGTTGCCACCTAGTACACGCAACATTCCATGGTTTGATATATTTTCAGCAAAAAGCTGGATCGCACCGCCAGATCCTCCACCGCCACCAAATTCATCATTTTGATTAATCCTGCCGTTGCCACCAGATGCACTAATAAGAGAACCATTGGCGATGGTAATATCTCCATCGGCATCAATTCGAAGTGCACCACCACCAGCACCAGAACCCTGGAATAGGCTTCCGCTTGAACCACTGCTTCCTGGTAGGACCCATTGACCATTCTCATTGTAGTTGTAGCTTGCACCACTACCGACATTCTCTAGGGCAGGAGCACCTCCAGGCCCATCACCCCTTAAGCCTTTTGAACTTTTTCCGTGCCATGGATTCAACACCCCCATACCTCCATAACCAGAGGTGGTGGAAGCATCCCCACCGTCCAAAATAAAGTCTGCTGCGGAATAGAAATCTCCTCCGGCAATTGTTCTAATAATGAGGGGTTTGTCTCCTCTTAAAATTACTTCCACATTTGCACCTATGCGAACCTCTCCAAAGGTAAAAGTGCAGAGTGGTACATTCCATTCTTCTCCATTACCATCGATGTATGAGCTTGAACTAATTATACCGGTGCCATGGGCACCACCCTCCACGGAAAAATATCCAGATTTAGTGTCAAAAGTCAGCACGCCATCATCAAGATCCAGGGAAGATGCAAAGTGATTGCCTCCGATATAGACAGAGCCTTCACTGCTTAACCATTCTCCGGATACATCAACCTTGCCAACCGTTACTTCCTCCACTGCAAGGAATGCAATTCTTCCACCACCGGAACCTCGGGTTTGATTGGTTCCCTCTATCTTAATTCCCTGACCTGCTTTTGCATGGATAAATCCAAGGTTGGATATCGTTTGAGCTTCCAATTTGATGGAACCACCACTACCTGAGGAGGATGACCTGATACCGTCGCCTCCATTAGCGGTGATGTAGACATTGGGTTCAATCTGTAAATGACCAGCAGCCCGTAAGTGTATCGCACCACCACCTGCACCCGATCCGTCTTCAGTAGATGAACCACCTGAGCTACCACCAATTAAATCCGTAATTTGAGGATTTCCGTAGGTAGAAGCCTGCCCTGAACCATGGCCCCCGTGTGCTGCCCCATGGCCAAATTCAGAAACATCTTTTGAGCTGCCAGGTCCTTTTCCGGCAAGCATGCCGGGTACCGAACCATCATATCCACCCAGTATACCAATGCCACCAATCCCGCGGATTGTATCGGAGTTGCCACCATTTGCATACAGATCTGTGCCAAGGGTAAAATCACCGGACGCTGCTTCAAGCAAGAGGGCACTGTTTCCGGTCAACTCAATTACCAGGCTGCCACCGAGTTGTATCTCCTCAAAAATAAATTTGCAGACTGAATAAGACCATAAGGTGCCATCTTGGTGGCGGTACGAATGATCTTCGATCAATCCGTAGTAAATATCCCCATTACTATGTTCGATAATGCCCTTGCTTGTATTGATGAGCAAGGTGCCAGAAAAATAATTCAGGTCAGCCTGCACAATTGGCTGATCAAACCGAACACTTCCTTCGGTTCCTGCAATAGTACCCTCACCGCCCTCTGCAATAAGGTTATCTTTTCCGTAATTCTGGAAACTTTCCTGTCCGCTCAAAAAGATTCTACCGCCACCACCACCATTTCCTCCACCCGAAACATCGAGCAAGCTATTCTCAGTCAGGATAAGATGATCAGCAGATAACTTTAATGCTCCACCTGAACCACCTCCGCTACCAGCAGCACCGGATCCACCAATCGCAGATAAGGAAGAATCCAGCTTGAGGGTACCATTAGTTTCTATAAATAAAGCTCCGGCTCCAGAGCCACCGGAAGCATCCACCAAATAACCACCGCCTCCACTTCCACCAATGAGATTGGTGATTCGTCCATCTCCATATGGTTTTCCCGAGTTCAGGGTTGAGCGGGCACCAGCTCCGCCATAGCCTCCCCCTCCGGGATTGGTTCCCGATAAACCACCACCCGGTCCTAAACCACGTTCGTTTACCTTGCCTCCGTCATAACCACCAGCCCCTGGATTGCCGGGAGTTTCTCCTCCACCATTGCTACCATTAAGGTTCAGAGGCACTCCAATAAGGGTATCCTTGGAAACCTTTATTTCCAGGGAAGCATCACCGGTTATTACGACATCCAAACTACCTGCAAGGGTTAAATGATCGAAATTGAAAGTACAAATTTTATAGGGGTATGAATTGCCAATTTCATCATAATAAGTGCGCACATTAATCTCACCAAATCGCGTATCGCCATTTGAATGTTCCCAGGTGCCCAGAGATGTGTTGATAAATAATTTACCGGATTCATAAGCAATTTTATCCTCAGCGGTGAAACTTTTGGTCTCTTGTGCCCATACACCACCTCCAGAATTGGATGCAAATGTTCGATAGAAATAGGTTTCCCCGGTAGCAAGGGTAGAGACATCAGTTTCGTATAATCCATCATCATAGACCCAGAATTCAACTTCTCCCCACTGGTGTCCCCATCCTTGAAATTGCGGACTTAAACGAATCGCTTGGGTGGATACTCCTTCAAGGGAGAATTCAACAAATTTACCCCTTTCCACAGGGCCAACAAAATCAAAAACTGTCTCATAGTGGAGGAAATTCATTTCATCATCGGCTATGTAGACATCCACTTGTTTTAATTCGTCGTCACGGGCAAAGGGCTGATAGTAAATCCGCACCTTGCTCATTGGCCATTCCCTGCCGAGATTAAATGTCAATTGCGGGTTTACACCATACCATGCGGTCCAGGTGGATCTCCACCCGTCTTTGGGTAACTGACCATCGAGCAGTTTGGAGGCAGGGTAGGTCGAGCTTTTGTCATTAGGTTCGGGCTCAGATTTAACCACAACTTCTGAGCTATTTAGTTTGCGCAAGCCCACACTTACTGAGCCAATCTCAGCTTTATTTTCCCAGAGTTCGGGATTTGTCCCACCATCATTGCTTCCCCAATAAATGGAAAGGTTGGCGGATGGTTCACTGGGTACAGGTTCATTGTATCTGTATGGATGGGATAGGGTGAGTGAATTTTTTAATCCCCATTTGTGAGCAAGGTAGCCCTCCACTAATCTGACAAAGTTTGTGGGAAGAGGTTCATTATAAATCAGCAGTTCAGCAAAAGTTCCTCTCCAGTATGTTTCATTATCCCGATCTCTGGAGAAATTTGAGCCACGGACTAAACCTTCAGTGACGATGCTCGTAATGGTCATAGATCCAGTTGCATAGTCCTGAGCCAGTCCATCCCGCCAGTTTCCATTTTCCCGGATTACACCGTTCATTAAATTCGGATCTGTCCAACTTTTATTCCACATGGTTGTGGAGCCCGTTTGGAATGCATATCCATTGCTATGACCAAGGATGAATCCCCTGTTTCCTGGCTTGCGCTCAGCAACCAGGAAAAGGGAACGGATCGCACTTATGGAAGATTCAAAGTCTAGAACATCACTATTACCATCGAACTGAATGATAGGCTTGCTGTTCAGTCCGTGCTCAATGTATCCGGGCTGCCTGTTAGGATCGTTTTGTGAAGCATGATTCCCGTTGCCTGATTGATCATTCAATTGGCTTAGCGGTATTGGTGGGGTGTAAGTGGCGTTGAATTGGTTCTTGTATGGATGATTGGTGGGAAGGGCACCACTTAATCCCCATTTATGAGCTAGGTATCCCTCGATTTTTTGGCGGATCTCACTACTGGTTCCGTTGACCAAAATAATTTCACCAATTTTTCCGGAGTAGGGCAGGATACCTCCTCCTTCATCAAAACCTGCTCCAATAAACATGGATGCACCTGTATCGCTGGGATAGCCAACTCCATTTTCCACTTCTGATTGATTTTGTTCAATTCCATTGAGGAAAAAGCTGGAGGAATTGTAGTCTGATCCACCAGTTCTCACCCAGGTTTGCATACTTGTCTGGGATGTGTCTGGTTCTTGGAAATTGATCAAACCATCATTAAAACGCCAACTCCCGGATGAACCAGCAAGGATACGCTTTCTACTTTTTGAACCTAATTGAAAGATACGATTTACACTTAACCACTCCTCGGAAGCAGGAATGCCAAGAAACTCGATTTCCGCAATTTGCATTTCATCGGATGAATTAAAATCAACCACTGAAGGAAAAGTAATTTTATAAGTTGTGAAACTTGAATTATTTTCGATAGCGATCTGTTTGCGTTGACCTCTTTGAGAAAATGCAGGAACTGTGCCTTCCGTGATGGTACTGAAGGTTGCTCCATTATCATTAGAACCTTCCAGGATAAAACTGGCAGGGTCACGGGCTGGCATGTCGTTGGCTGAAGTGAATGACAATCCATTGACCACACCACCGGACTGAGTGGTTACGGTGAGTCCCGAATTATTGACATCATAATTAAGATACTTGGTGCTTGGGTCGTTATCTATGGCCTTTTCAGCCATTTGGGTACTGGGAGACCCACCAGTGAAAGAGGTAACAGTATCTAGTGGATTAGTAAGGTCGATCCCGCTAGAGCCTGGCTTAGTCACAGCAAAAACCATGAGGTCCGGATTTTTGTTGAGTCCAAAGCGGGAAGTAATTTCCAGAAAATCTTCAATGCCATCAAAGCGAACGGCAGGCATTCCATTGATGCCATCTTCGAGATACTCCGGGCGATCGCTTATATTGAGCTGAGTAAAGAGATTTCCATTGGCGGAGTCTTTCCACTCCTTAACAAAATTTGTAATTATGCTGCTTGAATCATTTGCATCGAACCAAGCCTGGAGAGTACTCTCGCTTGCAGGTGACCAATCATTGGGCGGGTCATCCTGATAATCATGACCTGATGGGAGGTTGATATCTAATTCCCACTTGTGAGCAAGATATCCTTCGACCTTTTTTCGATCGGTATCAGAAAGCACCGTATTAAAAGCAATAAATTCTGCCATTTCACCAGTCGAGTATTCACTTTTTGATTGCCAGCCACCAAATTGGAGCTGTTTAGGCATATAATAATTTACATTATTACTGGCCCCATTCGGATATTGGGTATTTTCCACGAAATCCAACCAGGTTGTGGCAGTGTCGGAAGAATTAATACTCGCAGTCAAAACATGAAAGTCGATGTCGGATGAAAGACCATCTTTCTTAACCCAACCGTTGAAGAAATGTTTGCCTACCCCATTCCAATGAAAACCAAAAAGCCAATTATTATTGGTTCGGTCGGATATGAACCGCATCTTTTTCCACCATTCCGAAGCATCATACCTGGCCACAGCAAACATGGTAAAGGCACCGGTGGATTTATCCCATTGTTTGGTGGCATATAGCGAATCGCCACCGTCATTTCGGTTCCCTTCAAACCGGATCACCTTTAATGCATTATCGTTTATATAATTAACTCTTTTAGGATTTCCTTGCACAACCATGTCATACCCATTTCCACTTTTATCCGACCATCCGGGGACATCATCTACACCAAGGGTAATGCTTGAGGAATTATTAGCATCTAATTGAAGAACAACTTCCTGAAGCACCTTGGGAGTCCATGCTTCTTCGGCAATTATTTGACTGGAATCATAAGTGGCACCATTCGAGACATCCAGCCATAGTTGCAGCCCTGGATAATCTTGGGGTGAGAATATACCCCCCGTCAGGTTGCCCAGACCAGGGTTAACTAGTTGTCCGGTCAAGGTGGCAGAGTTTTGACGTAAGTTTGCTGGTTCCCGGTTTATGGCAATGGGAGCATCGGTTCGACCGGTGGTGCCAACCGGTGTAACTCCTTGGGTAATGATCTCTCCAAAGCTCGGTGCTTCCTTGGACCAAGGATGAATAGAAGGTAGTTTTATTCCCCATTTATGAGAGAGGTATCCCTCAAGAAGCAAACGGTCTTCTTCCTCTACTTCTCCGAAGAAAAACATGAACTCACCAACCTGACAGTCCGATGCTTCTCTACCATTGTTCCATGCGCCAAATGCAATTGTACCGGGTGAAGCAAACCAGCCATTTGAGCCTTTGGGGTTTCCTTGAAAATAAGAACCGGCAATTCCATCATTCCAAATACGGGTGGTTGGATCGGAACTTTCGGTGTAAGCCTGATGGGAAAGTTCAAATAAATGAAAGTCCAGATCGGCTTGAAATCCCTTGTCGACCCAGCCATTAAAATAGTAGGTTCCTAGACGATTGTTCCAGTGTCCCATTAACCAATTCACACCGTCAGAAGATGTGAATACCCGACCATTTTTGCCGCCGGTGTATCTACTTACAGCAAAAGCGGAATATCCGTTATCGCGCCATCCCCATCGGTTGTATGGGTATTTGCCATGGTTGGTTTCATTCCAAAATGAATACTGGGTTGATAGCCAGTCATCACCGTCAAATTCTACCACTGGCATGCCATTATAACCATCTAATGAAATCAGCGGCTTTTCGCTACCAGAACCAAGTTTTAGGTGTTTCTTTTCCGCTTCCTCTGTATCTTCTTCGCTAACTTTATTTTTCCAGATCTCGATCGGTGTACCTGCAGAGGGTGGAGGTAGAGCGTAATCATTACTGCCAGTTGGATCGACCGCATCGTACCAGAGGAACAAGGTGTTTGGTAAGTCAGATAATTCAGCCTGGTAGTTTGTGAAAAATTCTTTTCCTGTCCATGAGTGCCCGACGATATTCTCGGCATACAGGCGGATATAGTATCTCTTGTCTGCATCCAGTCCGCCCAGGATAGCTGTGCCCGGACCAAATCCCTGCTTGCCCAGGCTTTTACGGTATTTCCAAGCATATAGATCCGTTCCATGATCAACCAAATCTGCTAGTATGAATACCTCGGGATCATCTCCGCCAGTGGCATTTACCTCATACTCGATAGTCAAAGAAGAGGTATCATTACTAATTACACTATTAAGTAAAACCTGAGGTTGTCCCGGGGCCACATGTAGGGAAATATTTTGGGTTGCAACCGAATAGTCCAAATAGATGGCTTTAATTTCCGCAAAATAACTGCCAGCCCTCACAGGAATGCCGGAAAGGTTTCCATCGGTTGGATCAATAGTAATGCCACCAGGCAGACCGGTGGCAAGAAAAGCCACTGGATTACCAGTCGCAGTCATTATTTCCTCAAAATAAGCCTCAGCATTTAGAGAGAATTCGGATGCTGAGGTAAATGCATTTTCTCCAGAGAGCGTGCCAATACTTGGGAAGTTATATTGACCAGATTGATTTCTAAAGGATGCACGGATCCAATCAGCGGATCTTGTGGTGGATGCTAATCGGATCTCATCTAAGCTGTAAGGCACAGTGCTTAATCCAAATTTCCATGAAATCCCAAGCAGGCTGTTCGGTTCTGATACCGAGAATGATTTTGTGCCGATCAGCTCTCCATTGAGATAGAGTTCCTGTTCGCCGGAGGTATGATTTACTTGAGCGTTCAATAGAGTCCATTGATTGAAGGGCAGGGTGGTGTTTGCTTCCAGTTGCGATGGGTTTGCAGATAAACGATGGGTTTGCGTGGGATATAGATCCTGCAGGTCGAGCCGTTCAGTGGCTCCAAATTGATAAAGGGTAAAGGGACTAATGCGGTCTGATAGATTTCCATCAAAAGTAAGATGGTAGTTCTTAAACTGACCGGGGTCTTGGGGGTCAATTGTTGTCCATGAACTCCATCCTCCATCATCCGATTTGAACTGAAAATTAAGGGAAGAATTTTCCGTTCCGTCTGGAACACCATGGGCCAGCATTAAATTATATGCGAGTAATCCGGTAAGTTGAATAGGTGGTGATGTCTTCAGGTCTGATCTGCAAATTCTTTCATCTATGGAAAAATTTCCGTCCCTATTTGAATCGATCCATAAAGAAATAAAATCTTCGCTTCCGGTCAGGGCACGGAACTCATAAAAACCAGACTCAGGAGGAGTAAAGCGGGTAAGTATAGCAGTTAAGAATCCACTCGTGCGACTTACTCCCAAATTTAATCTTTTCAGATCATCTATGGAATTAAAGACTAAACCGTTTTCATTAGGACCGGTTTTCAAAACTTCAGAACCTGTTGGTTCAAGTGAGTTAAGATTTAACGGGTTATCAAAAATTGAGTTGGTGGGCACTTGGTCATATCCAAGGGCGAATACTGCCTCATTGATACGTTCTTCTGGTAAACGATCCAGGCGGATCCAGCTTGAAAATGCATATTTTTGAGTTTCCAGATCCTTTAATGATTCTGTACTTGGTGCACGGATTAACTCATCTGGTTCTCCAAAAAAGGACCGCCCTGCACCCAAAATTGAAGCATCACTATTTTTACCATATGGATCGGATAAATTATTTCGGTTAGCGGTTGAATCAGTCAGGGTGTCAGACGAGAGCACTGGGCGTAAGTGCCAAACTCCGGCAAATCCTTCAGTCCACACTTCTCCGTTTATGGAGTAATCCGGTGGATATTGTGCCAGTTCATCATTTCCCCAGCAGGCGAGGAATGAAGTGGAGGAGGAAAGTTCGGGGATTTTTACCCAAGCTACCAGTCGATTACTTGAAAAATCAAAGGTTTCGATTTCATGAGCCAATTCTTTGCCGGAATCTTCAAAAAATCTCAGATCGTATCCATAGGGCGAAGAAAATAACCTTAGGCTGAAACCGGGAATTGATGAATTAAGCTCAATCTTTAAAGGAAAATTATTTAATGTTTCAGATCCTGTGTAATTCTCGCAACTTATAAGCAGTTGCTGAGAAAAATCATTTTGTTCACTTATTTGTACGGAAATTCTTTCAATCTTTTTTCCAAATTCATTTTCGGCAATTAAAGTAATGGTGTAAGTGCCTCCCTTGACTGGTATTCCACTTATTTCTCCGGATGCCCCATTAATTGTTAGACCTGCGGGCAAACCCACCGCAGAGTAAGACACATCGCTGGGATAGGTCTTAACAAAATAGGAAAAATTTTGATCAGTAAATCCTTCAGCATTCTGACCAGGAATGAAAAAGGGAGGGCCCATTACCTGACCATAGGAGAAGAAAGAGGCTGCGTCAGGCTTTTGGTTCTCATAGGAAGTGGCAATTCTTTCGGCAGACTCAAGCATCTTGGAGAGGCGGATTTCATCAATTTTCCCCACCCAAAATTCTTCTCCAATGGAAGTTGAGCCAATGCGGAAAACATCGACCTCGCTACCAAATGGACGACTTATTCCACCTTTTGATAATACTAGGCTTCCATCCCTGAAAACTTTTGATTTTCCGGAAATATGATCAACCTGAAAGACCCAATGAGTCCAGGAATTATTAAAGTTAGTTATTGCAAGAGAAGCATCATCCAACGACCCACTCCCGGTCATCCAGTGAAATGCACCATCACTTCCGGGTAACCTAAGTTGAAGGTGTGTGCCCAGGGAAGAGGAGGAATGAAACAATGTGAGGTCATTTAAGTCATCATTTTGATTATAAGACCAGAAAGACAAGCTTGCCTGTTTTGTGCCACTTTCGAAATAAGCGGTGGAGGGGATTTCAATAAAGTCATTGATCCCATCGAGCCTTTTGGCATTACCAATAACCCCTGATACAGACAATTCATCTAACCCGTTAGGTTCCGCATGGAAACTGGAGGCCGAGTCACGGATTAGTTCGGGTGAATCATGGTCCAATCTCCAGACTGCACGGTAGTCCTTCCATACAGATCCGTCCTTAGTGTATTGGGGTGAACTGGAAATCGAGGGGTTCCCCCATTTTGCGATGATAGACATGTTGCTCTCCAGTAGGGGCAACAGAATCCAGAAGGATGAAGTGCCTGACCGGTCCCACTTAATCACTTCATATGCAAGTTCAGTGGACCCTGTGGAGTTGAGGAAAATTAGATCATTCCCCTCAAGGTTGGAGAATTGATCATAGTTAAATCCATCGATCGATTCATTAAGTTCAATATAGATGGGGAAGTTATTAATCGGATCACTGCCTGAATATCCTGTTATATTTAGCTCAAGTTGATAGGGCCAGGTATCGTAGTCTGTAACAATAAATTCATAGTTTTGGGAGAAGGTTCCTGATTGGTTTGATGTGTACAGGGTGACATCAAAACTGCCCCTGGATTCTGCGGTTCCAGATAAGATGCCGTTTGAAGAATCGATCTGCAGTCCAGGCGGTAGACCGGTTGCCTCGATTTGAGAAAATGAACGGTTCGTAGGTATGTTGATATTTTGAGATTGTCCAAAGCTGATGAAGAAAGGATTGGGGAGCAGAACTTCAGGGCGGTTTTCAAATTGAGGGGCGATATCAAAATAAGGATGAGCAATAGGCAATTGTTCGTTTAATCCCCATTTATGTCCGAGGTATCCTTCCAGTTCATAAATTCTGGAGTTTGCCAGAGCCTGATCATAGAGCAAAATCTCGGCGGTATCAAACTGAGCAAATTGATTCACTCCATCTTGATCAATTCCGCCAATAATTAAATCATCAAGACCGGATGGATCTACAGAACCGGAGTCCAAAAGATCAAGATTGAGAACACCGTTTATCCTGAGCATTCGACGGTCTTCAGATTTTCTAAAAACAAAGATATTGAATTGATTATTCCAGACCGATGTCGCTGAACTTTGGTCATTCGCTGAAGTACCTCTGATTGCAAAAGTGGGAAGGTCATTGCTGCTACTGAAAAAGCTCCAACCGGATAACTCTCTCCAACCCTTACTTAAAAGGAATGATCCTCGTTCTGTTGCATCCGCTTTAAGAACAACCAGGATGGTTCCTTGCTCACCTATATCCAGGTCTTTGTGCGAGGAATGATCATAGTCAGGAATGCGCAGGTACTTTCCATTTCCATCAAATCTGACAATTGATTTATTATTTAGTGCCCCGAAGATTAAGTCTGGGCCTAGACCATTTCCTGCATGCCTGCTTCCGCCAGATTTGTCTCTCCAAATATCAACAGTTCCAGCATATGGTTCATTATCAAATTTCCCGTCGCCATTGATATCTGCCGCATCCAGCCAAAGTAACAGATCGGTATCTGTCCAGGTATCTGCAGCGAGCGAGAACGAACCGCTAGAAAAAGAGGAACTGGTGGGAGACCAGGAAGAACCCGCATCATTTTCTGCAAGAAATCGGTAATAATAGGTTTTCCCAAATTCCAAACCAGATAAAGGGAAGGAAAATTCTCCGATATCTTTGACTCCAATTTCAATCTTTTGATCCCACGCAAGATCGGAAGAGGAGTTGATGTCAGGATTTGTTTCCCCGTCATCATCTCCCCAAAACAAAGTTACAGTGGGTGGTTGCCCACCAATGTTTTGGTCTTCGCTAAGGTCTCCTGCATTAATCTGGCCAATTTCTCCGGCGTTTAAAGCACGGTCATAAATTCTCAAGTCATCCAGCATTCCATTGAAAAGTTGAAAATCTGGGGGTGGGGTGATGGGAGGGCCAGTTTTATAGGAGTGAGTGTCTGGTAATTTAGAATCTAAATCCCATTTATGAGCCAGGTATCCTTCAATCTTTTCCATCAGAAGAGTATTCGGATAATCCTTGAGAATGATTACCTCGGAAAACATGATGGCCGCATGCTGAGCAACACTGGTTCCAGAGGAGCGGAGTTTGCCACCAATGGAAACGGGAACGCTTGACGCACTCGAAATGGTACCTCCATCCGTTTGATAGGCAATCTTGGTGCCATTCAACCGGCAAAGTCGACCTCCATTGCCGAAGCTTAGATAGAGGAGGGCAGGGTCCCAGTGGTCATAATTCCACATGTCTCTCCATTCATTTCCAGTAGTTCCCCTGATCAGGAAACTGGCAGCCCCGTTTCCGGGATTACGGAGTAAGACTTCCCATCCATAAGTGGAATCATCACGGTGCCCCTTGGACATATGCGTGACCCATCCGTTTCCATTGGTACGGTCGTGAACCGAGATCAGGGTAAGTTCCGACCATGCATCAAATGATATTCTGCTATCTTTGATTACCATCAGATCATTGCTTCCATCAAAAATGACCGCCGGTGAGCTTTGTTGAAATGCATCGGTTTGGTAGGTGGGGGTGCGATCAGCAGATTCTTCGAAAATTATCCCATCGTGTCCGAGACCACTCTTATCATTCCATTTACCAATCCGTTCGCCAGAGCTGGCAAACTCAGTTCCATTGAAGTCAAGGAAAAGGGTGGAGCCATCAGATGCATCCAGCCATAGATTCAATCCATCGAGATCATCCGGTCCAAACGCATCCATCCACAATCGGTTGCCTCCAAGCACATGGTATGATCGGGTTAGGCTTTCAGGAGATTCTCCAGCAAAGGATCCAATGAATTCGCCGTCAGAATAAAAATTTGTTTGTCCGTCCCCCTCGATTGAGATGGCGACATGTTGCCACTCATTAAGTTTCCAAAGATCATCGATCTCATGGGAGATAATATCACGGGCGAGGCCAGATTCTCTATTGCTGAATGCATACAAATGCCAGGTTCCCGCACCAATCGGATCTATGCTGAATTCCACTTCAGTTCCCTGAGCAATGTAGTAACATTCAACAAGTAATCCATCTGGTGTTTGCCCGTTGTATTGATCCTGATTCACAGTAATAGATTCACTGAGGTCTGAGCAGGATAGGACACATGTCCGGTCTCCTCCCCATGCCTGGCTATAAAGAGCAAACACATAGGCTTGTCCGTCGGTAAGACCGGACAATTTGATTTTTTGTGGATCTCCGTTGTACTTGAATCCCTGATCGAGCATGGCTCCAATCTGGCCAGAAACACTGGAGTCACTTGATCCAACACTGGAAAAGAAACCAGCAGTCAGTGCCCATCCATTTCCTGAGCTATCGGTTGTACCCGTGAATGTGACTCCGTTTATGGTTTGGTTTGTTCCGTGAAGATTGATTGCATTCGTGTAGGTATAATCAGAAGAAATCCCAGATTCAGAGTCATCATTCATTTGCGATGCATACCAGCCCAGAGTTCTTTCGCCTCCTCTAATAATACTCCAGTTCCCATCGTTTCCGTTTCCAGCAGTGGAAAGAATAATGGCATCCAGGTCACCCTCGTTTGCAAAATCAATTGGTCGCAGATCTTCACCGTAACTACTCAAATTGTACCAACCTGTCAGGGTGAGAGAGCCGCCTAGTTCAAAGGTGGGTAATTCCACATAAGATAAACTTTCCCCTACCAGGGAAAGGGCAGTTCCGTAGTCACTGGAGTGTGAAGGCTTCCAAATTACTCCACCATGTATGATTCCCGGGTCATAATTACCAGTAGAGTCCCTGACTTCAGCACCCTGACCTTCGTCAAACCGCCAATGTGCAATCAAATCTTCATTTATTAACGGGGTTTCCAGGGCGACTCGTACAATTTCTCCACCAGTTGAGGAGATTTCTCCGCGAACGGTTGCAGCATTAGAAGTCTGATCAATTGGGGGAAGTACTGATATCTGAGGGAGACCAATTGTTTTGGTTTTTCCAGCAAGCTCAGACCATGCGGTTTTATTTGAGGTTTTCGCCCGCACCCTAAAATAAATGGTTTCTCCAGGATTTTGTCCGGAAATTTTATGACTTCCTGGTCCGATTTGATTAACCTGTCCGATATCATAGCTGGATTCCCACAGGCCAGATAATTCACCCTGATCAACAGGTCCCCAGTAAATGGTAAGATTTGGAGCCTCTGTATCAAAAGAGAGAAGTTCATAATGAAGAGTAGCGTTTGTATCAGTTACTTCCGATGCATTTGCTACCTTAACCACCGGTGATACTTCCGCAGTGAGGGTAGTGAATGAGAAAACATCGCTACCATTCGCTGTGGAGATGGAATTGCTCAACTGAGCCCGGAAAAAATAGCTCGTGTTACTGTCCAGACCAGAAAGTAGAAATGAGCTGTTTCCAGCTTTAGAAATAACTTTGGAACCACTGTTGGAGTTGAGAGCATCCGAACTCAGTCCAAACACAAAACTGAGGTTCGCATCTTCTCCTCCAGTATCAAACACTTCTGCATTTAAGAGAGCGGAACTGGATCCAATATTGCTGGCGGATAGGGTATTGATGGAGGGGGTTCCCGCTGTGATCTCAATGGCAAATGTTGAATTTGCTTCCCCAAAGCGGTTACTTCCGAAAATAACGGGAGTAAAGTTTCCAGCCTCCTCAGGGGTTCCGGTCAAAGTTAGATTTTCCAACTTGAGACCGATTGGCAAACCATCAATTTCGTAACTAAGCCCCGGGGTAAGCCCAAGAGATATAGGGGAAATTAAAGTGCCATAATTTAAACTCTGGTTCGAAATAATCGGTAGAACAGGGGCGGTGATCTTCGCGAAAACACCGTTGTCCGCTTGTAGTTCGCTAGCTAGGTCTGGATTGGTTCCACTCGAGACACTAATATTTCCTTCGATTAAGGTGCCATCTGTGATTAATGAAATTCTTCCGCCACCCCCTGCTCCTGCAGATCCATTTGCATCTCCACCAAGTGCCTCGATCCGGCCATAATTTAAAATATTGGCAGCCTCAATCCTGATACTTCCACCGGCCCCTCCGGCACCGTTGGCACTACCGGGGGAGATACCGTCAGCTCCATTTGCGGAAATGGTTGCGTTTGTTTCCAGCTTGAATGCACCACCCGCGAGAATGGATAGGGCTCCACCTCCACCACCCGCATTTGAAGTGCGTCCACCAGTTCTTCCACCACCAGATCCTCCAACTAAGTGGGTAAGGTTATCGTCCCCATAGAGAAAACCGAGGGAACCATCGTTTTGACCACCTGATCCAAATCCTCCATGGCTGCCGCCTGCACTGCTGGGAATAGAATTTCCGTAGCCACTACCTCCACCTGGACCACTTCCACTCAAGGCAATATTCGTTAATTCCGGTAGATCTGAATTACTTAGGGAACGACCTGATGACCAGGCACCTGGCCCAGGATTTCCGGAATAAATTCCAGATCTTCCACTTTCTCCATTTAGAAAAAGATCCGTAGCGATGGTGGCATTATTTTCCACTTTTATGCTCAAGGAATTACTTCCCATAACCACAACAGAAACATCTTGACCGATAAATAATTCTGAAAAATTGAATTCGCAAATGGCGTAGCCGTATGGCCTGCCATTAACCATAATATTGGAAGTTTTGATATTTCCTTTTCCTTTCTTTCCTGAACTGTGTTTCCAAGAACCGGAGGTATCAAAAACCAAGGTTCCATAATCAAAAACCAGGGCAGTTGAATTGGAGTTGGTCAGGGGAGCAGAGAAAAGAGTACCAGCTAGGCCAGGTGCACCATCACCATTTCCTGAACCTCCATCGATAAGAGTGGATCCCGCAATAATTTCCCCGTCTGAAATGAGTGCAATCCGCCCACCTCCACCAGCTCCCCCGGATTTTTGAAGAAACCGGGCACCGGGCTCACGATCATCTGCCCCTGACGCATTTCCACCCCTAACATCTAAGATTCCGAGATTTGTAATGCTTGACCCCACTAATCGTATCGCTCCACCGGAACCTGCTCCTCCAGAAAAATTCGCCCCAATTGCCGGGTTCACAAAAACGGTGCCTCCAGACAGATCAATAAGAGTCCCCTCGCTTATTAAAATATTTCCGGATGCAATCAATTCGATCGCACCACCACCAGCACCACCTTCACCAGAATTGCCAAGACCACCACCGGATCCTCCAAGTAAACTTTCCAGACTGGCCACACCATAGGTGATTCCACCTGCTCCGGAGCCACCTGGACCACCCTCACCCCCGTATGATCCACCACCTCCGGAGATACCACCGACTACGGTAAGGCCACTCGATAGACCTTTGCCTGGGCCCTGTCCTCCGCCGTAGCCACCAAGAGTACCCAAGCCCATTCGTACCCCCCTGGTCTGGTCATTTGAGTAGAATAGATCGTGTCCATCAATAAATAATCCTTCCGCAATATGCGGAGTATCAGGAGCTAAAGATCCAAGGAGGTTTTGACTAACCGTAAGATCACCTTTTACCTGAACGGATAAACTATTTACTCCTTCAAGAACAATTTGATCGAGACTTCTGCCCAGATGCAAATCCTGCTCAAAAGTAAAAGTTGCCTTCGTCAGAGTCCAGGAGGTTCCATCTGGGGCGAAATATAGTTCTTGTGAAAGCGTTGGGGTGAGAATCTTTTGTTCGCCTTCTCCTGTTCCACGGTTCCAGTACCAACCACTGCCAAAGCCGCTGTCGTCCGTCCCGGTATTAATGCGCAAGGTTCCCTGGTCATAGGGAAGGGTAGTAAAAGAACCAGCTCCAGACCAGGATGTGGATGAATTATCTGCCTTGAACCGGTAATAGTAAGTCTTTCCACTATCCAAGCCGCTTAGGGTAACAGGTACAAATCCCTGGTAAAAAGATCCAAGATTAAGATGATAATCCCACAATTCAGCTGATTCATTTTGGTCAGTGGTTCCATAGAAAATAGAGATGGAACAGGCGGCTCCTCCGCTCGATTCTATTTCACCCAGGATTTCAGCTTCTCTGCCCAACACAGCGATTACTTCACCCAGTGAAATAATCGGAGTTTCGATAGAAGTTTTCGATTGGATCGAAAGCATTGTACCTGAACTACCCTGAGCGTTGTAGGCAGTGGCATTTATTTCAAAGGTCCCACTTTCATTGGGGGTGCCGGACAGGAGACCGGTTGATGGATTAAAAGTAATCCCCCCTGGCAAGGAGCCATTCATTTCGTAATATGTGGCCGGTGGGTTACTAATTAGTTGAAACTCGGTTGATGTTCCTACCACCATGGTTAGGTTCAAATCTTGCGGGAGTACGGGTGCTTGCAAATGCTCAAGATCCTGACTGAAAAATGCCTTGTCTGGTCTCTGGTTCTCGTAGGCTATTCTTGCCCATGCATGACTTCTGGATGTGGATGATATCCGGGTCTCATCCAACCATCCATTTAAGAGTGAACTTCCATCTGCTAATCCACCAATGACCAAGTCTGCACCTGTGCCAGTATTAACTAAGCCATCCACTGAAGAGGAGGGTGCGTCCGATAAGTGTCCATTAATGTAGATTCGGGTTTGATTGAGATCCGTATTATTGCCGGGATAACTTATCAATACATGATTCCATTCACCGTTTCCTATGATTCCATTGCTTTGTCGTTTACCGCTGGAATTATTTGTCAAGACATGGACGCCCTGGTTATTCCAGGCGATATTCCATCTATTCGAGGATGTCCCCCAACCCATAATACCCGTTGCAGTTTGTTCTGACTTTATCCATGTCTCAATGGACCTAGCATTGTCTCCGGTCCGGCC
This sequence comes from Opitutales bacterium, assembly GCA_038106225.1. GTDB lineage: Bacteria > Verrucomicrobiota > Verrucomicrobiia > Opitutales > Seribacteraceae > Chordibacter. The sequence continues at coordinate 16,460 of JAYODK010000004.1, read as the reverse complement.
TTTGTAATTTGAAATGGTCAGCCGGTCATCTGTGCCATCAAATTGCATTGATTTTCCGCTAATGCCAGAATCGTTTGTATTTGGAGAACCAATGGAACTGGCATCTCTGGCAGATGATGTGGAATCTGAAAAATCAGAAAAATGCCAGACTCCATCAAATCCAGTCCAGACGGAACCATTCTCCCGGTAGTCTGGTGCGGAATCATTGCTTTCATTGCCCCAGTAAGCAAAAACTTTCAGGTCCGGCACTGTGCTATTGAGCTTTACCCAAATACTTGATTCACCATTGGAGCCATTCCATTCCTCAACCTCATAAGCTAGTTCCTCTCCAAGTTGGCTGAAAAATCTTAAATCCCCTGCAGACTGAGGATCGGCAAATGTATTGAGGTCGAAATCAGGATGTTGACCCGTACTCATCCTCACCAATATGGGGAAATTATCTAGACCTTGGCTAAACCATTTTAACCTCAAATGATCCTCAAGATCTATTCTTTCATTATGCTTAAGGTTTCGGTTATAGAGTAAAACTTCTGCCACCTCTGCTTTGGAAAATTCTTCATTTGCCTGAGCCCCGCCCAGTGCCAAAGATCGGGGTTTGTAATCTTCATCATTCGGACGCAATCCTTCGTGGACCAGAAAAGAATTTCTCCAAAGAGATACTTTTCCATCTGCATCAACTACACCACTAAACAAATGCCAGTCTTCGCTTGCGTTGGGACTGTTTGATAGCAAGTTACTGCCCATTTTCCAATAGGCTGACTTTCCGTCACCAAGACCAAAAACCCAGTTCGTTCCAATCGAGCCAATCACACACTGATCCAAATCAGCGGTATGCCTGATGAGAGCGATTATGGAATAGGCATCTAAATAGGATCCAAAATCAAAATTGGAATAAAGTTGAGAATATCCATCAAACCGAACCACCTTTTGGCCATTAAGCATATCATTTAATTGAACGCGTGGCATTCCACGATATTGGTCGAAATCTCTTCCATTTCCAGATGAGTCGGGCCATTTTTTAATGACGCTGTTATTTCCTTCCTTGAGTGTTTGGGCATCAAGTCGGAGAATTAGACCAGGAAGGTTAGCAGGTGTCTGAGCAGACAAAATTCCATCAGGAACTAATTCCATTCGGGAGGCAAATCTGGTCGGATCAAAAACCTCAAGTGAATGGGTTTGTGTTGTGGAGTTTGCCGGGTTGGTCGCGGTTATTGAAATTTCGGTGGAGTTTCCATCATTGGGAATACCGCTGAGCACTCCTGTTGTAGCATTAAAATCCAACCAGTCGGGCAGGACAGAAACAGAGAGGTTGAGAAAGTTTTCAGCATCCACAGTAAATTCAGAATAAATTCCCCGTGTCCATTTTGAGGAATCTGCAGATAGAATGGTGGGTGTTTGCGGATTGTATTGAACGGTAATGGATGAATCATCAAAAGTTTCACCAAAATATTTAGTGGAAATTCCGGAACCAATGAAGGTAAGAGAAATATTGGTGAGAGAAGCATTATTATCTGGTAATATACCAATGGTATAATTTCCCTGAGCATTTCGGATAATCGAATCAATATTGGCATTTCCAGAAGTGATGGAGATATCGGAAGAGGAAAAAGAATTGTTTAAATCAACAGGCAGCCCATCCAACTGAAAGAGTGCATTCACCCGTATGGGTAATTCATATTGTCCAGAATGTGATAACTCGATGGTATGGTTATGGAAATCACCGATTCCACCGCCATATATCGCGTAAATTTCATTATCGGAGAGTGCTCTTTCATAAACTCTGAAGTCATCTATTTCACCCAAGGTTGAGTCTATTTGATCAGGTGGGCCAAGTCGGAAGGATGAGGAAAGAGGAAAGGGGAGAGTACCTGAAAAACTTGATTTACTGTCCAGTTTGCCATCGAAGAAAAGAGAAACACTGCGATCGTTTAGGTTGTAACTAAGGGCTAGGTGGTGCCAGTGGTTAAGTAAGAGAGTATTTCTGCCATGAACCATGTCTGCAGGACCTCCTGGCAGGTAATTTTGTTCCAGACCCGAAATTGAAAAAAGTGATCTTCTTTTTTCAATCATCCATGTGAGAGCAGGTGAAGAAGCATCTGATTGAAAAAGATGAAAGTTTTCACTTTTGGCATAGACCCAAAGGGAAAGGGTAGTGTTAGGTAAATCAGAGACCAAACCAGAATGAGTGACGGATCTGCCATCGGTGGAATCGAGGGAAAGAGATGATTCAAACTTTCCACTGCTGTTCCAATCTGGAGAACTACTTGCACCGTCATTACTGTTGCCGGATGAGTCGGCAAGATTGTCATTCAGTTTCCACCACAGAAGAAGGTCGGATTCGGCAACCCGATGGGGACGGTATGCAATGGTTTTACTCACTGCGTCGTTGGTTATGCCAAATGAATCTGACACCGAATTCGCAAGCAAGCCCACACTTAAGGTTGCCGTACTGTAGGAAACCGGCTCTAGGTTAATTGTAAAAGTTACATTGTCATCAGATTCCCACCCAGTAAGAGAAAGTCCGGTGAGATTAAGATCAGTGTTGGGGTCGAACCCAGTGATTTTTTTATTAAACTGCAGGGAAGCGACCAAGTTCGGATCGTAGGAGGGATCTTGGACGGATATATTTACATGAGGATTTAAGTCTCCCAATCCATTCCCATAGAGATTTTCTACTTCGTCTCTACTGAGTGCACGATTCCAAACCCGCAGGTCATCAATCAAACCATCATATGGGTTTGATCCGTCGGGGTCGGAACCAATAAACAATCGTGATGAAGATGGATCAAACCCAAGAGAATTAAGGGCGGCAGGTATGCTGTCTAGGTAGACGGAAGTACGCGAGCCTTTGGGGTCAAAAACTCCAACCATATGCATCCACTTCCCGGAATACAATTGTTGGGAGGTTGTAAGTTCCAGCTTTCCTGATCGCACGAATGGATAGCCGTTCTTAATACCAAGTGACCAATCATACCCACCGTTATTTGTACTCATTAAAATAACGGGATTTTCACCGGTGCCTTCAACAGAGTCAGGCCGAATCCACATGGCCACAGTTAGACCATCAGAACCCACGGACTGATCAATTCCGAAGGGCAGGGCAATAGTTTCTCCAGAAAGATCAATCGCAGACCCGAATAATCCTGAAACGGACTGTTGGGGAGAGAAAAACTCGATCTCACCAACGGAGAGATAGGAGTACGGATGCCCGCTTGGCAACTGATCGATTAATCCCCATTTGTGTGCCAGGTAACCTTCAAACTCTTTGCGAATGGAAGAGCTCGTCGCGGTTGTTGTAGCAATCATTTCAGCGACAAAACCTTCAATAAAGGAACTCTTTGCCCGATTGGAGAAAATGGTAAGATTGTTTTGCTGATTAGGCGGTTGGGTGTAGGAAGTAGTCCCTAGAGTGTTCCCATCGATAAAGACTTCCAGAGTGTTACTGGAGTCATCAAAGATTAACTCATAAATACTGGGGCCATGGACCGCACTGTTGGAGAAAATGAAAGATGGTCCCATCCAGCTGCTGTAATATCTGGCGAGGAAAGATGCGGAGTCGGAGGCGTCAAATTGAAAGCTTGGCTCTCCAGCAGATTGAGTCATCGCAAACAATGCGTCATATTGACTGTCGATTGAATCGATACCAGCGACCATAAATATAGAGAAATCATTTCCGGTCGCGTAAGGACTGGTTGATTCAAAATAATCATTTCCATCCAAATCAATCACATTGAGGGAATGGTGGGTGCGAGTGTTGGTCGTTGGGTCGCCAGAGCTTTGAAAAGAAAGTTTAAACGGTCCTTTATCATGCCATTCACTGATGATGTTGTTGGAATGATAAATGGTTTCATTGTCCGCAGAGTCCAACCAGAGATTTAAATACTCAAAGTCCAGGGGCATGGTATTTCCGGTGGTCTCAGTGAAGGTGATTTTGTAGTATTGAAAATTGGCAGTGTTTTCCAGACCGTAGATGCGCTTTTCCCATTCCCCCCAGTCCCTTTGGTCGGTTACCGTATCAAGCAGGGTCCAGTCACTGTCGTTGTTTGAACCATGCAGGGTCCAGGCCATGGGGGACTTGATGTCCTCGTCCGCATTCTGGGAATAGATTGCATAGCTGGATATCTCGGTACTGGTTCCAAAATTGTACCTGATGTACAAGGGGGATCCATTCCAGTTTGCCAGCCATTTGTCGTTTGCATTTTCAATGTTATCATCAAAGGCGTTCGATTTTGCATAACTGGTGGAACTTACCTCTGAAGTGGCTACATTGGAGTTTCCAGGAATGGATTCGTCCGCAGTGATAAAGGTCCCATTTCTGAGATTTCCAGAATGGTCAAAAATGGTGGGTCCAGCATCTGAATTAAAATTATACCATGCCACCAGACCATCTTCTGCCGAAGTAATTGGTCGGTGGAGAAATTCAAAGGAGCCAGCTTGGCTTAAATTGCCATCCCTATTTACAGCCCCGTGGGGTATAGAGACGCGAATGCTCGACGGTTGAGAAAGAGCAGACAATTCATAAGAGAAATCATTGCCGTCAAAGTTTGCTATAGTTGCCCCACTAGCATTGATTTCCGAAGAATCCAGTCCACTGATAGAAATATTTGCGTCGTTTTCCCAGAACACAATTTGTTGATCGATAGGAACCAAAACGAAGGGGGATTGACCAATAACCTGAGGTCTTATTCCACGATCTCCGCTACCTTGCCCGTAAAGAAGTCCAATCTCATCCACGGATAGGGCACGGTTGTAAATACGCACGCTGTCTAGTTCAATCCTGCTTCCCATACCGGTAATCAGGGGTTGCGACTTGCCAATGTAAAAGTCCAGGTTTTCCTGATCTTCCCATCCAATATTTCCTGCGGCATCCGATTGACCGCCGGACTGTCCATTTACAAAGATACTAAAGAATTCGGGGTCACGGGTCAGGGCATAATGCGTCCATTTCCCGGGATGTGCACCTGCTGAGACTTCTACCCACAAATCATCAATTCTGGTGAAGCCATGGATTTGTAAATCATCCAGATATTCCAGCCTGAACTGACCATTTCCAAGAACTGTACCTTTTTCATCGTCGAGAATCTTGGCCCATATGGAAACTGTGAATGATTGATTGAAGGAAAAATCTTTCCCGGGAATCACAACATAGTCGCCAGGTTGAAGTGCCAAGGACTGCGAGAATTTTCCAGGCTGCAAGACTCCGCCGAAATTATATCCATCCACCTGATGTGTTGAAAGATCCATAATCTCACTTGATAGATTACCCTCGAATTCGTACCACAGTACCAGATTTTCTTCTGCAGTGATTGCAGGACCGGGGCTAAACCGTTTGGATATACCCCCGGTTGAGGTTACCCCGTCTGGCCCGGTTGCTCCTTCTGCTTTTACAGAAACCGTAATAGGGGTTCCAGAGTGGTCTGGAATCAGGGAAATATCATATCCTCCAGAGCCATTTTCTGTCATGGATTGGAGAGTTGCACCGATGATCTTCAGGTCGGATATGTCAAACCCTGAGACCGCCACTTGATTGTTTGCCTCAACAAACCGGATAGTTCCATTTATTTCGTTAGCCGAATGATCTGACTGTATTTCGATGACTGGTAAGATGCCCAAGTCACCTGAGCCTGAATTCCAGAGACCCTCAATATCATTGGCGGACATCGAAACCGAGTAAATTCTGAATTCGTCAATCAATCCACTGAAATCTGCCTGAGAATCATCATCCCAGGAACCGATCCGGGTATCGGCCCCCTCTAAGGTGATCGATGAGGTGGGCGAATTGGTTTCGGTAATTAATTGACCATCGAGATAAAGAGATCTCTTTGCCTCATCCATTACTGCCACAACCAGCTGCCATTTGTTGGCCACCCCTAAACCGTCCGTACCACTGCTTCGGTTAAAGAGTGCGGCAGGAGAACCAAGTGTCAGGGAATAAGTTCGGCTGCCAACTGCATCTGCATTCACATCATACCACAGCCGGGAATGGTTGGTTGAACTTCCCGTTGTGGAAAAAATGGTAGAGTCATCTGAATCATCACTTGATCCTGTCTGATCCAGTTTCACCCAGACGGAAAAGGTTAGGTTTTTGGATTTGTGCACACCCCTTAAGCTCGGGATATTGAAGTAGTCGCCTGAACCATCAAGTCTGAGAGCATTGCCGAATTTACCGTTGCTCAGCACGGCATTACCAACCAAAAAGCCGTCATTTCTTCCCTTGCCCAAATCACTGATCCGGTTGTTTTCAAATTCATCCAGGGTAATTTCGTCGAAACTCCATCTGCTAATCAGGGAATCTTCAAGATAAGCGGGTAAATGATGATGGAAGGAAAGCAGGTATGGTTCGACCTGTAAGTTTTCGCCGTAAACAAAAGTTTCTCCTACATCATGGCTCGGGGCTTGGTTCTTGTATGGGTGTGAACTATCAAGGGAACCTGCCAATCCCCATTTATGGACGAGATAGCCCTCGACATATTCAATTTCTTCATCTTCGAGAGGTTGGTTGTAGATGAGTAGTTCAGCAAGTTTACCCTTCCATGAACGGCCATTAAAACTGCGGTCCCTGCTGAAATTATTTGCCTGTACATCCCCATTGGTACGAAGGGAAATAACCGAAAGACTGGTCGGTTTATTGGTAATTTTGCCATCTACTTCCACTCCGTTTAACCTGGTGTAGGCATCGTACACATCTGGACTTCCCCAGATGTTACCCCAAATCTTACCATCGTTGTTATTATGCCAGTCAGGTTGTTTAGTGGTGTCCCCCAAAAGATATCTCAAGCCAGATCCTGCTACTGAGGCATCTTCTGAAATTACCCAAAAGACGGTTCTTATATCTGTGATCATCCCGAAAGAATGGTTTTCCAGGTTCAATCCGTCATAACTCATTACCCCTAATCCATTCTGCTCATTTTCAAGGATGGATGGATCCTGGTAGGGGCGTGCATGATTCCTCTTATTGCTCTTATCCGTCCAAAAAACCTCATGAAGTTTATTTTCAGGACTCCAATTCTGGGCAGTAACGGTAATAGGAGGAGCGTTCTTGTAGAGGTGAGAGCCTGGCAGACTGCCATTAAGACCCCACTTGTGGGCGAGATACCCCTCAAAGGTTTGACGTTCATCATCCGTAATCGTGCCTAACAGGAAAATCATTTCACCGACCTTTGCATCATAAACATTCCAGGCAGGATTATGTGGGAAGTTAAAATGACCAGCTGGTCTGATCTCTACATTCTGTGCAGACATCCGATGATTTCCATCGCGATAGAATTCTCTGGTTGATTCCTTGTTGGAATAATATCCAGAGAAAACGATTGGAGTTCCGGCGGTAAAATAAGAGGCATTGATCCGGCTGGGGGTATCCATGAAGATATGTCCATTTTGCCAAGGGAAATGTCCGTTCCAGTTTAAGCCAAAGGGCCAAGTGGTTCTGAGGATTGAATCTTGTTGAATCACCAGAAAGAACGATACATCCGAATAAGTACCACTGACGGATCCATTTTCACTTAGTGCACTCCAATTGCTTGAGCCGTTTCTTTTTGCAGAGAATCGTTCATAATTCCCGCTGGCTCCATCAAAATTAATTACGGGGAGATTGTTGTATTTACCGTCACTATTTTGCTCGAGATTTGGTTTGAAACTGGAGTGAGCATGAAGTTTGACTGTGGGGTCGACTTTATTGGTCCAGGTTTCAATATCGGGATCGGAGGAATAGGTAATAGTGGATGCATCACTTGCATCTACCCAGAGAGTAATTTTCGAGCGGAAATCGTAAGTTCCTCCAGAGGGATCGCTGGCATCAAGCCAAAGACTAAGATTGTTAAAACGTACTGGTTTATCAGGAATTTGAACAGTATGAAGAGATCGTTCCTGGTCGGGAGAAATAGCAAGGAGGTATGAAGCATTATCTTCCGATATATTGAGGTCGGCAATTTCTCCATGTTCCAAATATAATAACTCCTTGGAAAGACCATTGACTGATTGAATGCTGCCATCCTTGCCGAAGAATAAATGAAATTTTTGTGGATTTTCCCCGGTGCTGGAATTGCTTTCGTATTTTAAGGATGCAAACATATCTCCAAATCCTCCTCCATAGATTTGACCAACTTCACTTTGGGCCAGAGCAACGCCATAAACACGCAGATCGTCAATAAATTCAGCAAACAATTCATCCCCACTTGAATTGCCCACATAATAGAGATCGCTCTGGTCACGCTGGGAGATTTCTCCAATAAAGACACCATTGATAAAATAACGGGTCCGTTGACCTTCGCCTACCACGCTGAGGTGTTTCCAACCCTGCAGCATTACAGGGTCTAAGGAATAATTTGAGCTGAGGAAACGGAGAGATTCATTTTCTTGATCTCCGTCTATAAATCCAAGATTCCTATCACTTGATCGATAACTCAGGTAGTGATCAAATTCAAAATCCAATTGTTTGTCCTGTCCGCGCAGAAGTGTCGTTTTGCCTCCCTTTGCCGGTGGTAAAATATTTTTACACCATAGAGAAATGGTCCAGCCATTGTCATTGAGATCGATGCCATTTGGTTCAATTTTCATCCGGCCGTTCTTTTGGGAGCGGTCAAAGGCAAGACCGTACCCAAACCTGCCTGAGGATGTTATTTTGCTGTCGTATAAAGTGGCTACTTGTCCATCTCCTGCATCACTGAACACTTCATTATGGGATGGGTTGTCCCGGTCGAAACTCCACCATGCATCGAGGTCTTCACCCCGCGTCACTGCCCGGTACATTTTGCGGGTATTTTGGGAGGTCCCTCTACTGGTTTCACCATAAAGATCGGTAAATGCTGCTGGGTTGACCGAAATGGAGGAGTCGAGATTTTCTTGGTCCAGAGAGAAAGAAAATCTCCAGGTTATGTTATCATCGGTGCTTAGGGAATTTTCCACGATCGATCCGTTGGTTATTGAAAGATCGTTTGCAGACAAGGTATTTACTTGAACTGGTTGACCGCTTCTTTCAAAGCTAACCGATGCAGTGGCCTGAATACCTTCAACTACCGGATCTACGGTAATTTGAGACTGAATGGTAAGATCTCCCAAACCATTCCCATAAAGCAAATTCACTTCATCCTGAGTGAATGCATCATTGTACACGCGGAAATCATCCATCAAGCCTACGAAATGGTCATTGCTCCAACCACCTGTACTTTCACCAAAATAACCAAAGGTGAGGGCAGTTCTGCTCATCGTGTTAAGTTCTCTCATTATATTTAACCGAAGGATTCCGTCCACATAGACATAAACGGTTCTTCCGTCATAAATATGAGCAAGGTGTCTCCATGCGTTGAGGTAGTTCTGATGATGTTGAAAGTTATTGTGCTGGTGATGATTGTTGTAAAATGATCTCATCCAACGGTTGCTCCATATTCCCTGAAGGCCCCAAGCGGTGAAATTTCCCCCACTATTTCCAGGTCGGTTACCAAGTGCATAGATAGCACTGTTTGAAGTGTTTCCATTTAGGGCCTTGATCCACAGGGAAACTGTGCGTGGGTTGTTGCCAGAGATTCCCAATCCGCTTGCAGAACCGGATGTTTTGACCCAGGCATCCCCAGGGAAATTCAATGCCGAACCAAAAATCCCGTCGGTGTAAGTTACCTCATAGTTGGTAACCTCAAGGGTATTGGGGTCCTCAATCTCATTGTCGACAAAGATTCCATTAAACCGGTCAAAATAATCGGTTATATAGGATTCGTTTTGATCGTCAAAAGACCACCAGCCAGTGAGTGCATCCAAGCGGGTAATAGGACGGCCATAGGCAAAGGAAACACTGGCTGATTCATTGACCATGTCATTTTGGTCAATTCCCAGTCCCCTGTTTATGGAAATTGAAAATTTATTGGGTGCTTTTTCCGGAGTGAAGCGAATGATAAGGCTCGAGTTGTCATCGTTTTTCTCAATGTTGAATTGGGTCACTTCTTGCTCATTAAAATCTCTTATCATTATGTTGGGGAAAACTGACAGATAGGGGTGCTGTTCAGATAATTTGCTGGTAAGGTTCCATTTCTGGGCAAGGTATCCCTCCATTTGTTGCCTAAGATCCGAGGTAATGGTGTCTCGAATGACCACAATTTCCCCAACCGTATAATCTCCCTCAACATCGGGTGAATTTGGGAATTTAAAAAGACCTGCGTTTCGAACACTAACATTATTGGCGGTTTTTAGGTTCTGACCATTTTTATGAAATTCCCGAACGGAATCTGAGTTTGAATAATATGCAGAGAAAATCATCGGTTCATTTCCTCCCGTTAATCCAAAAGATATCCGGCTTGGGGTATCATGAAATACCGCTCCATTACTCCATGGGAAATGCCCACCCCAGTTTACTCCAAATGGCCAATTTGTTCTGCCAATGTTATCTACCTGAAAGACAATAAAAATAATCGTGTCTGTGTATTGACCACTTACTTCACCACTTTCACTCAGAGCACTCCAGTTTGTGGAACCGTTCTTGAGGGCATTGACAGATTCACCTGGGTCAAAATTTATCGCTGTGAATCCTTTAAGGGTTCCAAGTGCACTGGGCTTGGAAGATGTGGAGTGTAGTTTTACCGAAGAATCGAGCTTATTTGTCCAAGTAAGGAGATCGCCATCTGCGTCCGTAGATATGGTATTCTGATCCTGAGAATCTACCCACAAGGTAGCGTTGGTAAAGTCTGCTGGAGTGGGGAGGCTAAAATTTAGATCTGGGATGGATACCTCATTTAGATTCAAGTATGATCCATACTTTTTAAATTTTAATTCGATCGAGACTTCGCTTGAGACCATGGGGTCCTGAACAGATTGAAGTTCATATGGCTCGATGGTTAAATGAAGATCACTCGCACCGGAATTATAAAGCTCTTCCGCCATTGTAGGGGGGAGGGCAGAGTTATAAATTCTGACATCGTCAATTAGGCCCACAAATCTACCACTGTTCAAATAACTTGATGAACTTACACCGAAAAGCCATGAAGCATTATTTGCAGTAATAAGAGCATTTCCGAAGTCCCCTGTTTCTCCCGAAAGTTGACCATTGATGAATAGTTTCATTTCATATCCATCCGCAGAGTCAGCATCATAAGTTAACATCAGATGATACCATTCCATGTCATCGATATCACTGCCGAGAGATGAAGTGCCGGAAAAAATCTGGGAATTCATATAAACCTCGATACTGGTTGCACCGGTTCCAATTTGTAGACTGGCCAAATCTGAACTGCCCAAAGCAAGCATTACATTGCCAACTTGCTGGGGAGACCGATAAAGAGTGTCGGCATCTCTGCGAAACCAAAAAGATACACTAAATTGATCCTTGGAGAAATTATCATCCAGTTCTCCCAAAGATACATAATCACCCTCAGACCGAAAGTTAAGGCCAGTGCCCAGAATAGAATCGGCAGACCAAGTGGCATCGCCAGATAAGGATCCATTGGCCAAGCCGGAACTGTCCGATACTTCAGTTCCTAACCCTTCATCCATCCACCACCAATGACTGATTTTTTCACGATAGTTAACTTCTGGCATGATCATAATCTCCCGCTTGACTGCCAAGGTCGGTTCATTCTGCCAATGAGCACTTGATGAAGGAAGATTGAAGACCACCTTTTTGCCCGAATTTGATACAATCCGAAAAGTGAAGGTGTAGTTTTGATCGGAAGAAATAAATGAATCTGGAATAATCTGTGCATTGGTCAGGCTGGCGTTAATTTCCTGCTCTGTTAATCCGCTGACAGGGACTGCCTTGCCAAACTGGCTGAAACTCAAGGAAAGATCGATTGTTTGATCCTTGGTCACAACTGGACCTTCCAATTTACCCGCTATCCCGATGTCGCCTTCTCCCCCGTTGTATATGGAAAAGATATCATCAGAGGAGAGGGCCTTATCATAAATCCTTAGGTCATCGAGTTGCCCGGCAAAGAATTGTTCACTCCCGTAGGCACCTGGACCACCGAGGTACCAGTTGCCCCAACGATGATCTTCAACAGTCTCGGGATCGACATTGAATGATCCCACAAGCTTGCCATTTAAATAAGTGGAGAGTCTCAATTTCTGATGATTGTAGGTTGTTGCCAGATGGTGCCATGTGCCAATTTTCCAAGCTCTCTCTGCAAATGCCTGAAAAGAAGCATTGGTCCCGCCTTTCCAGGATGCCGCAGATTGTTCAGGGCCAATTGCCAATCCCTGATCGCCTGCAATTCCTGGGGTCATGACTATCGGAATCTGGTGCCCAAGGAACACCAGGTTTCTACTGTTACTTTTATTAGTATTCCACCCTCCGACATTATGAATGAAGCGCTCGGAATCATGTTCCCATACGAGGTCCTGATTACGGTCTAGCCAAAATGTCGACCAGCCTCCACCACCTGCATAAAAGTAGAACAAGCCAGGACCGACCGAGTTATCCACAAGAAGGCTTCCCCTCGCCATAAAAGCCCCGGTGGGCCATCTACCAGTATATTCGGTATTCAAAGAGGAGGCGAAATATTCAGGGTCTTTGCCAAGAGCTTCCTGGAAGTCAGTGGTAAAAGCAGGTTCGCCATCGGAATCTCCAGCTGGAACCCGCATGATGAAGGCATGATCACTAGGGTCGCTGTCCTCAAGAAACCCCCCAGTACCATCAACTGACCAATTTCCCCAGATATCAGCACCAACTAATTTGGCACCATCGGAATTAACCGCGGAAGTTTGAAATAAATAGAGCTCTACGGGATCCTCTAAAAGATTTCCGAGTTTTTCACTACTTGGATTAAAATGCGGAATATCATTGTGGACTTCGTCTTGTGGCCATTTTTGTGCACGTACATCCCCCCCCCAGTTTCTCCAGTAAAATCGACCGGTGGCAAAATCATATTTGTTACTAGCCGGTAAGTCATCTGGCTTAACCCAGACAGAAAGAGTGTAATTCTTTCCAATTAGGTTTAAGTCTTCCTGGCTTGCTTCCTGGTAAATTCTTAGAACTTCTCCTGGATTCAAAAGATCTGAGTAGATTCTTAAATCATCAATCATTCCAAAGAATCCGTTTCCACCTACCAAGAGATCGGAGGACCCCGTATCGATCGAAAAACTGGAAAAATTTACAGTTTGGTAGTGTAATTCTTCTTGGTATCCGTCTATGAAGAGATTGATTTCTTGTGAATTTTCTAGTTTTTCAGAAAGCGTGACCGCAAGATGACGCCACTTATTATCATCGGCAGGATATCGTCCGGCAGTTTGCCTGGCACCGTTAAGTCCAAGGCAGAGCATACCATTTGGACCGTTGTTGGAATCGAGAATAATTGTCCAGAGGTTTCCATTGCTTCCTTCCGTACCCCAGGTAACTAGTTGAGCGTTGTAACTCTTGATTCTTGGAGACTTCACCCATAAAGAGACCGTTCTCGCTTGATCACCAAGAATTCCAGCACCCTCGCTTTCAGGAACAACAAATCGATCGCCGTTGGTAAGATCTAGTGCCATGCCTAATCTACCGTTGGAAAAAGTTGCCCCGCCCCCTAGATTTCCATCCCTTTCATTTCCAGATTGGTCAGTACCATTCCCGTCAAATGGCCACCAACCATGAAGCAGGTCAAAACGGGTTACTTCGCTGGGAGATAAATTACCATTTGATGGATTGACTAATGGAATGTAAGCAAAATCGTCTTTGCCATCAAAACCTAGGGAGTTGTCGAATTTTTGATTTTCGGTCTGATCATCACCAATAAAAACTAAATCGCGATGTCCGCCTGAATGATCCGCAAATTTTCGGTAAACGAGCGGAATGGATAATCCCCACTTTTGGGATAGATAGGACTCCAGTGACTGGCGGGAATTTTTATTTAACAAGGAATTGAAGATCAATAACTCAGCTACTTGTGCCCCTAGATAACCTTGTCCGACCACATTGGAAATTCTTCCACCTCCTGCCATCGTGCCGATACTGCCGGCCGAACCGGTCTCTCCGCCCAATGTTCCATTTACATACAGAGACCTTTGGCTGCTTTTGAGCCAGTTGAAATTAATCAGATTAAATTCATCAGTTAAAAAGGTGTTAGGAATAGAAGAATACCAGTCATGCCCCCAGTAGTTCATCCGGAAATTGGAGCTGTTTTGGAAGCCGATGTGTAAACTGTTACTTCCAGAATTACCGTTGGCTGCTCCGTAAAGATTGGAATATGAAGTGGTTTTGATAACAAAAAAGGAAGAGTGGGACGAATCAGCGAGAAAGTCTAAATTTACATCGAAAAAGTCATCCGATCCGTCAAAGGTAAGGACCGATTTACCATTTTGTGCCAAAGAGGTCAGGGTAGGTTGACTCGCCTCAACCGACTGGGTGGCATGATAATTGTTCCCACTTTTATCACTCCATTGATTTACAGAGTCAGCTGCGTGGTTGATGGTGGATTCATCTCCCGCATCGAGCCAAAGGGAAGGATTGAGAGTAGTTGGAGACCAATTGCTATCTACGATGGGCTGTGCTTCATCAAACTTCCACCAACCTACCAGGCTGTCCGCTCCGGTGATTTGATCTAGGTAGGTAATTCGGGTGGATCCGGAAGAGGTGGAGAAATTGCCGTCATCCTTGGCCACGCCAGCAGGTAAGCGGATTTTGATTCTTTGAGGTTTTTGGTTAGCCTGGAGAATGACCTTGTAATGGGTGGAGTTGAGTTCGGAAAATTCAGCGATCGATGCTCCGGAAATTTCCAAGTCAGAACCGGTAAAGCCTGAAACCGGAACGATTTGCCCAGCAGAATTGGTAAAAGAAATAACCAGGGTTGAATTCTCGTCATTGGTGGACGCATTACTTTCAAAGAAGGGGCTGGCGCCAAGATCTCCAAATCCTTCTCCATAGGCTAACTCTACTTCAGAAATACTAAGGGGGGTAGAGTAGAACCGTATTTCATCTATCCAACCCTTGAAGAGATTGCTGCCGTCAGGAGATCCACCAATGCCTAAATTTCCATTGTCATTTTCAGGTGATTGAAAAAGTGGTAATGCACCAACTAATTTGCCGTTCAGAAAGCTGCGAAGTTGTTTTCCATCATAAGTTGAAACAAGACAATTCCACTGGTTTAATGGAATTCCAATAGGACCGGTACTTGTGAATTGACTGGCAAGTCCAAGTAGACGGTATGAAGTTTCTATGGAATCTCCACCTGGATTGATTTGAGTAAAATAAGAAAAAGATAATTCCTCGCGTTTTCCAAGGAGTTGTGACCAGTCATCGGGAAGACCGTTTGTTTTGAACCAAATTAAAAAGCTGAATGAATCACTCACCTGTAAATTATCATTTGATTCAGCATAAGCAAATCCCTGGGCATCACTAATATCCATGGAAAATCGGGAGAGAGCATTGCCATCTTCTTCTTTTCCCCAACTGACTGCTGGATCCAAGAAAAGGGGAGAGCTGTTACTGGCACTGTCGATTACAATTGTTCCATTCCCTTCATCAAATGCCCATCGAACCAAAAGGTCATCGCCCCTTACCAATCCATGCATGTTAGCTATGCAAAGCAAAGCACAGCTTGCGAAAAGGCTGATCAGATTCAAAAGGCGCATCTATCTATAATATAGCAGAATAATTCCGAATAAATCAAACTTACATGCGCATGTGAGCAAGTATTATATAAGAAAGAGAAAAAAACTACTCGATAAAATTAATATATAATAGTAAAATATTAACTTTTGCGACTTAGTTTTGGTGGGCTTATTTGAACAATATATAAGAGGTGAATTTGATTATACTTTAGCATTAAACGCTAAAAAAATTCAAATTTTAACAAAAAATCTTAAGTTCAAAAAAAACGAAATAAGGGGTGAATTTTAAGGAATTAAAAGACATCTTCATCAAGGTCGTCAGCGTATTCATCGAAGGTGTCAAATGAAGAACTCGGATCATCTGCAACTTCGCTGTTTTCCTTGGATATCTTGAATCCATTGATCGATGTAAACCACTTGGTGGTTCCGTCTTTCCCCTGCCATTCTCGACCGTTTATTCGGGACTGAATTTCGACTTGGTCACCCACCTGTAAATCTTTGCTTAATTCGATATTATCTTTGGTGAATTCTACTGGTATGGGGTTATCCCATCGACCGTCCCCTGTTTCGACAACAATTTGATGTTTGCGGAAACCGTTACTACCAAATTCTCGGATTTCATCCACAAATTTTACTTTTCCCGTAATAGTCACCTCATTCATCAGTATTTTTTACAAACAATCCATCGATGGGTCTACTTAGAGTTATAAACGTGGAGAATTCTTTCCGGAATCTAGTAAGTGGGTGGAAAAAGTAGATTTGCATGGTAGTCCAGCAGAATTTCCAATGATTAGCTGGATTAGGTGTCATTTTGTGGTTCTTACTCCTACACATGGATATTTGACAAAGCTAACAATCAGTATCTAATAAATATCATAATGAATGCTACTAAGCCCAAAGTTCTTTTTGTGGATGATGAAAAGTCTATCCTTAAAGGTCTTCAGTTAAATCTT
>JAYODK010000119.1:0-2298 GCA_038106225.1 Opitutales bacterium | reverse complement strand
TCGATGGTTCCTTTGCGATTCGCAAAGATAACTGGAAACTCTGTCTATCCGCAGGCAGTGGTGGATGGAGCCAGCCCAGAGAGAGTGAGGCCAAGCAAAAAGGTCTACCACCCATGCAACTCTTCGACCTTTCTCGGGACAAAGCAGAGCAAAACAATTTATTCACTAAGAAACCGAAGAAAGTAAAAGAGCTATTGGAGCTGCTTGAAAAAGAAGTTAGCAACGGCCGTTGCACATCGGGCAAACCGGTACCCAATGACCGGAAAATTGACTACCTCCCCCATGGGTACAAACCTTCCTGAAAAAAATTTTAAGAAAAATTGGAATTTGGAAAAAAAGGGGCTTATAGTACCAATACAAAAGATATTCAGTACAAGATCTGCTCCTTCGACAAAATATAAAAAGCTACTACTCGTAAAGGAAGGTCGACAGACTTAAGGCTTAAATCTTTTTAAAATAGCACCGAGCAATCGGTGCTTTTTTTTGGTCTCAGCCAAGGCCTTCTATTTCCCAACCACTCCGGTATTTGCGGCGTACAAAAGAACTGGCTTGGGAATGACCGGTGAATTCAAGCTTAGCGGCATCCCACTTTAATTCCTCGCCCTTAAACCTGGATGCAATCCCCCCAAGAAGAATGGTCTCGGTCAGAGGACCTGCATAGTCGAAGTTGGCAGAGGGCAGTGGTTTTTTACCTAATGCCGCATCAATAAAATCGTGCCAATGATTGGAACCCTGCACCACCGGTAATTTGACTTTTTCAAATTTCTTCTGCGGATACAAACTGGGCATTCCAAGATGAGGTAAAAGCATCACCCCTTCCGTCCCCACAATCACAGATCCCTGCTTAGGCAAAGGTTTCCCTTCCAATAATGCGGTCACACGGGATGGAGGCCGGGTAGCCCCATCGTACCAGGTTACCGGAAGCTGACTGCCCTCTGAATAGGGTGTCTTGGGGAAAAGATAATGAACCACCGCATCCACTGCCCAGTTGTGTTGGTTTGGTACAGGTCCTTCCGATCGTAAGGATATGGGATAAGTCAGCCCAAGTGCCTTGAAGGTTGGATCATAGATATGGCATCCCATATCCCCAAAAGTTCCTCCTCCATAATCCAGTCGCTTTCTCCAGTTCCCTGGGTGGTAGTATCCTTTGATGTAATCATGGTAAGGTGCCGGGCCGACCCATTGATCCCAATCAAGCCCCGAAGGAATTTGATCTTTGCGGTCAGGTCGTGGGTCTGGGTCTCCCCAAGTTTTATCACTAAAGGAATGAGCCTCCACCAGTTTTCCGATCATCCCATCGTGCACAATGCGCACGGCAGTACGGTATTCCTGGGTGGAATGGCATTGGATACCCATCTGGGTAACGATCTTATTCTTACGGGCATACTCCGTCAGGGCTCTGGACTCGGCCACTCCATGCGTCAGTGGTTTTTGTCCGTAGATATGAATCCCTTTTTGCATGGCAACCATAGCCTGGGAAGCATGCACATGGTCTGGTGTGGATACATTGGCGGTATCCAGAGAGTCTCCTTCCTTTTCAAGCATTTCCCTCCAGTCAGAATACACCTTGGCATCTTTATACTGTGCCTGTGTTTTCTGCCTTCTGCCTGAATCAATCTCTGCAATTGCACGAACGGTTATGCTTGGATGACTGGCAATGCTGCGTAGATCACTTGCCGCCATACCCTGTCCTCCAAAACTGGCATGATTGAGCCGGTTTGCAGGAGATGCTTCCGCCCATGAGCTTTTCGCAACATAGGGAAACACTAGGGATGAAGAGGCAATTCGAAGGAAGGATCGGCGTGTATTCATCCAATAATGCAAAAGGAGAGAACTCTATCAGACAAGTATAATTC
This sequence comes from Opitutales bacterium, assembly GCA_038106225.1. Classification (GTDB taxonomy): domain Bacteria; phylum Verrucomicrobiota; class Verrucomicrobiia; order Opitutales; family Seribacteraceae; genus Chordibacter. The sequence continues at coordinate 442 of JAYODK010000119.1, read as the reverse complement.
CATGTAACCTGATAAAATTATTCCACACCTCTGATCCATCATCAGAGGATAATTAGAAGGAAGGATTTGAACTATCCGCGGGATTTTCCGCCGGAAAGATTGACGGTGGTGCCGTGCAAATAGGAAGCCCGATCAGATGCGAGATAGACCACCAGATCCGCAACCTCGGAAAGTTTTCCACTCCGACCCAATGGAATAGAGGAAACACTTCCATATTTGGAGCGTAATTCATCCACCGAAATTCCGCGGGTGTAAGCGAGGGATTCCTCATAGCCAAGACTACGCATACCGGTGGTCTCCATGATACCAGGAGCCACTCCGACCACACGGATATTGGACTTACCCAATTCCTTCGCCCAGGAACGGGTGAGGTTATGGTTCGCCGCTTTGGTGGCTGCATAGACACTTTGTCCTTCGCTTCCTTCCTGTCCGGATTCGGATG
>JAYODK010000036.1:0-15919 GCA_038106225.1 Opitutales bacterium | reverse complement strand
TCGTTTAATTTGGAAATTAAACTTGCTTGGTACTTTTTGTGCAGGAGTATCCCTTTTCCTGGGTTCATTGTCCTTGAGCCTGCAAGCATGGGACACCCCCTACTGGACGGCTGATGGGTATACCCGCCTATTTCAAGACCCTTGGATAGAATTGCATGCATCGATCGCAATATTCAGTTACGGTCTTTTTTGCCTGCTTGCTGTTGTGGGGATGATGTACCTATCTCAAAGGCAGGCCCTCTTGTCCCGCAGAACAGGCTTTCTTGGTCCTTATCTTCCTCCGATCCAGGAGTTGGATGTTGCGGGTTTTAGACTGCTTGCGGTGGGAGTTTCTTTCCTAACTCTTTCTATGGTGGTGGGTGCAATGCATTGGACCCGGCATCCAGAATTTGTAAGCCAGGAAAAGTTGACTATTACTACTGCCCTTTGGATCGGTTACCTCTTGCTCTTGGTCATGCGCTTGACTAACCGATTATACGGTTCCCGATTTGCCAAATGGACGATTGCCCTGTTTGTAATAGCTCTGTTTTCTCTATCCTTGGTTAATTCAAAAACAAAACCACAGGCTTTTCAGCAAATGCATTCATCCCCGCTTGCTCAAGTAAAACTATGAGCACAATTCCGGAAAGCGGACTTTTTCTTCTTGGCACATCTCATCAGATTGCCAACTTGAACGAACGCGAAACTATTGGACTGCCCAATGATTCGATTGAAAAATTCTATGTTGGACTGGAAAATCTTCCCGGACTTAAAGAATGTTTGGTTTTAAACACCTGCAACCGAACCGAGATTTATGGTGCTTCAGATGATTCTTTTCAGATAGATTGTCTGATCAAATACCTTGCAGATTTCCGGAGACTGGAATTCGAATTTATTAAACAAAAGACCTACAACCGGCATGGAGCCGAAGTAGTTCGTCATTTGTTTGAAGTTGCGTCCGGAATCGATTCCCAAATGGTTGGAGAAACCGAAATTCTTGGCCAATTGAAAAAGGCATATGATGATGCCACTGAGCGGAATTCGACCGGCAAGGTTCTAAATCGATTGTTCCAAAAAAGTTTTCAAGCGGCTAAATGGGCACGCACCAATACAGGTATTTCCAGAGGGCAGGTAAATTTGGGCAATGTTTTATGTGAATTGGCACGCAGAATATTTGGTCGCATTGACCAGTGCCGCTTATTGGTGGTTGGTGCTGGCGAAGTCGCAGAAAGTGCCCTTGAGGCATTTAAATCCAGAGGTTCTGAAGCCATCACCGTTACTGGTCGGACCTTTGACTGGTGTCCACTAAGCCGCAGGAAGCCAGATGAATTGGCCCAGAAGTTTGATGGATTTACTCTGGCATACTCGAAGTTTCATGAGAGTTTACACCTGTTTGATGTGGTTCTTGCTTCAACTGCAAGTGCCATAGCTCTGCTGACAAAATCGGAGGTTGAACATGCCATGAAAAAGCGCCCGTCCAAGCCACTTTTCATAATAGATGCATCCGTTCCCCGAAATGTGGAAGAGGCTGCCTCCATTGTGGACAATGTATTTCTTTACAATATGGATGATGTCTCTGCGATCGCTAACGAGAATCTGCAGTCCCGATTATCAGAAGTTGATCGTTGCCGGATTGCTCTTTCCAAACGGGCAGTCCGATTATGGGAACAAATGAAGGCTCATCCCAGTCTGCCTTCCTGAATTAACCAGTCAACTATGCCACGCTCTTCAGGTTGGGCGAGCAACTTGTGCAAACATTCAGCAGACTGAGCAGCCTTTTTCGCAGAATCCGGATCATCCAGTATCTTTCCCATTTCTCGAGCCAGTTCAGGACCGTTTGCCTGGCCTTGTAAAAATTCCGTATTTGGCGGAGCATCTGGGAGTAATAGATTTGCCATACCCAAATACGGTACCTTCACCAGTATTTTCCCGATTATATAAGTAATAGGATGAGCCCGGTATCCAATTATTCCTGGAATTCCAGCCCAGGCACAGGATAGAGACATAGTACCCGAGCTCATCAATGCAGCCCTTGCGGGAATATCGGCAACCCGGTCCAAAATTCTTATTTTATCAGCAATCTTTTTCCGAACCCGTACCATTGACTCTACCAGAGAATGAATTCCTTGGTCGGATACAGGAAGCAAACCTTGAATCTCCCGGCCCTCGCTCGTAAGAATCTCGAATGCATCCAAAAAGCTTGGTAATATTCGGGAAACCGGTTGCATCCGACTTCCCGGCAACAACAAAAGCCCACCCGTTTGCTGGTAATGTACGCTAGGAGTATAGGTTGGATGGGAAAATGGATGCCCGACAAAAGATACCGGGAGAGATACATCGGCATAACAATCTTTCTCGAACGGAAAAATAACTCCGAGTCCATCCAGAGTTTCAGCCATTCCAAAACGCCTATTAGGTTTCCATGCCCAGAGCTGTGGACTGATATATTGCAAAACAACTGTATCGCCACCTCCCTTTTTTGATATGCCACGGTCTTTTAATGCCTTGGCTAACCTAAGGTTAAACCCAGGATAATCGACCAACAGAACACAGCTTGGCCGAGTCTGCTCGATCCATGCAATCGTCTGTTCAAATATTTTTCTAAAGAAGTGGTAATTTTTGATCACCTCCATCAATCCAACCACCCCGTACTTAGCCAAGGGGAAGATAAGACTGGCTCCAGCATTTCTCATCCTTTCCCCTCCCAAAGCAGAAATTCTCAGGCTTGGCTTGATTTGTAAAACATCTTTGATTAATCGGCTGGCATGCTCATCGCCCGACACTTCACCCGCAACCACCAAGAGATCACAGGGATCAGATGCCGGGGAGAACTCACTGATCTTATTCAAGATAGCCAGGTCGATTGAATCTGTTTGGTAATTGTAAGTGCTACCTCCAGGGCCGACTTACCAAAACTTCCATCTGTTTTCGGAGTGGTTGTTTCCCGGACACAAGAAAGAAAGGATTGCAACTCCAGTGCCAGAGGCTCTCCCTGCTCAACAGGTACTTCATGTCTCTCTAGGGAAGGTCCTGATTTTTTGATTAAATGACCTTTTTGATTCATGAAATCAAGAGAGAGGTATCCAGTGTCCTGAAAAACCCGGATTTCTCTGGCTTTTTTTTCACTCACCCGGCTGGCACTTAGATTAGCTACACACCCATTGGCAAAAAGGAGCCGAGCATTGGCAATATCCTCGGTAGGAGAAAGAACGCGAACTCCGATAGAGTCAATCCGCTCAATTGGAGAATCCACCAGTGCCATGGCAATGCCGACATCGTGAATCATTAAATCAAGCACCACCCCTACCTCGGTTCCCCGTGGCTGAAAAGGGGCAAGACGCTCTGCGGTCAAATATCTGGGTAACTGAACTTCTCCTTCGAGAAAAGTCATCACTGGATTGTAATGCTCGATATGACCCACCTGTACCATTACTTTTTCTGCTTTCGCACTTTCAAGAATAGTTTCAGCCTCTTGTGAAGACACACATAGTGGTTTTTCTACCAGTAAATGACACCCGCAACCAATCAGACTTAGAGCGACCTCCGCATGACGGTCTGTTGGACTGACCACACTGACTGCATCACAAGCAGCTCCAAGCTCTTCAAGAGTGGAAAAACGGGAACAACCATATTCAGAGCATACAGTATTGGCGGCATCATCATCGGGTTCAAAAATTCCTACTAACTCTGCCCCAGATAAAGAATGATACAGCCGGGCATGATGCTTGCCCAAATAACCAACCCCGGCAACGCCGCACTTGATAGAATCTTGCATTAATCTGTTCATGAGGGAAGAAGGGGCATGGGTCAAACCTCGTTCAGTCTTCCTTCAGAGAGAACAGTTTGTCGCTCAGTTGCTCCAGCAAATCCAAGATTATGAGTGACCAGAATGAGGGAAGCTCCCTCATCTGTGCAGGTACGGAGTAAGAGATTCATTACTTCCTCTCCTGTGCGCTCGTCCAGATTTCCGGTCGGTTCGTCTGCCAACAATACTTTGGGGCGATTGAGCAGGGCACGGGCAATTGCCACACGTTGCCTCTCCCCACCGGAAAGTTTGCCCGGAATCTGCCTGGCCTTGTCTGCCACTCCCATCTTTTGAAGAAGAAAAAGGGCACGCTCGGTTATAGAATGATTTAATCCACCCGATATTCTTGCTGACATGGTCACATTTTCCAGCACATCAAGCTCGGGGATCAAATAATACGCTTGATAAACAACACCCAGAAAAGTAGCCCGATGAGAAACTTCTTCACGCCCGGCATTGCGTTCACAACCCATCTCTTTACCAGCCCAGCTTACCGTACCACAATCTGCATTCTCAATCCGGGCAAGGATGTTGAGAAGGGTGGTTTTCCCGCACCCTGATTCTCCCCTTATGCTGAGGGATGAACCTTCATTCAAGGAAAGGTCAATCGACTTTAAGACCTCAAGTTCCTGATTTCCCAGATGGAAAGTTTTCGAAATACCATTGGCTTGTAAAATGGTAGAACTATTCATTGCGTAATGCATCTGCTGGATTCATTCGAGCGGCCCGCCATGCTGGTATTAAACCCGCAAGTGTTGATACCAAAACGGCAAATATTCCAAAGGTTAAAAAAGTAGATGCACTCTCCGGGGATTCCCATGGATAAGGCACTCTGAGGCTGTAAAAATCATAAAATTGAGCAACGCCCGACTTCCCCTCATCCCCGGCAATTCGCACAACAATGAAAGACATAATTTCATCCCTGAACCGAATAAAAAGCAGGGCGAATCCACAACCCAGAACTGCTCCAAAAAGACCAATTAAAAAACCTTGCAGACAAAAAATTAAACCGACTAATCCTCTTGCACCTCCCATAGCCACAAGTAAACCGATCTCCCTGATCTTTCGTAGCACTGTGGTCATCAATGCAATAGCGATCGCAAATGCAGCTACCAGACCAATAGGAACCATAATCAGAATCATTAGATATTCCTCAAATTTCAGAAGGTCAAAAAACCATGCGTTTTCTACAAACCAAGGTACAAACGCCCAGTCTACCGACCTGGGCAATTCCAGCTCTTCACACAAAGCGTTCAATGTTTCTTCCTTTGCTGATATCTCAGGGGAGAATTTTAAAAACATACCATCACACAATCCTGCACTTGCCCGAACATCTTCGAGCATCCTGAATGAACCAATCATCGCCTCAGCATGAAATCCTTGCCAAGGCACCTCAAAAATCCCTCCGACAAGAACCTCCCTTGGAGGAATGATTTCATCAGCTTGTGCCCGCTCAATCATTGCGGGAGAATAAACCTCAATCGTCGGCGTCCGAAAAGTCTGGTAAATTGATTTTGCTCCGATCTTAGGTTCTTTGTGCTGAGAGAGGAGAGAAAAAGTTGGTGTACCTGGTCCTCCATCCAATAATCCATCGATGGGTTTTATCATTTTATTAAATCCGAGCCCAAAAGAATTAAGCAACCATTGATTATCTCCCTTATATTCAAGTTCCCACTCAGAGGAAGGCACATCAACTGGTAAGCACTCCACCTTTACTCCCAATAATAAATCATGAGGGTCTTTTGATCCTCCCATTCGTAAAATAGCACCCGGTCGAACACCTAATCGGTTTGCGACATACTGACTGATAAATACAACATCATCCTCTAAGGCAGAACTTCGCGGGACGGGAGTAACATCAAGGGCATCATGGGCTTCCATCCTTATCTGTCCGTTTTCCAAAAACTGATCGAGGGGCAAAACATTATTCCCCGGCACAAGTTCAATACCAATCGAAAGGGGAACCGAGTTATAATCGTGTTTTTGCACCAGTAAAGGACCCTGTAAATATGGCGAAACGGCAGACACCTCAGGTTTGCCGAGAAGTTCTGCCTGGACTGATCTCCAATCCGTGGTGCGACTCAATGGAATAGCACGGGCATGCCCCTGAGCATCAATAATATCTTCCCTGAATTTATGCTGAAAACCCTTCATGAATGCGACCACCACAATCATTACATTCACACCCAAAGCTACTCCAATCACGGCAAGAAAAGAGAAAAAAGATACCTTTTTTTGGGATGGAAACAATTGTTTCCATGCGAGAAAAAGAGGCCATGGAGTTTTCACGAACTAAAAGGAAGTAGGCTAATATTTAGTCTTGGTTGTTCGGTCTGGTAAAGTTTGAATCTTCCAAACTGAAGTTTATGTCCGTAGGAATGAGTTCAACTACTTTCTTCGACCATTCATCAACGGTTTTAGGATTAATTTGTGGTATTGGATACTCGTCCTGAAAGAAATAAACATAACCTGCATAAAGTGCAAAAATTGCCACCAGAAAAAGAGCTATTCGGAAAAGAGTTTTAAGAATTACAAAAAGCAAAACGATGGCGAGTAACGCCAAGACTAAACTAAACAACGGGTTTGCCGTAATCTGATTCACCACATCCTGCATGAGTCTATAATCATTGCGAAACTACTGGGATTCGACAATTAAAATCCTCAGTCTTGTCTCCTTGAATAATAATTTATTGAATTACCGAATCAACTGGTACTTGGTATCCCTCTTTGATTATTTTTTCTTTTAAATCATCCAAGTCCCGGCGTAATAAATTGGCCCGTGCTTCTGCAGTAATTCGGGTAGATTTTTTCACCTCCAATTGAGCATTCCAACGAGTCCGTTGCTCATCGTTTATAAAACCACCATCTGGTAGTCTTTGATCAAAAGACCCAAACCTCGCCATTTCGGTGGCTAATTCCAGTTCACTCGTCCGGCATTCGCAGGAATACTTTTCTGCCTCAACCACTAGTGCCCTTAACCTCAACCATTCGGATTCCAATTGGAGAGATTTTGCCAACACTTTATTTTTCTCTAATTTAGACAAAATCTTCTCATAGGAAACTTCCGAAAAACCATCCACCTGTCCATGATCAGGTAATTTCGGATCTGGCAAGCGGTTTGTTTTGCAGGCGGTTACTGCAACTACAATTACGAGAGAGAAAAAGATTGCCCGAAACAAAACAAATTATTTTTGCACCCACTGACCGGATGCTTTTTTAAACCAATGTCCAGACTTTGCCTTGGTGGCAATTCCCTGGGAAAACTTTCTCGCAACTGCAGCAACATCACCCCCCGTTTTGACGGCAAGATCCTTAAACAATTGCTTGCGGTCTTCATTTTCTGAATCGACCAGTTTAGCAGCACTTCTGTTGGATGCTTCTCGCAGGTGAAGAAAACCATCCACCCCCTCACCGACTGTCCCGGCATCTTTTGCAGCAACAACCTCAGTCAACCTTTCCTTCATCCGTTCTGAATAATTTGCCCAGGAATAGGAGGTTACAAAAAAAGCGGTAATAAAGAAATAAACTAGATGGATTTTCATGAATGTAGAAATACTAATTTATGGATTCATCATAAAGATCATCGAGGAAACTGTTTACCTCCTTCTCAATCTTTATGGTTATATTGTGATCCAGAGTAATGTGGTGTTGAGTCTTCATCACTGTGCATGAGAAGAGGAATGTAAGTGAAAAAACAATGGCTGTAAGGATGGATTTATTCACAATCTTTTATGTAATGGACATATTTATGGTCGGGCAATCTTGTTCTCAACCGATGTTTATTTTGAAGGGGTTATACCCCAACTTCTAAGATTAGCCTGTTGCATCAGTGCTTCCAACCCACCAATAATTTTCGGTCGGTATTCCACACTTATTTCCTTACCATCCACATCAGAATCTCCCCGGACATTCATTTCAATTATTCGTTCACCATCGTCCATCACCCTGAAGATAATATTTAAAGCTTCAAGGTTGAGGTTCTTCAGTGCTCTTTCCAAAAGGTACATATTTTTATACTCCGAACTTTCGGGAACTAGACCATCTGTCAACATGCCATGAGTATTGAGAAACAATTTTGCCGATTCGGAAGAATCCAATGATAAAGACCCTCCAAAGAAGTCCCAGCCGGCAATTGAATCATTACGAATATTCAATACCCCAGACAAGTTACCTTCCATCCGTGCATCGAGATCTTCAAATAAGGATATAAGTTTCTGAGAATCCAATCCTTTGGCAATGGCATGTAAACTTAGATCGTCAAAAGACTCATCAATCCTTGTCTCTTCCAGGGAAACTAAACCCCCAAACGCAGGGATTTCCACAGTTTCAATTATTTTTTCACCGGTTGGGAGTAATTCAAAGCGTATCTCTCCACCTTGCAATACCTGTTCACCCGCATGAAGATCGAATCGAATACTTTGTGTCCCATTACTGTCCAATGGATCGATCGAGTTAAACTTAATATTTCCATTAATATTTCTAAAAGAAAAATCCTCAGGTTCTGAAAATTGTAATTCAGAATCAATCGATGACAGATCAACCCTTCCCTGAGTTGATTCAGGCATTTCGATTATCAAATTTGCAGGCTTGAAGGAAAACCCAAATCCATTAACCATCGCCTCTACCACGGTTAGTTCAATTCTTTCTATTGAGTCGACCTTGAACTTCACCTGCAGATCCTCAATTTTTTGATCTTCGCCGAGAAATGCTTCCTCAACGCTCATGATTTGTTCAGATTCCAGCTTGGGAATGGAATCCAAGTCAATCTCACCAGCATATGCAAAATTGTGAAGGTTCAGACCCAAAGTTGGTAGAGAGCCATTTGCTTTGTGCAATTTTACAAGAAAACGATCCTCCCCCAACCATTCCAAGCTAAGTTCACCATCGTAGAGATTAAACAGCCCCTCTTCCAAGTGTAAGGCCGAGAATCTCAACTTTGCCTCTCGAATGCCAAGAAATTCACCATCTTCACTGTAAGCAAACTCGATCCCATCTATAATCAAGCCAAGTATTTCAGTCTTTGGCAAAACTCCCCGAGTTCGCAATCGTTGAGCTCTCAGAGTCAGGTTTGGCTTTCCGTCTTTAAGATTAACAGATATTTTTAAGCCGTTTAGTTCAAGATTCTCACCCCAATTAACATTGGCATAAAAATTGGACTCCATCCAATTAGGAGTGTGCGGGGTAATGAATAGTATTGCCTGAGGAATATTAAAAGACAGACCCATGGCCTCCAAAATTAAGTTACTGACATTAAAGTCCATGAATTGATCCATGATTCCATCTTCTTCCACCCGACCTGTCCATTGGCCCTTGGCTGAACCCTGATCAATTTCAATCCAATCGTTCAAATGAACAATATCCCCAAGATCAAGAATTTTGGATATTGCGGACATACTACTGGAAACAAAAGAAAGATCAGGAAAATTAAGGGAAGCACCAAGAAAAAGGTCGGTGCTATCTTGTACGATGGTAAGGTCGCCTAACCATGGCAGACCAGATAAATCCCCATCCATTCTTAATTGGGTAAGTCCTTTATGAAAGTCACCCACCAAGGCTAATTTTGTGGCTAAGATATGCTCATCACTGGCTAGCGAGATGGAGCCATTCCGCATTCGAAAATGTTGTAATGGTGGATTACTAAGGAATTCCTCCACCTTGGATTGGAAGGTTTTATCGCCCTCTTCATCGGTTTGAATTGTATTAACCCGTTCAAGAAGTTTTGGCAGGTCAATTTTAATATCTGGGGAGGATAGAGAAACCGAATGCACTTTTCCTTTGGTAAGGCTGACAGGATCATATCTGGCATCCAATTGCTGCAGAGAAATATTTCCTTCATTGGCAAGTACATTCATACCAGAAAGCCTCAATGCCCACGGGTTAAACCTATCTACAGAAATGGTCTTTAAATCGGCATTCGCCTCCCGTAGTAAATTCTCAGAACTGCTCTGCAGAATCTGAGGCAAATTGGTCCATAAAAAAACCAAAGCCGCGGAAATTAGTGCTACGACCCAAGAAAAAATCTTCCATCTTGCTACCCGTTTTTTCATGCAAAACCTCCTAGCTTGCCCACTTCCAGATATTAGGAAAGCCTAAAAGGGAAATTCCTTTTAAATAAGGATCCATCCTATGCTCATTAGTGCTGGCTAAGAAATTCATGCAACCTTGCGGCAAGATTTGGACCAATGCCATCCACTTCTTGCAGTTGATTGAGTTTTGCCTTTTTTAGGGCGTCCAAAGAGCCAAATTTTCGCATAATCGCAGCCCGCTTAACTTTGCCAAGTCCTGAAAAATCATCCAACACAGACTCTCTGATTTTTTTACTTCGCAAATCCGCATTGAATTGATTTGCAAACCGGTGGGCTTCGTCCCGCAAACGCTGGAGCAGACGCAAGGCAGGATGCCTCCTGGGCAGTTTTAGTTCCCCACCCTCTGCAAACACTATGGTCTCATCCTGCTTAGCCAAACCGATCAATGCTGGTGGATTTATTCCTTGTTCCATAAATGCATGCAAGGCAGACCCCACCTGACCGATTCCTCCATCGATTACCACCAGATCAGGCATTACCTTCCCTTCATCTCTTAATCTGGCATAGCGCCGACCCACCACCTCCTTCATCGATGCAAAGTCATCATTTCCAATTTCTCCCCTTACCTTATATCTTCGATAACTCCTACGATCAGGCCTTCCATTTACAAAGCGTACCATCGAAGCAACCACAAAGGTTCCGGACACATGGGACACATCAAAACATTCGATCGTCTGAGGAACAGGTGCAAGGGAGAGGACCTCACCGAGTGCCTGAACCGATTTCTCTTCCAGTTTGTCATCGCGTGGCCAGTGCTTGATAAACCTCCGGGTTTTACGAATGGTTTTAGAGAGTGCATCGGTTAGGTCGCGCAACTTGGCAGCTCTTTCAAAATCCATCGCCTCTGCCCTTTTAATCATTTCTTCTTTCAGTTCCTTGAGTAGCTCCTTGGTACGTCCCTCCAAAAAGAAACATGCCTTGTCTACACGCTCGCGGTATTCCTCCAGAGTGGTTTCATTATGCCCAGCAAAGATTTCCGCCCGGGCATCCTGATACAAACGAACCCTGCCATCGGCCAACATTTCCGGCTTCGCATCTGACAAAAGAATGCCAAAACGCTTGCGCATTTCACTAAGGGTGGAACGCAGCATTCCCGCCTGGGCAAATGGTCCGTAATAATGGGAACCATCCTCTTTACGGTTTCTGCATAGCCTGAAACGGGGCAATTTGTTTTGTAAATCCACCTGTACCAGCAGAAATTGTTTATCATCAGTAAAATCGGTATTGTATCTCGGTTTGTACTGCTTGATAAGCTTCCCCTCAAGTAGGAGGGCTTCAGTCTCATTGCGTGTTTGATGAACCGATATCTCCCTGACCATTTCCACCATGGCCGCTATTTTTGGCTGTGCTCTCACAAACCTTCGGGAACCTTGGAAATAACTGGATACCCGCCGTTTTAAATTTTTAGCCTTACCCACATAAATGACCTGCCCCAGTCGGTCTTTCATCAAATAAACACCGGATGTCTGGGGCAATGCACGCACTATCTTGCCCAGTTCATTTTTCTCATTTTGCATTGGCAATCAAAAGAATCCTTCGTACCTTAGAACATTGCAAGTCTACAACCACATCCTGCGTTTCACAACCTGATCGCCTCCTTTTTGCCATGAGCTCAACCATACGCGTAGAAACCATTACTCTCGGAGATGAACTCCTACTTGGAATCCGGGAAAATTCCCACCTCACCTACCTTGGTTCCCAATTTGCCCATCATGGGATCGAACCCGCGGTTAATCTCGTCATCCGCGACAACCCAGAAGATATCAAAACTTTTTTTGCGGATGCTTGGCAACGTGCAGATCTTGTCATCACCACAGGTGGACTTGGTCCAACCACTGATGATTTGACACGCGAATCCATTGCTGAGGCACTGGGAGAAGAATTGGTTTATGATGGTGAGGTTGAGCAAGCTATCCGCCAGCGTTTTCAACAACTTGAGCGGCCAATGCCTGAGGTTAATCTCCGGCAGTGCTACCGTCCAAAAAACGCTGAAATTTTAAAAAATCCCTATGGTACCGCTCCCGGATTATATCTTCAAAAGGATGACAAGATTCTGGTCATGCTTCCTGGTCCTGCCCGTGAGATGCATCCAATGTTTGAAGAACTGGTTATTCCGAAATTACAAGCTGCTGGGGTATTGCCCGAAATTGATTGTTATTTACAATTGCGCACCGCAGGGATTGGAGAATCTGCTCTAGCGGAAAAAGTTTCTCCCATTCTTGCTGACATTCCTGGGCTTGTTGTTGGGTATTGTGCTCATGCCGGTATGGTCGATCTTCGCTTAAGCTCGCTGGATTCTGATCTTTTAAACGAGGAACAGTTAAATAATCTGGGCGATCAATGCCGGGTTGAAATTGGAGAAGATTTTGTCTGCTACGGCGATCGTTCCCTGGCCGAGGTCATCTTTCGCGAACTCCGCTCACTCAATCAATCCCTGGCAGTGGCAGAATCATGCACAGGTGGATTACTATCCTCCTCTTTCACAGAAGTTCCCGGGATTTCCAAAGTCTTTCACGGAGGAGCGGTCTGCTATCATAATGATGCAAAGGTGCAAATTCTGGAAGTCCCCGAAATCATGCTCGGCCAGCATGGTGCGGTGAGCGAGGAAATTGCCATAGCCATGGCTACTTCAGCCTCTGAAAAATTTGGTACCGATTATGGATTAAGCATTACTGGATTTGCCGGCCCCACCGGGGGCACACAAATGCTCCCCATCGGATCGATCTACCTGGGATATTCCTCCCCTATTGGGGTTTGGGCAAAAAAGATTAATCTGCGGGGCGACCGGGCATCCAACCGTAGAAGGGCAACTGCCGCAGCCCTTGATTGGATGCGTAGAAAATTACGGAAATATAAAATGGAAGAAGTTCTGGCGGCTGCCGATGTTGGCAATATTGAACTATAAAACTTAGGCTGTTCAAGACTGCCCATTTTTTTATCTCCCGCTTCTCATAGACCCATGCCTAAAGGTTCCTTTTGTGCCATTATTGGAGACGATGATTATATCGTCCGTCAAAGAGCCAAGGAAATATTTGATGAATGGGTCAAAATCTTCCCAGATGATTTATCCAGGGAAATTATTGATGGCCGGGCAGACCGGGTGGACGATGTGGTTCGGATTCTTTCCGAGGCCAAAGCCGCCACTACCACCCTCTCTCTTTTTGGCGGTGGCAAACTTGTCTGGATAAATGAGGCAAATTTTATCAATCAAAATAAGACCGGTGCCGCCCAGGGTTCTAAGGACGCCCTCGAAACTGCCAAGGATTTTTTGGAAAATCTTGGGGATTCCAAGGTTTTACTCTCCGCCTGTCCAGTACATCGTGGTCACAGCTTTGTAAAATGGTTGCAGAAAAATTCCGACTTTCATGACCTTGCCAAGAATGAAAAAGAGGATTTTGCATTCCGCCGGTTGGTCGAGGAAACCGCATCTGGACTGGGAGTAAAATTTGGGCCTGGTGCCCTGGAATATCTGGCAGGTAAAATCGGTGCCCATCCTAGGCTCGGAGTCGAGGAAACCCGTAAACTTGCCGCCTATCTTGGCACGGAAGGAGATGAGATCACCGAGCAAATGATTATCGATTTGGTGCCCGACTTTGGAGAGGGAGATTTTTTTGAAGCATCAGAGGCTTTTTTCTCTGGTCAACTGGACTGGGCACTCGATGCCATAGACCGGCACTTTTTTCAGGGCAAAGATGCCCGACCCCTTCTTGCCACCCTCCAAAACCGCAACCGTTTACTTATTCAACTTCGTGTTCTTATGGATGGCGGGGAGCTCAATCCGCATGACCGTATGAGCAAAGATTTGCTTGAGCGGTTGGCCGCCAAGCATGCCCGCCACTTTGATGATCCAACCGAAAAGACCACCCTAAATTTATTTTCCCAGAATCCCTGGTTTCTTGGACGACTACTTGGGTTGGTCAAGAAATTCTCAGCCCGCCGGTTGATTGATCTGCAGTCCCATTTGATCGAAACATTCGAACAGCTGCTTGAGCAACCCAAGGAACATCACGCCACGATTTTCAAAAACCTGGCGATCCGTACTCATTCTGCTTAAATCGTTATGCTCCGTTGTCTCGGCTAAGAAGGTTGAACGGATTTTATTTTCCGCTTACCGCAAAAGCTTCCCGGGAATATGACCCTTTGGGCTGTCGTGCTCCAGCGGTCAGCATATCCACCATTTGCGGATAGGATACAAGAAAATTGTTCTCATCTATTAGATTGAACACATAGTGACTCGCCCCCTTGGGGAGTTCTGCAGTGAGTCGATCGCCTTCGATCGTGGCCGGTGCCCGGTACCACTCCTCGCTCTTTTCGCCCCCGTTGAGAGTGTAAAGCAATTGGCCAGATTTTACCTTGGCTCCACCTTCCTCAAAGTTTACCCATACCTTGCTACCACTTCGTCCATTTTCTAAAGGCTTGCACACCTTATCTTTTCCGGGCAGGCCATGTTTGTAATTTGGATTTTGGTAGGGATAGGATGCCTGCATCGCATCGAGGCGACGGAATAATTCCGTGCTCATTTCCTCAACCTTTCCGGGCATTTTATCGGCTAAATTTTTTGCCTCCTCAATATCTCCCCGTTTTGGATTTTTTGGATAATTCGACTGAAGTTCATAAAGCTCATATTCCGGACGTCCGCGCATCCAGTTCTTGATCAGTTTCCACCCCCCCATACGGATGGTGGATTGCTGGGCAACCCCATGTGGAAAGTGCCACACCATTGTTGTTCTTGGTTTTCCCTGCTTATTTTTTACCAGGTTTGCATTTTTCGGATTTTTGGAAAGCAGGATGGACAGATCCGCCCCATCGAGGTTTTGCTCCTTTGGTTTCTTTGTCCCCGTCCAAGAAAGAATGGTTGGATAAAAATCAAGCCCATTGACCATTACCTCGCTCTTCTTTGCCTTGGGGATCTTGGGTCCAGTAACAATAAAAGGCACACGCACCCCACCCTCCTTGGCATTTATTTTTCCACGGTCCAGAGGATAGTTATCGGTAATGATTTCCCCTGGAACGCTTTCCATTCCACCATTATCAGAAGTTAGGATGATGTAAGTATTTTCCATTAATTTATGCCCGGGACGGCGTGGATCATCGGTTTTTTCCAGATACTTGATAAGATTGCCGACATAATGATCGAACATTTCCACCATCGCACAATAGTATGGGTTTTTCTGCCCCTCCACCGGCCAACCCTTGGGATCGGTGGGAAAATCTACCCCCAGTTTCTTGCAGTATTTCTCAAGCAATTCCTTACTGCGGCTATGTATGGGTGTATGAACAAGCCATGCAGCATAGTAAAGAAAGAAGGGCTGTGCCTTGGACCTCTCCATAAACTCGATCGCGTCCAATGTGGTTTGATCCTTGGGAAATCCATCGGCATCCAGCTGGTAAGGGTCTTCCTTCGCATCAGTGGCAAACCCGGTAAGACGGTGGGGCTTCATCGCAGCACTTTCGCCAAGGTGGGCACGGGTATAGTCAAATCCTTGGTCTTTGGGCTGAGGAAATGCATTGTGGTCAATTGCCATGTGCCACTTACCCACATGCCCGGACACATATCCATTTTTCTTGAGGGCTTCTGCAATGGTAATTTCCTTGAGCTCCAACCGGCCACTATACCATGGATCCATGATCGGATGGGCTTCCATATTATAAGGCGTTGGTGGGTTTCCTCCTACTACATGGGTTTTTTGGAGAACTGCAGGGTGCCTGCCACTCATTATAGCACAACGAGTAGGAGCACAGGTTGGGGCTGGTGAATATCCCTGACGAAACAGTACACCCTTTGAGGCGAGAGAATCGATATTGGGGGTTTCCATAGGGGTGGGCTCATCCAGATCGTAACAACTCACATCCTGCCAGCCCAGATCATCTGCCAAGATAAGAACGATATTTGGCCGAACTGTGGAGTGATCCGCTCCGGTTAATTTACCCAGAAAAGAAATTAATAACAACGAGGCTAAGATTGCTGCATATTTCATAAGATAAGAATGTGTAGTTAGGCTTCTTTACTATCCTACTCCGGTCAACGCCAATTTTGGACGATAAAATG
>JAYODK010000118.1:0-2333 GCA_038106225.1 Opitutales bacterium | reverse complement strand
GACCCCGAGGGTGGGTCGGTTAAATATGCTTTTCCCAGTAATTTGAATGAAATCAGATTATTTGGGAATCTGAAAGTTTGGCTGGATGCTTATTCTTCAGCAAATCTTGCTACCGATGAAAACGGTACAGCCCCCAAGGACGGCGAATCTATACAAAACTGGAAAGATCTATCTGGTAACGATCATCACGCCCGCTCGGTTGAGGGTACTCCGGTGTGGAAGGCTTCAGAATTTAACACTAAGCCCACCCTTTCTTTTAACAACAACACCATGGCTGTAGATGGCAGTGAACAATTTAACTGGTCTGGTCTAACCGTAGTTACTGCATGGAAATTTTCTTCAAATATGACCTGGACTACCCTTTTCGGCCGAACGAACCATGTTACCAGTACAACTGATGGCACTTGGCACTTTACTGCACGCCGGGCCGATCTTACCCCCCCCAATTACCGCTTTCAAATAAACGGCCCCACAACTTCCGCTTTAGCTGAAATCAATACTAGCTATTCCTCCCAAATTAAAAGCAACAACATTCTGGTCCTCAGATATGATGGCAGTATGGTGTCAGCTTTTCTAAATGGAATTTCAGTGATTAACTCAAATTTTACTGATGGCATGAGGTCATCCTCATACAAACTCACTCTTGGAGGATTAAATGATTTCGGTGGTGCTGCAACGAATCTTAACTTTTCTGAATTTCTCGTCTTTGAAAATGCCCTGAGCGATAGCAATATTTCACTCATCGAGGGCTACCTTGCTCATAAATGGGATTTATCTGCTTCTCTCCCCACCGGACACTCTTATAAATCCGGAGTGCCTGCAAATATTGAGTATTTATCTGTACCAGCAGGCTTTATGCTCGATGAAAACGGTACTCTTTCAACATCCCAAAACTTTGATTTTGAAACGGATGATAAAAATTTCTCCATCACAGTTTCAGCTCGAGATGATCAAAACGCTACAACCTCAAAAGAATTTGTGTTTCACCTCCAGGATGTGGCGGAAGCTCCCGAAATTAACAACGGTTTGGATTCGATCAGTGTCAAGTTCTTGGAGGACGGAGGTATTTTGCGACCCAACGGTTGGGAGCAAACATTTGGAGGGTCATTAAACGACTACATCCGCAAAGCAATTCCCTCGCAGGATGGCGCCTTCCTCTTAATCGGCTACTCCGATTCCAACGCCACCGGTGACCGCACGCAAGAGACCCGGGGGTCAACGGATGGATGGGTTCTAAAAATAGAGGCCAATGGGACCAAAACATGGGACAAAGCTTTCGGTGGCACCCTACGCGATTATCTCTATGATGGTGTGCCCACCGACGAAGGTGGATATTTGCTTGCCGGATATTCCGAATCCAATGCATCGGGAGAAAAATCTGTAAATTCAAAAGGATCTTATGATTACTGGGTAATTAAGGTTGATGGTCGTGGAAATAAACTCTGGGACAAAACCATTGGGGGAGACAAAAATGATTACCTGCGGGCCATTACCAAGACAGATGATGGTGCATTTCTTCTTACCGGATATTCAGATTCCAATGGCACGGGAGACAAGACCCAACCCACTCAGGGAGGCCCAGATTACTGGGTGGTAAAGATCGATGCCGATGGTAACAAACTCTGGGACAAGACTTTGGGCGGTTCCTCCGGTGAATATTTATCTTTTTCTTCATCTTGCGTCACCAATACATCGGGTGGAGGGTTTTTGATTGTTGGTCAGTCGGCGTCGCCCGCATCCGGTGATAAATCGGAAAATTCCTATGGCAGCAACGATTACTGGGCAGTGAAAATAGATGCCAATGGTAATAAGGTGTGGGATAAAACCTTTGGCGGTTCTTCGATCGACGCATCCCCAACCATAACCAATTCTTCCGATGGTGGATTTTTAATTGCAGGGCATTCAAATTCTCCCCTTTCTGGGAATAAAACGGCAGCCCCCCAAGGAAATTACGATTATTGGGTTGTTAAAATCGATGCCAATGGAAGCAAGGTATGGGACAAGACTCTTGGTGGAGATATGCATGACTGGTATCCTGAAATTACCAGAACCCCAGATGATAAATTTTTAATTGTCGGCCACTCAAATTCAAGCGTCCGGGGAGATAAATCAGAGGACACCAAAGGAAATTACGATTTCTGGGCGGTTAAGATCGATGACAATGGTAACAAGGTGTGGGATAAAACGATTGGTGGTTCCCTGTCCGACATGAATGCAGGGGTGGCAAAATCCCTGGATGGTGGTTACTTACTTTCCGGAACCTCAGGTTCTCCAGCATCTGGCGATAAATCAGAAGATTCCAAGGGTGGTAATGATATCTGGGCGGTTAAGAT
>JAYODK010000117.1:0-2359 GCA_038106225.1 Opitutales bacterium | reverse complement strand
TTACCGGCTTTTCATCCTGGTAACGCGGCAACATTTCATGCGGCTTGCTCCATTGGTCGAGCTTGTCGTCCAGGGCATAGGTAATCCAGTTCCGCGATGATTTATGGCCAAAATAGACCATGGCAGGACGCCCGTCCTTGGTGATGAAACCCGTTCCGCTCCACAAGCCGTGCCCCATCGTTGTTGGCCCCAGCACGGTGGGATGCCACTTCCAGTGTACCATGTCCTCACTGGAAACATGGCCAATGACAGACCCCGTCTGATGTTTGTAGATGTAGTGCAGGTGGTAGCGCCCCTTCCAGAAAAAGGCAGGATTGGGGTCGAAGGCTGTTGCTGTTCGTTCTGATTCGGGATGTGCCAGGTGATAAGTTAGCCAGGTCTCGGGCGGATTCTCCGGCATCGCAGGGGTATCGATCACCGTCTTCGCCTGCTGCGCGCTGCACACGCAGGTGATGAGGGCAAGCAGAGCACCCGTTGTTAAGATCGTTTTGTGTAAGAAGATGTTCATCATTATTTTGTTTTTCTGTTAGAATTCGTGTGGATCGAATTCATCTGCCAGGCGGAGAAGTTGACCAGCTGTGCTTCACTACCTCTGGCGATCAGTGACACCCCGGTGCTGTCTTGGCGATCCGGGTAGGTTCTGCAGGCAAGGGCTTGCTTGCCGTTGACGAACACCTCCACAATACTTTTATCCACGAACACACGGAGTTTGAAGTTCTCGTTTTGCGCAAGAAAGACGTGCGCCGTTTCCGGTATACGGGGAATGACATCCGGTGATGTCGAGGCCTGGGTCACATCCAGAATGACGACACTATCGAAATTTTTTCCTTTTGTGCGCACTTGATCCAAGGTCTCGGCCCGACGTATCCCACGTCCTTTCATGAGAAGGATGCGGGTTTTTTCTTGGCTATCCGGTGAACGCAGGACATGAAGTTCCACCACACCCGATTCCATGGGATCAATTTCCAGCTCCATTTCCATGGCATTTCCCTGAATGGAATCCAGGACCACTTCCTCATTAGCCGCTAAGGTTTGAGCATCGACGGTTATTTTCTCTCCGCGCAGGGATTCGATGTCGCCATAAGGTTCCATCCTCAGGGGAGAAAAGAGATCCTTTTCATTCCAAGTCAGCTTTCTGGGCAAGCTCATGCATTGATCAAACCCCTCCGTCTCCTTCGCCTTATTGACATTCCAGATGGCGATGACGCTTCCGTCCCCGTTCGGATTGACGAATGCAGTTGGGGCGTGCAGACCGCCATTCCTGACGGGACCGAAAGTCAATGCGCCCCCGTCGGTGGCGATGAACTTGTGACGCTCTCTGTCGTAATTTCCGACCAGGTATTGGCTCCCTCGTTTATGGCTGAAATGGAGAAAAATGTGCTTATCCTTGCCAATGGGCAGGAAGTACGGGCAGGCACCATCGCCTCCGACCTGGGCATAAATATCATTTTCAATAAAGGGATGCATGAACTCCCAGTCGGTCAGGTTTTTGGAACGGAGAAGATCGACATTTCTCAAGAACTTTCCAGTGGGCTCGTTTGTCTTCTTACCAGAGCTCAGGGCGTAGTAGGTATCATTCTCTTTCCATATAAATCCGTCTCCACCACCACCTGGTTTTTCGAGTGGAATGACTGGATTTTCGTCCATTTTGTCCCAGTTCAATAGTAAAGGGTCGGTCGATGTCGCCACCATTTTTCCCACACCGATACCCGGATAGAACGCAATCACGCGACCCTCTTCGACCAGGCAATTGCCGGAAAAACACCTCGTCTCCGGATCGGGATAGAGGGTATATGGAAGGTCACGCCAATGCACGAGATCCTCACTGACCGCATGCCCCCAATGCGTATTGTATTCTACCGGATAGCCTTGGTAGAACAAATGCCATCGACCTTGCCAGAAGCATAAGCCGTTCGGATCATTATGCCGGTTTTCCGGGCTGGAAAAATGATAGATCGGATAGTGCGGGTGCTTGAGCAACTCCTGGCGCGATTGCGCAAAGCGTTTGAGCATGGGATTGGCCGCCAGTTCCGTTTCCTGTTTCTCCAGAGTCTGAGAAAAGCTGAATTGAGGGGCTTTCTCAATACTATCTGCTTGATTAGCACTTTGCCCATAGGATAGCGAAAGTGCACTCAGTGAGGCTAAGGTAGCGTAAATTAAATGTTTTCTTTTCATAATTGATCTATTTCTGCTTCGCCGCAGCCTTGGGATAGATCGAATGCATCTGCCATGAAGACACACGCTTCACCCTCAGGTCTCCCCCTTTGCTAAATAAACTGACGTGAAGGTCTTTCGGATCATATTCATGCCACGCTAACGCAGCCTGGCGGTCGTTGGCAAAGACCTCGATCATGTTCTT
>JAYODK010000116.1:0-2396 GCA_038106225.1 Opitutales bacterium | reverse complement strand
GTATTCAAAAACTGATTAGCGGAAGATAAAAAAAAGAAGTAAACGCCCGCAACAACAACGACGTCAAGTATTCACATGGTAAAATCATCGGTTCGACCACCGAATTTGTGACTGCGGGTGGCGTATGTCGAAAGGAAATCGACTGGCGAGGCATGGAGAGCAAGCTAGTCCCCGGACTCCATTTCGCAGGGGAATGCATCGACTACGACGGAATAACCGGGGGCTTCAACTTTCAGGGTGCTTGGACGACCGGATATTTGGCAGGTCGTTTTCCAGGCAACCCTTGAACTAGGAAATTTTAGAGGAAATGCAGATTTTCTCTTTTATAATGCGGATGAAGATCTCTACTAAGTTTGGGACACCAAGCTAGCCAGAAAGAGTAAGCCCTATTTTATTGTCCAGTTATGTTGTTACTCTGAAATGCTGGCAGCAGTACAGGGTAGATCACCAAAAAAAATGGGGATTATTTTGGGGGATGGTGAAAAGGATGATTATTTGGTCGATGATTTTTATGATTTCTATCTGAGGGTAAAAGCGGACTTTCTTGCGATGATGGAGCAGTGGACGCCCGAGAATAGACCCGAACCCATTGCCTCAGCTGAACATGGAAGATGGACTGGTACTGTAGAGAACTGGGTTCAATCAACTGATCATTTATCTCAGGTTGCGGAGATTAGAATGTCTCAGATTGAGAAACTAAAAGAAGCTGGAATATTCACCTTAAAGGAACTGGCAGATTATTCCGGTAACTCAGTCGACGGAATGGCAAATAAGGTATTTTCCGACCTCAAGCTACAGGCTGAAATCCAGCAAAAGACAAAGGGTAAGAAAAGTCAAAATACAGAGGATGGACAAGTAATTCCCCCAGAATATATTGCTCGTAAAATGGATGAATCATCATCCTTGCCTAGGGGTTTGCAGTTGCTTCCACCATTTAATCAGAAGGATATCTTCTTTGATCTTGAAGGGTTTCCTCTCAGTAAGGAAGGCCTCGAATATTTGTGGGGGGTATCCTATCTCAATGAGTACGGGAAATTGGATTTCATGGACTGGTGGGCTCATGATCAAAAGGAGGAAAAGGAGGCACTGGTTGGGTTTATGCAGTGGGCTTATCAGCGGTGGTTAGATGAACCAAACTTGCATATTTATCACTATGGGCACTATGAGATCGCCAGACTGAAAAACCTAAGTGGCAGATATGGAGTCAGTGAAAACCAGGTAGATGAATTACTTCGGCATGAAGTATTTGTGGATCTGTATAAGGTGGTAAAGCAGGCACTGGTGGTGGGTGCGCCTTCTTATTCAATTAAGGAAATTGAAAAACTCTATGATGACAGAAAGTCTGATGGAGTAACCACATCGATGGGCTCAGTTGTTGCCTATGCAAAGTGGAAGGAATCGGGGCAATCAAAAGATCCCGAGCAATCTCCAATTCTCAAGGAGATCAGAGATTATAATCAGTTCGATTGTGATTCGACGAAGGGGTTGGCAGATTGGTTAAGAGATCGACAGGCTGAATGGGGCATTGAGTATATTCCCAAGGATGATCCAACTGAGTCCACCGAGCAGCACATAGGTTCAGAGCAGGAAGATTTGGATGTTTGCCTCTTAGAGGAGAAAATCCTCGCAATTGCCGAAGTTCAAAAATCCAAAGTTTTTGAATTGATGGGGCATTTGCTTCGGTTTCATGAGCGTGAAAGAAAACCAGTTTGGTGGAAGCTGTTTGATTGGAACTCCAAGACTGTCGGAGAATTAATCGATGATAAGGATTGTCTGGGTGGGGCAGTATTGGTCAGTCAGCCTGAGCAGATCAAGAAATCATTTCTGTATCAGTATAGGTTCGATGCCGATCAGGATACCAGCATCTTGAAGGATAAAAGAGGTATAGTGGTCGGCCATCTAGGGCTGAGTGTGGCAGTTGAGCAGATTTCAAAAAATGGAATCCTATCTGTTAAGGTAAGTGAGCAGGCCTTGAAGAAAAATGGATTATCCCACCTGCCTCAGATACTTTCCTTGATGCCCTATGAGGACATCTACGAGAAGGAAATAAAGGAATCCATACAGACGATTGGAAAAGGGTTGGCAGAAAGCATGACCCTACCTTCTGCGCTCGGAGATTTTTTAAATAGAAGTGTACCCAATATAACCGGTCTTGTTCCTGGTGCACCATTGGTTCGTTCAGATGAGGATAAGGTTGAGCAATGTAAGAATTTAATCGATCGAATGGATTCTACCTGTTTGTGCATACAGGGGCCTCCGGGGGCAGGTAAGACCTATCTAGCATCCCATGTAATCACTCATCTTTTAAGCAGGGGTGCCAATGTTGGGATTACCTCAAACAGTCACAAAGCAATTCTGAATATCCTCTCTGCCTGCAATGAAAGAATGAATGGTGA
>JAYODK010000115.1:0-2397 GCA_038106225.1 Opitutales bacterium | reverse complement strand
ACGGCAATGCCAAGCCTGCAGGCGTGGATGAGATTAAAGAAAACCTCAAAACTGTTTTTGATCCTGAAATCCCAGTTAATGTTGTTGATCTCGGACTGATTTACCGTGTTGAAATTGAACAAACAAAAGAACATGGTCGGGTAGCTTTTGTTGACCTTACCCTAACTGCCCCGGGGTGCGGGATGGGACCAGTCATTGCAGATGACTGCAAAAGTAAAGTTTTGGAACTACCTGGAATCGATCACGCAGAAGTCGAAATCGTTTGGGATCCGCCATGGACTCAAGACATGATTTCAGAAGAAGGCAAAATGGAACTGGGCCTTGTTTGAGCAATCTATTTTCCACATCCAATAATTAAACTGTAATTGAGTACTATGAAGATTGCCCTAGGCACAGACCACGCTGGTTTTGAATACAAAGAAGCGGTTAAACATCACCTGCAAAATCTTGGTCATGAAGTTCAGGATTTCGGCACATTTAATGATCAATCGGTAGATTATCCTGATTTTGTGCGCCCTGCGGCGGAGTGCGTCGCTGATGGTTCCTGTGAAGTTGGGGTGGTCTTTGGAGGCAGTGGAAATGGTGAAGCAATGGCTGCAAATAAAGTAAAAGGCGTTCGCTGTGCCCTTTGCTGGAGTGAAGATACTGCACGATTGGCCAAAGAACACAACAACGCCAATGTTATCTCTATCGGGCAGAGACAAATAAGTAAAGAGCTAGCCTTAAGAATAATTGATGTCTGGCTAGAGGCAGAGTTTGAAGGCGGTAGGCACACCCGTAGAATCGAGATGCTCGACAAAAATTTGTAATTCGATATACCAATCTTTTGCATGAGCGAAGATAAAGATAAGGAAAAGAAGGCAGGATCTGTGGCTGAGGCCATCCAGTCTAAATTTATTGAAGACCGTAAAGTTTTTCTTTGGGGTGAAGTAAGTGATAAGTCCGCCAGGGACATAACAGAGAAACTTCTTCACCTTGAAGCTACTGAACCAGGGAAAGAAATAACTTTTTATATTAATTCTCCAGGAGGTTCAATTACAGCTGGAATGGCGATTTTCGATACCATGCAATTAATTAGCTCGCCCATAAAAGTTGTGGTTACTGGAATGGCTGCAAGCATGGGATCGATATTGCTTTGCGGGGCCTCCAAAGGCCTCCGCTATTTATACCCGCACTCCCGGGTACTTATTCATCAACCTCTTATAACAGGTCGAATGGTTGCAGCAGCTGTAGACATCAATATTCAAGCACAAGAGATGGAAAGACTTCGGGAGGAACTCAACACCATTCTAGCCCGTACTTCTGGGCAACCTATGGAAAAAATTCAGCAAGATACAGATCGTGACTTTTATTTGAACGCACAGGAAGCGATCGAATATGGATTAGCTGACAAGATAATAGATAAGATTTAGAATCCCTTTTTCTATTGCTGACGATACTTACCCAGATTTGACCGGGGTATTGCATCCATACTTTTCCACAACTTTGGCTTGTGACAACCAGTCAGTTTATCCTTAACCATTTCCTGTAAAGCTTTGATATTTGTGCTGCTTGGGCAAATACAAGCAACGACCCTCTCTCCCCATTTCTCATCTGGCTCGCCATAAACTAGGCAGTCTTCCACTTGACCAGTGGCATACAATATATTCTCAATTGTAAGAGGATTAACCTTTTCTCCCCCTGTATTAATCATTCGATCAGTACGCCCTAAAATTATCAGATTTCCAGAAACATCAAACTCTCCGAGGTCAGGGGTCTCCAGCCATGAATTTCGTGAAAATCGTTTTCCTTTTCGACTTAGGCACAGGCTTTCAGACTTTATTTTAATTAGTCCATTATCTGGATTGATTCGGACCTGGGCATGAGATAGTGAATGACCAACTCCTACCCCGCCACTCAGAAAGTCTTCTGAATCAAGCAAAGTGACCATGCCAGCAGTTTCAGAGGAACCGTAGCAAGGAGAAACTCTTAAACCCAATGAACGTGTCTCTTGGATTAGAGTTTCACTCATTCCGGCCCCTCCCACGAAAATACCCTTTGCTCGTTTCAAATTTTCAACACATTCAGCAAATTTTATTAGTTCTTGTAGTTGAGTTGGTACCAAAGATATCCATTTTTCGGAAATTTTTTCCTTTAGGTTTGAACTAATTAAATCACGGAAAGAACAAAAAAATACTTTGCCTCCAGTCGCCCATGCCCTTTCTAATTGCATCCAACCACCTACATGCCATAGGGGAAGGCAACAAACGCTATTGACAGGGCCCTGACCGACCCGGTCCAATAATCCACCCACTGCCGCTCTGATAGTACGGCTGCAATGGACAACGGACTGGGATACTCCGCTTGTTCCTCCAGAAAGAAAAGAAAGGGTTAATTCTTTATCTTTTGTTTTAATTG
>JAYODK010000114.1:0-2419 GCA_038106225.1 Opitutales bacterium | reverse complement strand
CGGGCAAGGGCGGCAAGACCCTCAATGTCGGCTATATCGATCCGCCCTTCGAGCTGCAGGAAGGCGAAGACCTCACCCTGCGCATCTTCATCGATAAGACCATGATCGAAGTCTTTGCCAACGACCGCCAGGCAGCCGTAGCCTGGCATGCGTATGATGCCGATGACCTTCATGTTAGCCTGTTCAGTAAGGGCGGTGACCTGAAGGTGAAACACATTTCAGCTTGGCAGATGAAGTCGATTTACCCTTAGTCAGAAAACGAGTTAAAGGGGAACGCGCAATGAACATAACCAAGGAAACTCTAACAACTCTCCTCCTTACCCTGCTCACCTCCTTGTGCAGCGCGCAGGAACCGAAGACGGTCATCGACACGCCGGCGATGCCTGAGAATCCGCCCGAGATGTGGCTGACCTATCACCTGGCGCACCCCGAGGCAGAAGGAACCGCAACCGCAGGCGACCCCAATCCTGCCTTTTTCTGGAAGGGGCGTTACCACCTGCACTACATCTACAAACACCAAACTGGGTCTGTATTGGCACATGTTTCCAGTGACGACATGGTGCACTGGAAGTGGCATCCCACCGTATTGGGGCCAACAACCATGGGCCACGGCATATGGAGCGGAACAGGTTTCATCACCAAGGACGGGCGTCCAGTACCAAGGCTATGCCTTTCCTTATCCGGAAAAAGGAAAGGCGAAGGGCCGGAGTATTCCGCAAAAGCGAAAGATTTAAAAAAATAAAAAAGAATGAAGACGAAACCGATCCCCATCCTTGTTTTTATAAGCCTGATCTGTGCCCTTGCAGGGTTTCTTGGGGCCCAACCCCCCGCTCATACTCTCAACGATCCAACCCGCCCTATTTACCACTTAGTCAGCCAGGACAAACGCTCTCACATTGCCGACCCCAACTTTGCTTTTTATTGGAAAGGTAGGTATCACCTGTATTTTATCGCTGCCCGTAACCCTGTTACCAAAGAGCGAAACTTCGCCCATGTATCCAGCACCGACATGGTGAACTGGAAGTATCACCGGGAAACCAATTTTGGCGGACTAAGTGGCACCCTCTTTCTAAGCCCGGATGGTGTGCCGACCATCATCGGCAAGGCTAGCAAGCAGATCACCCTGCACAGGCCACTGGATGACCAGTTGGAACACTGGGAACTTCTGACCGAAGTGGTGCCCACCTTTGGACCTGGGCAGGATGGCAAGCGGATGAGCGAGAAGCACTGGGATCCGGATGCTTGGGTCGAGGGAAATACCACTTACATCCTGATCACGGCCCATCCGCTTTCCCCGAAAGGTCAGCCTGCCCTTTTCAAAACCACAGATATGAAGACTTTTCACTTTGTGGACTACTTTCTTGATGTAGATGTGCCAGGCGTGGCCCGTACATCTGATATTAAGACCAATGACGATCTGTCCTGTCCCAGTTTTTTCCCAATCGGAAACAAGTGGATGATGTTGTGCATCAGTCACAACAAGGGATGCCGTTACTACCTCGGTGATTGGAAGGACGAGAAATTTATCCCTGATTATCACGGCTGGATGAACTGGCACAAAGGAGAGAACGATAGCAGGTATGGGCATGGAGGGGATGTGTTTGCTCCCGAGTCTTTGCTCGCACCCGATGGACGGAGGGTGATGTGGGCCTGGCTCTTTGCCCAGAGCAAGGTGCGGGTCAGCCCAAACTGGCAGGAAGTACTTTCCTTGCCCCGCGAACTTAGCCTTCCCGAGGACGGAGTGCTGCGGATTCAACCCCTGCATGAACTGGAGCAACTTCGCTACAACCTGAAGACAGAAAGAAATATTCGGGTGGAAGCTGGCACACCGTACCGCTTGAAAAAGATTTCCGGAGATGCGATGGAGCTCATGCTTACAATCAGGCAGGGCGAAGCGAAGCGGTATGGGGTAAAGATTCTGTGTGACTCAACCAATGGCAAGGGGCTCGATGTGGTAGTGGACCCTAAAGCCAAGATTTTGCAGGTGGGAGTAACCCGGGCACCGCTGGAGTTAAAGGAGAAAGAAGAAATTCAATTGCGTATCTTTATCGACCGCAGTGTGGTCGAGGTCTTTGCCAACGACCGGCAGGCGGTTGCCTGGCAACATGTTTATGAGTTAGGTGACGCTGGTATTTGCCTCTTTAGCGAGGGCGGGGCGATGGAGGTTCCGGAAGTGAAGGCATGGGACATGAAAGCCGCGCTCCCCGAGGTGGCCGACCTATCGCTAGGGAAGTAAGTGAACTGGATTTTGTACCCCAATAATTTTTTAAAAAATGAAAAGAAAAAAAACCTCAGGCATTCTCATTCTATGTATCATGTCCATGGTCACTTTGCCTATGGATGCAAAGTCTCCTCAAGGTCAACGCACAGGAAAGGTTTCCAAGAAAGAACAATACGCGGATTCCATACCTACTCCCAC
>JAYODK010000113.1:0-2426 GCA_038106225.1 Opitutales bacterium | reverse complement strand
TCCGCTATGGGAGTAGTAAATTTTGGAACCGCCAGGCAGCAGAGCAATTAGGAACCCCACAATCCCTCCTATGGTGCAAAGATCCAGATAGTGGTGCACGCGGGGCTGGTTTTGTTGGTGGGCATTACCATAGAAACTGGGCAATCGATGATTACCGCACCCTTATTCTCAACACCATAGTCTGGGTATCACGGGTCGAGGTTCCCACCAACGGAGTGCCATCCCAACCGATCAGTTTGGAGAAACTCAACGAAAACCTCAACCGGCCGGATTATCCCGAGCAGGTTGAATTGCCTACGGCTGACCTTCTTGAACAAGAGCCCGCAGTCTTGCCCACCCTGGGTCCAGATGGCCGGATGGCTTCGAGAAAGAAAAAATAAATAATTTTAAAGCCGGCTCATGGAAGGCAGATACCCGAGATTAAAAATCTCAACAAATTCTTTAAATTGGTCTTGGGACACTCACATTTGGATATAGTATAATGACCATGAAAAAATTTATTGCATTTGCCGCTCTTGGATTATCAGGAGTGCTTGTACACGCCGATCAAAAGATCACCATCACCGGAAATGACTTGATGCAGTTTGACATCAAGGAGTTTTCTGTATCCGCCGGTGAACAAGTGGAACTTGAATTTAAGAACATTGGCAAGATGCCTAAGATCGCCATGGGTCATAACCTCGTCCTCCTCAAAAAAGGGGTTTCAGCGATCGCTTTCGGCCAAAAAGTTCTGGGCATGGGTGCCAGTGCCACCAACCCGCTTCCTGAAGCCAGTATGAGCGATGTGCTTGCGGCTACCGAACTGCTCGGTCCCGATGAATCAGACACCATTTCCTTCACCGCCCCCAGCGAAGCAGGAACCTATGATTATCTTTGTACCTTTCCTGGACATTTCGCGATGATGCGAGGAACCATGACCGTCAAGTAATTTCCCTCCCTAATCACTTTCAAGACGCCGGTTCTTCCGGCGTTTTTTTAGGCTCAGTCCAAGACTGAGATCTCTTCTTCCGTCCAGGGGAGCACTCTTTCATGGGCTGCCTTGTATTTAGAAATCTGATCCACTAGTACAAGTTCACCTCGGTTCCCCCATGCATTCCGAACATAGTTTAGAATATCAGCAAGCTGTTCATCTTTCATATAGCTATGGGGAGGCATAATGGGGGGCACACCTCTAACCGGTATTCCATTCACTT
This sequence comes from Opitutales bacterium, assembly GCA_038106225.1. Classification (GTDB taxonomy): domain Bacteria; phylum Verrucomicrobiota; class Verrucomicrobiia; order Opitutales; family Seribacteraceae; genus Chordibacter. The sequence continues at coordinate 1,233 of JAYODK010000113.1, read as the reverse complement.
TAATGGGGCCAGAAAGCCCATGTACGGCAACTCCAATTAATCGGGAAAGCGATCCATTTACCCAATCGCTTTTCACCAAGGTAGGAGCCATATTTTCAAGCCCTTTGCCATGGGGTTGGTGGCAGGCACCACAGCTCGTTCCATACAAATCGCGTCCTTTTTGATAAGAGGCCATCAATTCTTTGTCCTGCTTCACCCAGCTGGCAACCTTATCCACATAAACATCTGCCGTGCGCTTGGGATAACCATTGGCAAAAACCTCCTCTGCATATTTAGTAAGTACCACAGGAAGAGTTTTCCCTTTGGATATTACCTGAGCTGATGGCTTAAAAACTTCCGGAAAAATACTTTCTTTGGCCTGTGCCTCGCCGGCTAAGCGTAGAGCAGTCATACTGACAAACCAGTGATCGTCCTGCAGATTCTCCTCAATGATATCTGGGCTTAATTTGCCAAGACCCTCCAAGACCCACATCGCATGCACCCGGGCATAGGGGCTTTCCTTTTTGTTCATCGCTAGTTGACGAATGGGATCCACCAAATCCTGTCGGTTGCCTTCGACAATTCTTTTTTGGGAACGAAGTCGCCACCAGAGATGGGGGTGGGAAAGACCTTCAACCAAATCAACGGGCTTAGCTATTTGTTGGTAATCTTCAGGGACAATCCGATAGATCCTCCCAAGCCCAATGTGCTTATCCAGTTCACGCTCTGCGGATTGACGGCGAAGGTAAGAGGTAAGGAAACGCTTGTGCTGAATAACCCCGCGATGAAAATCGACCACATAAAGACATCCGTCCGGGCCAAAAGCACCATTAACCGGACGGAACCTCTCATCGGTGCTAGCAAGGAACTCTCTCTTTTTCCAGATTGGATCGGGATAGGTTTGATGAAGGTATTGCTCGGATTCCGGAAAACTACCGACAGGCAAAAAGGCACCAACGGTGTTGGTTCCCGGAGACATAGAAAAGATTGCCCCCTCCCACTCTTTTCCAAAAGCACCTTGGCTATGAACTGCCAGACCACTTATGCTTGTGATTTGTTTTACCCGCCCATCCTCGTGTAAGGACCCGGGCTTGTAATTTCGGTTTAGGGCGGTGTTCGGACGGATGGCAAAAACTTCCTTGGTCGGTGGCCCCACTGCTTTTTTTGTCGCTGGCCAAGCACGGTCATAGATCCCCCAATCCACCTGAAACCAAACGCTGTTGCTGTTATGGTACAACCTGCCATAGGCATCTG
>JAYODK010000112.1:0-2436 GCA_038106225.1 Opitutales bacterium | reverse complement strand
GCTTTCATGCCTGGCAGGGCGAGGGTGCTCATATGGGAAAGTCCGCTTTTTTCATCCGTCTGCACGGATGCCCGGTGCATTGCCCATGGTGCGATTCCGCCGGCACCTGGCACCCCGACCATGTACCTGGCTCTATCGATCGAATCGAGCCTGAGGACTTGGCAGAGGAAGCGATTCAATCGGGCAGTGAGATTGTGGTGATAACCGGTGGAGAACCGGCGATTCATCCGCTCTACGAACTGGTGCACGAACTGCGTATCCGCAGTATGCCCATTCATCTGGAAACCTGTGGGGCATTTCCCGTACAGGGAGAGATGGATTGGATTACCCTGAGCCCGAAGTGGAACAAGATGCCCATCGAGGAGACTTTCCTTTTGGCTGATGAATTCAAGGTGATTGTGGAAACCCCTGAAGATTTAAGCAAGTGGACCGAGGCACTGCCGATGAAGGAACGAAGGGTACCGGTTTGGCTGCACCCGGAATGGTCCATGGCTGAAGACCCAGAAGTCCTGGGAGCGATCAATCAGTGGATAAAGGATCACGGATTTCCCTACCGGGCGGGATATCAATTGCACAAATTATACAAGGTGGATGAAGCGGATGAACGGTCCCGGCCCACCGCTTCCTTGAGTCAGCTCAAAAGATCGGATAAATTGGAAGAGTGAAAGGAGCAAAAGAGTAAGACCGATGTGCGGACGCTACGCATGGAGCAATCCACAGGTCGAACGCTTTCGCAAGTACGCCCCTCCCCCCAACCAAAAAATCGAACCCCGATACAACCGGGCTCCCGGGCAGAAACACCCGGTGATTAAATCCAGCAAAAGCGAAACTTCATGGGCCGATGCCCAGTGGGGAAATTTTCCTTCCGCCAATTCTCCAAACAAAAAAAAGTTTCCCATCAATGCCCGGTCGGAAACGGTGGCGGAAAAACCAACTTTTGAAAAGTCCTTCCAATGTCGCAGGTGTTTAATACCGGCGGATGGATATTACGAGTGGCAGGTGGAGGGACATCAGCGGAAGCCACATTTTTTTCATCTCAATGAACGCCCGACTTTTGCTTTTGCCGGATTATGGAACGAAGCAGATGGGCAGGACTGTTTTACCATTCTTACCCGCAGTGCAAGTTCCAACTGTTTGCACCTGCACCACCGTATGCCGGTAATTTTACCCGAGGAAGCATGGGAATTCTGGCTCGACCCGCATTCCTCGCCTGATCTGCTCTTGAACCTCTTGCGGAACCCTGCACCGGAGGTCTTGTTTTATCCAGTCTCCAAGAAAGTAAATGCCACCCGGGAGGATGGACCCGAACTTCTGGAACGGGATCGGGACCAGCAAACCACGCTGTTTTAATCGTGGTCCAGGCACCTCCCAAACGATCAAAAAAAGAAAAGTCCACCAAGCCAAAAGGCCAGGACCAAGTAACCGCTCTGTTTGAAAAGAATGGTTGGTCGCCCTTCCCTTTTCAAAAGAAAGCATGGTCAGCCTATGCCAGAGGACAGAGTGGATTGATCCATGCCCCCACCGGCACCGGCAAGACCTATGCCGCATGGGCGGGCCCGTTGATCGAATGGATGGATGAACATACGGGGAAGCCTATGCCCAAACGGGCACCCGAGCTACGGGTTCTTTGGATCACTCCCCTGCGTGCCCTGGTCAAGGATACCACTCATTCGCTCTGCTCGATGATTGAAGAGCTCGGTCTTCCATGGAAGGTGGAAGAGCGAACGGGAGACACCACCGGAGCGATGAAGGCAAAGCAGAGAAAACGCTTTCCCAGTTGTTTGGTGACCACTCCAGAAAGTTTGTCGCTCCTTTTATCTTACCCCGAAACCAGACAGGCCTTTTCCAACCTCCGGGCTGTGGTGGTGGATGAGTGGCACGAATTGCTATCCACCAAGCGGGGTGTGCAGACCGAACTGGGACTGGCCCGTTTGCGCAAGTGGAATCCGAAGCTAAGAACCTGGGGTCTATCGGCCACTTTGGGAAATCTCGATATTGCCCAGTCCGCCCTCTTGGGAACTGAGCGAAAAGGCGTGCTCATCGACGGGGACTTAAAAAAGAAGTTTGAGGTGGAAGTGCTCATTCCCAAGGACATGGAAAAGTTCCCCTGGGCGGGACATCTGGGTGGGAAAATGGTCGAGGAAGTGGTGAAACAAATTGAAAAGGCGGGAACTACCCTGGTCTTTACCAATGTGCGCTCCCAGACAGAGTTTTGGTTTAATGCCTTGCTGGAAGCACGACCGGATTGGGAAGAACAAATTGGAATCCACCATGGATCCATTGACCGCAAGGAACGAAAAGCAGTGGAGGAACGGTTGCGGGATGGCAGTATCCGGGCAGTGGTATGTACCAGCAGCCTGGACCTTGGGGTGGATTTCTCACCGGTTGATCAGGTCATTCAGATCGGTGGGCCTAAGGGAGTCGCCCGGCTCTTGC
>JAYODK010000111.1:0-2497 GCA_038106225.1 Opitutales bacterium | reverse complement strand
CATAGGTCTGGAGGAACATCATAACCTCCCTGACTGCTTTTTGCTCTTCCCATGCCTGCTTAATGCTTTTGGCACGCATCTTTCCAATCCCCTCAATTTCCCGCAAACGGGCGGATTCTTCGGAGATTATTCGAAGGGTATCCGCACCAAAATGATCGACAATTTTTTGGGCGTAGGTTTTGCCAATTCCATGGATTAAGCCACTGGCTAAATATTTTCTTATACCATAGGCGGATGCAGGTAATTTGCTCTCGAATGAATGAAAGGAAAATTGCTTTCCATGCTTTGGGTGCATGGTCCATGAACCGGAAAGAACCAAAGTTTCTCCGCATTGCACTTTTGGGGCCTTGCCCACCACTGCAATCTCCTCTTTGCCCTCGCTTCCCTTGACCTTACCAATCAGAAATCCATTTTCTTCATTGTAAAAGGTTATGCGTTCAAGCACTCCTTCGATTAATGTTTCTGCAGACTCTTTTTTTCCCATTACCTATCTAGGTAAATAGTAATCTTCTGAGTATTCGACTAGGGCAAAGCAAAAACAGAATAATTTGAAAATACAGAACTGGAAATTAGAAATGTAACCCGAGACTTACCCCCACCTGATTAAAGTACTGGGTGTCAAAATGGTTTCTCTTTCCGTACCCATCAAATTGGTAATAAATTAAAGCACTTAAACTGTTGAATAACCGGTAACCCAGGCCTGCCTGAAACATTCCGTAGAGAAAGGGATCATTTTCTTCCCACATGGTAACATCTCCTACCTTGATTTTATCCCATGCCCATCCCGCACCAATTCCCAGGCTGGAGGTGATAAATGTTTTCTCGCTTAAATAATGCTCAAATCCAACCGTAAGGCTCGAAAATACAGAATAATTTAATCCCCGGGCGGGGATTGTTAAATTACCCGGAGAATAGGGCATGGTGAATTTATCGGTTCTGAATATTTTAGTGCCAACCGATCCAGCAATAAAGAATGTTTCCCAATGATTAGAAATTCTGGCCTCCAGATGATGTCCCCATTCATAATCCACCTGATAATTCATGAAATCTGTTTCCATTGGGAATAAGGCACCATAATAGGTACGCAGACTGTTAGGCTTGGTAGTTTTGGTCTCTTCGATCTCCGGTTGCGGCGATGAATCCTCCTCATCAGTGGTAGAAATGTCTGGTTCAGGATTACTTGGGGAGGGTTGTTCTTCAGGAGTGTTTACAGAAGTTTTTTCCACTTCCTCAAGTGGCAGGTCATTTGCAAGCAGTCTACTCATGCGGAGCTCTAGGTCTGCAAATCTTTTTCTGACATCGTCCATTTTCTGATCCATGTCCTTGATGTTGTTTTTTACATCATCGACATTGCTGTTCTCACTAGGATTTCCCCAGATCAGTGAAGCATTGATCAGTAAAACAAAAAGAAACAATAAAGGATGGATTTTCATAAATGATTTAAAGGCTGGACTTTATGGTTTGGGCAATTTGGTTAAGTTTTTGCTTATCCGTTAAATCAGACTCAAGGATTTGATTAACCTCTTGAGTCTCTTTGGAAGAATTTGACAGTTGAGTGGGTGAAGGTTGCACCATCTTAATTAGGGTAAGATCCTGCCAAAGTGTCCATTTCTTGGGGTTGTAATCAAATGCCTGGGTAGGTGCATCCTGATCGCTTGCTACATATACCCAATTCGAGGAAGTATCTGAGTATAGATAGGGATATGCACTCTTACTTGTCCATAACCATCCTTTATTTTCGGCATATAGCCAGGTTTTATCCCCAGACGAATTTTCTGCATACATCCATCCCAAATCAGGATGATAAATCCAGCCATTGGATGCCTCAAAAAATACTCCCATCCATCCGGACTCTACCCACTTGCTCATTACATTGCCGGAAGGTTGAGAAGTTGAACCGTCAGCCGTACGTTCGTATCCGGGTGTCATGATCCAGGTACCACTATCAGAATCCAGAGGTGTATTCATGGTGCTGTCCGAATATTCAGTCCAGGTAAAAGTACCGCCATTTAGAGAGGTAAAGGTAATGCTGGTTATTTCTGGCATTGGCACAGCTTCGTTTTCATAAGAGTAGGTAATGATGCCCTGATTATCAGAAGTTTTTTCGTAACTATACATTCTTCCATCGGAATGTGCTGTAGCGGTTCCATTATCAGAGAAATAGATAATTTCGGAAGAACTGTCGTTTGTGCTGGTATATTCCGCAAGCAAACCCGCAAGTGAATCGGGTGCTAAATCTGGGTTCTGACTATCGGCGGTGCGTTCGTAACCAGGGATCATTTTCCAGCTTCCCTGGTCAGTGTCCACGGGGTTCTGCAGGGCACTGTCAGCATATTCGGTCCACAAATAGGTGCCTTCGTTGAGACTGGAAAATGTGACTATGGTTACTTCCGGCATATCATCATCTCCTCCGGAAAATGGGTAAATGATCTTTCCCTGAGTGGAGGATATTTTTTCGTATTGATAATCCCTGTCTGCATAATCGCGGGATGCAATT
>JAYODK010000110.1:0-2534 GCA_038106225.1 Opitutales bacterium | reverse complement strand
TGAACTTCATCAATCCAGTATTACAAATTTGAAAGACCGCTATTGTAAAGTCGTCTGCACAGAAGAGGCGATGAGCGAGGTAGAGGAACTTTTGGTAAGATCAAACAAATCCACGGTATTGCCTGGCCTAAGCTAGGACTGCCTGACCCCACCTTACTTTACAATCGCACCCAAGGCATCCTCTGCTTCCAGTTGTGCCAACTTCAAGACTTTGGATTCTTAGCCGGCGATTAATTGAAGTTTATCGATGATGAGCAATAGCAAGAATGCACCGGTTATTCGGTCCGATCATTCCTTTTCCATTTGATCATCTGAATGCACGAAGCTTATCCTTTAACAAAACCCCACGATCTTCATGAAAATTCTATCCCTTTCTTTTTGTTTGGCCTCACTGGTGCTTGCTGGTGCATCTTCTTTGTTGGAGTGTTCCCTCCATGCTACTCCACCTCCGCGCCAACTTTTCCCCAAATTTGAAGCACCTGGAGCGGAAGTGCAGCCGGTTGCTTATGCCAAGACGATCCCGCTGCCCAGTCTTATTAAAAAACTCCAGGGTCTGGCCAATGAGGTGCAGCCTCAAAATAATCAGGCTCAGCTCTTACCTGTAATCGTGGGGGCTTTTCTTGGCGATCCCACTCTTTCATCCGTGTCTCCCGACCATTCCAGTACCGTCATTTTCTTTGATGATTTTCAGGAACATAATGCCACCATTCTTGGAATATTTAAATTAAAACCAAATAGCCCGATACCTGCACAAATTAAAATCCAGGGATTATCCGTAAAGGAAATCGAGGGTTGGACCATGGTTACCAACAAGCCCAAGTTGATTAAACAAATAAAAAATTGGTCTTCGATTATCAGGTTTGCCGAGTGGCAATCCTCCACCACTATTGAGTTTGGTTGGCTGCTGGAAGAATATCACGAGGAGATGTCCTCACAACTCAATCATGGTTCTTTATCAAAGGGAATGTCCCCTGATCCTAAATTTGTGGTGAATTTTTTCTTGGAAGAACTGTCAAATTTGGAAGCGATCAAATTCTCGCTGTCCATTTTGGAAAAAGAGATTGCTCTTAATTTAAAGGCATCTGCCCGGGATGGCACGGAACTGGACAAACTTTTCTCCTCTTTGCCTCCTTCCCAAAATCTTAAGAGGAAAAACGGAGTTTCCCAGTTTGTGCAAAGTGGTGGATGGATGGAAGGAGTGATGAACCTAAATGTTCCTTCTCATGCAGCCTACCTCGTACACCTTCTGGTTAAATTGGAAAAGGGATTGAAGGACACAGAGGTCAAGCAATTGGTTTCTTTGACTTTATCGATGATCCGAAAATCGACCAAACTCTATTCAGGCGATTCGGCCATAAGTTATCGTGACCTGGGGGATGGCGATCCACTAGGGTATGTCCAAGTGGGATCCACCACAGCTTCAATTGCTGACTTCCAGGATTTACTCGCTGAAACCAATGCGTTTTTTCAACAGTTTCTAGTTCAGATTGAAACCTTCTCCGGTACGGGCTCGCCTGATTTCGAACCAAATTTCGTGGTCAAGGAATCCAAGCCAATCGATGGCACGGAAGTATTGTCTGTAAAAGTAAACCTAGAACCGGAAACAAATGGCTCCAACATTTCTTCCTTTTCCAACCAGACCGTTTATTACAGCAGTCATGAGGGGAAGTATATTGCAGCAACCAGTAGGAAGGCGTTGAAGAAGAGCTTGCGGGCAGTGAAGTTGGGCAAGCCTTTCAAAAACAATCTTGCCGATAAAATTACTTTAGGACCAAAGCATGCGGCAGCATGGCAGTTGGATCTTGTAGAATATGGAAAGTTGATTGGGAATATATTAATGGAGAGTGGAATAGACCTTAGTCAATGGACTCAAGAATTAGAGAGGGTCCAAGAGATGAAAATTCCGCCTATTTCAGGAAACGTGGGGCATGGGAATGGTCAGTATTTTTTGCATACTAGCATTCCCTTAAGAACAATTAGGATGATTACGTTATTAGTCGGACCTGCCTACATCAAGAAGGCAAATCATATACGGGAAAATTCAAATGCCCGAGAGGCTAAGCAATCCATCCCCTCTGATGAAGTGAAAAGGGAAAAGTAAGCGAGCAACTCAGAACAGTAAAAAGAAAACAACAGTATCTAATTAGGGCAGGGCAGGTCTTAGTTCCTCCTTACTTGAATCGAGTGCATACTGGGCACCTTCTTCATCGAGTTGTGCTATCATTTGCTTGATCATGGTTTTGAGTTTGTTTGGTTTTTGCTCCGCAAGGTTTGTCTTCTCGTAGGGATCATCCTTGAGATTATAAAGCTCATGCCTTGGCAAAGATTTTTTGCTTTTGTTCGCACGCTGTTCTGCGATACCAATGGTTCGATATCGATAGATGAGTTTCCAGTCTCCTTTCCGATAGGTAGTGAAATAAGAACTCCGGTGACTATGGGGAAAGTGACAGAGAAAATGATCCGGGCGTTCGGGATTGTTTTTCCCCTGTAATTGTGGAATCAGGGTGGTGCCATCGATGGTGTGGCTGTCCGGG
>JAYODK010000035.1:0-17406 GCA_038106225.1 Opitutales bacterium | reverse complement strand
GTGGCTTGATTGCCTGCTTTGCAGCCAGAAAAAAAGGAAAATTTTTCTTTCAGAGTCGATCCCAAGACGAAGTAATAAGTTAGTAAAAATAGTTCTATTTTACACTACTTTTTGTTGACACCAGCAAAATCATTTTAAGCATCAAAGGGTGCACAATAAGAACCTGCTGTTATCTTTATCTGTTTCTTTGCTGTTGATTTGTATACCCACCAAGGGTGCAATCGATATCATTTTCGATTACAGTTACGATACCAACAATTATTTCACTAATGAAATGAAATATGTGATGGACCAGGCAGCCTTTGCTTTCGAATCGAGAATGGCAAACGAGAATTTCGCCTCGATGATTCCATCTGATTACAACTCTACGGAAACTGGATTGATTAAGATCGAAAACCCTTCCACAGGAAATGATTTGAATGTTACCATGGGTAGTACCACTTCTACTGGAAATCTAGTTGGAAAAGCAAACGAGGTACTTGTTTTTGCGGGTGCAAGATCGGGAAGCGGACAATTTTTAGGAAAATCAAAATATTATTGGAACTATGGTGACCATAATCAATCTGCAGATGCCTGGACAACCTACATGTATGGAACGCGTGATAATGATTCCCATTACGACGCAACAGGTGGAAGTTTGGCAATTAATTCCGATTTAAATTGGTATGTTGATACGAACCTGACCTCCCACAGTGATGCATTAAATAGTGGGAAGTATGATTTTTACTCCACGGTTGTTCATGAACTTGGTCACATTATGGGATTCAATGGTTGGGTAGATCCGATTCTCTGGAATATCGATTATGACGCGAATGATAATCCGATTTGGCCAGGAAGTAATGCCAAAGCTGAATACTCCGGAAATAGCGTGCCTTTCAGTGCAAACGAAGATCACTTCGCTCCCACCATAGCGAATGGTGGAGATTTTAATACCAGTCTGGTAAATTGCGACTGTCATCCTGCGATGGCCGAATACAACAGCACGAATTTGCGAGTGCCCTTTAGCGAATTGGATTTTGCTGTGCTTGAGGATGTTGGTTACAATATTTCTGGCACTCCGGTTTCTAATATTGGCGGAACTTTTCAGGACCCAACTTTAGGTGGAAATTACTATGTTCCGGTCAAACAATCTTACAGCAGTTGGCTTGCCGCCAATGCAAGTGCTGCCCCCGAGCCCCATTACATATTTCCTATGCTTGGTGGCTTGATCGCCTGCTTTGCCGGCAGAAAAAGATATAAAAATTTTATTAACCGATTGTTTAATTGAGTTTGCATCATCCGATAACATGGGTGTTTACTAATATCATCTAATTAATTTACGGATTGAAATATTTTAAGTTAATTTTCTGGGCTATGGTATTTGAGCTATCCTTTGCCAAATCCTTCGCGGCAATTGATATCGTTTGGGATTATTCCTATGATTCCGGCAATTATTTTACTGATGCCCGGAAATATGTGATGGAACAGGTGGCATATGCCTTTGAGAGCAGGTTAGGCAGTGAGACCTTTGGTTCGCTGGATCCGGATGATCATACTGGAAGCACCATGACTCCCTATCTAACTTTTGGAAACCCAACCACCGGCACCTCAACCGATGTTAATTTTGGAAGTACCACCTCGGAAGGCAATGTAGTGGGAGCGGCCAATAAAATAGTGATCTTTCTGGGTGCCCAGGCAGTGGGAACAGGAAATTATCTGGCAGTTGCCAGACAAGGTTATGGAACGGGATCTTATTTCCCGGGGGATGCTTGGATTAATTACTGGAACAATACGAGAAATACCTCGACTAACTGGGACTCAATCGGGGGTGCGATCAGTGTGAATTCCTCCTTTGATTTTTATGCCGATACTGATCTTACGACTCATTCGGATGCCACTACTTCTGGAGATTATGATTTTTATTCGGTGATGGCACATGAACTTGGTCATATCATGGGCTTTTCCTCTCTTCCTGAAGCTTGGATAAGTAGCACGAGTTGGACGGGAGGTAATGCCACCGCCGAATATTCCGGCAATAATGTTCCCATGAATGGGAATCCCCACTTTTCGAGCAGTTTAGTAGAAGGAAATGTTAATTGTGCATGCCATCCATCTATGCTGCCCAGCATACCCGTTAATACGCGCCGGGGCTTTAGTGAATTGGATTTTGCGGTTTTGGAAGATATGGGATATGCAATATCCTCTTCACCAAGTGGTACCAATATCGGAGGTACTTACACCGATCCATCCTGGGGTGGATCCTATTACATGCCAGTTAGTCAAAGCTATTCATCTTGGTTGGCCGGGGATCCGGTAGGGGGGGGTGGAGGTGCATCAGCAGCACCTGAACCAGCCTATATCTTTACCCTGCTTGGTGGATTGGTCGCTCTGGTGGGAGGTAAGAAGAAGCTGAGAAACTTTCGCTCTCTCTTGGGAGTTGCCAGGTGAATAACCTCACAAAAATAACCATCCTTCTCCTCCTTGGGGTTGGTGGTTACTACGGTTATCAATGGTATGCTCATAGTAAAATAAAGAAGGAAGAGGTAATTGAAAGGTCTCTGGATCTTCAAACTTTGGCACTCTCAGAACCGGGGAAGTGTTTGAATTTATTACAAAATCTCTGGGAGGATAATAAATATACCTCAGAAGAATTGATGCTGTTTGCTGAATTATCCCTAGATACTCCAAACTATACTGCCTCCGATGAATTATTTATCCAACTGAACAAGATATTATCCAATGATCCAGACTGCGAAGCTTTATCTGCCTGCTTTGAATATGTGAGGGGTAATACTCTGCAGGCAGTAGATCAATTGAACCGTTTACAGATTGATTATCCCAAAAATCAGCGGGTAATCTATGAATTAAATAAAATATTTTGGGTAAACGGTGTCCTGGAGGATAGGATAAGGGCAAAAGTTGCTCTCCGAGACCTTGGAAATTTTGAGGGTAAATGGTCCTACAAAGCCTTGCGTGTTCTCTGTTTTACTCCACCCGGACCGGGATTTCTCAAGGAGGACCTGGAACAGGCAATCAAAGATTTAAAAACACATGCCCTGATCACCTCGAATGATTTTCTAAAGTGTCTCGACCTGGAGATTGCATTATCGGAAGAATTTAATCTGAGCCAGGCAATTACCGAGGCTAAGGAACATTTAAATGACCCGGTAAGACCGGAAGATCTCGGATTTTGGCTGATTAAAAGATCCCGCCCGAGCGATGCCTTGGATGTGGTATCTGAGCAAATTTCATTGGAAAATAAAACTGCTTTCTTTGCCAGGTTTCAAGGAATGCTCGAAACTAACCGTACCACTGAGGCTAAAACATTATTAAACCAATGCCGGTCTATTCTATCTGAAGAAGAGGCATTAAGAGCGCAAACTTACTGGTCTATAAGCATTGGTAAAAAAAATCCGTTAACCGATTATCTCGAAGGTGCAAAAAGTATGAATTCTGCGGGGTCCTTGCTGGATGTTGCCCGTCTGGCATTGTTAAGTAATAGATTTCAACTTGCGGTAGATGCATTTGAAAAGGCATGGGAGATTGATCCTGATATATTTGGACTGGATCAGGCAAATCAGTACCTGCAAATTTCGCTCGCCATGAGAAATACCAGGCGGGCACATAATATTACCCAAAATTTACACGCCCGTTTTCCGTACAAATTTGGCAATGCGAACAATCATTGTTATCTGTCACTTTTACTTGGTGAAGATCCAAAGACCATGGAAATTGAGGCTGAAAGAATCACCAGTTCATTTCCACAGAATCCATCTTTTCTCTCAACCCTCGCCCTGGCTAAAACCTTGAACGGAAAATATCAGGAAGCATATGATGCAATGAATCAAAGGCGTGGTCAGAGACTAATACATGGGGAGAGGGCACTGATGGCGGTAATTTTGCAAAATATAGACAGGCAGGAGGACGCTCAGAAAATATCCTCTTCTCTGGAGGAACAAAGAATGTTACCGGAGGAATGGGAGATGCTTAAAAAGCACAAACTTATAAAGCCCAAAGGTTAATTACATCTGCTTCTTTGGATGAAGAATAATTTGCAGAGTTTTGAAAAGATCTTCCTCTGCCTGTTGATAACTTCTCTTTCCCCCGAAGGAGACGAGAAGAACTTTTCGTTCATAAGATAACTTTCCAGACAAGAACCATCTGGCTTTTTGCCAAAGGCTGGACTGGGCAAATTCAAACTGGCTAATTCTGGAATCAAGTGGTTGTGAGCACCAGAAAACATGCAAGTCGGAAAGGGGTTCATAAGGGGTGGTGGGCTTGGCATAGTGACGAAATTGGAGAGTTGATTCAGCGAATGGAAATTCTACCAGTTTGCTTGAATCGGTCAGACGAATGCCAGTGTACCCCATACAAAAATCTGGTGGATGATTGCGGCTGCAAAGACTGGCGGCGGCGGAATCCTGGTAATATCCAAAATGCACCACCCATGCTTGGTTATGATTTTCAAAGTTAATTTCCCCCTGTTCGCCATAATCAAATAATAATACTTTGTGAATACTTTGGGGGATGTTTCCGGCATTTTTTCCAAGCGATACTTCCCAGGAAAACTGAGGTGCCGATCTTTCGGTCCATGCAAACCAACCAAAGGTGGCAATTTCTGGCAATGCAATGATCAGGGCAAGAATCCATGTCTTTTTTGAAAAAGCAGGACAATCTATGGGAGTTGAAATGCTGCCTTGATTGAGTGCGTTTTTCCTCTCTGTTCGCTGAAAAATTTTAGCGGTCAGAAAAATGGCAACCATAGATGCTGCCACAAAAGAATTCCCAATGGTATCGTGCCAATCGTTCTGAGCATCAGCACCCATACTCAAGAAAACAAGGGACAGGGAAAGTGCCCTTAGAAAATTAAAGAAGACCGCATATAAGAAGGCTAAGATTATTGTGCATAGGGTTCCAAGCAGGCTATGCCTGAAGTAAAAAGCGAAAAAGAGGGAGAACGAAAAGAGGTTTTGGAAAGACCGGATCCCACTGCATCCTTGATCAATCACCACTTCTTTTTGATCCACGAGGATAAGATTTTCCGAGATCTGAGCAGGAAATCCAAACCATAAGAGGGCTTCGGCAGTCAAATGACTGACCCATCCGGTGAGGCTATGAATGATTTGCAACTCGATACCCGCAGGCCATGGTAAACAAGTGAATAAATAAAGTGATGTTAAAAAATATCCGGAAACTGAAATCTTTCCGGGTAAAATTAAACGGAGATAAAAAAAGGTCAGGAAAGATAGTGAGATCATTTCCAACCACAGGGAGAACCGCCAGAAAGGGTCTGGCTCGCCAATCATACGAGTTGGGAAAAAAAGAAATACAGATAAAAGGAATACTTTCCAAAGATCGGTAGGGGCCGGACAGGAGCCGGTCCAGTCGTTATTTCTTTTCAGGAGAATAAGAACAGCGAGGATAGGAACACACCAACCATGGGTGTAATAACTCGATTCATTCCACCAAAGGCTGGTGCGGTAAAATAGGGATGCCCACGCAATTGCCAGTCCCAGCCATGGGATGTAGAAAATAATTGGTTTCGAAAAGATTCGACTCACCGGTCAGTCTCCAGATTCACTCATTCGATCTCTTTAAGAATTTTCTGAAAAAGATCTTTTTCCGGACTGATCAGTAAAGATTTGTGCTCTGAAGGAAGCCATTTTTTTGCCAGTTCATATCCATTTGCCTCAGTTAGAACAGCAGCACCTATTAATCTCTGGGTGGGACAACGGGGAGGGCTTGCTTTCAATAATGGGCCAATGGTTGCCAGGGCATTAAAATTCTCCTGCTTTTTCAAATAACACAGGGCAAGGGCATATCGGGCAGATAAATTTGCGGGGTTTTGACCAACTGCATCTTCGGCCCATTTTCTGCAATTGTTTAATTCTTGCCCATATAATGTTTTAAGCAAACAGGTTTGCAACTCGCCAGAAAAGTTGGAGACTTTTTCGGGCATGCGTGTGCGTAATAAGGTTTTCTCTAAGTCTTCCCCGCGGTTTAACCTGCGGTAACAGGTCGCCAGGATATATTTAATTCCCGCATGATTCTGGCTTCTTTTTTCAAGTTCCTCCACAAAGCGAACGATGCAATCGGGATCTTTGAAGAGAAAGAGAAATCGTTGCATGATTTCGAGATCCTGATTTCTTGCGGTGGCAAGAATCCGGTCGATTTCTTCCTCTTCGATGGGAGAATTTATTTTTCTTTTGAACATATAATTGAGAAATCTTCTGACTTGATGAGAAAGCAGATCCTCCGATTCATAAAGTAAATTTCGAACAGCTTGTTGATCTTCCAAAACCATACTTGTAAGAATCTTTTCAATTACATCCTCTTCTTCCATAGATGAAGAGGTTGTTTCCAAATGCATGAGTTCACGGGCAAGATCTTTTCTTCCAACCTGGTTAAGTAGATCGATCATTTGCAGACGGGTCTGCGAATCGGTTAGCGTTCCGAAATCTTTTTCCAGAATGAACATTAATTTTTCCAGGCTTATGTTTTTTCCGGCATATACTGCATTCATTGCTAAGATTGTTTCCTGCAGGGTAGAGTCTTTGAATTTCCATAATTTTTCTGCCCATTCTTTTCTTTCCTCAACCGATCCATTCTGCGATCTTAATAACCTTCTTATGGCGGCCCGGGAGATAACCGCGTTGGATGAATCAGCACTGGATCGAAGATGGGAAATTCCCTCTTCCAAAAGATATACCTGACCGGAATTTAAGCACATATCCCATAGAAAAGAAGACAATTGAATGGAATCTGGATATCTTTCCAATGTACGCTTTGCCAGTTCGTAAGCCTGGAATTTTCCTTCCTCATCCATTCTGGAAAGAAGTACGCATCTTAAATAAACCAGTTCTTCGGAGGATGAACGGTTCCACTGCTGAGTTCTCAGCCAGTCTCTCGCTTCAAGGTTCTGGCCAGTAGCCACACATGCCCTTAAGTAGTTAAGTTTATCCTCGTTGGTTGATTCCTTATGGTTAGCAAGCTTTAAGCACCATTCCAGGTATCTTGGATGCATCAATGCTTTGGAGGCTTGCACAAGGGAACGGAGGATTTCAACATCCCCTTCTTTCATCAAATGAGCACTCTGGGCGGTAAGCAGGGCAGTTGAATATTCTTGGTTTTGCAAAGCTGCCAGGGCAGTTTTGGCAAACCTGTTTGCCTTGTATTCCTTGAGTATTGGGTATCCAAGCAAGGCACCAATGGTCAAAAGTAAGGCCACTGGAATGATTAAAATACCAAGTTTAAAGGAAAGTGGTTTATCTTTACTTTTTAAGAGAAAAATAAAAAAGCCAAAGTTGAAAATTTCAGGTTTTTTCCATCTTAGAACCCGACCGATGAGAGAATTTTTTTTACGGTGTGTAAGAAACCACCAAAAATATGCAAACCTACTTCTGTATCGTCTGGATTTGAATGTATCCTTGAACTGTATGTATAAAGCCTTGGTCTTTTTGGAAAAAATGACTGGCCATAAGCTCGGATCGAAAAGATGTCTCAAAACAACATTATCCTACTTTTTATTTAAATTAATACAAGATAATGATTATGACTCAGGCCCAATCAAACTAAGGTGCCTTGTTTATTTCTCTTTCCAAAGTAATTCCTCAGAAACATAAACTTTTCTTGCTCAGTAAATTTGTAAGTATTAGGTTGTTTATTTGCCCACAATGATTCGAAAAATTTACATTCGGAATCTGTTCATATTGCTTCTATTGATTTTTTCGAACCCTGCCTGGTCTGTCGAGCAATGGATGTGGCATGGAGAATTCCCTTGGGTTTATTCAAATGAATCAAAAACTTGGCAATATTGGAAGGTTGGAAATGACGAGAAATTTTATTTCTGGGAGCAAGGTACTGGTTCATGGAAATACTTTGAGGAGGTATCCAAAACCTGGAAATCCGTTGTTCCGGTGGTAGATTTAAATGAGAGTCAATGGGAAATTTGGGAACAAAATGCTGAACCATTTGGCGGACTCTCGACCCTGAACAAAATAAAATCTGCAATCTCAGAATCTAAAACCTATCTAGACCTGAGCTATCGGAAAATTGTCGATGTATCTCCATTGATGGAGGCAATTAATCTGCGTGAACTTAATTTGGAGGCAAATGATATATCCAATATCGAGAAACTTGCCCATCTGACCGGTCTGAAGAGTTTGAACATTAGCTCAAATAAAATTGTTGATCTCGCACCACTCTCCTCTCTGCCCAGTTTAAAAACTTTAAATTTGGAAAATAATTTGATCGGGGAAAATACTGGGTCAGATTTTTCGGTGATCTCTGGATTATCTTCTTTGGAAACAATAAATTTGTCTGAGAATAAGTTGAGTTCAGTTACTGGTTTGAATCAATTAACAAACCTGAAATACTTAATTTTAAAAGATAATGATATTAGTGAGATTAACATTCTTTCAAACCTATCTAATTTGCGGGAATTGGATTTAGCGGGAAATAAGATTTCTGATCTCTCCCCTGTAAGCAAACTCACTGAGTTAAGCCTTCTATACGCGGAGGATAATAGGGTGAATACACTAAGTTCGCTTGGTGGATTATCTAATCTCAAGGAATTGAACCTCGCCAATAATCAACTTGCAGACCTGTCCTTCCTTTCAGACATCGAATCAAATAATTCATTTATCTGGCTGGCTGATTTTTCTACCAATGAATTGAAAAACCTGAATGGTTTGGGTAATTTATCCAATCTCAGGGTTCTATCGCTTTCCCAGAATCAGTTATCTGATATTGGGCCGGTTTCTGCTTTATCGGAACTGGTCACATTGTTGCTGGACGATAATGAAATCAGTAGCCTAAATGAACTTAAAGACTTGGACAGTCTGAGAGCAGTTTATGCCAATGATAATCAAATAAACGATATAAGTGGAATACTTCAAATGTCCCAACTTGTGGAACTCTATTTATTCGATAACAATATTTCTGAGGATCAACAGACCAGTATTAAATTAAGTCTCACCAGTACCAAACTGGAACTTTGATTAAAAGAAATGGTATTCATCTTCTTGACTATCCATTATGCGAGGATTTTGATAGATTAATGAAGTTTGGTCTGCTCAGTATGTTTGGTTTGCTGGCGACCTTATATGCCGATAACAGTCCAATCACCCAGGCCAAGTTTTTTCGGTTGCTTGGAATTAAACCAACGGAGCAGGAATCTGCTCCATTTGGAGGATTAAATGTGGTAGTGCGGGCACATCGTGCACTTGTTGAAGGGGAAGCAAAACTGGAATTTGAGGACAAGGGCATTAAGGATTTGCGGGTTTTTGAAATGCTGGAGGATTTACAGTGGTTAAGACTATCACATAATCCAGTCAGCGATCTTAACCCTCTGTCCAATCTTACCAACCTCCAAGTTTTGAGTCTCTATGGTATTCCACAAAAGCACGAGAATCAGGAGAGGATTAGAGATCTCAGACCCTTGGTGAATTTACAAAACCTTTGGAGTCTTGCCCTTGACGAGCATCAGATATCTGATTTGTCACCGCTTTCTAATTTGCAAAACCTTAGGGATCTTTACCTGACGAATAATGAAATTACTAAAATTAACCATCTCTCCAAGCTCACCTCTTTAAAAAGCCTCTTTCTTTCCAATAATAAGATAAGTGATATTTCCCCCATCTCCAGCCTGGGAGAGTTGGAGTGGTTGAGATTGTCCACTAATTCAATCTCAAGCCTCTGGCCGCTGGCAAAACTTCAATATCTTGAACAACTGTTTCTCGATAACAATAAGGTAGTGAATCTTGCTCCTATTGCCGGTTTGACAGAAATCAGAGAATTAAGGCTAGCCAATAATGAAATTAGAAATTTGGCTCCTTTGTCGAGCCTGACTAATCTTAAGCAACTTCTTGCGGATAACAATAATGTCGAGGACTTAAAGCCTCTTGCTGGACTAAGAAGATTACAGGTTTTGAGTGTTTCCAATAATCAAATACAGGATTTAACTCCCCTGTTTAACATTCGTTCCTTGCAAACCTTGTTTATTGCCGGGAATCCCTTTGAGGAGGAACAGATTGGGCGTCTTAAAACCGCACTGCCGAGATGTGAGATTGTTTATCGTTGATTGAAGTTTTTACGGGAAGTCTCCACTCCTTTTAAAAAGGTCCTGAAAAGTTCAATGCTTCCATCTTCGAAATAACGGTAAAAGGACCCGTTGCCATCGATCACTCCGGATTCCTGGCAAAGCGAGCCATCCGGTCTCCATACCTTAATTTCTTCAAGATGCCCAAGACGATTGATGGACTGACATGCCATTGTGCCACTGGTATAATATTCTGTCCATTTGCCGTCCACCTCACCATCCCTAGTCTGTCCGATCACTTTGGATTGACCACTTGGATGCCAAACCGAAAAGGGTCCATCCATCCGGTCATCTTGCCAATAAATCTCAGAAATTTTACCCCCCTCGTCATCCCAGGAAATCCATAAACCATCTTTTCGCCCCTTGGATAAATATCCAAGTTCAATGAGTTGATTGGCATCGTTGCATTTTTTTACCCAACCCGTGTAGGGTTTATCATCCGAATGCACATAAAGATGAAACATTCCATACATGAATTTTCTTTCCAGACTTTTGAAATCAACTGCCTGATTCTTGGCCTCAGAAAAAACTGACGGGTCGGCAAGGTCCGGAGTGGAACAGGAGATCATTAAAAGAACCGATCCTGTAAAAAGAAAAATTCTCATATTCTCAACGAATTACAAATTTGTTTGGGGGGGAATGTAAATAAGAATACACATATCTGGTAATGTAATTGATCGGTACTTAAGGTTAGAATATAAAGATCGGATGATTTTCATTCGCGAGGCAACCCTTTCCTAC
Source organism: Opitutales bacterium (assembly GCA_038106225.1). GTDB lineage: Bacteria > Verrucomicrobiota > Verrucomicrobiia > Opitutales > Seribacteraceae > Chordibacter. Next base: position 6,587 of record JAYODK010000035.1, on the reverse strand, counting down.
GGACATAAGAAATTATTTAACGAAATTTCGGAAACAATCGGTCCGCGCGACCGTATTGCACTGGTTGGATCAAATGGTTCTGGCAAGACAACTTTGTTGCGCATGCTGATGGGGGAGGTGAGCCCAGACGATGGATGGATCGAAAAACCGGACTATGCCACAGTAGGATATTTGCCACAGGATGGAGTACATGCTTCCGGAGGCACGGTCCGTGAAGAAGCGGGCAAGGCATTTTCAGGAGCATCGGAATTACAGGCAAAATTGGACGAGGCAGAGGAAAAATTGGCTCAACTGGATCCCGAAGATGAAGAATTTTATGATCTGATCGATTTGATGGGTGGCTGGGAAACACAACTGGCAAGTTTTGAGCCGGAAAAAATGAATTCAAGAATTGAAAAGGTGCTCATGGGCATGGGCTTTTCAAAAGACGACCTGGAACGACCAGTGGATGAATTCTCAGGTGGATGGCAAATGCGCATTGCTCTAAGCAAGCTGCTTCTCCAGGGTCCATCACTTTTGATTTTAGATGAACCAACCAATCACTTGGATGTGGTTTCTCAGAATTGGCTGGAGCACTACTTGAAAGGTTATCAAGGAGCCATTCTGGTAATTTCTCATGATCGTGCATTTTTGGAAACCGTGACCGAGCGAACCATTGAATTGAAACTCGGAAATCTTTTCAGTTACCGGGGGAATTATTCCTTTTACCTTAAGGAAAGTGCTGCCCGGTTAGAGAGGCAGCGCAAGGCCTACAACAATCAGAAAAAAGAAATCCAAAAAGAAAAAGAATTTATCAACCGTTTCCGGTCCAATGTAAAAAAAGCAGCCATGGTACAAAGCCGGATAAAGGCACTTGAAAAAATGGAACTGGTAAAGCCGGAAGCTGAGGAAAAGAAAATTTATTTTCGTTTTCCACCTTCACCATCTGCGAGTCAAAAAGTGGTTGAACTTGAGGGAATGACCAAAGCATATGGGGATAATGTAGTTTTTGATGGACTGGATCTAAGGATCGATAAGGGCGACCGTATTGCGGTGGTTGGGGTAAATGGAGCAGGTAAGTCAACCCTTGCCAGAGTACTTGCGGGGGTGGAGCCTTTTCAGGAGGGTGAACGGAATGTGGGAATAAATACGGTGATCGGATATTTTGCACAGCATCAGGCAGAGGAATTAAATCCAGCGAATGAAGTATTGGCAGAGGTAGAGCAGGTTTGTGAAAATAATCCGGATGCCAATCCGCGGGCTGCATTGGGGGCACTTCTTTTTAGTGGAAATGATGCCCTGAAAAAGACTGCGGTTCTATCTGGTGGAGAGCGCAACCGGGTGGCTCTGGCGAAATTATTAATGAAGCCCTGTAATTTCCTGATTATGGACGAGCCCACCAACCATCTCGATATACGGAGTAAAGAGGTATTGCAGGAAGCATTGAATCTTTTTGAGGGAACTGCCCTCATTGTCAGTCACGATCGTTCGTTCCTTGATGGCGTGGTCAATAAAGTACTGGAAATCTCTACCCGTAAAGCAATGATGCTAACCTGTAATGTTACCGAATATATGGAACGCCTGGAAGTGGAAGAGTTTTAACAATCTGCTTTAACGCAAAAATTTTAGAGCTAAAAAACCTCCCACCAGTAATAGCCCAAAAATCAAGGCAAGCAGATTGAAATGCTTGTCTATTTTTTCTTTCATCGGTTCCCCAAATTTTGCAACCAGTGCGGCAACCAAGAAGAACCGGGCTGAACGGCTAACCGCAGAGGCGAGAACAAACGGACCAATCGCCATGGCGAGAACCCCACTGGCAATGGTAAATATTTTGTACGGGATTGGAGAAAAACCTGCGAGAAAGACAAGTGGCCACCCCCAGTCTTTGTACCATTCCTGAATGCGAGCAAATTTTTCCTCGGTGAATCCAGGAACATACTCAAAAAATAACGGGGCCAGTCCATCCCAGGCAAAAGCCCCGATGGCATAACCAGCCAATCCACCGAGTACCGAAGCGACCGAACAAATGAAAGCAAAGGAGAAGGCTTTTTTAAGACTTCCCAAACACAGGGGGATTAAGAGCACATCAGGTGGGATTGGAAAAAAACTTGCCTCGGCGAAAGAGAGTAGTCCCAGCCAAAGACCTGAAAGTTTGCGTTCAGCTAGGGATAGTGTCCAGTCATAGATCCGGCGGAGTGGATTTTTGCTTTTTTCCATGTAAAAATTTGAGGTTAGGCGGGCGGAATAGTCTGTAACTTGGCAAGGTAAGGAAGTTCGCGGAAATGACCTGCATAGTCCAGTCCATATCCCACGACAAATTCATCGGGTATGGAGAAGCCCACCCAGTCCGCCTGAAAACCATTGGTGCGCCTTTCTGGTTTATCCAGGAATACACAAGTTCGAAGAGTGTTTGGTTTGAAGGTGGAAATTTCTTGGGTTGCTTGCCACATTGTGTTCCCGGTATCGAGGATATCATCGACCAAAAGAACATGCCTTCCACGGAGATCTGATTTCAAACTACCTGTAATCCGAGGTGCAGATTCTGGCATGGTAGAATTACCATAACTGGATATTCGTATACAGTCCAATTGGGTAGGTACTTTGAGCAACCGTAAAAGATCGGCAGTAAAAATAATAGCACCGTCCAAGATAGAGACCAAAAGAATTTCTTTTCCCTGGTAATGTTCGTTTATTTCTTCCGACAGGCTTTGCAAACGCTGTGAGATCCTTTGGGCTGAGAGCAGTTCAACTGGGCTTGGGTGCATACTCATATCTCATTTATTAACTGATCAATGCTTGACTGAGCAGAAGACGCATAGCCCCCGCCAAATAAATTGAAATGATTGAGTTCGTGGTAGAGGTTGTAGAGGGTTTTTCGAATCCGAAAACCTTCATCTAGAGGGTACTCCTGTTCGTAAGCGTAATAAAAAGCTGGGGAAAACCCGCCAAACATATAGGTAAAAGCCAAGTCTGCTTCACGGTCACCATAGTATGATGCTGGATCAAAGATAAAGGGCGAGCCATGGGAATCGCAACTTGCATTCCCTCCCCATAAATCTCCGTGAAGCAAAGATGGGTGCGGATGATAGCTGGAGAAGAAAGATTCCAGTCCATCAAGCAGTTTCTTTGATTTATCAAATTGTCTGCCTTTTTCAGCAGCCAATTTAAACTGGTGGGATAGACGATGCTCCCTGTAAAAAACGGGCCAATCATCGGTTTTAGGATTGGGCTGGGGGGTGGCACCAATACAATTATCCATCCTCCAGCCAAAGTAGGATTGTTCCAAGCGGTGCATTTGGGCAAGTTGAGTGCCCATTTTCTCCTGAGCTTTAACTGATGAACTTCCTTCTTCTATGTACTCCAATACAAGAAATGCCTCCCCATTATCTATGCCATGTCCAATGACTTGAGGCACATTAATGGTTTGGGTTGCCCGGATTTCATTGAGAGCCAGCGCCTCCGCCTTAAAAAAAGAAGCAAAGGATGCTTGGTTTTTTTTGAGGAAAAATGTACGCCCATCCTCCCCCGTAATTTTGGAAGCCTGGTTTATGCATCCTCCCCCCACGGAAGATGATGAACGGTTTTTAAAAGGTAAACCGGAAAAGTTTGAGATGGCTAAATCAATCCCGCTCATGGAGCAAAAAAGAAATGATTTAGTCGATTTTTGCTGTCAGATGGTCCAGCAGGCGGATACAGCCATCATCGAGTAAATCAAGAACCTTTTCGAAGCCTGATGGTCCGCCATAGTATGGATCGGGAACTTCCCGGTCAGCAGAGCTTACAAAATCGCAAAAAGGACGGATCTTATTTTTAAAAGACGAATCGGGTGACAGTTTATTGACTTCAGAAAAATTAAAGTCATCCATGGTGACGATTAAATCTGCCCGGTGATAGTCCTCTTCCTGAATCATGCGGGCGGATCCGGAGATCTTTAGGCCGCGGGCCAGTGCCGCTTGTCGCATTCTGGAGTCGGGTGGATTACCCTGATGGGAGCCGATGGTGCCTGCAGAATCACAGCTTATTTTTGTGCTTAAATCACGATCATTAACTAATTTACGAAATGTACATTCAGCCGCTGGCGAGCGGCAAATATTTCCCCAACATACAAACAATATGTGCATATCTATAAAGGATGTGCCAACGATCCGCATATTTGACAAGGAGTAAACCCTGATTTTACCGATGTACATGACTTGACTTTCATCTCACTAACCATTGGATACTGATTTCTTGAGTGAATCAGTAATTATTTTTGGATGTGGCTATGTAGGTCTGGAACTTGCCCGGCACTGCATGGACCTTGGTTGGTATGTGTCTGCCTTCACCCGAAATGAAAAAACTGCCAAAGAAGCAGAAAAAATCGGGGTAAATTCGTTTCTTGGACAACTACATACCAATGAATGGTGGCAAAATATTCCCAATCAGTTTGATCATGTGGTTAACTTAGTTGGGGCATCCAATCCCTCCGTTGAAGGATACAGGGAATCCTACATTACGGGCATGAAGTCAATTGTTGGTTGGATGGAGAATGCCCAGGTAAAGGCAAAGAATCTAGTCTTCAGTAGCAGTAGCTCCGTTTATCCGCATACCGATGGCAGTTTGGTTGATGAAGAGTCGGACACGAAAGGAGCATCTGCCCGAGGTGAAATTTTACTCGATGCCGAAAATATCTGTCTTCACTCCTCAAAAGATCAGATCTGGAGAAGTAGTGTGGTCAGGTTTTCCGGACTCTATGGTCCGGGTCGACATTTATTGGTGGATAAAATTTGCAGGGGAGAGTCAATGTCTGGCCGTCCGGACCGGGTACTGAATCTGATACACCGGTACGATGCTGCTTCCGCAGTGCTATCGGTTTTGCAATCTGGGAATTCTTTCAATGGAGGAATTTTGAATGTCTGTGATGGACAACATGCCACTCGTGGAGAAATTGTTCGTTGGGTAGCGGAAAGGGTGGGGGTTGCTGTGCCTGAATTCAATGGCATTTATGAAGATAGAGGACCTCACCGTCGGGTGAATAGTTTTAAAATTAGAGATCAGCTTGGTTGGTCACCAAAATTCCCAGATTTTCAGACTGGATACGAAGATTTTCTTGCCAGCGAATAGACTGGACCCTTTTATTCATTCCCATGCCAGGTGTAGGAAAACTTCTCAAACAAGCCCAGAAAATGCAAAAACTGATGGAGCAGGCTCAAGCCAAGCTATCGGAAGAAATTCTTGAAGTTAGCGGAGGCGGTGGAGCGGTATCAATCAAAATTACTGGTCAGGGAGAATTTAAAGAACTAACCCTGGATCCTGAATTCCTTAAAGAAGATCCTGAGTTTGTTTCCGAAGCTATCTTGCAAGCGATAGTGGATGCATCTGAACAGGCGAAAAAGAAAAGCGATGATGCCATGGGTAGCCTGACCAGTGGCGTTCAGATGCCTGGGTTTTTTTAATTTTCCTGATCCTTGACTCCTCAGTATCAAGCCTTGGTGCAGGTTCTAAAACGCCTGCCGGGACTGGGCTATCGATCCGCAGAAAAAGTTGCCCTTCATCTACTGGTTGAAGACATCTCCTCCAGTAATGATCTAATTGATTGCCTGAATCAGGCAAAAAGCCTGTTGGGGCCCTGTGAAATATGCGGAAATTTAGCAGAAAATAATCACTGTGTAATTTGCTTATCAGAGGATCGTGATCCTACCCAACTTTGTGTTGTCGAAGGAGTGACTGATCTTTTTGCGATGGAAAGGGCGGGCGTATTTCGTGGATTGTATCATGTACTTCATGGTAAACTTGCCCCGGTTCGAGGAGTTGGGCCGGAGCAGCTGAATCTTAGTAATTTAAGCAATCGAATAAAAGATAAAGGCATTGCAGAAGTAATTCTTGCATTGGGTAATGACATGGAGGGCGAAGCGACCTGTCATTACCTGAATCAGGAGATTTTTCATGGACACGACCTGCAGGTTACCAGGATTGGATTTGGACTGCCAAGTGGTGGTGGAGTCACCTATGCGGATGAGATAACCCTGAGAAGTTCTTTTGAGAGCAGGAAAAAACTATAGATGCCAGTTTAACCAATTGTTTGTGAGATAGTTAAAATATTTGGTCTGGGAGGTAGAATCATGATCAAAAAAGATCCACGATTGTAAGAGATCAGACCAAAGAAAATTATCGTCGTAGGAATCTTCGTTGGTCCAGTGCCATCCATTTTTTTCATGCCAGATCCAAAGATTCGCCTCCTCGATCTTTAGCAGTAACCATCCGAAATGAAGGTGGTAAATCCACATATCATTTACTTGGTTGTATATTCCAAACCACGATTCAAACCAGTCTCCCTCGATCCTTTTTGGATTGAGCAGGGAATTCATATTCATGGTAAAATGAGCAGTAATATTTCTATCATCAGTCATTTCAACAGATGAAGTCACAGAAAATGGATCGAGCACACCTTCTCCAGACCAACCTAAAAAAGAATATCCGGATTCAGGAAAAGCGGTAATGAAGGCATAACTACCATGCGTGGTGGATCCACTTTGGAATGCAGATCCGCCTATGCTATAGTATAGATGCAATTCATAGGAGTTGAGATCAAAGGAAGCGGAAATGTTTCTGTCCCCAGTCATATAGAC
>JAYODK010000034.1:0-17568 GCA_038106225.1 Opitutales bacterium | reverse complement strand
ACCAGTTTTATCAAGCAAGCAAGTTTGCAAGCTAAGTATTTACGCAGAAGATAAATCAAAATTCTATTCCAAAACAAATTTTCCCATTTTAAATTAGATGGGTTGAGAAAATTTTGAAAGTTCGAATCTACCAACTATCCTTAGCTCTCCTGGTCTCGCATTTCTGTGGTTGTTTGTCATCCCACTACGATCGCACGGAAAATTTTCAATTCTTGTGGAAAATAGGGGACCTAAAAAAAGCAGAAGCGGAGGTCGCCTGGTTATCAAGGGAGGGACCTAAACGGGACCGCCTTCTTTATCATCTTGAACAAGGGGCTGTCGCCAGGATGCAGCAAAATTTAAGCACTAGTGTTACCGCCTTCAATCAAGCAGGAGAAGAGTATGAACGCTGGTTTGGTACGCATCTGAGTACGGAAACCCGATTGTCCGAGGAATTTCTTTCCACTCTGGGGTCGACCGAGCTTAAACCCTACAAATCGAGAATATATGAACGGGTGATGTTACGGACTTACCAGGCACATAATTATTTACTCGATGGTGATCGTGGGCGTGCCCGTGCAGAGATTTTTAAAACCCGCCAGGCGATTCAGGACTCCAAGGATTTATGGAAAGTGGAACTGAATAATGCCCGCGAAGAGGCAAAAAGCCACAAAGTGGATCTTGGCAAAACTCTATCCAACAAAGGTGGAGAGAATCCTCTAAAAGAGGAGCGTGAGAAGATCAAGAGCCTGGTCCCCTCAAACCTTCCCAAGTTTGTAAATCCGGCGGCCCTTTTTTTGGAGGCCCTGTACTTTTTACATGGTGCCACCCAAAGGGAGGATTTTGCCAAAGCGGAGTATTCCCTTCGCCAGTTGGTATCGATTTATCCCCATAATCAATGGATTCAGGAAGATTATCAGCATGCGAAATCAGGTCGTAATGAATCGAGCCCAGTAACCTATGTCTTTTTTGAGACTGGCCGTGCTCCGGTTCGAATGGAGCGGCGGTTTGATCTGCCCCTGTTCTTTTTCTCTGCCACTTCCCGCATTCCTTACATGGGCATTGCTTTTCCCACCCTCCATATTAATGATCAGTTTCTGCAAGATCTGGAGATCTTTTCTTCGAGCAAAAAGGGAAATGCCGTTGGCACTGAGTTGCTGGCCGATATGGATGCGATTGTGGCTCAGGAATTTGATCAATATTTTGATGTTGAATTAGCCAAAGCGATCACTGGGACCATAGCGAAAGGTGGCTTACAATACCTAGCCACGGATGCGGTCCGTTCCGAAAATGAACTTGCCCGGGCAGCCGTGGGTGCCGGGGCAGGTATGCTGGCCCAGTTATCTACCCGGGCTGATCTACGCTCATGGAGTACTTTGCCTAAGCAAATTCGATTTTGTAAAATACCCACACCGAAAGATCAGAAGTTGACCTTGCGGGGAAGTGGTACGACATTATCGACTGAAGTGGAATTACATAATGCAAATACCAATTTTGTCTGGGTTCGTAGTGTTTCCCAATTCACCCCGTTACGGGTCATAGGGGTTTGTGCACTTTCCCGTAATTGATACCTGCTATGATGAGATCATCTCTTACATTTTTACCCATTTGCTTCCTCGGTCTGTTGCTGACTGTTGGCTGTGCCAACAAAGGGAAAGTTGGCACAGTCAGTAAAAAAGATCCTCACGTCTTAAGCACGAACCCTGATCTGAAAAAAGTCGAATTTGCGGGTGGGTTGGAAAATTCTCTTGATGTCATTCGCATTACTCAGGGCAAGACAGATGGAGATCTTCTACGTATTCAGGTGGAACTGAAAAATATTTCTTCCAAGGACATTGCCATTACCCACAAACTGGAATGGTTGGACCAGAAAGGATTTTTGGTCAGGGATAGCTCTCTGGTTTGGAAAGCCTTGATGATCCGTCCAGGGGAGTCCAAGATGATCGAGTCTGCTTCTACTCGTCCCAGAGTTACCGCTTTTAGACTCAATATACAACCAGCTAAGAATTCATGAAATATTTTTTTCTTCCGATCGTTATGTTATTCAGTTTTCTTCTTTTTTCATGCAACGAGCGTAAACCTTTCGGTAAGGCTGCTGATGCAAAATACCTCGAAGATGGTAGCACTAAGGGCTTGGTAAACCTCGATAAAATAAATGCTCAGGATTTCACCCGTGCTGCCAACCAACTGGTTACTGACCTATTATCCAGTGGCAGTCTGTCCGAGGCTCCAACACAGCCCGCTATCCTTCATGTCGGAGAAATCCGTAACGATACCCAAACTTATTTTGACACAGATTTATTACTGCAGGGAATGAAGCGGGATTTGCTCGCCAGCAAAAAGGTTCGTATCTCTACTACTGCCGGTCCGGCTGGCAAAATATCTGACTCCTATGCAGATTCGGTCAGGCAGGAATTTGGAGCTTCGGGAGATCAACAGGTTTCCATACCAAGACCCTACTTTTCTTTATCCGGTAAAATAATTGAGGAAACATCCCGGGTTGAAAAAGTTACCCAAAAAGACTTTTATTTTCTGCTTACCTTGACTGAGCTAAATGGGGGTACAGGTGTGTGGTTCGGGCGTGAGCTGATTACCAAGCAGGGAAGCCGCGGAGCCATCGGTTTTTAGAACATCCTTTCCCAACGGGGAAGAAAATGATGTTTTATATCTTGAGGACCACCTAGACGAATCCTTGTTTCATCAGTGTTCAAAGAACTAATCGTTTCAATAATATCTCCACGCTCAAGTGACAGAATAGCTTTTTGTTCTTCTTTTTGGAGATTTCTTCTCTGCCATTCGTAGAGTACTTCATCCTTTGAGTTCACTCCAATCCCCCAAAAGGAAAGAGTGCCTTTTCTTTTACGAACCGGAGAAATAATCCGCAAAACACCTGAATCATTTGGCATAATTCTACCCTGATTGCGGGCTAGGATGGACATACCAAACTTAACCTCGCGAATCTCGAGGTTCAGGGGGTGATTAATTTGTTCAACTATCGGTGGTGGTGTACAGGTGCGCACTTCGTGACTGAAATATTTACTTTCTTTTTCCAGCAGAGGGCAGCAGTTACCATTGAAGTAAGGGGCGAGAAGGTGTAAGCGTTCATTACTTTCGGCCGCTTTTGCACTGGCCCCATGAAGTGCCCGGCAGACTTCTCCTTCTGCAGGTTCCAACAATAAAAGATATCCACTTTCCTTTAGCAAATTCCCCACCTTGCCAATAATCTCTGCCCGTCGTGCTTGATCTGCTCCTTCGAGCCATTCATTAATTGCATAGCTGGATATAATTAGATCATACTCTCCTTTGAGATAAGAATCCTCCAGATGGCGTAGGTCTTTCCGCTCGGTATTGATTCGGGTGTCTCTCCATAAATGAGCATTTTCCCGGTGAATATTTCTTAGAAATGCCAGGCTTTTTCCTGAGTAATCGTACGCGTCCAATTGAATGGGGTTTTTGATGCCCCATGCCCGCAGATAGAAAAGCACTGCGAGAGAACTTGCTCCAGAACCGCAACCCAGATCAAGAATACGCAGTGGACCCTTGCCGGGAGCCCGCCAGCCACGGTAATTAAAAGCTTCTGCCAAAGAAAACCCACAGGCCGCAAATGTGCGAGGACTGTAAAAATTACCATAGGCAAGAATCGATAAATCCCGGGCTCCGTACGAGGATGGATCAAAATCACGGGTCTTGTTAAAACGGTCGCTTTGTCGGACAATCTCCTCCCGCAATAAGTTGAGAATTTTTTCCTGACCGTGCTCAGGCCATTGATGTACTGCCTGGGACCACCACCAGTCAGCCAACTCCTTCGGATAAGGAGGAAGCGTGATGGTTGGCTGCATACAGGATTAGCGGAGAAACAAGTTTACCCCTCCGTACTTACAAAAGATTTGGACTACAGTTTTCCTCCATATACAGCAGAATCCCCCAACTGCTCCTCTATTCGAAGCAACTGATTATACTTACAGATACGATCGGTGCGGGAGAGGGATCCGGTTTTGATTTGCCCGGCATTCGTGGCCACGGAGATATCGGCAATGGTCACATCCTCAGTCTCCCCGGACCGGTGGGAAATTACAGAAGTATATTGGGCCTCTTTGGCCATTTCCACTGCATCAAAGGTTTCGGTAAGGGAACCGATCTGGTTGACTTTTACCAATATGGAATTGGCTACGCCCTGATCGATTCCTTTCTTAAGGAAGTCGACATTGGTGACAAACAAATCATCGCCCACTAACTGTACGCGGTCGCCAATGGCATCGGTCAGTTTTTTCCATCCAGTCCAGTCATTTTCATCGCAACCATCCTCGATCGAGCGGATGGGGAATTTATTAACCAGTTCTTCATAAAATGCGACCATCTCATCGGAATCACGCTCTGACCCATCACTTTTTCCGAAAACATACTTTCCTTTTTCCTTATCGAAGAATTCAGAAGAAGCGACATCGAGAGCAAACTGGATCTCATCTCCCAACTTGTAGCCTGCTTTTTCAACGGCTGTTGAAAGTGCTTCAAGGGCGGCTACATTGCTTGCCAAATTTGGGGCGAATCCACCTTCATCTCCAACGGCGGTTGAGAGTCCCTGGTCTTTTAGCACTTTTTTCAGAGCGTGGAAAATTTCACAACCCATACGCAGGGCCTCACGGAAAGAAGGAGCACCCACTGGCATGATCATAAATTCCTGGACATCAATTGGGGCATCGGAGTGAGAACCACCGTTGAGCACATTCATCATCGGCACAGGCAGGACTTTGGCGTTTGGACCACCGAGGTATTTGTATAGGGGAAGACCGCATGCCTGAGCCGCAGCGTGGGCAGTTGCCATGGATGCACCAAGAATGGCGTTGGCACCGAGCACGGATTTATTGGGAGTCCCATCAAGATCGAGCATAGCCCGGTCAATAGCCGTTTGATCAGTGGCATCGAGTCCAACCAAAGCTTCAGCAATTTTATCATTCACATTGTCAACTGCCTGGGAAACACCCTTGCCCAGGTAGCGGCTTTTGTCGCCATCACGTAGTTCAATGGCTTCGTGCTCGCCAGTGCTGGCTCCCGAGGGAACTGCCGCCCGTCCGAAGGCTCCAGAACTTAATTCAACCTCTACTTCAACGGTAGGGTTGCCGCGCGAATCTATTATTTCTCGTCCGTGTACTTCAATGATGTGTGTCATAATTTAAAGAGAGTTGTAAAGGGGTAGTAAGAATGTTGTACGAAAAAACAATCATGTCAGAGAGGGAAAAATTGTCAAAATTCTTTGAAATTCATACCATGGTTCTCGAGTCTCGCATTTGTTGAGGAATTTACATAAGGTTAATGTTTCAAAAAATGGCCAAGCAAAAGAATGCAATCTCTCCAACCCGGGAAGAAGACTATCCCGAATGGTACCAACAAGTTGTAAGGGCAGCGGACCTTGCCGAAAACACACCCGTTCGTGGATGCATGGTGATCAAGCCATGGGGTTACGGCATATGGGAAAATATTCGGGATGCCCTGGATAAAATGTTTAAGGATACCGGGCATAAAAATGCCTACTTTCCGTTGTTTATACCCAAGAGCTTTTTGCAGCGGGAAGCCGAGCATGTTGACGGGTTTGCCAAAGAGTGTGCGGTGGTTACCCATTCCCGTTTGGAGGCGGATGAAAATGGAATTCTGCAACCTGCCGGAGAACTGGAGGAGCCCCTGATTGTCCGCCCAACCTCAGAGACTATTATTGGTGAACTCTTTGCCCGCTGGGTACAGTCCTACCGCGATTTACCCCTTCTGATTAACCAATGGGCCAATGTGGTCCGGTGGGAAATGCGCCCCCGTCTCTTTTTACGGACTGCTGAATTTTTATGGCAGGAGGGGCATACCGTTCATGCCACTGCAGAAGAGGCAATCGAAGAGACCAGGCTGATGCTTCATACCTATGCTGATTTTGCAGAGAATTGGCTGGCGATGCCGGTTCTGCGTGGAGAGAAGACTGAGGCGGAACGTTTCCCCGGTGCTGAATCCACTCTCTGTATCGAGGCAATGATGCAGGACCGTAAGGCATTGCAGGCGGGAACATCCCATTTCCTTGGTCAGAATTTTTCCAAGGCGTGCGGAATTAAATTTCAGGGAATGGAGGGCAAGGAGGAATTTGGATGGACCACCTCCTGGGGTGTGTCCACCCGCTTAATTGGTGGGATGATTATGACGCATTCCGATGATGATGGCTTGGTGGTTCCTCCCCGGTTGGCTCCAACCCAGGTAGCCATACTTCCGGTCACACCCAAGGAAGACAGCCGGGCACAGGTGCTGGAAGCATGCGAACGGTTAGCCAAGGAATTAAAAGAAAAAAATGCGTTTGATATGGCCATTCGCGTGGAGATGGACGACCGGGATTTGCGGGGTGGGGAAAAGTACTGGCAATGGGTAAAGAAAGGTGTGCCCTTAACCGTTGAAATTGGTCCGCGAGATCTTGAAAATGGCACCGTGTTTGTAGGGCGTCGGGATCTGGGTGGAAAACGGGAAGGGATGTCACTGGACAAATTCCTCCCTTCGGCCGGTCTTCTTTTGCAGGAGATTCAAAATAATCTTTTCGATCAGGCCAGTGCCTTTCAAAGGGAGCATACCCGGGAGATTGACACCCAGAATGATCTCTATGAATTTTTCACTCCCAAGAACAACTCCAAGCCAGAAATTCATGGGGGTTTTGCCCGGATTCACTGGGATCGAAATGCCAAGTGGGAGGATCAATTGAAAAACGACCTCAAGGTAACCGTACGCTGTATTCCAGAAGGTGAATCGGAACCAGGAATTTGTCCCTTCAGTGGGAAAGCCAGTCCCGGTCGGGTGGTGGTGGCAAAGTCCTACTAACTCTTTTTTGAATTAGTTCATTTCTTTTCTAAATGGGCAAATAAAATGGAAGTCATCCGATCCGCAACCGAGATGCACATCCGGACTATGGCACTCAAAAAGGCTGGCAAAATCATCGGCTTTGTGCCCACCATGGGCTCTTTGCATGCGGGACATCTATCTTTGGTCGATTTGATCAAGAAACAATGTGATGTTTTGTTCCTCTCCATCTATGTGAACCCGACTCAGTTCGGGGTTGGGGAAGACTTTGAGAAATACCCCCGTGATTTGCAGAAGGATTTAGAAAAGTGCGAAAGCAGAGGAGTGGATTTGGTATTTGCCCCTGAATCTTCCGAGATTTACCAAGCGGATGCTTCCACTTTTGTGACAGAGGAGGCAGTGGGAAAAGGGCTCTGCGGCAATGCCCGTCCCAATCATTTCCGTGGAGTGGCCACAGTCTGTGCCAAGCTCTTCAATTTATGCCAGCCCGATAAGGTGGCCCTTGGACAGAAAGATGCCCAGCAGGTGGTTGTCCTTACGCGGATGATTCGGGATCTCCACTTTCCCATTGAGGTGGTAGTGGGTCCAATTTTGCGTGAACCTGACGGACTTGCCATGAGTTCGCGAAATGCCTATCTGGAGCCCAAGCAACGGGAAGATGCCTTGCTTGTTTTCCAGTCCTTGGAAGCTGCCCGCAAAGTGGTGGAGGAAAAAGGATCGAGCAATGTTGACCGGGTCAAGACTGAAGCAATCAATGTGTTAAAAAGAGGGCGGTTTATACGGGTTAATTATGTGGAGGTTGTTAACCGCGAAACCATGCATCCAGAGACCGAGGTGGTTCCCGGCCAGTCCCTTCTGGCGGTTGCAGTGTGGGTAGATCAGGTTCGTTTAATCGATAATTTTTGTTTCTAGAAAATGAGTGTCCCGCCAAAACCAAAAGGTGAATATGATCTGGTGATCGTAGGCAGTGGAATTGCCGGACTTAGCTTCGCCCTGAAGGTGGCGGAGGCGGGTCACCGGGTGGCGATTTTTACGAAAAAGAACAAGGCGGAATCCAACACTAATTATGCTCAGGGAGGCATTGCCGCGGTCACTTCGGCAGGGGATGACCTGGATAAACATGTGCAGGACACCTTGGAAGCGGGGGATGGACTGTGCGATGCGAAAGTCGTACGGGAAATTTTAAAGGACGGTCCGGAACGGATCAAGGACCTGATCCGGTTGGGGGTGGAATTTTCCAGTCTTGGGGACGGACGGATTTCCCTGGGCAAGGAAGGTGGGCACAGTAAGCGGCGGGTGCTTCATGTAAAGGATGTAACCGGCAAGGTAATTGAGGAAGCTCTTCTCGCCAATATTGCCCAGCAGGGGGTAGATCTGTTCGAGCATTACTTTGCCATCGATCTGATCACCTCCAAAAAACTCAGGAAGCTGGGCATCGGTGGTGCCTCCGAAGATGATCGTGTTGAAGGAATTTATTTTTTGGATGCCGAGTCAGGCGAGGTAATTACCATTACCGCACCCGTTGTTTTACTGGCAACCGGTGGGGCAGGGCAGACTTATCTGTACACCACCAACCCGGGCATTGCAACTGGCGATGGGATTGCGATTGCTTCCCGTGCCGGGCTTTCGGTGATGAACCTGGAATTTATTCAGTTTCATCCCACCACCCTGCATTCCCCACAGGGAGACAGGTTTCTAATTACCGAAGCAGTCCGAGGAGAGGGAGCAAAGTTGATCGATTCCCGCGGGCGCCCCTTCCTGAAAAAATACCACCCTTTGGCTGACCTTGCTCCCCGCGATGTGGTTGCCCGGGCAATCGACAGGGAAATGAAACGTTCAGGTGCTCCCTGTGTCCGCTTGGATACCCCCAATATGTCGGTTGATTTTAAGGACCGTTTTCCCAATGTCTACGAGAACTGTATGAAGCGGGGAATTGATCCAACCCAGATTCCTATACCGGTGGTCCCAGCGGCTCATTATTCATGTGGCGGCGTGCCTACCGCTCTTGATTGCTCTACCAAGCTATCTGGACTCTACGCCTGTGGCGAGGTTGCCTGTACCGGTTTGCATGGTGCCAACCGCTTGGCCAGTAACTCTCTTTTGGAAGCGGTAGTCATGGCTCACCGGGGGGCGGAGTCAGTTTGCCAGTACCTGTCCGGGCACAAAAAGCGTTCCCTGAAATTACCCGGTTGGGTGGATGGAGATGTTCCTGCATCCGACGAAAGGGTGGTCCTATCCCATAATCTTGATGAATTGAAACGGGCAATGTGGGACTATGTTGGGATTGTTCGTTCGACCAAGCGTCTCGAGCGGGCTCATTCACGCCTGCGGAATTTGCGAAGGGAAATTAATGAATATTACTGGAATGCAAAAGTGGAGGTTCCCCTGCTAGAGCTCCGCAACCTAGTATGTGTGGCCGAGTTAATTGTAAGGTCCGCTCTGCAGCGCAAGGAAAGTCGGGGGTTACATTTTACCCTCGATTTTCCTGATCAAAACGCTAAGCCAAAGAACACACGGGTCGTTCCCCGTTCCTAAATTTTATGTCTTTAAAGTTGGGTAAAATCGGGTTGGTAGGCCCAGGTGCAATTGGGGGATATTATGGGGGTTTGCTTGTCCAGGCCGGACAGGATGTTCACTTTTTATTCCGTTCCACTTACCAGGACATTCTTCAGGATGGGTTGACTCTCGTTCATCATGCCGAGGACCTGAAGAGATCTTCGGTCGAGCCACTTCAGGCCTATGAGGATGCCGAAGCAATCGGGCCCTGTGATCTGGTAATTTTGGCTTCAAAAGCCACTGCCAATCAATCGATCGGCGAGATGGTGAGGGCTTTGGTCGGGCCCGACACCGCTTTACTCACCTTGCAAAATGGCATGGGCAATGTGGAAAACCTGCTTTCTCTGTTTGGAGAGAATAGGGAGGTAATTGGCGGGCTCTGTTTTACCTGTATCAATCGTACAGCTCCCGGAGTGATTGAAAGCCTGCTTCCGGGATATGTTCAGTTTGGACAACTTGATGGGGGCTTGTCAGAAAGAGCCAATCAAATTGCCGATGCGTTTGCGGAGGCGGGAATCAAAATTCGCAAGGCTGATTCCCTTAATGAGGCACTTTGGAGAAAACTTTGCTGGAATATTCCATTTAATGGTTTGTCCATCGCCGCTGGTGGAGTAACCACAGATTTGATTCTATCCAATCCTGAGCTCAAACAACGGGCATGGGATTTGATGCGCGAGGTACAGGCGGTTGCCCGGGCTTATGAGGTCATAATTGAGGATTCTTTTTTGGACCGTCAATTTGAGCTTACTGAACCAATGGGAGCTTACAAACCATCCAGTTTGATCGATTTTCTGGCGGGAAAACCAGTCGAGGTCGATGCGATATTTGGAGAACCCCTAAGGAGAGGAAAATCCAAGGGTTTAGCAATGCCTCAGACTGAGTGGTTGTTCAGCCAACTAAAAGCCGCAACTCAGCTAAAACATGCTTAGTTAACTTCTGGCTGTACGGGCACATCCATCGGCGGTCTTTTGGCAATGGTAAAGCCGAGAAAGCGGAAGAACCAACGGCCAGCCTTTTTCAAATCCTCCAGGATCAGGTAGAGGCAGGGAACCATCAACAGAGTAATGAAAGTGGCAAACATGACCCCGAACCCGATGGCAATTGCCATCGGTTTAAGGAACTGTGCCTGCAAGCTTTTCTCGAAGAGGATTGGCATCAATCCGACAAAGGTTGTTAAAGAAGTAAGTAGAATTGGACGGAAACGGGCCATTCCTGCAGTCTTTACCGCATCGAGCATGAAGGTTCCCTTTGCCCGTTCATTGACGTAGTGTACAAGTACCAGACTGTCGTTGATGACTACTCCAGTCAGGGCGACCAGTCCGAAGTGGGAGAGCTGGCTAAGCGGTAGTCCAAAGAGATAATGACCGAGGGTTGCTCCGATCAGACCGAAGGGAATGACCGACATAATCAGGAAGGGCTGGAGGTAGGAACGGAATGGAATCGCCAGAAGGGCGTAAATGAGAAATAGACAGATGCCACCTACCCGTGCAAGTCCGGAGTCGCTCTCTTCCTGTTCTTTTTTCTCTCCCACGAAGGTGAATTTCAATCCGGGATGCTCCAGGCGGAGTTGAGGAAGAAAGTTTTTGGCCAGGTCACGTTCAATACCTGGCACATCCGCCACCACTTTATCCGCCGAGGATCCAACATTGATGATGCGGGATCGGTCGGTCCGGGTGATGGTGGAAAATCCTGTGCCGATTTTTATATCCGCCACTTCTTCAAGGGGGGCCTCCACTCCATTTGGTGCCCGTACCCGCAGTCCCGAAAGTGCGGTCAGGCTTTTACGGTCAGCGAGGGGATAAAGAAGCATCACTTTAACTTCGTCCCGGTCGCGTTGCAGGCGCTGAATTTCTTCTCCGTAATAAGCCTGTCTAACTTGTCTGCCAAGATCTGCCTGAGTCAGTCCCAGTGATCTGCCCGCCTGATTTAAACGCAACTGAACCTCCCGTTTGCCCGCAGAAAAGGTGTCCCGTTGGTCGAATAAACCCTCATAGGTTTCAAGTTGCTTGACCAGTTTTTGGCTGGCCTCGCTCATTTCATTAAGATCATTTCCGGAAATTTCCACCTCCAGTGCAGTACGGCTGCCCCCGGCTGCCACATCTCCAAAATACAACTCTTTGAGCCCCGGGATTGGTTCAATCATTTCTCTCCATAGAGCAGAGATTTGTGGGGCGGTACGGGTGCGCATCTCAGATTTGATAAGTTCCACACTCACTTCTCCCATATTTGATCCAGAGACAATATTGGATGAACTCTTAGGGCCCCCGGAAAAAGGCTGAGCCCCCATGGTTTGCATGACATAGCGGAAGGGGTTTGGTTCGCCTAGTTCCTCGAGATGCTTGACCACTTCGAGCCTGGCAGACTCCACTTTTTCAATGGCATGTTCAGTAGAGCGGGCAGGTACCCCTTCCTGCATGCTGATTTTCACCGAGATATAATCCGAAGGCACCGGAGGAACTCCCCGGATTGATGGGACATGCCCCCCGGCAATTAGTCCGATGGTGACAGCAAATAATCCAACAAAGAAAGAAAGGGTCAGGTAGCGGTAACGCAGGCATCCCTGAAGAAAGGGTTGGTAAACTTTTTCAATAAACCGCTCCAATCCTTGGGCAACCTTATCCTGCAAGCGGGACAATGGATTGCTGGGGGCACGATCGAAACGGCAGAGGCTAAGGTGGTAGGGAAGAATGAACTTGGATTCGATCAGGGAGAAAAAGAGAGCAGGAATCACTACCAGAGGAATATCTTTAAGTAATTTTCCCAGCCATCCTGGAAGAAAGAGCAGTGGGACGAAAGCGACCATGCTGGTAAGGATGGCAAAGGTTACGGGCATGGCCACCCGATGGGTTCCATCTATGGCGGCACTAAGGGGATTTTTCCCGCGCCTGCCCTGCGTGTAAACCGACTCGCCCACGACGATGGCATCGTCCACCAAAATTCCCAGCACCACAATAAATGCAAAAAGAGAGACCAGATTGATTGATGCTCCAATAAGCCCCATGGAAGCAAACGCCCCCATAAAGGAAATGGGTAAGCCCAGTGCCACCCAAAAAGCAAGGGATGGGCGGAGAAACAAAGATAGGACTAAGAATACAAGCAGTAATCCCTGGGATGCATTGTCGATCATCATTTGCAATCGGCCACGTAAATAATAGGAACTGTCCTGCCAGATGGTCATGCCCACACCATCCGGGAGAGTGGGTCGGATTGCTTCCACATAAGCACTAACCTTTTCGGAAATATCCAAGGGGCTCTGGTTGCCCACGCGGAAAACGCGTAGGGTGACCGCAGGCTGTCCATCAAATTGGGTGTAAAGGGCTTTGTCTTCAAAAGCATCTTTGACTTTTGCAACCTCACCGAGAGTAACGCTTGACCCATCCTTTGCTGGAAGTAATTCAATTGCATCAAATTCCTGTCCATCCCTTGCCTTACCCATGGAGCGAAGCAGGGTCTCACCCGCTGCTGTACGGGCAACGCCACCCGGGACATCAAGGGAAGTTTGACGGAGGGTGCGGGCAACTTGATCAAAACTGAGCCCATGTTCGCGTAGGGCCGATTCCGATACCTCAATTCCAATCTGGGGTTTGCGGATGCCCGCAATTTCGACCTGAGTGATACCGGGCAGGTTGGTCAGATCATCCAGGGTCTGATCTGCAAGTTTTCGCAGAGATTTCTCGTCGCACTTTCCATGAATGGCAACTGCAAGTACCCGACGCTTGATCGTGGTCACTTCCACCATTGGTTTTTCCGCTTCCTCGGGCAAGGTAAGAATCGAATCCACTCTCACCTTGATTTCGTCAGCGAGTAGCTTGGCGTTGCGTCCGCGTTCCACCTGTACCGAAACCACGCCAAAATTTTCACGGGAATAAGAAGTCATCTCCTTGATTCCGGTAAGATCCCAGATTTTTTCCTCAATCTGTTTGCATATACCATCCTCCACTTCTAGGGGGGCAGCACCCGGATAAGCCACGGAGATGGTTACCAGATCGAGATCAAAGTCAGGAAATAATTCCATTTTTAATCCACGGACCGAGAAAATACCCGCAATTAGTATAACCCCCATAAGGAGGTTGGCAGCTACTCCATTTTTGGCGAACCAGGCGATCATTTACTTAGTCCCGTTTTGATCAGCAGCTTCATTGACCTTCTCTGCCTTAGGGACAGGCGGGGTATCGCCCACCACCCGGACTTTCATTCCTTCGGAGATGATTTCAATCGGGGTGGTGCATACCCGATCCTCATTCATTAATCCTTTGCCTACCCAGACCTGTCGGTTAGTTCGGTGGAGAACTTCGACTTTTCTAGGATGCAGTCGGTTTTCTTGGTCCACCACCAAAACGGTTTCTAAGTCGCGAAAGGCAGATTCTGGCAGTACGAATGCAGGAATCTTTTTCCCGGTTAAACGAAGACTGACGAACTGACCGAGACTGAGCGGAGAAGATACCTGGGTTTTGGAAAAGGGGTTTGGAAAGCAATTGTCAATACGGGCAACAAAATTCGTCAACCGTGTCTTGGGATCGACCATACCCTGAGATCGGTCAAGAAAACCGCGGTGTATTGGATTTCCCTCGCTGTCCAATGTATCGACCTTGATGGATGAATTATTGGATAATCCATCCACGAAACCCAGGAAAGCAATTTCTTTCTGGCTGAGGGACAGGTCAATTTCTGCAGCATCCAAGGCATAAACTTCGGCAAGAGCGGCTGAACTGCCCCCGCCAACACCTTGTCCACGATCCACCATGGTACGGATTATTCTACCGTCAAAAGGGGCAAGTACCCGGGAACGATCGAGGTTTTTCAGGGCCTGTTTTAGTTGGGCTTCGGCAGCATTAATTTCCGCTTCTACTTTGCGTATTTGAGGGATTCTACGTACCAGTTCAGATGCTTTGGACCAGTCGCGGTCTCCCCATTCACTTTTTGCCTGCTCCGCGAGCTCTTTTTCCTGTACCAGTTGTAACTTAGCCCGGCTGACATTTGCTTTCGCTTCGGCGACTGCGCTAAGTAGATCGACCTCTTCAATCTTTACCAACAAATCATTCTTTTTAAAAAATCCACCGGCCCGGAAGGAGGGAGCCAGTTTCTCTTCTTGGAACGGAGCCACGCCCTCAATGATGCCAGGCACCTCAGCAATTAGGGTCGTCCGGGTGTGTGGACGGACCACACCATGGGATTCAAGGGTTGCCGGCATCGATTTACTCTGAGCAACAATCACCTCTACATATGGTGCTTCCCTTTTGATCTCTCTGGGCTTGGGATCGGGACGAAGTTGAATTAGATACCAGGCAAACCAAACAAGGCTGGCTAGTACAATGGGGGGAAGAATGAATTTTCTCATTATTTATTCAGGAAGTGGGAGTTGCCCCAGGGCAAGATGCAGATCAACCCGGTTGTGCATACGTTGTTTGCGGATCTGGTAAACCTGGCTTCGGGCATCAAAAGACCTTCTCTGGTTTTCCAATGCGTTAAAAATAGCCTCCACTCCACGTTGATATCTTTCCCAGCTTAGTCTGGAAGCATCTTCGGCGGACTGGGCGGCCAGTTCAATTAATCTTTCCTGCTCTGCCAGACGGATCTCATCAGCAAGAACATTTTCAACCTCAACAAATGCGTTAAGGGCACGGGATCGGTATTCCGCCCAGGCGGCAGATTGGAGAGCTTTGGCTTGCCGGTGGGCAGCCCGTAACCGCCCACCGTTAAAAATAGGCTGGGTGACGGATCCATTGATTCCCCAGGTACGGAAATTATTATCGAGTAGGTTTTCAAATTCATCACTCCGGCTGCCGGGGCCCCCACTCAGGGCAAGAGAGGGAAAAAAGTTTTTTCTGGTGACCGACAGGTCGAGTCCACTGGCTTGGGCTTTTTGTTCGGCTGCCAGGAGATCCGGTCGGTTCATCAGGAGAGCACTGGGGGAAGACTCAGTAAGCAGAAGGGAATCGAGCCTGGGAGAAGATATGCTCAGGTTTTGGTCCAGAGATACGCTAGGATATTTGCCCAGTAAAACATTGAGTCTGCGTTTTGCCGAATCCAACGGTCCCTGTAAAGCAAGGATCCTGACCCTGGCGTTGGCAGTCCCAGTAAGTGCAAGTTTCTGATCGAGGGCATTGGCTAGGCCCTTGCGGAATCTTTCCTCCACAAAATTTTGATTCTGGGCAAAAGATTCCGCATTTTGCTCCGCCAATATTACCTGCTGGGTACCTTCGATTATTTCATACCAGACTTTTGCCACCTGACCGGCTAGGGATATCCGGGCACCCTGCAATTCCATTTGACCGGCTTGAAAAGATTTTTCCGCAGAGTCTCTGGTATCCGCCATTTTGCCCCATAGATCCAATTCCCAGCTGATATTGAGCCCAGAAGTAAAGCTGTTACTGGTGAATGAAGTGCTACCGTTGGGTAGATTAAATCCAATCAGGTTTCTTTTGGACCGGCTCCCCGTTATCTCTGCCTGAGCAGAAGGTAAGAGTTGGGCACCCATTATGGTTGCCTGTTCACCCTGAGCAATTAAACGCTCATTGATCGCGAGTAGGGAAGGGTTATCAGAGAAAGCCGATTCAATGAGGGAGCTGAGCTCCTTGCCTCCCAATTGATAGGCCCATCCATCAGATGAGAGGTTGTTATCAGAAGTCAAATGATGGGATTCCCACTCCGTAGGCTGGGGAAGATTGATCAATGGTTTCTTATCAACCACAGGAGCTAGGCATCCGCTTAAAATAAGACAGGAAAATGCCTGGAATAACGAGGATTTCATAAAATTAAAATTCATTGTTGAAAATTATAATTGATTCCCTGCTCAAACCCATTGGTAACAAAAACGATGAGACGTTCGATCATTTGCCCAACTTCGTTTTCAGCACAATTTCCCTGGGTGAAGTTATAAAGTCTCCGGTGCTGGGCTAGGGCACCAAGCATTGAGGATACGGCGAGATGGAGGTGCCAGTATATTTCTTTTCTCGGAACATCAGGGTGAGTCAGGCAAAGTTCGCAATGGTAAACTTCTGCAATCTGTGAAAAGAACTTATGGTGCATTTGTTCAATGAATTTTACCGGTTCTGTAAAAGTGCGGGCGACCAACTGTGCTAGGCTGCATCGCAATTTTAGACTCTTGGATATTTCCTCTCCGATAGGATGGATTAAGGAATGGAAGATGGTGAAGGTGCTAAGATGGCTCTGATGATTTCTGGATTTTGCAAGCTTAAGTAGCTCCATCCGCCGGGCGTTTATTGGCTGTATTCGTTCCCGCAACATTTCCAAGACCAAGGCATCTTTGGATCCAAAATGATAATTTGCAGCAGCTAAATTTGCCTGGGCTTCCAACGCAACCGAACGCATAGTAAGCCCGTTATATCCGTGTTCTGCAAATAATCGGGCAGTTGCATCAATTAACCTCTTACGGGTTCCCTCTTTGGGTTTAGATATTTTAGCAGTTTGTGAAATCACTTGAAAATAGTTAAACACTTGTTTGAAAAAACTCAAATCAATCCATTCATTTTTGGCGAATGTGATGCACTCTTACTTAGGTCTTAATGGTTGACTTAAAGGCGTAAATTTACTTGTATTCTCTGCTTTTCCCAAATTTTCAAGTACTCACTACTTTCGATTATGATCAAGATCAGATTACAAAGGCACGGAGCTCGTCATGCTCCCTTCTACCGCATGGTGGTTGCACCTGCTCAATCTCGCCGGGATGGCCGTTTTATTGAGGTGTTGGGAACCTACAACCCTCAGTCCACTGCCCGAGAGCGTGAGCTTGATCTCAAAATGGATCGTGTAGACCATTGGTTAGATGTAGGGGCACAACCTACAGACACTGCAAAGAGCTTGATTCGGCAAGGTCGCCTGAGTCCAGAAGAATGGCTCAAGAGAACCGAAGCGAAAGCTTCTGCCAAAGCAGCCCGTGCAGCCAAGAAAAAGAACCCTGCTCCTGTAGCGGAAGCCCCTGCAGAAGAATCTGCTGCCCCTGAGGCAAAAGAAGAGGCACCAGCTGAGGAAAAAGCTGCTGAACCCGAAGCCAAAGAGGAAGCACCCGCCGAGGAAGTTAAGGAAGAAAAGCAGGAAGAGCCTGCAGCGGAAGCTCCTGCAGAAGAATCTGCTGCCCCTGAGGCAAAAGAAGAGGCACCAGTTGAGGAAAAAGCTGCTGAGCCCGAAGCCAAAGAGGAAGTACCCGCCGAGGAAGTTAAGGAAGAAAAGCAGGAAGAGCCTGCAGCGGAAGCTCCT
>JAYODK010000109.1:0-2577 GCA_038106225.1 Opitutales bacterium | reverse complement strand
GTGGCGGAAGTATCAGCTCCAGTGCAATCAAGGAAGGGTCGACTAAGTACTTGAGCCCCAAAGAAAGTCTAAGCCGTGTGGCAGTGCGGGATGATTTTGAGATCAATCTTTTTGCGGATGAGAAACAATTTCCCGAGCTGATCAATCCGGTGCAAATGCAGGTCGATACCAAAGGCAGACTTTGGGCTGCAGTCTGGCCGACTTATCCGATGTGGGAACCGATGCAGCCAATGAATGATGCTTTGGTGATTCTGCCGGATGATAATAACGACGGGAAGGCCGACCGTATCATCGAATTTGCCAAGGTACATAACCCCGTGGGCTTTGAATTCTGGAATGGGGGAGTACTGGTCACATCCGGCCCGGATCTTCTTTTCCTCCGTGACAACGATGGGGACGACAAGGCAGATGAACGCTATGTGATCCTGCAGGGCTTGGGGACATCCGATACCCACCACTCCGCCAACAATTTAATCTATGGTCCGGATGGTGGAATTTACTGGCAGAGCGGAGTCTTTTTGCAGCACAACCACGAGCATCCCTGGGGGCCGAGCTTAAATACATCTGCTTCCGCGATGTACCGTTTTGATCCCCGTCGCCATACCATTGCGTTTCATGCAAGCAACAGCCCGAATCCGCATGGAACTACCTTTGATTACTGGGGCTACCAGTACGCCACCGATGGAACGGGAGGACGTGCCTATCAGGTGGTTCCCCATGGGAATTCCTGGAAGATGCGTTCTTTGCTGGGTAAGGAAGTACGCCCGGTTCCCGCTTGTGAGGTTATTTCCAGTGACAACTTTCCTGATTCCATGCAGGGAGATTTTCTAATCTGTAACACCATTGGTTTCCTCGGGGTTAAACAATATAAGCTTCATCGGGATGGTGACTTTACCATGACCAAAAAGTCAGGAACCTGGGAGAATGGTAAGGAAGTTTCCTCCAAATCCAAATTTGGTGAAGTCTGGGGAACTCCCAATGGACAAAAGCTTAGTGTGATCAAAGATTTAGCAGATGGTTCCCAGATTCAGGAAGAGTCCGTTGGATTTATGTTAAGTGGGGATAAGAATTTCCGTGCCACCGATGCCATTTTTGGCGAGGATGGAGCCCTTTATGTCTCCGATTGGCAGAATGTAATTATCGGACACATGCAGCACAATGTACGGGATCCCAACCGCGATGATAAACATGGCCGTATCTTCCGTATCATTAACAAAAAGAAACCTTTACAGAAGGCTGTTGCGATTGATGGCCAACCAATCGGTAAGCTTTTGGACAATCTCAAGCACCCGGTGGACAGTGTCCGCCACCGCACCCGCGTTGAGTTGAGTGAAAGAGATTCCAATGAAGTCATCAAGGCGACTCAGGCATGGATGGAGCAATTCGATCCCAAGAAAAAAGAGGATGCCCACCACCTATTGGAAGCCCTATGGGTTCATCAGCAACACAATCAGCGCAATGGTCGTTTGCTTAATCAAATGTTGAAATCGCCCCATCCTCATGCCCGTATGGCGGCTCTCAATGTGCAGCATCATTGGTATAACGCAGATCCAGCCAAGGGGTCGCAGGTGATTGAGGAAGAAGAGGAGCATGAAGGGGATGCGGTGGAAAGGTCGGGCATCATTTCCGATACTCCTGAATTGACTACGGTACGGATTGGAACAATTCCCGAAAAAATGAAGTATGACATTGCCGAGTTTTCGGTAAAAGCAGGCAAAGCAATCAAGTTGATTTTTGTAAATCCTGACTTCATGCCCCATAACATCGTCTTGGTGAATCCTCACAAGGCGGACGAAGTTGGACAGGCGGCGATCAATCTCGGGGCCGCTGGATTCGATGTTGGTTTTGTTCCTGAGAGTAAGGAAATTCTCTGGGCGAGTAAATTGATCGATCACAAAGGGGAAGAGATAATTGAGTTCAAAGCACCAACAACTACCGGGGACTATGAATTTGTTTGTACCTTCCCGGGCCACCACTTTGTGATGCGTGGATTGATGAAGGTTCGTTAACGCGGGCCTGCCGCTTCGGCTTTCCTTTTTACCTCAATTCCCATAGGCTCATTTCTTATGAGCGAATTGCAAAATTTTCGGGATAGAGAAGCCAATCTGGAGCTAGCCAAAAAATTAAACCTCCTGGTATGGATCATTTCTGCTGCCGTGCTCGGACTGGTGGTGATGATGCAAAAGATCAAGATTCCTCTGCCCGAAGGCGCCGATCTTAGCAGTCTGCCCGGATTTCACGCCTTGCTCAATTCCATGGCAGCGGTTTTCTTGGTCCTGGCCATCCGGGCGATAAAAAATGGGAAAGTCATTCTTCACCAGAAAATGATCTACGCCGCCTTTATCTGCTCCCTCGTTTTTCTTTTGTCATATGTAACTTATCATATCACCACCCCTGCGGTTTTGTTTGGAGATGCCAATAAAGATGGATTATTAAGCTCGGCCGAAAGAGAAGCAGTGAGTGGAATCAGACCTTGTTATTTATTCATTTTGATCTCCCATATTGGTTTGGCGGCTTTGAGCTTCCCTTTCATTCTTAGAACCTTCGTTCATGCCTTTACCAACCAGTTTGAAAAGC
>JAYODK010000108.1:0-2581 GCA_038106225.1 Opitutales bacterium | reverse complement strand
TTGGGAAAAGGAAGATATATAAGGATTTCCCACCATTCAATCAAGCGAAATGAATTGTTTATCCGTCGTAAATAAGCAGTCCGAGATAACTTTCGTAGGCAAACCAACAGGCAAAGAATAAAAACACCGCCCAAAGGATAAATTTGAAGATCAATTTTCTTAACCAGTAGGACTGATGGGAATTTGCTCCATCATCCCCAAAATCGTGAAAATAATGCACCAAATCTCGATCCATAGAACGGCCAGAGATTTTCCGGTATGTTTGCCCATAATTCCGGCGTTTTCGCCAATACAAAAGTCGGAATATCCGGTGTAACATCAGTTTATCAGGGTTCGAGGTATCTTTTGCCACTTGCCTCAGAAAAATCGAGCCGGGAAACCGTGGCCATATTTTCCTGCAATGCCCAGAGATCCGAACCAACCTCGATCTTGGCACTATCCAGCCATTCTGTACGGTAGGTCAGTTGGTAGCTTTTACCATCATCAGTGAGATTAAATAAACTGTTGAGCTTTAAGGAATTAGCAAAAGTCAGGATTGGATCCTCTTTTCCATCGTAACTTGGTGGGTAGTTCAGGTTATGTACCGTCAATCCTTCTGGTACGGGAAGAGAGGCCAAGGTCTGGGCATATTTCGCAGCGGATTCTGCAGCCGAATCTAAAGCTTTTGCCATTTTGCCTTTCACTTTTCCTCCACTGTCACGAATTTGATCAAATTCCTCGTTGGGCAGGGCCAGACTTACCGCCATAGCCCGTAAACCGAGCAGGGATGCTTCCATCGCTCCGCCCACCGTGCCGGAAGAAAGAATCATGGGCATGGTCACATTGTATCCTAGGTTGATCCCGCTCACTACCACATCGGGTTCGCGGTCCAGTAAATTGCCCACTGCCAGGTTTACACAGTCTGCCGGGGTGCCGTTTACGGAGTAGGCTTCTTTACCCGGGTATTTTTTTACTTTTTTGGGTGTGAGGGTTTGGTGCCTGGTAATGGCGTGTCCAATCCAGCTGCGTTCTCCATCCGGAGCACAGGTGATTACCTCGCATTGCTTGCTCAATGCTTCCACCAAGCGAATGAGAAAGTGGGAATTTATCCCATCGTCGTTAGTCGCAAGAATAAGTGGTTTTTCTTTTTCGCTCATCGATCTATTTTCTTACCTAGCGAATTCAGTCTCTTCGGGCAATCGGAAGATTTTAATCGGACCAAGAAATTTTACCAAAAAAAGAGCGGGCACCCATCATGGGATGCCCGCTCCGGGGGATTTGTTGAGAAGCTTTGGAGTTTAAAAGCTTTCTGCTTAGGAGGCCACTGGCTCAGCTGCTTCCTCGGTTTCTTCCGTCGATTCCTCGTTGGAAGATTCTGTGTCTTCAGCTGGTTTATTTTCCTCCATCGCGGCACGACGGCTCAGTTTTACGCGTCCTTTGTCGTCGATACCGATACACTTGACGATGATTTCATCCCCAAGTTTGCAAATATCTTCGGTCTTGTTCACCCGGAAGTCTGCGAGTTCGGAAATGTGGCAAAGTCCTTCCTTGCCAGGCAAGCATTCCACGAATGCACCGAATTCCTTCACTCCGCGAACAATTCCACGGTATATCTTACCAACCTCGATCTCTCCGGTCACCAGTTCGATCTCGTCGAGGGCACGCTGCATCGCTTCGGAATTAGTGGCATAGATGCGTACTTTTCCACTGTTGTCCTCATCAATATCGATATTGGCACCGGTCACCTCGGTAATCCGGCGGATATTCTTTCCTCCTGGACCGATCAAGGCACCGATCTTTTCAGGATCAATCTT
Source organism: Opitutales bacterium (assembly GCA_038106225.1). Taxonomy (GTDB): domain Bacteria; phylum Verrucomicrobiota; class Verrucomicrobiia; order Opitutales; family Seribacteraceae; genus Chordibacter. The sequence continues at coordinate 788 of JAYODK010000108.1, read as the reverse complement.
TACGGTTTCAATGCGAGGAGCATGCTCGCGCAATTCGGTACGGTGGGAAGGCAGGGCAGCTTCCATCGAGTCAAGAATCTTCATTCTTGCTGCGGTTACCTGCTTGACTGCTTCCTTCGCGATGTCAAAAGGAAGGCCCTGAATTTTGAGGTCCAATTGGAATCCGGTCACGCCCTGACGGGTACCGCATACCTTGAAGTCCATATCTCCAAAGTGATCTTCTGCCCCGATTATGTCGGTCAGGACCACATGTTTGGAAATATTTCCATTTTCATCATGCTCGGAAACAAGTCCGGTGGAAATCCCGGCAACATGACCGCTCAGGGGCACACCGGCATCCATCAATGCGAGCGATCCACCGCAGACACTGGCCATGGAAGTCGATCCATTGGAGGACATGATTTCCGAAACCACACGAATGGCGTAAGGAAATTCGTCTTCTGGTGGAAGTACGGGCAGTACGGAACGCTCGGCAAGGGCACCATGCCCAATCTCACGGCGTCCGGTAAATCCAAAACGGCCAGCTTCGCCTACCGAAAACGGTGGGAAATTGTAGTGCAAAATGAAGGACTTGGAGGTTGGTCCACCGGTCAATCCGTCGAGGTCCTGCACATCCCGGCTGGTACCAAGCGTGGAAAGCACGAGGGACTGGGTTTCGCCACGGGTAAAAATGGCGGAACCATGCACACGTGGAAGTACACCGGTTTCACAGGTGATCTCGCGCAAATCATCAGGTCCACGGCCATCAGCACGCTTTCCTTTTCCGAGGATATTATCGCGGTAAACTT
>JAYODK010000107.1:0-2586 GCA_038106225.1 Opitutales bacterium | reverse complement strand
TTCTGGCACCTATTGCTGCCCAACTAAGTGAGTCGGCCAGGTACTGAGGGGTGATGGGATCCAATAGCTCAGTGGCAGTGGGTATGCCCATGTCCAAAACTTCTCCTAAAAAAGACCGGGCGATTCGCAGCCCACTGGGAATATCACAGGTTCCATTGAGTTGCGGATCCATAATCAGCCCTTTCCAACCAACCGTGGTGCGGGGCTTTTCAAAATATACCCGCATCAGCAGTAAGACCCGGTCCTCAATCTCCTTCGAGAGCCTAGAAAATTTTTCGGCATATTCCCGGCAGGCTTGTAAATCGTGGATGGAACAGGGCCCGACCACCCCAATTAAGCGCTTGTCCCGGCTCTGGATAATATCGTGCAGGGCAGAACGGGAGCGGGCAACCACATCCAACTGCTGGGCAGAACGAGGGATTTCCTCGACCATTTCCACGGGCGAAGGCAGCGGGACGGAGTCCGTAATTCGTAGGTTAGTTACTTGATGCACAGGGCTAGTACTTTAGAACCTATGCTTGCATGAACAAGACAAACTTTTAGCAAAGAAGCATGACGCTCCAATTTTTTGAACTGCCCTGGAAAGCAATGGTGAAAGTATCCGGTGAAGATGCCCTGCCCTATTTGCAAAGTCAAATGAGTATAGATTTTCAAAAACTGCCGATTGGATCCACCCGTTTAGGGCTCCGTTTAAGCCTCAAAGGGAGAGTTCTTTTTGGTGCACAAGTGATTCGAACAGATGAGGAGGAGTTTCTTTTGGCCTGCCAGGAAACTCCTGCTGAACAAATTATTGAACTACTTGAAGAAAATGTGGTGGCGGATGAAGTTGAATTTGAACAATTGCCGGGTGCATGGAAAGCAATGGTTCTATCTTCCTCCACTGGCATTGAAGAAGCCTTTGATTTTGCTGGCATGAATTCAATCCCAAGTGGAGCGGCTAAAGAGTATAAAACGGGCTGGGCATACCTCGACCCCTTATTACCTGTTGGTTGCTTAAGCATTCTCTTACCTGATGACAACTCACCAAAATGGTCAGAAAATCAGCCAATCACACCCGTTTCCATTTTGGAACTATCCCGCATGCAAGCAGGCCTATTCCGTCCGGGACTGGAGATCGGGGCAGAGGAATTTCCACAGGAAGGCGGTCTGGAAAGAATCGCAGTCGATTTTGATAAAGGGTGCTATCTGGGACAGGAAGTAATGGCCCGAATTCATGCGATGGGCAATGTCAGGAAACAGGCAGTTGCGGTACAAGGCAGTGGTTCTTTACAGGAAACTATGCCGAGTAATCTGATGCTTGAGGGAAAACGAGTGGGAATGCTTAAAAGCCAGTTCTCCATGCCCGATACAGACGAATGGTTCGGCGCCGCGATTCTTCATGAAAATGCCCTACCCAGCCTGGACAATGATACCATTGTTTTTGAAACGAATGGACAATCCATAATTCCCTTAAAAATATGAAAGAACACGAAGATGCCATCCAACAAGTGGGCCAAGCCTTTCGAAAACTTGGATCATCCGAAGAGCAGGCAAAGGTGATGGCCAAGCAATTGGTCAAGCGGGCAATCCAATTGGAAAAGCAGAATAAATCTTCCTTTGTGGAAGAACTTGGAAAACTTTTACAGACTGTTTCCTGTGGTGCCAAAGGAGAGCTAAAGCCTGAAGATAAGCCGAATTATCCCTAAAATCGGCCGAAATCCCCAGAAAAATGGGGTTTTTGCGAAAAAATGTTTGACCGAACGCAGGAAAATGCCGAGCTAGAAGCTTACAAACCTAGTAAATAACCCTTATAAACAAAAGGAAATCAATATGAATAAAGGTCAACTCGTAGAAGCCGTACAAAAAAACTTGGGCAAGGATACTTCCAAAGCCGCCGCAGACGCTGCTCTTAACGCAGTACTCAATGCAATCACCAAGGCTGTAAAGAAAGAATCCGTTCAAATAATCGGTTTCGGCACCTTTTCCGTGGTCAAGCGGGCAGCTCGCAAGGGAATCAACCCCCAAACCGGCGAAAAAATCAAGATCAAGGCTTCCAAGAATGTAAAGTTCAAGGCTGGAGCAAAGCTCAAGGCTGCGATCTAATACTTGATCATTATACCCCTTTTAAAAGGCTCATGGGAAACCATGGGTCTTTTTTGTGCCCTAGAAAATTTGATCCCTCTAAAAAACTCCGGCTAAAAACTCCTCCAGGTTTAAAAGAAAGCCTGACTTATCCTCTACATGCACATCGTGCCCAGCCCCAGGCAGGGTAACGATATCGGCTCGAGGGAAAGCCTGTGTAACCAAAGAAAAGTGTTCGCTTCGCACATACCCGGACTTCCCCCCACGCACAAATAAGCAGGGTCCATCATAGTGATCCCTTGTTTGCAAAGGATTACAGGACAATTGAGCGATGGATTGACGAAGGGAAGTAAGGTTTGCCCGCCACTGCCAAAACCCATCGTTCTCTTTTAAATTCGTCAGCAAAAACTGCCGAAATGCCCAGTTGGGAACTTTTTCCGCCAAGGCTTCGTCTGCCTGTTTACGAGATGACAGGGAGGAGAGATCGAGGCTAAGCAAAGCATCGAGAGTGGGCAGGTGGTGCTC
>JAYODK010000106.1:0-2647 GCA_038106225.1 Opitutales bacterium | reverse complement strand
ATTCGGTGCAAGCCGGGAGGAAATTATCGACCGGTTTTCGGGCAGTTTAGAACTTATCGAAGAATGGGAGCCCCGAAACTTTGAGGGCAGGGAAGGGGAGGAACGAATGTTTTACTGGAAACAGGTTTTGGTTTAATTTTCTTCCATATGCTATCTCATTGATCAGATGATTGAAAATGAGCAAATTTAATTGCTCGCTCAATTTGAAGGAGGGCACTGTCCACGATTTCAAAAGCAGATTCAATGCTTTGATCCACATAGCTGAGATACCACTCGTCTTTTTCCTGATCAAACTCTGGATAACCAACAAGTTCCATGAGCTGAAAGGTGCGGGGATCAAAATTATCCACCTCAACTTCATAAACCAAAGACGGTTGGTCTTCTAATTTACTTGATGGATCATTGGGTTGATTAATTTCCAGCATAACCCGATAAGGCATCGAAGAGTTTTGATCTTTGGGAAGGATGTAATCAGCTGGATCAAAAGATCCATTTGCGGTGGCTTCAGAAATTGCATCGATGGATTCACCGAGAGACATTTGTTTTTCTTCCGCATCCTTTTTAGCTTTTTTCCAACCCCTGACCTTGAAGGCCCAGTAGGGAAGTTGATTCTGGCTATCATTATGGTCAGATGAATAGAGAGTCTTGATATGATAAAGAGACTGGTTCTCCAGCCATATTGCCAAATGTGGAGGGTTTTTGGGATCATAGCTTGGACCGGTTCGTACATCCAAAAGTAATTTGTAACCAGGGTCTGGAGAGTACTGATAGGTGAGTCCCTTCTCATCCATATCAAACATATCCTGAGCAGGCCCGAGATTACCGCTTAATCCAAGGATAGCCTTGATGGGAGCTGGCTGGTAATAAAAGAGTGCCGTGAATGAAGCTACAGCAAGGCCCACTGCGATGGCAGTGCTATGCTTAAAATATTTTTTAAGAGGAACAATATTGTTAAGAATATGGCCTGCGATTACGCCGATAAATATAAAGCCAGATAGGGCGTGTAGCCCGATAATTTCGATGGAGAATGGCTGTGAAAAGGCATAAATGCCCGACCATGCCATGACCATAAAGAGCAGGGCATTAAAGAGAGAAATAATCCGTCTTCTTTTCAAGCTAACTTAGGCTTTGCTTGGAATAATTGCGTTATGTTGGCGGAGTAAAGAGTGAATCTCAGATAGAGCTACTTTAAGGGGTGTTGAGTTAGATTTCGCCGCCAGGGCTGCGGTAGCGCCTGCTGCTTGTCCCATAGCCATACAGGCAGACTGAACTCGCAAGCCTGAGTTTGCCAGTCGGTCGCTGCTGATGCATCGGCCGGCTACTATAATATTTTCACTCCCTTTTGGTATGAGGGCACGAAGAGGAATCGTTGGAACAATTCCATGCTTGAGTGGTTTGGGCTTAACTCCTGTGCGAGTATGCAGGTCGACTGGATAAAATGCATAGCCAACTGCATCATCAAAACGGCGACCAGATGTATAATCCTGAACGGTAATGAGGGTTTCTCCAAGTATGCGGTAGCTTTCACGAAAACCAGTTTCGGGCTGCAAGTGCATAAGTCTTTTCTTATCTCTTCTTACTCGGGCAAGAATTGATTTTCGACCGGTTAGGTTGGCCCGAGTGGCGGTCCTTGAGTTGGTTGAGTCTGCACCATGAACATAAAGCCTATGCAATTGCTTACTTGCAGGGTTATGGGTAGCTCCAAGATTAAAGAGATAAGAGCCAGGTTGTCTTTCCTCTTCTCTTAATCTCTCAAAGCCGAGTAAACCAACCACTTCTGCGCCCCCGGTACAGTCCACAATCTGTTTGCAGTATACGCGTCTTTTGGTTCCAAAACCCATGCAGTCAACTTGCCAGCCTTGCTCAGTCTTTTTTACTGAAGTTGGGAATTCATAGTAGGCAATTTCGACGCCGGCTTCCTGACATTTCTCCTCTGCAAGAATTGCGAAAATAAACTGGTTGATATGAATTTGGTTAAGATGGTGAGCTCGCGGTACTTTGGAAAAATCAGGAAACTTCCCACCATCTAATTCCACACTCTCTTTCACGAGTTCCCAACCGATTCCAGCAATCACCTGTTTACCCCATGCATCGAAGAGTCCAGGATACGCAACTCCTCCAGTTGTAGTGGTTCCACCGAGTTGAAAATTTCTTTCTAACAATAATGTTTTGGCACCTGCCCGTCCTGCCTGAATGGCAGCTGTGGTTCCCGCCGATCCACTACCCACAACTAAGATATCCACTTCATTGGTTACCTCAGGCTCGAAGTCATCTTTTTGAGGTTCGACCGAAGCATGCGAAGTTGAAGCTACGGTTAATCCAGCAAAAGTGGATGCACCGACTAGGGACTTTTGGATAAAATTCCGTCTGGAATTTTCGTAGGTTCCGTCACAGTTTTTCATTGAATTAGTAAATTGTATGCTCAGTCCAAGGCTATGTGTGAAAGCTATTCAGTAAGAATGCTCTGGTTTTTGAAAACAAGAAGAAATCAGATTAAATTAAAAATTCTTTTCCGTGGGATAGAGACGAAGGTAGGCCGTACTGCAATAAATGTTGGTAATTCCGTCTTTGAGTTCACAAAACCTCGCTACCAGGTCCATCTCCTCAGCTTTCTGCATGCCCTTTTCTAATCCCATAATCATCAGGG
>JAYODK010000033.1:0-18383 GCA_038106225.1 Opitutales bacterium | reverse complement strand
GAATGGTTACCGGTGTTTATTGTTTCCGCAATGATCTTCGTTTACAGGATAACCCAACTTTGCAAATTGCTCGAAGCGAGTGCGATCAACTCTTTCTTGTTTATTCATTTGAAGAAAGACTTTGGAAGGCTCGACACCCGAAAAGGATCTCTGCTCACAGAGCTAAATTCATCCTGGAATCTCTAGCATGCTTAGATGAAAATATTCAAAAACTAGGGGGGAGATTACATTTTCTTTATGGCAATATTGAAATTGCCATTCCCCGATTCATGGAACGGGTTGATGCGAATATCTGTTTTATTTCTCAAGAAAATGCATGGGAAGAACAGGAAACAGAAGATGCTCTTTCCAGAAAGGTTTCCACACAAGTGCATAACAGTAATACCTTGCTCCATCTAAATGACCTACCCTTTCATCTTAAGGATTTACCAAAGACATTTTCAAAATTTCGAAAATTAGTGGAAAAGCAATGGTTTGTGCGGCCCAGTCTTGCAATGATCGATACCCTTGATTCTTCTTCACTGCCAGTCACTAAGCTACCCAGTCTTACGGATTTAGGATTCTCTCCCTCTCCTCGCTCTTTGATCAATTATTATGTCTTCCAAGGAGGTATCTCAGCGGGAAAAAAACGAATCAAGCAATGGATGTGGGAAAAACATGGCGTTTCCAATTATAAACACACTCGCAACCAACTTGAAGGACCTGACTTTTCATCACGATTTTCTCCCTGGATTTCTAGTGGCTGTCTTTCACCTCGGGAAATTTACTGGGAAGTTAAACATTATGAATCCCAATATGGATCCAATGAGAGTACTTATTGGCTGATATTTGAATTATTATGGCGCGATTTTTTTCACTTCACCGCAAAACTTTATGGACCAAAGATTTTTCAGAGCCGTGGTATTCATCCAGAAAGACCATCCATAACCGAACCTCAAAATGCGGAAGCACTTTTTTCTCAATGGAAAAATGGCATGACCCGAGACTTATTTATTAATGCAAATATGAATGAGTTGAGAGATACTGGCTGGATGAGCAATCGTGGCAGGCAAAACACCGCCTCTTATTTGATCAATGATCTGGGTCTAGATTGGAGAAGGGGCGCCCAGTGGTTCGAAGAGCAATTAATCGACTATGACCCCTGCAGTAATTATGGAAACTGGCTATACCTATCTGGATATGGAAATGACCCTAGAATACAAAGGGCATTCGATATTTGCAAACAGGCAGAGATCTACGACCCTGATGGCAGTTACACCAAATACTGGACCTAAATGTTTACCAATTTCTAACTAACTGATCCCAATAAGTCTCAAGGGTTTCAGTATCAGGGAAGGACTTCGATACAATTGCCTCTTTACTCAGTGCATCATGGTAGTGAAAAATAATTTTATTTTCTCCGTTTAATTTCTTGAAGAGAAATACTTGAGTTTTATTTACACAAACTGAATTTCCCTTTTCATCTACTCCTGCCATAATGACATTTAATTTTGTTTCTGACTTCTCGAGAAAAGAACCCATAAAAAAACCGGTTACAAAAATGAGTAGAAACGAAACAAATAGCTTATTTTTAAATTTCATAATTAATAATCTCCTATAATTCTAAAATATCATGATATCCCATGTGTCATTTATAGAATTGAGGCCAGTTTAGGAATATACACCTTCTTCGCTGTAATCAGTTTATTGCAAGTAAATTATTTAGCCATCTCATGATCAAAATCATCTTTTCCCCATGAATCCTCTGGATTTTTCTAAATCTAAGAAATTGATCACTTTTTCTAGTTCATGGATTCCCACATTGGTTGGATGGATTAAAAACCCTGAAGATTTGGTCTACTGGGCCGGAAATACTTTTCTCGGACAAGGGTTTTCCCCTCAGTCATTTAAAATGCACCTGAAAGATAAAAATATCTCTCCCTATTCAAAATTAGACTCAGATGGCAACCTTGTGGCTTACGGAGAAATCGTAAGAAAAAATAAAGAAAATCGTTTAAATCTTTGCAGAATCATCGTTCATCCAGAAAAGAGAAGCCGAGGAATAGGAAAGTTATTCTGTATTTCATTGATAGAAAAGTCTATTAGCTTGGGTTCATACGAATCCCTTAGACTGAATGTTTTAAGCGAGAATAAACCGGCTCTTCATTGCTACACATCTTTAGGATTTAAAACAATTGGGGTGATACCCAAAGCACGCAGGGTCGGGCATAGGGAAGAGGACTTGATTATCATGTCCAAAAAACTTTAAGTAAGCAAATCTGTGAAAAAGGTCAGTGGCGGTCTAGTTCTATATCTTGAGGATACTGAGAATGAGCAAATATTAGTTCTTGTTGCTCACCCTGGTGGACCATTCTTCAAAAACAAAGATGATGGCTGGTGGAGCATACCCAAAGGAGAACCAGAACCGCTGGAAGATATTTTCATGACCGCGTTAAGAGAATTTGAGGAAGAAACGGGCATGTGCCCAAGCGGGCCTTTTCTTTCGCTCGGATCCATTATACAAAATAATGGAAAGGAAGTGTTCGCTTGGGCTTTTGAGGGAAACTGGCCCGATGATCGGAAACTGATCTGTAACGAAATCTCAATGGAGTATCCCAAGGGATCAGGAAAAGTTTGGAGGTTCCCGGAAATTGACCGGGTTGCTTTTCTACCTTTAGAAAAAGCAAAACTTAAATTAAGACCGCAACAAGCTCCTCTGCTTGACCGTCTAAAGAACAGATTATCCTTGTGCAAAACTTACCGGTCAAGCCAAGTTTGAATTTAATTGAACCTATTCAAAGATTTATAAATGATTAACTTCGACAAAAATATCACCCTCATGATTCCGACAATCTTTTTAATTTCAATTATTTTTCTGGTTGGATTTAGCCGCCATCTCGCGATTGATTATCCTACCTTGCTAAATTTCTCACCTGTCATTGCTATTTTTTGGTTTTGTGGCAGTTACCTTCGAGGTTCGATTTCTTGGATCGCTCCTATTGTGTCCATTTTTATTTCCGATTTGTTATTAAATCCATTTTACGGGAGAAATCTTCTTGAACCCTTTATGCTGACTACGATTATCAGCTATTTATTAATATGGTGGCTAGGGAAAAGAGTTGGTTATAGTAGAAGTTTGGCATTCTGGACAAGTGGTGCCCTTTTCTCTGCCCTTCTTTTTCATATAATTACCTGTTCATTCTCTTGGATAGCCAATCCCGCCTACCCAAAAACAATAGCTGGATTTTTTCAAGCAATCATAATAGGAGAGCCGGGATTCGCACCTTCTTATCTATTCTTGAGGAACTCGCTCCTAGGTACATTGTTTTTTTCTCTATGCCTTAGGTTTATGCAATGGTTCATCCATTCACCATCTTCAAAAAAAGAAGGTGCTACTGTAAATCAGGTATCACAGACTTAACAAGCTCGCTGTCTACACGCTTCATATAAGCAAACTCCAGTTGCTACAGAAACATTGAGACATTCTACTTTTCCGTTCATCGGTATATAGATTAATTCATCACAGTGCTTGGCCGTTAATCTACGAATTCCCGTTTCCTCGGCTCCCATAACCAAACCACATGGGCCCGTCAGGTTTACTTCAAATAAAGGCTTTGTCGCCTGATCACTTGTTCCAATAAGACGGACACCCAAGCGGGTTAATTTTTCTAAATAGCGGGCCAAATTTACTACCCTAGCTATACTCAAGTTTTCTGCCGCTCCACATGCCACATGCCTAACCGTATCAGTTAATCCTGCCGACCGGTCGCTTGGCAAAACAACTAAATCGATTCCCGCACCATCAGCGGATCTTAGACAAGCCCCTAAGTTACGTGGATCTTGAACTTGATCAAGTATGAGTAAAAAAGGGTCATGTGAAAGTGCATTAATTTGAGCAATCGACTCTTCCTCACCGATCATAGAAACTGGGGCATCCAGATTCCCATGAGTTTTGCGACCTAGGGATTTTGAAAATCTCTTCTTCATCCTTTTAGGTTTGAGATGAAGGACTGCGTCAATGGTCTATTCGTGAAAATCAACTCCCTGCAGGGTAGCCTTTACATATTCTTTCCGAATACAAAAATCTCCAAATTTCTCATCCTTTTCCCGATTATAAGCAAAATCCTCGAGAACAGGTTTTAATTCGTTAACTATTTCCTCATGAGTGATGGCAGGTCGATACAGTTTGTTCAAACGGGTGCCATCAAGACCAGCACCGAGATATAAATTATATTTTCCCGGAGCTTTACCCACTAAGCCAATTTCACCTAGATAAGGACGCCCACAACCATTCGGACAGCCAGTGGAACGGATCGCGATAGATTGGTCGCGCAAACCCAGTTGATCGATTATTAATTCAAGCTCGTCAATTAGTTCGGGCAAATATCTCTCACTCTCAGCAAGGGCTAGGCTGCATGTGGGTAAAGCGGTACAAGCAATCGAATTCAATCGAATGCCTGAAAGATCATTGGGCAAAATCACCCCAAACTCATTTAGAATCGCTTCAACCTTGGATTTATCTTCCAGTGAGACTCTGGCAATTATCACATTTTGATTTGCAGTGAGACGAAATTGGCAAGGAATTTCTTCTGCAATTTTACGCAATGCCAAACGCCCGCGATTTCTAGCATCTGCCCTTAGTCTGCCTCCCTCAACGAAAAGCCCATAAGCCCACCTGCCATCAGCATCCTCAGTCCAGCCATATCGATCGGTGGTTGAATCAAAGCTAAATTTCTTAGGCTCTTCTAATTCCCATCCTAGCCGGCGGTTCAGTTCCGCCAAAATCCAATCAGCACCCTTGTCTTCAACAGTGTATTTCATGCGAGCATGTCTTCGATCTGAGCGATCTCCAAAATCACGTTGAATTTTAACAACTTCTTCTGCCACCTGCACTACCCTATCAGGTGCACAAAATCCAATCACATCTGCAAGTCTTGGATAGGTAGCCAATTTGCCGTGGGTCATGCCAAGACCTCCTCCCACTAACACATTATAGCCAGTTACTTCCTTACCATCAGGAATGCCAACAAAACCAAGACAGTTCGAAAAAACATCCACATCATTACGAGGAGGCAAAGCCACAGCGATTTTAAATTTTCGAGGCAAATAAGTCTTTCCGTAGATTGGTTCTTCTTCCTCTTCTCCAACTGAGCCTGCTTTTTCTCCATCCAGCCAGATTTCTGCATAAGAAGAAGTTCTGGGTGTAAGATGATTATGGATTTTCTGAGCAATATCTAAAGCTTGTTCATGCAGTGCCGATTCAAAGGGATTCGCAGGGCTCATCACATTACGGTTCACATCACCACATGCGGCAAGTGTATCTAGAAGGGTATCATTTATTTCCTTCATGGTTTGCTTAAGATTCTTCTTCAGCACACCGTATAACTGAAAAGCTTGGCGGGTAGTAAGTTTTAGAGTACTTTCCCCAAATTTATCCGCTAACTTGTCTATTCCAATCCATTGAGCAGGAGTACAGACGCCACCAGGCACGCGGACCCGAATCATAAAAGAATAAGCCTTTTCTTTTTTCTCTTTGATTAATCCTGCACGTTTATCCCTATCATCCTGCATATAAGTGCCATGAAACTTAGTTAGCTGAGCATCATCGGCTGATATTGCTCCGGTTGATTCATCCGCTAGGCTTTCTAAAATTGTTCCGCGAAGGAAATTACTTTCCTCTTTTAACGCTTCATTGGCAGAGAGTTTTTTTGGTTTATTTGGATCGGAAATCATAGAAGGAATATTTTATAGAGAAAATTTAAAATGTGGCAAGAATGGCATGGTTCATTTTGTCTTCATGCAACCGGAACCTCATCGATGAGTAAGCCTGGCTTGAAATTCAATTTTCCGCCTTCATTAGTCCATAAGCCCTTTCGATCAAGATTAGCGGCATGTGCAATCATCGCCGCATTATCTCCAGTATGCTTCTTTTCTGCGACTATAAATTCTATTTTCTTGCTTAAACAAAGAGCCTGGAAGCGATCACGCAAAATTTGATTATTAGCCACCCCTCCGGATAAGCCAAAGCTTTTGTATGACTTTTGATCCAAGAAAACTCCACACTTCTTGGCAAGTTGATCAACTGCGGCTTCCTGATAGGAGGCACACAAATCAGCATAATTCCGCTCGATATCTTTTTCGCTCATCTTTTGCAACTGATACAGCAAACTAGTTTTTAGACCTGAAAAACTAAAGTCATAGTCGTTTTTGGAGTTAAAGGCTCGTGGGAAGGAGAAGGCATTAGCATTTCCCTCAAATGCATGCTGTTCAAGCACCGCCCCACCTGGATATGGAATACCCAAAAGTTTAGCCCCTTTATCCAATGCTTCACCAACCGCATCATCCATCGTCCGTCCCAAAACATAGATCGAGCGATCTGTTTTTATTTCAAAAAGCAAAGTATTCCCTCCAGAGACCAATAGTCCTAAATGAGGCAAAATTTTGTCCCAATAAAGGGGAGCTTTATCAACTGTCATAAAAGGAGAATATGCATGGCCCCTCAAATGATTAACGCCTACAACTGGTATGCCCCAAAGTTCACCCAAAGTCTTTGCAATACTCAACCCCACTCCCAAGCAACCGATTAAACCCGGGCCACAAGTCACTGCGATTTCTTTAATCTCATCAACAAGATTACTCTCGTTTCGCATCAATTCAAGAATCGGAAAAAAATGATCTAGGTGTTCACGGATAGCAATATCTGGAACCACCCCGCCATATTCTGCATGTTGAGATACTTGCGTGTGTATCCATTCACCAAGAATTCCTTTTTCTTCGTCAAAAAGAGCCAAGGCAGACTCATCACAGGAACTCTCAATTCCTAAAATCATCACAGTGCTTGCTTGAGTTTCACGCGAAATAAGCTACTCAATGGCTATGAATGTGCCAATGTCAAAGGTTTCTAAAAACATACTGAACTCCTTTAATTCGATATTAAAAGATCGAGACAGCATTGCCTTGGATGAATTTGTTAATTGGGCTCTCTATGATCCTTTAATTGGCTATTACCAAAGTTCGAGGAGGCGGGTTGGCAAGCATATCGAAAATGACTTTTACACTTCCACTTCTCTTGGCTCTACTTGGGGGAAATTAATTGTTGAAGCATCAACAAAATTGCTCGGCAAAAGAATGCCTGATGAATTTGTATTTGTAGAAATAGGAGCAGAGCCAGAAACGGGAGTTTTGACTGGCTTAGAGCATCCTTTTGCCGCATATCATACCATCCGACTGGGAGATCCATTTGATATTCCTGCTCAAGCTATCGTTTACTGCAACGAGTGGCTGGATGCTCAGCCCTTTAGGTCGTTTAAATATAACAGGCAAAAGAGTACCTGGATGGAGATATCTGTTGGTTTGAGAGATTCTGATTTTATCGAAGTTGAAACCCTCCCCCTTCGTCCACCTGGCTATTCTTTTCCTAAAGAAGCATCTGATGGCTATCGAATCGATTGGCCATCAGGTTCTATTTCATCTCTCAATAAGTTATTATCTACGCAATCATGGTCTGGTGTTTTTCTCACTTTCGACTATGGGCTAGACATCCATACCATCCTTCATGACAGGCCAGAAGGCACTGCCAGGGCTTACGCGAAACAGAAGATGCATCATGACCTTTTGAAAAATCCAGGGTTTCAGGACTTGACCTGTCATTTATGCTGGAACAGCTTAAAAGATTGCCTTGAACTTTCGGGTTTTGAAGAAATTAACTTGGCCAGCCAAGAATCATTTCTGATTAATAATTCCAGCAATCAGATTAAAAAAATATTTGAGTTGAACAGCCAAGGCTTAAATCCTGAAATGCTTGCACTTAAAGAGCTTCTCCACCCCGCCCATTTGGGTCATGGCATGCAGGCTCTTTCTGCAATCAGGTATTAATACCTTTAAATAATTTAAGGAAAAATACTGTGGGGAGATAAAGAATGATCTCGAGGGCAGCCTACCTCGTAAAGCTCGCGGATCGTCTCTTCATCCCAAGCAGAATCAAAAATAGCAAATTCATCAATGCTCCCTTTCATTGAAAGACTGGGATTACGATTGGGAAATGCCTGGAAATGGCCAAGGAGCCCTTTTTTGAGATTTATTTTCTCTGCACGATCTATCTTTTCACGACTAAATGATCGTCCATTCATAAAGTGATTAACCCATTTGTTTTTACCGTCAAAGCTAGTTGCAAGATGTACCCATTTACCAAGACGATCAGCGGAGAAGGCGACCGCAGATTCATATACCTCGTATGAATCGGAAGTTTTTACCTCTAAAACAAGCTTGCCAAGCGGATTGATGGCCCATCCCGCTGCACCGTTTATATTGGGTTTGGAAAAAACTAATGGTGCACCTTGACTGCTTAATGAGTCTAATCTTACCCAAGCAACCAAGGTAGCTGATTTGAGTGGCTGGTTGAAATTTAAACAAACCCGATCATTATTTTTGGAAAATTCAAGTGCACCCTTACCTGGCCATCGGCCTTCCCCCCAGTTACACCCGATCACAGCTCCATCTCCATCGCCGTTGCCTCGATTAGTCTCATCTTTAAGCACTCGAGTCCAGGGATCGTGGCCATCAAAGCCGTAATACAATAAAGTATTCGGATCAGATGCGAGTTTTTGGCTCCTTTTCAACCAAGCGGCACGCCTTCTGTGAGCATCTTCAAGTGAACGAGATGCCAAATCCGCACTGCCAACAAAATTCCCTGTTGGCATGTCTAGCGGAGTCATTACACCAAAAGTATCTAGAAAAATAGCTTCACCTCCAGATAATTGCTTAGTTACCTGATGGCCCTCGATGTCTACTCCCTCATAGCGAACTTTTCCACGATACACGTAAACTTCAGCTGATCCTGTAGTATGAACCTCAACCCCAAAATCGGTACCCAGATCAATAACCTTGCCCATGGGTAAATTAACCGTGAATCCAGTCGCAACCCTAGGAACATGGGCCCTAAGTTTTCCGAGTTTCACTGACAATGCATTGGGATGCAATAAATCCGCTTCAACAGGGCCCTCCAATATTGCGGTTGCTCCTTGTAAAAATTCAAGTTGAACCACTCCTTGAGTAAAGGCGAATTTGCCTGCTTGCAGGAGGGAACCAGTATCTGGAAAATCCTTCGATCCTTCATGCCAACCCAGCCCGTATGATTTAGTGAGCACAGCGACTTCAGGCTTAGCAGGATTTTGGTAATTTAGATCTATTTTATCATTAGAACCAATAAATTGAGTAGAATCTTCAGTATCCTCAAGTGGACCAAATTGTTGCCCGGGAAAAGTATTATAAAGATACAGCCCAAATAATAACAACGCAGCCATAGGAATCCATGGCTGAAAAAAATTCAAGATATTATGAAAGCTGTTATTTTCATTTTTATCGGTATCCACCAAGCTTTCGTCGGCATAATATCCGAGGCTAGCTGACATATCCATATATGATACATAAAACTTCCTCGCTTCGGCAGAATCAGTTAGCCAATGTTCCAGACGACTCTTTTGATCCTGCGACAGATTATTCTCAACCAATCTGTCGAGTAAATCATTTAGTTCAATTATTTCGCTATCACTAAGATCCATTTTAAGGAGTCTCCATACTTACCTCTAAACTTACGCAGTCGTGCAGTGTTTTACGAATACGGCTTAAAGCTTTGTAAGCACCTTGAATCGTACGACCACAAGCTTGTGCGGCTGCCTTTACATTGTGCCCTGACTCATAGCGGACTAAGACCATCCTCCTGTCCCTTTCATTCAGCTTTTGAAGGCATTTAGCAAGGGCACTGTGCCTGGAATCTAGCTCCTCTTCCATCCCCGCTCTTGTCTGGCAAATGACTTCGAGTACCTCATCATTGAAGATCACTTTAGATGTAGCATATTTTTTGCGAGCTGCACGAACCTTCCAATATGCGATCTGACAGGCCCAAGAATAAAAATTAGTACCTTGCTCAAAGTTAGTAAATTTCTCACAGATAGTAAGACTTGCCTCCTGTAGAATATCTTCGGCATCAGCTCTAGAGGGAACTAGAGTTAAAATGTAACCAAATAGTTTCCTTTGATGCTTCATCATTAACTGAACCAACTCAGATGATCTATCCTGAGGAAATTTATCTGGAATTCCATTGATGCTCACGGGATTTCCTAAAATTAGAGTTTATGCAGCTTTAATCGAAGACGATAAGGGATTAGCAGAAGGTTCTTTGGTACTAGAAAATTTCTCGAATCTATTAAGCCCACGACGAATCACCTCTTTTTTCGCTTTTACTAGTGATTTGGACGCCAACTTGATTTTTCGCATCTTCATCCTCGTACTCTTACCATCCGGAAGATCTAACATTTTATAATAGATTGTTCCACCTGACGACTGCACCAATCGATCGGTCAATTGAGTTTCTTTTTTTCTACGCCTCTTAACTCTTTTAACAGTAGCAGTAAACTGCCCACTGGAATCACTTGTTTTTTCCCATTCTAAATCACCATCTGCGTCTTTAATCAATCGTTCAATTGTTGGATTATCCAAATATTTATTGCGGAGATCCGTACAAACGAAATCTACATCATAAACCACCTCTGCTAGAGGATCATCTATAGTCAGGGTTGCCTGCGGAGGGCCAAGAACTTGCCGCACATTTTTGTTATACCATTCACATGCCTTGGCGACTGCACTTCTCCTGTTACAACCGTAGAAAGATTTGCGTGCAATGAACATTCTATGAGAAGATAACCGAGCTTCTAGTAAATATTTTGTATCATATATTAGCTCGAAATATTTCTCATAAGGAATATGCAATATGGCTTGGTATTTCTGAAAATCATTAAATTTCATCATCATAAATCTCCTTTCGGCGTTATTAAAATAAGAAGTGTTTCTAATTTCTTATATCTGAGAGGGATGAATTTAAGACATTACGAGTAATATTGTTGCTTAATAAGTAAGAAATTTTCAACAGGATAGCATAAGCACCCTTACTGATTGCCGATTATACTGTTCAATTCTTTATTAAGGTCCACACCAAGAAAAGGTGAAAACCCAATAGAGATATCTCGAATAGACCCATTCTGATCGATTACTACTGTATGTGGCAGACCTTTTACTTCAAAAGCACCAGACACATCCAAGTCTTCATCAAAGGCTGCACTTAAATAATTGAGTTCGCGGTCAGAAAGAAATTCAGTCATAATTTCAGCCGATTTATCCTGATTAATTGCCAAAAAGAAGATTTCGCCAGTGGGAAATTGTTTTATTGACTGTGAAATTAAGGGCAGGCTCCGGGTACTTGGTTCAGACCAGGTAGCCCAGAAATTCAAAACCACGACTTTGCCCCTTTGCTGATTAAGCTCAAAATTCTTTCCATCGGATAACAGAATGGAGAAATCTGGAGCCTTGCTTAAGGTCTTTGCAGGAAGTCTTTTTTTATTAGAATCGATACTCCCTTCTCGGACCATACTCGCAAGAGTCGAGGAAACCATTTCCTCCAAGTCAGTTGAATTAAGATCTAAACTTATCGATATTTTATGATCGACAAGTTTCATCTCGATCTTGCTCAACGGGATATGCATAGAACGTATGCCTGCTCCCTGGGAAATCGCAAACTGTGCCATTCCCAATAATCCTTGCCAAAGATTATACGCGTGCTGTGCATCCTGGGTGGTTGAAAAAATTAATGCAGATTCAATTAACAAACTGGATTCCAAAAAACTTCCCCCCAAGGCAACTTCACTAAGGCTGGCAATTATATATTCATAAGGATTTGAATTATTATTATCTGATGAGTCACCATCAGATATTGAATTATTTAGGCGACAAGAGAATGAAATTTGTCGGTCATGTGGTAAATCCGGCAGCAGATTAAATTGTAAATTTCTATCAGTATAATTAAAATACTTTTGATCATCTAGAGGTTTACCAAACATGGCAATGATTCTGGTTCCGGTTTCAGATAATCTGATAGCAAGGGTCAAATTAGCATCTAAATTTGAAAGCAGACGTCCTTCTAGAGGTAAGTCTTCTAACCCAGCTAGAGGAATCGAAACAACATATTGATTTTGATTCGATTCTTTAATTTGTAATAGTTCTGCTCCTTTTGTCTCTCCAAATCTTTGGGATAGTTGATTCCTTAGCCAACTCTTAAAGCTATCTAGGTTCATTAGCTTGTCGGCGTTCAAATCGAAAACTAATTGAAAATCTGGATTAGATTCAAACTTACGGTTTTCTCTATATATTAAATTTTCTAGTCCCCAGATAGTTATGGCAAGGGAAGTAAAATCTTCATCATTCAAGCCCCATGATTGAAAAAGGGAGGGCTTAACTTTGAGTTCATGCTTGAGTTCCTCAGCCCATTGCTTGAGATCAGGAAACTTCCTTTCAAACCATCTTACTACTCCACTCTGTTCAATTGCACGAACATCGATATTAAAAGTTAGATCAGGACCTGAAAAATTATCCGCGAAGACTCGGCAGTTTAGCGTGCAGAGCCCAAAACATAAAACCCAGCAAGAAAATCTGGAAATATAAATTACAGATCGACTAACTATCATGTTTAAAACGGTAAACATTGGTAAGCCGTTTATCAAAACCAACAGATTGATACAGTTTATTTGCAATTTCCCTACTAGGTCTGGATGTAAGATCTACTGTCAGAGCCCCAAATTTTCTAGCTTCGTTAATGGCATGTAAAGTAAGTAACCTACCGATGCCCTTGCCCCTTGCGTCAGTATGTACAACAACATCCTCTACCCATGCTCTGATTCCAGTTGGGATTGGAAAAATAACTAAACTGAGCATTCCATGGATTTTATCGTTTTCTTCTGCAAAATAGAGATGTGTGGCAGATGAATTCACTATATTTTCAAATTCATCATGTGATAAAATCCTAGCCGACTGGGAAAGCTGCGGAATTAAAATGTTCAATTGCTCCAAGTCTCTTTTATCAGGGTCCAATACTTCTCTTATTTTTATCATTTGCTCATAAGCTATCGCACTATTTGTTGATGACCATTTTAAAATATTTTCTCTATTTATTCGGCTCTTTGGGATTGCACAAATTGTGCTCACGGTCATTTTAGAGAAGAAATTACACGCCTCGGCGATTGGAGGTTCCCGAAAATCCTCGCATTTGCGATTGAAGACTCGAGAAACCAAAAGGAGTCTTGTGTTCTTCAAAGTTATCAATCAAAAAATATAATTATTATGGAAATCTATGTGGGAAATCTTCCTTGGTCAGTAAGTGATCAAGACCTTGCTGACGCTTTTAAAGATTTTGGAACAGTTGATCGTGCATCCGTTATTGTGGAGCGCCCATCTGGCCGTTCCAAAGGCTTTGGTTTTGTCACCATGAACGATACCGAGGAAGCCAACAAGGCTATTGAAGCCCTAAATGGATCAGAAATGGGTGGCCGTCCGCTCAAGGTGAACGAAGCTCGCCCCAAAGAGTAGTTACATCATTGGGGTTGCCCCGATAATCGGGTGATAATCCTTAAAAGGATTAACTCCGCTAAGTCATTGTTTACATCAAGCAATTTAAATTGCTTGGTTGCTCATTTGTAATAAGTAAGGTTTATGCAAAATGGCTCCGACCTATCCTTTCTTGAAAGTGTAAATGAAAGTTTTAACTTAGCAGCAGAAGCTTTGGATTTGCCCATAGGGCTTGCCCGTCAAATTCGTACTTGCAACGCAATTTGTGAGATGAAATTTGGCGTAGAATTAAAGGATGGATACGAAATTTTCACTGGCTGGCGAGCAACTCATAGCGAACATGCACTTCCTGCTAAAGGTGGGATTCGCTATGCACCCTTTGCAGATCAGCAAGAGGTTGAGGCCTTGGCCGCTTTAATGACCTACAAATGCTCGATTGTTAATGTTCCGTTTGCAGGCTCTAAAGGTGCACTCTGTATAGATCCCAAAAAGTACTCTCTTGAGGAGTTGGAACACATTACTCGTAGATTTGCACAGGAACTAGACAAACGTGGTTTTCTTGGCCCTGGAGTAAATGTTCCTGCACCAGATATGGGCACCGGACAACGTATAATGTCATGGATTGCCGACGAATATCAAAAATTGCACCCCAACGAAATTAATGCACGGGCATGCGTAACCGGGAAGCCAGTTCATTTTGGAGGAGTTCAAGGTCGCATTGAAGCCACTGGTAGAGGTGTTCAATTTGGCATTCAGGAGTTTTTCCGGCATTCAGATGATATTAAAAAAGCAAATCTTGACGGTTGCTTAGAGGGGAAAAAAATTATTGTTCAAGGCCTGGGAAATGTCGGATATCATGCAGCAAAATTTCTGCAAGAAGAAGATGGGGCATTGATCGTGGGTATCATTGAACGAGACGGAGCAATTTATTGCGACCAGGGATTGAATACTGAAGAGGTTTATCAATTCAAATTGGAGCATGGCAAAATTGGAGAATTTCCTGCAGGTAGATTCTTAAAGAACGGAAATGATGCCTTGGAATTACCCTGCGATATTTTAATTCCAGCAGCTAGAGAGGGTGTAATCTCAAAAGCAAATGCAAATCGTATTCAAGCTAATGTAGTGGCTGAAGCCGCTAACGGCCCAGTAACCTTTGGTGCCGACAAAATTTTAAATAGCAGAGGAATCTTTGTTATCCCAGACACCTATCTGAACGCGGGTGGAGTGACTGTTTCATATTTTGAATGGTTGAAAAACTTATCGCATGTTCGCTTCGGTAGAATGGACCGAAGGTTTGTTGAGGCTCAGGGAGCAAAAATTATTAATCTCTTAGAATCTGGCATCGATAAACCTCTCGATGAACAAGCTAAGGCAGAACTCATGAAGGGCCCCGATGAAATCACTTTGGTTCGATCAGGGCTTGAGGACACCATGTGCGAAGCCTATCAGGAGATCAAAGAGTTACACGACTCAAATCCAAAGATTCAAGACCGAAGAACTGCTGCATTTGCCTCTGCAATTCGCAAAATAGCCGACATTTATGATAGCATGTATCTTTAATGCAGATATGTTTTAAACTGACATGACTGCCCAGCCTTTACGATAGGACTTGGTAATCAAATTATTTACATCTGTTCGATCAGAGGCACACAAGTCTGAGTCCCACTTAAACCCCCCTCCTGAAAGTAAGGCAGCGTTTCCAATCGTCGTGATTTCGCTTAACTCTGAAACATTATTAAAATTAGCAAATGCTAGGCTTGGATTCCCGGCACGTATAGCTTGCACCAATTCCTCCTTCATTCCGGAATCTCCACGCCCATTTCTTGGTAACTTCTGATCTAATGATGGTAAAATGTCTGACTTTAACCACCTGCTGCCAAGATGCACTTCCCATGTGGTTCCATACAATGAGGAAGAAAGCAAAGTTCCCTTAGTCCCTCGAATAAGGCAGCCGTTGGCGGATGGTTTTTTGCCCAAAAATAGATCGAGAGAAGGTAGATTTTGCTGGCCAATCGTTTCTCCGTTTAGATGTCCAATCTTGCCCTCATACCAAAACAAAGGAATCTTTTTATTATTATTTAAAAACTCAAATTTCAGGATTCCCCAAGCTGGAAATGTTTCATCATTCACTGGACCGCTAAGCATGCACTTCACCTCTTTGGGTGCAGACAGATGACAACCCATTACAGGAAGACTTAACAGGTGTACCCCAGCATCACCCAAGGCACCACTTCCAAAATCTCGCCATCCTCTCCAATTATATGGCTGGTAAATCCGGTGATAAGGTCTTTCTTCCGCTGGTCCAATGAAGGCATCCCAGTTTAGGTTCTTAGGAATGACTTGTTTTTCACTCGGGCGAATAATGAATTCAGGCGATTGAGGCCAAGTTGGACGATTCGTCCAGGCATGAATTTCCAAAATCTCACCAAGATAACCAGACTGAAGGTATTCAACTGCTTTACGAAAATTATTAGAAGCACAACCTTGTAATCCTAATTGTGTACAGATCGTTTGAGATTTACTTCCCCTGATAATTTGCCGGGTCTCCCATGGCGTATGTGAGAGTGGGGTCTGGACAAAAAGATGAATACCATAGTTAAGTGCAAGTTGTGCAGCATGGGCATGAGTATGATCTGCTGTACTTATGCTAAGAACATCAATTTTCTCACCCATATGTGAGATCATTTCTCGGTAATCAGAAAATTTAGCTACTTCCGTGAAATTTCTTAAGGCATAAGCAAGTTTTTTACCTGAGATATCGCATGCCGCAATAAGTTCCCCATGGCGGGCTAAATGCTGCATATCACTCCCCCCTTTCCCGCCAACGCCAATGGCAGCAATTTGCAGACGATCGTTTGCTGCCAGAGCTTTCTTCTGCAAGTAAATCAGTGGAAATACCCCGCCTACTTTCCCGAGAAAAGATCTCCTTTTTATCAACCCATAATTCCCAACATCGCTCATCTTGAGTTTTTCTAGTGCTGAAATTATTTCATTTACTCAGGGATGGATGATAACCCAATAACTTGAATGGCATCGGCAACCACATATCCCTCCGTGTTCTCATTATCCAAACTGACATAGTACTGTTCCCCTTTTTTAAAATTAAATGAACCGAGCGAGGACCAAAGCTTGTCGATGGGTTGTGGCTTGCGCTGATCCAGAAATACTTTCGTCAATCCGCCCTCGTGTTTGACTAGATATTTTAAATTACCCACACGATTACCGAAAGATGAAAACGCAACTTTTATCTCATGCAAACCATTGATTGGCGCCACAAATGGAAACTTGGCGGACTTCATGCCTTTTCCTCCATTACCATCATGAAAATATGAATCTCCAACAAAAGGTCTTAATGAGGTGCTTACAGTCCACTCTCCTTCCAACTCTACTGTACTTCCATCCACCACTACTCCTCCAAGACTCGAAATCGGCACGCCTTCCCCGTTGGCTAAACGGTTTAATTTTTTAATCTCCAATACCTGACCATCTCTTATTAATTGATCGCGCAACTCCAAATAAGAGAGCTCATGCACCGATATTTCTTTCTCAACTGCCAAAGCAGCTGCAGTCGCTGCAGATTGTCCTAAAATCATAAAAATCGGCTCCATCCGGATCGAGCCGAATGCAACATGAGACGCTGAAAGACAAACAGGCACTAGTATATTTTCACATTCTTCGCGTTTGGGGAGAATTGTATCATAGGAAATTTTATAAGGTTGCTTTATTTCGAGTTGAAAATCTCCTTCGTTAAGTACAAAAGCCCCCCCATTTTCATCGTTTGCAACATATCTTTGAACATGGTGAGATCCCATTGTATGAGAACCCAACCCAATTGATCTTTTGGTTTTGCTTCGCCCAGTGACTTCATGCTCGGTCATGACAAACTTTCCGACCATCCTTCTAGCTTCTCTAATGTATAACTGCTCGGGCCAATTACTACTTCCCAAGAATTCATCTCTAGCCAAGCCCCATTGGCTCATTCCATCTCTAATTTCTTGGGGAACCCGAGGATCATTGGAAAGAAAATAAAAATATCCCTTAGTATAATCCTCATGCTCTTTAATTATTTCTCTTCGTTTTTCATAAGAACCATCTGGATATCCGTAATTCATGCCAATATTATTGGTACTGAAAGCACCATGATTGTTGGTATCCGTTTTTGCATTTGGAATGGGATAGAAATGCTCAAAGATATGTCTTGATCCTCGGTTTAAAGATCTTAAAAGGAGCTCATATTGACTGGGATCATAAAATTCAGGCTTTGGAAATGGTGCTCTATTTTCTTCTACACGGGTCAGGCATAAGCGAAAGTTGTAAGACTGAACTTTTTGATCACCCATTCCGTCCTTATCGGGCAGCCATTCACTAATTCTTGGTAAAAGACCACTACTCGGATTGCCCGCAACAATGAATGGATCGATCCGATTTACAAATTGATTTTTTTTTGCTTTTGATCTTTGCGCGCCACTAAGAGTTTCTCCGTAACGATCATTTCCCTCCCTTCCAATTGTATACTTTATTCCAGCTGCAGCCATTAAATCTCCTTCATAGGTGCAATCCAGAAACACTTCTCCCTCAAACCGTTTTCCTGACAAGCAGCTAATGGAAACAATCTTTTGGTTTTGCATTTCAACTCCACCAGCACGATCCAACCACTCATTTCTAAATATTTTTATTTCATTCTCGACGATCCATGATTCAAATATCTCTTCTGCAACTCTGGGTTCGAAAACCCACATAGTTCTACGCTCACCGTCTACCGCCGGGGCTCCCTGCCCACGGTTTCCAAATTCTTCAATGTTTTGCCACCGCCAAACATCTGGGTTTTGATAATGTCTCCAAACTCGATGGTAGTATTCTCTTGCTATTCCGCCTATAAATTCCTTTTTCCCATTATCTACCCAACCAAGACCATTACTTGTCATGCCACCAATACGCCGGTCAGGCGAAACAATAACCACCGACTTGCCCATTCTTTTTACCTGAACAGCAGCTGCAACTGCCGCAGAGGT
>JAYODK010000105.1:0-2694 GCA_038106225.1 Opitutales bacterium | reverse complement strand
TTATTAAGGCATCAGGAGAGAATTCAGGGACTTTCGTGGAACCCCCGACTTTCGGGAAATCAAATTGATGAAAGTGTTGCGGATTACAATCCCTCCTTTCTTGAAACAATTAGAAAAGATTTCCCAGATTTTGAAATTACTGAACGAGATGAGCAAAACAAATTGGTTCATGTAGATGTTAAAAAGAGAAAGGATGACTTCTTTATCCCAGTTGCTTACATCGAGCCATACCCCGGCAATCAGAAAGCCCATGGTTTCGATATCGCATCTAATGCACAAAGAAAAGAATCCATTGAAGCCGCACGCGATACCGATCAGATTCATGCAACCCCTACGATTAGCCTAGTCCAACAAAACACACGGGGTGTTTTGGTAATCGCTCCGCTTTATGATGGAAAACCTATCACTCTTGAGTCCCAGCGAGAACTTTTTAAAGGTGTTATTGTTGGAGTATTCAAAGTTGGCGAGATGGCAGATCAAGCTATGAAAAGTACAGCGGTAAGGAACCTAAGTTTTGAATTGCTGGAGGGAAATTTTTCTCTTCCGTTTACTTTGAAAAATATAAATGCCGGATCATTCAATACGATCTATAAATCTTCAGAAGATCAGTCAGAAATCTTTCCCAAGCTTTCCAGGTTTATCGAGACCGATACACTAACCTTTGCCAATAGAACCTGGGGTGTTAAAGGAGTGCCTTTTGTTGATTATGTGGACCAAAAAAGAAGTTCGGCTCCTTTATTTGTATCCATATTCGGAGTATTGTTTAGCGGGTCAAGCATCTGGTATCTCTTCCGAATCCTTGCGGTTCAGGAAAAGCTTAAAGACCTCACGGTTTTGGATAGTCTGACCAAGGTGGCCAATAAAAGAGGAATTATCGATTATTTGAACTATGAGTGGCGTAGGTGTATGCGGGATGGTCAAAGTATAAGCATCTGCATGATTGATATTGATGATTTTAAAAAGTTTAACGATACCTACGGGCATGTTGCAGGAGATCGATGTCTTCAGGAAGTGGCAGGTGCTTTGCAGGAAGCAACGACTCGGTCAGTTGATATGATTGGGCGTTATGGTGGTGAAGAATTTTGCCTGATCATGCCGAATACGAAAGATCCCAATATTGTCGCAAAGGCATGTTTGGAAAAGGTTAGGGATCTAAATATTCCGCATAGTTCTTCAAGTTGCTCAGAGAGTGTTTCTATAAGTATCGGTTTGGCTACTACCGTGCCATTCAAGGATGATAGTTTGACCAACTTCCTTAAGACTGCTGACAGGGCACTGTATAAGGCGAAGAATTCTGGAAAAAATCAAATCGTGATTGCTGAGGAGGTTGAGCATGGTCATGCATTGGCAGGGGACGGAATGGGCGTGCGATCAAGAAAAAGTACTACAAAACAGCCATGGTAAAATGAAAACTCCTGATTCCTTAAGAAAATCCATTGTTAAAATCCACTTGCCCATGGATTTAAATTGAAATGTGATAATCCATTATGACTGAAGAAGATAAACGAGAATTCGTCCGTATGGATGTACAGATCCCTTTTCTTTATCGCATTCTTTCTGGAGAGGATGCTCAGAAGATTAACTGCCCAAGTTTTCCCGACTATACCTATTTCACAGATTATATTGCCGGTGAGTTGGCGGCTTTGGATCAATCAATTTCCAAAGCCGTTGATAAGGTTAAAGAACAATATCCTGAAATTGCTGAGACATTGCGTTTACTGGAACAAAAAGTAGAAATTAATCGGGAACGAATTGATGCGGTTTATCAAAATGAGGAAGTTCCTTTGCGTTGGGTCAACCTAAGTGCCACAGGGGTTGGGATTACTGCAAATGTAAGTGCCAAAAAAACCGACAAGGTGGACATTTTGTACAGACTGGATAACACCACACCTATTGTTCTTTTACGATGTGAAGTCATTGATGTGACCCATGTCGGGGGTACCCGAAACAAATTATCGCTCAAATTTGATAGAATCTCAGAAAAAAACATGAGGGACATCGTGTTATTTCTTCAGGAAAAACAAATCGAGAAAGCCCGGAGAAAAAAAGGCATCGATAAAATATCTTAAACAAGGTTTGCAACCTAGGTTTTAATGTTTTTACTCGTTCCAAATTTAAAAAGTTAAGATTTTTAGTATTTTTGGAATTGGCAAATTTGCCTATGTGGAGTGAGCTGATTGCCATGAAGCCATGACTAGATCATTCGTTTTGTTGTTTTTTTTAAGTAGTGCTTTGTCGGCAGTAAAAGCGCCCAATGTTATATTCATATTAGCCGATGATTTGGGCTACCGTGAATTGGGTTGCTACGGCCAAGAAAAAATCCAGACACCTCATCTTGATCGGTTAGCAAAACAGGGCATGCGGTTTACCCGGAGTTATTCTGGCAGTGCCGTTTGTGCACCTTCCCGTTGTGTCTTATTAACCGGGAAACATCCAGGGCATGCCTACATCCGCAACAATGGCGAAGTTCAGCCCGAAGGGCAGCGGCCCATTCCCGCAAGCGAATTTACCCTTGCGGAGATGTTCAAGCTGGAAGGCTATGTAACCGGAGCCTTCGGTAAATGGGGGCTGGGTGGTCCGGGGACTGAAGGCGATCCCATGAATCAAGGGTTCGACCGTTTTTTTGGCTATAATTGCCAACGCCACGCACATAGCTATTATCCTGATTATCTCTGGAGTGACCGTCAGAAAGTA
>JAYODK010000104.1:0-2750 GCA_038106225.1 Opitutales bacterium | reverse complement strand
TGCCCACATTGGTCAGGTTTCTTCCATTGAGCAAGGGGGAGACTACACCCAGTTCCTCCAGGTTCATTCCTTTCTCCCCAATTTCTGATTTTTTTGAGTTCAGGTAAGGCTGGAGACATTCGATCTTTTCCAGATCCTCCACCTCCGATCGTTTCAAAAAGCGAACGCTGGAAATATCCAGGCAGATACTGCGCTTGATTCTGCGACCACCCGATTCACTCATCCCCCGCCAGTTCTTGAAAGCGTCACTGACCAAGGCATGGGCGGGAATGGTGGTGATGGTCTTGTCCCAGTTCTGCACCTTTACCGTGGTCAGGGAAACATCGATCACATCTCCATCCGCTCCATACTTAGGCATTTCTACCCAGTCTCCCTTGCGGATCATATTATTGGCGGTTAACTGAATCCCAGCAACTAAGCCAAGGATAACATCCTTAAACACCAATAACAGAACCGCAGTAAGAGCTCCAAGTCCCGAAAAGAAGTATACAGGAGACTTATCCAGCAGGATGGATAGAATGAAGATTACCCCGGTCGCATTGACCACCAGTTTGATTGCCTGACATATTCCCTTCAGGGGTAATTTCGAGGAAAGGCTTGATTCCTCATAACTGTCGTGCAGGGCATTGATCAGGGCATCGATGCTCCACAATGCAATGACCACAAGGTAAAGGTTGACCGAGACCTCAATAATCCCCAGCAGAACCGGAAATGGCCCTAGGATGACAGGCGACAAGGCACTGATCACAAAGGCAGGAGCCAGGTGGGACAACCGGTGAAAGAATTTTTCCTTGAGAAAATGCTCTCCAATTCGGGTCTTGGATCTTTTAGCCAGGGAACGAACCAAACCCAGGACAAAACTTTTGACGATGGAATTTGCCAACCAGGCAAATAAAAGCACAAGGACTAAAGAGATGATAGCGGTTAATAATTCAACCGTACCTTTTTCTGCATCCACGCCTAAAAAACCATCAACTTCTTTAAATAAGGCACGATGAAATTGGGCTACATAATCCATCTGTTAAATCCAACCCGATAAGTTATCTTTGCTCAATGCAAAAGGATAGTGATCTTTGGCTTAAAGCAGAAAGGAATCCCAATCTTATCGAAGAGTTTCCCCAATCCAATCGATCACTGCATCAATCATTGGTTTCTCTCCAGCTTCGGAAAACACATGATTGGCACCGGGGATTTCCACTATTTTCTTGGGTTCGTTGGCTAAGGCAAAGATTTCACGGGAATCCTCGATGGGAACCACATCATCCTCAGTACCATGAATCAATAACCATGGCACATTAACAGCTGTAGCCTTTGGTGCGGTGGAAACAATGCTTTCCAGATCATTTTTAAAAGTGGAGGACAGTGGACAACTTGGTTCTTCCCACATGCAACCGGAGTCGGGCGTTTCCTCGCCAAATTCCCTTTCGTAAAAAGCTTTGGTGTTTACCATTCCTGCAAGGGAAATGAGAAATTTGATCCGGTCATCGGATGCAGCCGCCAAAGTGCCAACGGCTCCACCCATGCTGTGCCCGGCATAGATAACTCGGTAACCGGATTCATGGGCGGCGGTGATAACAGCTTTTAAATCTTCCACTTCTTTGGTAATGGTAGACTTCCGGAAATCGCCCTCTGATCCCCCATTGCCAGAGAAAGAAAATCGTAAAACCGGCATCCCTTCAGCGGCAACCGCTTCCGCCAATGCCACCACAAATGGTCTATCCTTGTTTCCGGTCACTCCATGACCAATGATTAACAAATTACGGGCATTTTCCTGACCGGCATGAAAAGTGTACTCCAGGGTCTCCCCCTGATTATTTTTAATAGTATGATCCATAGGTCATGGGTAAACCAAGGATAAGTGGAATTGGCAAGCCCCCATAGATCAACTCAAATAAAAAAAGCCGGCTCCGCGAAACGGAACCGGCTTCAAAAATCAAAATTGATTAGCAGGATGCTTAAGCAATTTCAGATGCATGAAACTCCAACCAATCGTCGAGATTGTTGAGGTTAATCGCATCCCTGGGATCACCGTCGGCCAATCCATTGGCGGAAAGAATTCCCTGACGGGTTGCATCGTCATGAATGTATCCAGTGATGGAGTCATTAAGTGCGGAAATGGTATCTCCATCCAGCTTAACTCCAGGCTGCTCCTTAACCCATGCTTCGAATTGAGGATAGGTAGGTTTTGATTCAGAAATAAAAGAACGAACCGCATCGGCACTCAAACCTAGGGCATCAATAACCATGGAATCGTAACCGGCACCAATCCCAGGATATCCGTCTGCAATCTTGCCGGCAGCTTCCAGGGAAACTTTTTGCCAGAGACGGGGCATGTGAAGAACACCAAGAGGACCGGCGGTACCGGAACTGATCAAAGGAACAATTTTAGACATATCTGATTTTAATTAGGGGGTTAAGGTAAAGTTTGGTTTAGGGAAGATTCACTCGCAAACCAAGATTTTGATGGACAATTCCTGCGCCTTTCCCATCAAAGGTAAAGTTAAATTCATAAATTTTTAATCCTTTTATCAACACACCACCCCTTATTATGAGCACAAAAGAAAAGAGAATTGGATTCGTCGGACTCGGACGCATGGGAGCCAACATGGCCCGAAATTTAAAGGACAAAGGCTATCAGGTAAGCAGTGTCTTTGATATCAATCAGGAGATCTCCTCCTCTCTCGCCAATGAGTTAGGCTCCCAGCATGCCCAGTCTCTCGCCGATGTAACTGCCCAGTCCGATATTATTC
>JAYODK010000032.1:0-19047 GCA_038106225.1 Opitutales bacterium | reverse complement strand
GTAAGAAAGACAGTGCATTTTGATGATTATTGAGCACAGCTTCCGTGCGCTTCATACTGGAATCGAGTTTGTAGGCTACTGCTAAGCCCCCAGCATCTTCAGCTGGCTGAGTAATGCGGTTACCCGAAGACAAACGGGCAAGACTTTTGCTTAGGTTAGCGTGGTTTTTACTTAGGTTGAATGCAGCAGTCGTGGCTGCTGCGTTGGTGTTTACTACTATTGGCATTGTTATATCCTCCTTGATATAGGTTGTATTTTCGGCGTCCTTACCGAGTTTTTCCGCCTGTGGAACGGGTGGCGGCCCCCGATGTTAAAATGATAAAGCTATATAAATTGTCGGTTAGTGGTTGGTGGCGTTGATTGGTTAAAAAATTAGGGAACAGCAATGATATGCCTGAAGGGTCGTGCAAATACTCTAAGAGCCTCGATGAGTTTGCTCATCACTCTTGCCGAGAGGTTTTTCTTTGTTTTATGAATCAGGCTAACTGAATGCATCAGTTCATTGTTTGCCTTGCGGGACTTTAGTTCCTTCAAAATTATGGATAACTCTTCCTTGCCCCTCTGTACACAAACCAGGGCGTCCAGCAATTCGGCCATACAGGAATTACACAGTTGGATGCTGGGCAACCGGTGATCAATTACTCCTGCGAGAAAAGATCTTATTCCATGCATTGCCGAAAGAGGGGGGTCAGGAAGATCGAATGGTTTTACAATCCTTTCTTTTTCCAAATGTACCCGTATTGGTGGATTGATCCCGTCCCCAAATAGATTCTTTCCTTTGAAGGATTTGATCAACGAGTTATCCAAACTCTGTGCATGCATCAGATATACTGACCATGCATGCTTGGAAGTGGATATGGAAGGAGATGAGGGTAATTGTTCCAAGTATCCGATGAATAACTGAAATTGTTTTATGCAACTTGTTATTTCATGGTGTTGCTCCTCCATAAAAGCCTGCGATAACTTGGCATTTTCACACATCACAGACCGGCGGTTTACCTGTGAGAAACTGCCGGTTGCTTTCTTTATTTCCATACCCTTGGAAAAAGTTCCTGAGTGATCAAGGACTACCCTGGGGTGCACCTCCTCAAGCGGAGAGCAGGATTCTGAGTTAGTTAAAGAAACAGATGTAGTTACATGTCGCATGCAAATAGTAAGTTAAAAATTAAAATAGGTTAACAATAAGTAATCATTTATGATGAAGTACCGGACAAAGCAGATGCAATGTGCCTATGGATAAAGAGAATTAGAATGTTTGTGTTGTCTAAGGAGAAGGGTACTGAAGGAGATCCAAGGCACCCTGCTCAAAGTATAAATGTGATGATTGGTAGATATATTGCATAAGTATCAACGGATCATGGAGATGTATTAATCCCCTGTACCCGCTGATTGATAATTATTAATGAGTTATAAAATTGAAATATGTAAAAGATTGATGTTGAGATTAGAGTCCTCCACGGGTGGCCAGTACATATGCAGCATTTGCAAGTTTTTGTCTTTTATGTACCTTTTGGCGTATTGCATGAGGGTCTTGTTCATTGTGATTTTGAAGCCCACTGTCATCCAGGTCAGATGTATCTGCATTACCTGGTCTCGGGAGCAAGGCAGGCTGGACAGACTCTAATGTTTTCTTTGAATTCTTCTTGGATGGTGACGGTCGATAACCCGCCATGTTATTTTCTATTCGCATAATGGCTTATCTGTTGAAGTGTTAATTGTATGTTGATGTGAAAATTCATCGTCCCAGAACGGTTAGGGCTATGCTGGATAGCTGATTAGCCTGTGCCACCATGGATGCAGCAGCCTGGACAAGTACATTTCGCTGGGCAAACCTGGTGGACTCAAGTGCCACATCGGCATCCATGATACGTCCGTGTGCTGCTTCTAGGTTGGTCATATTACTGGTCAGGAGTTCATCGACCATCAGCAAGCGGTTCTGTTCCGCACCATTTTCTGCCCTGGCATCAGCAATTCTTTCAATGACCGAGGTGAACTGGCCCATCGATACAAACAGGATGCTGGAGAGATAACCATCCTCAGTGAAAGCCTCTGAATACCCGGATGGAATATACCCATTATCAAGATCACGGCTGGTGGTGGAACCGCTGGAAAAGAAGTCGGATGCATCATTACTTGCACCATCAGTTTCCACAGTAAAATAGTCACCAGAGTCATCTATTGATTCCAGGAAGTCCGGGCTGTATGAAGAAAATGGGTTGGGTAATTTAAAAATAAAATATGTATCAGATTCTGTAGTATTACTGCCTTCTCCGGGCAGTTCTATGGAAAAGGTCTCTGTCGCAACTGAGGAATCATTGTCATCGATGATGATTCGCCAGTTATTACCGTCAGTTTGCGGATCAGCTTTGGAGTAAATCCTCAAGGAATTGACTCCTTTTACTATATCCACATAAGCTGCCCCTTCCGGTGCATTAACCGGGAGAGTAGAAGCCGGCTCATCAGTATCATATACCAGGTTTATATCACTGGGGTTGGCAAGATTCGGTGAATCCCCCTTGAAGGTTGTGATATGTCTACTATCCAGAGAACCAAGATTAAAAACATCCTCAAAATTAATCACACCAATGGAAACATTTCCATTTGCAGCAAACCCACTGTCATGCGTGTACAGCCGGCGGGAAAATTTCGTTAACAACTCCCCTGAATCTCCAACCTGATTACCTTTATTTAAAACCGGTCTGCCAGGAGGCAGCACCTCTTCGGAGCCACTTACTGCAAAAAGAGAGACACCATTGAATTTCTCCCGGTATACTTGTGCTAGATGTTTCTGTAGTTCGCGGAACTCTTTGGAATAGTTTTCGATATCTCCTACATTTTTGGTGACATCCTGTGCCATGGCTCGAAGTTCAGCCATTCTTGAAACCACCTGTCCGGCAGACTCAAGGGCTCCGTCCTGTACCTGCAGAAAGGATATGCCGTTTTGTACATTATGCCTGATAGCCTCTGTTCTGCTCAAACGTGAGTTTAGTTTGTAGGCAACTGACATTCCCCCTGGGTCATCCCGGGAGTCCACAATCCTATTGCCTGAAGATAACCTGGCTAGACTTCGCCGGAGAGCGTCGTTTGCCTTGGATAAATCATGGGCGGCAATTCTTGCTGCAGAATTACTGTTTAAGGTTACTGCCATATTTTAATGGTTAAGAAAAGAAGAGTTTTAAGTAATTTAATTGTATTTATGAGGGCGTAAGAGATGCTCGCCCCTCAAGTCATCGGGGAATGGGGGCGCGTTCCATCTCCGGCCTCCCAGCAAATGCTTCAGGGTAGTGGTAATCGATCGCCAGCGGTCATAGATTAAGTGCCACTGCAAACGGTTGACTGCACACAGTTCACGCCACTCAGCGAATGCCTTGGTGAAAGTTTGCGGATCAAGCAATAGACCAGTGGAACTTGGCGATACTTTGCCTGAGTTAACAGCCCGGATACCCGGAGAAGATAAATTGCACCGGTCAATGGAAAGTCCTTCCCAGTACGAGTGAGCCGGCACTGCAACAGTCACCGGTTTGGCTGGACCAATGGAAAATAGTGCCGTGTGATCGAAGGTCTCTTTGGATAACGACCTGAAGGTAGCCAAGGAATGCTCAAAAGTAATCTGGGCACTCGCTGCATGGTCAGGATTTTGCCTGGCAAGATTCAAACTTAAAGCCATTTCACTTAGACGGCCCCCCATTTTCGCAAGGGCAAACTCCTGTTTATCAAGGAGTTTTACCCCGGCTTCCAGATTTGTTGCCACCGATTCGAGGATGACTTGCTCCACCGAGACACCGGGGGAATTTAACTTAGGATCGAAATTAGAAATTCCATTGGCAAGCATCCGGTCGGGAAAAGGTTTCTCCTTTTGCAGACCTACAACCCTTCCGCCAGCCAACACCTTGGCAAATCCTGCTAATTTTCGGTGAGCCAATTTGGAATTACCCGCAGACTGGGAAAGAGCAAAGGGCAGGGCGGATGAAAACCCCTCAGGAGATGTATTAGATAGCCCCATCACTAGAGTGTTTTATCAGCCCTGAAACCCAAGACTTTTAACTGTTTATTTATATTCATAAAATGTTGGTATAAAATATATAATCGGATAATGTTAAATAAACTTTAATGAAAACTTAACAAATATTTAGAATTTTTTCACAGGTGGTTGTCACGGATAAGAACTACATTAGTTTTAAGCTACTCTTCGCTGAATAATTGACTAGATAGATTCCTGGGGAAACCACCCAGCCTGGCAGGAGTAATTCTTAAATCTTCAGATACCTGTGAACGGTAAGCTTGGCTAAAGTTCAGGACCTTCTGATTTTTTATCGATTTCCAGCTTGCAAGTGCTGCCTCAAGGTTAACTACCGACATCCTGCGTCCATTTAAATCAAGTGATGGATCCGGGTTGATTAAGGATGCGGAAGATCTCGGACAGGAATCTGGAACTACCGGGAAAAATCGATCAGAGTTTCCGGGGCCAGAGCCAAGTGTGGACCTGTTTTTTGTGGTAAATATTGTATTCATTGTAGTGAATTTATGAAATGGCATGAAGAAATCTCCGGATGAAACCCAATGTCATTGAAATTTGAACTATTTACACCTGTTATGTATGGGGAGTGACAATGACTGAATCTCAGCGTACTGGAGCTAAAGAATGATCTTTGTTCTCTCAAAGCTTCACTAAGTTCAGGTATGATCCCTGGATACATGAGTGAGGTATCAACTGTTCTGGGTTTATGCATTTGGGTTTATCCGAAAATTCACTTCAAAGGTTTGATTATTGTAATAATTGAAGAACAATCTGGTTCATCTGGTTGGCCTGAGAAACCATAGCTGCACCAGCCTGCATCAACACATTCTGCTGTGCCATCCTTGCCGCCTCAGTTGCAATATCAGCATCCATTATTCTGCCATGGGCAGACTCCAGGTTGATCTGATTTTCCTCCAGCATTCTGGTGGCGTAATCCAAGCGAGACATGGTACCACCATTAACTGCACGGAAGTTGGCAATGGTCTGGATGAAATCCACAAAGTCAGCGACACTGAAGTCACCAAGACCGTTTGAGGTATCCATCAGGTCCTTGTTGTTGTCCGCATCCGCATCAACATGCCCACCCTGTTTTGCCACCTGAGAGAAAGCTGTAGTGGTGTAGAAATCATCCATGGTGCCATAAATTCCGTCGTTACCTGGATTTAAGCCGCCATAGAAAATATCATCGCTGGTATTATAGATTCCATCTGCATTGAGTGTCGGATCTGTACGGCGCTCGATACTATTAGTGCGGACGACACCGGTATCTGGCAACCTATCGATGAACTCCAAGTCCTGGTTTGGACGATAGTATACACCCTCTGCCAAATTTGGTGAACCGCCACCGCCGATGGTATCGACATGCATGCTCAGCTCAACAACAGCTCCCTGCATAAGTAACTGCTCAAATCCTGTCACTCCGCTTTGTCCGCTACCTGCAGTAAATACCGGATCGCTTGAATCAAGGTGGGATACATATACATAATGCTTACCTTGGTAGTAGATATTATCCCCACGGGAATAGTCAGTTCCTATGGTTTTTCCGACAAGGGCCCCGAAGTGAGTCTTTGTCCAGTAATCGTCATTACCAAGGTCAGAATAATTAGAGGTAACATCGGACGCAAAATCAGCACTGTTTAATATGTAGTTTGCATCCGCTGGATCTTGACTGAATTCATTCCAGCTTGCCCATAAATCACTAGTGCCATCAATGGCTAGATCAATTCCACCTCCTGTACCGATAACCGCATCAGTCACATCCATGCCATCATCTGCAGTCCTAGCATTTATGAAAGTCCTGATCTCAGCAATGGTTGCATTAACCGAAGTATCATTTCCACTTCCATCAACAGAGGCTACTTTGTAGGCACTAGCATTCGCATCATAGAAAATATCCCCAGTAACCGCAAGAGTTGCTAGGTCAAATCCTGCATCATCAGAACTTGTTATAGTGTCTGTGAAATTTGCATTGATTTTTTCATATCCTGTACCAATTTTAATCACATCCCCTTCGCTCAATTTCTTGGTAGTTGGGAGCTGTGTATTAATATCGACGACCTCGATACCGGTTAATTTCGAAGTGGCTATGTAACGCTTATTACCGGATATTACGATGTCACCTTCCTTATAATTTGCTGATCCATCATCAATTAAATCATCTGGATCAGTAATCGGATCGGCATCTGGCTTGAAATTGGCAGGGACTTCGCCAACTGCTTGGAACCATTTCCCTTCAGACTGAACAAAGACACCATCATTGTAAGCGGCACCGAGATATTGTCCCTTCACATTTTGATTAACTGAATAAAGGAATGATGGAGAACCATCTGCAGCGGAACTGTCATAGACAATGTCCCCATATTCAAAACTCCCATTGTTCCATTCTTTAATTCCCCAGTTTGTGGTAGGGGTATAAATCGAAGCATTTTCATTTTCTCCCACCTGAGCAAAGGTCGGGGTGTAGGAATTACCTGCATTTGATGCAAGCATGTTGCGCAAAAGAGTGGTATTCATTGAAACCATCGTCTCCGGGGTCTCATGCTCTTTATTGGGACGGACATAATTAGTGGTAGGTTTATTGGAAGATAAATCGGCACTCATTTGGCTATTGGAGCCAACGAACTCGAAGTATTTCCCCTCACCCATTCCTTCCAGTAGTATTTTATTAAGAGTTACTCCACGGGGAACATCTGCAAGTGCACGAATGTACACAAAACTATTGGGGTCATTCCAGTGTGCCTGTACCTTAAGTATATCACCTTTAAGGTAGGCACGGGCATCTCCTTTGGAATCAAATTTCAAATTATTATGATTGTAAAGCTGGGCGTCTGGATAAGCTTCTGAAAAACCATTTCCGCTTACATCTGCCACCCGTATCCAATTGGAAAGAACATCCGAAGTGTCCTCAATCTTGGCACCAGTTACCACATCGTTAACTGCCATGAAATAGCCAGACTCATCTGGGGTTGCACCTCTCTTAAAAACAACCTCACCCACACTGTAATCACGGGTAGCAAAGCCAGGATTAGCATCTAAAATACCACCGTCAGCTGTGAAGTTGCCAACCAATTGCCGGTATTCACCATGTGAACCGGAATTGAGCACTCCGTCGGCACCGTAGCGGGATTTGAAATTTTCAAAAAGTCCGATGCGGCCAATTTCTATATGCTCGCCAAGACCGTCATCTGAGGTGATAATCTTGAGGTTATTTCTATCCGGAGTAATTGTAGCAAAGAGAGAAACTCCATTAAATTTCTGGGCTTTTAGAGACTGTAATTCTTTCTGTAATTCATGAAATTCGTGATTATAAGTCTCGCGGTCCAAATCATTTTTGGAAATATCATTATAAAAAGACTTGAGCTCAGCCATGCGGTCGACAATTTCACCTGCAATTGTCAGAACACTGTCCTGCATCTGCAGAAAAGATTTTCCATTCTGGGTGTTTTGCATGGAAGCAGTAGCCCTTCTTAAACTGCTTTGCAATTTCATTGCTACTGCCAGTCCGCCCGCATCATCAGAAGCGGTCACAATACGATTACCGCTGGAAAGGCGCTGCAAGCTCTTACTCAAACGATCGCTTGCACGTTTTAAATTCAGCGACGATTTGGTCGCTGCCAAATTTGAATTTATTGTTATACTCATGGTAGTCCTCCTTGACTTTGATAGGCTTCATCCTTGAAACCCTGTTCGAACTTTTTGAGAAGGGTTTCGAGTCCCTTGTCGCTGACCTCCTTGTCGCCGACATCATGAATAATCGTCCACTTATTATTGGACTTTAGAAAAATTTGATTTTTTTTTTGAATATTTCAGGTTATCTTACATAAGATATTGATATACAATTGGATAAAATTTTAAATTTTTCTCAAATAATCATAAAATTCAAAGCTAATCTTCTTGCTTAAGGAAGATTATTTTCCCTGTGGCTCTTTGATTTATCGTTGAATAAACACCTTATATCGGCATTATTTAGGAGATATGCCCAAAGTATTGGCAGACAATGAAGAAGTGAATTTCCAAGAGGGCATCCCTGCGGAACCTATTCATATTTACGAATTATTAATGGGTGCATTTGCCGAGCAGAAAAGATCGGTAGTAAAATTCAGGGTAGACGGGCAGGATTGTATGCAATCAGGAGAATTTCCTGAAACTTTTGAATTAATCGAAGCGGAAAGTCTTACCCATGATGAAATTACCCTTCGACTATCAATTGAATTCCTCAACCTCATGAGCAATCTCGGACAGGAGATAGAGGCATATCAGGCCAATGTGCTAACAACTTCATGGTCGGATGTATTCAAACAAATGGATAAATTCATAGAGAAAATACAGCCATTTGCAGACCTGATTGACCATGTCTTGCCATATGCGCAAGCTTACTCTCCTCCCTGGCGAAATGCATTTGAAGAAATTGCTAAAAGTCAGGGCACAGCTTTGGAAATCATTCTCAAGTCATTTGAAAACAAAGACCCCGCAGGACTTTCGAATGTGCTGACTCTTAAATTTCTTCCTCTTCATAATCAGGTGAAAGAACTTTTTAACGATCAAATCATTCCGTTTCTTAAAAAAGAAGTGGATTCTTCGGACACACTTTCAAAAAGTGATGCTTAAAAAGAATTTAGACATTCTCAGGAAAAGATTTCCTGTCGTTCTTGAAAGAATTTTGCATTCCTCTGAAAACAAACCTCTGCACTTCAAGTACAATTCTATAAATGGGAAAGAGGTGCTACATACTCTAAATGGTGGAGTTGAGTTTCCAACTTATGGCTCTGGAAGCCAAGATCAATTACTGGGCAGATGGGCCTCTAATTTGACTACCAAGTCAGAATCCCTCTATGCCCTGACAGGTTTTGGAGATGGCTCTCATTTAAGATATTTCCTTAAGAATACCAGTGGTGGTACAAATTTTCTGGTTACTGAGAAAGATCCAGCATTGCTGCGTGAAACACTGGCAAGGTTCGATCTTTCTGATGTTTTATCGAATGATCGACTGCTTCTTGGCACAGGAAAGTGCGATGACCACTTTTTTAAGGATTTACAAGCAGCTGCTATGCTTGGACTAGCAGATGTAAACAGCGTGATTTTCTCTCCACTCCATTCAGTCGACGAGGCATATTATGATAATGCCAGAAACGAAATGGTCCGTCAGTACCTTGTTATTCGACCATTAATGGAAGTAAATCTCCGTACCGGCACCAACCTCCAGGAAAATACTCTTGAGAACTTACCTCATATGGCAAACTCTCCTGATGTTGGAGAACTTGCAGGTCTATTTGCGGATACTCCCTTTATTTTAATTGGTGCAGGACCTTCTCTGGATGAATCTATTGATTTCCTTAGGGAGGTGCAGGACAGGGCAATCATTGTGACCAGTAACAGTCCATTCCGGAAATTGATTAATTCTGGAATTAGGCCCCACTTAGCAGTTACTGCGGATCCACTCTCGCCAACTTTGGCAGGCTTCGAGAATGTTTCACTTGATGGAGTACCCTTAGCCTGCCCATTTAGTGCATATCCTGAAATTGTTAGAAGATTTTCTGGCAGAATTCTTTCCTGGGTAACCTTTAGTCCGATTGTAGATGTTCTCAAGGAAGCAATGGGTTTAAAACCAGGCACTCAAATCATGGAACAGGGAACTGTTTCCGGTTGCGTGCTAGATCTCTCCAGATTATTAGGCTGCAAAAAAGTTCTCTTTATAGGACAGGACATGTGTGTTCGTGCTGACGGGAAATATTACACCGACGATTCATCCTATGCAGACTCTGGGGCCCATTACTCAAACAAAATGGAGGGTCATCGTCTGCCAGGGAATACCCTAGAAGAGGTAATTGTTGAGGGCAGGTTATATGTTTACCTAAAAACCTTCGAAAAATTTATCAACGAAAACCCTGGGGTCGAATACAGGAATCTTGCCAGAACCGGGGTTAAAGTAAAAGGTGCAGAATATATCGATTACCAGCAGGCAATTGAGTGGATTGGTTCAGACACATCCAGTAAATCATTTGATGATAAAGTAAGCGAATTACTCTCCAATAGACCCAGTATGCCCCCTTTAAATGATGTATTTTTCCGCACCAGAAAATATGTTGAATCTCTTTTGGAAGAGTCACTCAGCCTTGCGATCAAGACTGATTTACTTCCTGAGAAATTCAGTGGGACTAACTATGAAAACAATAAGTCCGTTCTTGAGATTTTACGTGGTTCGGAAAAAGTCAATAGATTGGTAGATTCAAATGCAAAACTTTGGAACCTTTTGCTCGATGGAAAAACGAAGTCGCAACTAGCAATTTACAAGAGGATTATCCGCGATATTGACTTCCCCAACAAAAACTGGTCTGCGATACAAAAAAATAAGGAATATTTTTGGGCACTTGCAGAAGGTTGCCATTGGTTGCTTAATACTTTGGATCAAAAACTGCCTTCAGGCTAGCATCACTCTAAACTTGTGCTTTGAAACAGCTTTTTGTGTGGCATGGTAATTGCTACAATTTAGTGTGCACACAACATTAAATTATGGGTTCTGACTTAAGATTAACTGGTCTTGCCTCGGGCATGGACTGGCAGCCCATTGTTGACAAGCTACTGGAATTGGAGGCTATTCCCAAGCAGCGACTTGAATCGCAAAAGAAAGAAAATGAAGCAAAGGTCTCAGATTTAGGCCTGCTCAAAAGTCAACTTGACTCCTTACGATCCGCTTCTACAGCCTTACAAAGCGATGCTCTCTACAATGCCCGTTCCGTTCAGTTTTCTGGTGGGCAGTTCGGTCTTAGTGCTACCGCCTCTACAGGTGCCTTGACTGGTAAATTTGATGTCAAAGTAGAGGCACTTGCAACCAATACCGAAATTTCATCGAAGAATCGGACTTCCCAGAGATTAAGTAAAAGTCTGGACTTAAATGAAAAGCTCAAAGACTTGCCCCTACATGCATCTTTGACCACAGGAACATTTACCGTATCTGGCAAAACCTTCAATATCAGTTCACTGGACATAACCTTACAGGAATTGCTCGATCAAATAAATGATGTTGATCCCGATGGTGATGGCAATGTCATCACCTTTGCATACGATCAAAATACTGACAAACTCTCCGTAGTTACAGGGATTGATGCTGCAGACCAGAATTCATCAAATCTGGTAGTCCTTGGTTCGTCGACAGACACCTCAAATTTTCTTAGAGCCTTTAAGTTAATTTCCGAGCCTGCTTCCGGCACTATTTCGAGCAATAACTCCCTTGGGTCAATTGATATGACAGTTTCCTTAGCCAATGCAAATTTTGCCAATGCATTTGCTG
Organism: Opitutales bacterium; assembly: GCA_038106225.1. Classification (GTDB taxonomy): domain Bacteria; phylum Verrucomicrobiota; class Verrucomicrobiia; order Opitutales; family Seribacteraceae; genus Chordibacter. The sequence goes on along the minus strand of JAYODK010000032.1, from coordinate 7,741 downwards.
GATTAACATCAGGCATGGGTAATTTCTTTATCGGGGAAGGGGAGGGTGCCGTTAGAATAGACTATGACATAAATAATGATTCTCTTGCTCAGGTCATTAACCGGGTAAATGACTCAATTGCCAATGTCTTTATGTATTACGATCCTGTTGGAGACCGCTTCATTGTGCGTAACGAGAGAGCAGGCTCGATGGGTATTGTAATGCACGAATCTGAGGACTGGGATACCATATCCAGTGCAAATCGTGGTTCCGGGAACATCTTGGAATTAATGGGGCTTGCGGCACCGAAGCAAATCGATGAAGAGTACGATTCTGCGAATCTAACCAACTACACTAAGGGAGATTTAGTAAAAGTAACCTCTGGTGGGAATACCACTACCTGGCAATCTTTGGATGATCCTCCCAGTGAAGATCCTGCAGTTGGAAGTGAACAATGGTTGCAGGTGATTGAGGGCGTTGCCCGTTCTATGGCCAGTGAAGTGGGAACTAATTCTGCGGTTCGCGTTAATGGTGGAGAAATCTTGTACAGCACAGGAACCCTTTTTACTTCGGGCGATCATGGTTACGAAGGAGTCAGTTTTGACATTGCACAGGTTTCTATTGGGGCTTCTGTTTCTTTTACGGTTAACAAAGATACAAGTGCAGCTAAATCAGCAGTAGAAAAATTTGTTGAAGAATTCAATGATGCCCAAGACTTTATATCAAGTTTAACCAGGGTAAACCAAGAGGGTGATGAAGTATCATCCAGCCGATTTACTGGAAACCAGGAGATAAGCAGGTTGTCGAGCGGGCTACGTAGGGCCGTTTTTGGTAGCTCAACCCCACACTCCGAAAGTGGCACAACCATTGATAGTTCCAATCTAACGGTAAGTACAAATAATGCCACCAACGATGAAATTAATGCTATTGCCACACAACTTGGGCTCGATTCATCAGATGATGGATATGTAGTTAAGGTTCTGAATCAAAGTCCTGATAATCAGGTAGCTTACTTTGAATGGGATGGCTCAGCATGGTCCAGTACCACTCCTTTCTTTAGTACATTTAGAATGACCAATGTCGGGCTTGATTTTGGGATAGGTTCTAACAACATAAAAGTAGTTAATTCATCTCTGCTAGCGCAAGAATTAGAAAAGAATCCCGAGCGGGTACAGGCTTTATTCTCCGAAGCCTTGGTTGAAGATGTCTACGATTCTATTACAGAAACGAATCGCGACTACCAAGGAGTTACCTACACCCTCAACGATTACATTGACAACTTTCTAAAAGGAGACACATCCACCGGTTATAAAGGAGCCTACCAGGCATTTCTTGACAGTATTGAGAGTCAAAACGAAAGAATCGATGAAAAGATTGTGAATATCGACAAGTATTTAGAATCGAGAGAAAAAATTCTTAGCGATGGCTTTATGAGAATGGAAGAGATGCAGTCGAAAATGGATTCCCAAATGCAAACTCTCCAAAATACATTCAACAACAACAATAAGAAGTAAGGATTATGTTGAAAATCCCTCTCATCAAACTACTAATTTCTGTTCTCTTTCTTTTTGCTGGGTGCAGGAAGTCCGAACAGGAAAAAATTATTGCTCAAGCAGAACCCTACCGGCCTTCCAATTTGTACCCCCGGGAAAGATTGCCTTCCTATTTCAATCGGGTTGCAGTCATGCCAGTATTTTCGGACTCAACCTCTTCTGAATTCCCTTCTTACATTGATGATTTGTTTTTGCAGGAACTTGCCAAGATAAGGATTTTTGAACCAATTAGAGTGACTCCCAATGATTTGCTTTCTTTATTCGGCAAAGAAAGAATTGGCTCACATCAATCCCTGCCCGAAGATTTTTTTAGCAAACTCAATGATAAGTACGGAGCAAATGGTGTATTGATGATAGATTTGCATTCTTACAAGCCTTACCGACCAATCTCAGTGGGAATAAGGGCTAAATTAGTTGATTTAAAGTCTGGCGAGTTCATGTGGGCAATTGATGAGACAATTGATGGCGGTGATGCCTCGGTCGTTGTTGCAGCAATTAATTTTCAGAAGACGAAACATGTTCAGGCATTATCGGACAAAACAATGGGGAGCATTTTGCAATCTCCTAGGATGTTCACTAAATTCATGGCAGATTCTATTTTTTCGACTCTTCCGAGTCGTTGAAAATTAAGTATTTGCAAAATTTTGCAATCTGGCACAAGTTAAGCTCTCAAAACCGTAATGGAAGGTATCACCCCAGATAAGATCAGTTTAAACAGCATTGCTTCTTCTAGCCGCAATTCCTCTTCTGGTACAACTTCTGACCCTAGTGCTTGTGGCAATCCAGAGAGTGGCCTAAATAAGAATCTCTCCGACATTTCTTCTCTGGTTAAGATATCAGAGAACTCCCAACCAGATATCAGACCGGATCGCATTGCCCATGCTCAAGAACTTTTAAACGATCCAAACTGGATTAATGATCAAAGCCTAGATCTGTTAGCTGGCAAAATAATTCAGGAAGAATCTTTCTAATTTTTTTCTTCTATGCAGTCTTACGAAAAAGTAGCTAAGTCCTACAAGGCAGACTCCGTCAAAACAGCTAGTCCAGGTAAACTGGTTCTTATGCTTTTTGACGGTTACCTGAGATTTACCTCAACTGCTAAGAAAGCTTGGGAAGAGGAAGATTTAATTAAGAAGAATGAAGGCATTAACAACAACCTGATTCGTGCCCAAAATATTGTTACTGAATTACAATCATCCCTAGACATGACAGTTCCTGGAGACTTGCCGGGCACGCTTTACCGCCTTTACGACTATGTTCTCACGAATCTTCAGCAAGCAAATCTTACCAAGGATGTAAAAAAAGTTGATGAAGCGGACAAGGTTATTTCCGAACTTAGGGAAGCATGGGCTGAAATGCTTACTCAAAACCCAGAAGACAATAATGTTTCAGGCTCCCAAGCAGGTTCCATTTCGTTACAGGCCTGAAAATTTAATATTTCAAAGTGCAAGATGCTTACCAAGAATTGTTTGAGGCGTTAGAATTGCATCAAAATCTTATTCATGCTGAACAACAGGCAATCTCGAGCAGAGACCTGAGCACGATTGAAAGTATCCTTGCTCAAAAAGAAAAGAGTCTATCCTTACTTATTGCTGCAAAAGCGAATCATACCAGTAATTATTCGCCCGAACTAAACTCTAGAATCAGTAAAGTTCTTGAACAGCAAAGAAAGAATACAGAAAACTTTCGCAAGTTACACATACAGCCAACCTGCTCTGAGGGAGATCAAACTAACAAAGTCAGTCCACTCTTCAGAAGAATGAGGCAAGCCTACAGAAATTAGGTTCAGTTTTCGATAGTTTCATTATTATTTGGGTAGGTTTCTTTTACTAGCTTGCCGTTTGCTTTTCTTATTTTAGTTTCTTTCTTTTGAATTAATGAAACCAAGAAATCTTTTCGAAAAAGTATGGGATGTCCATGCAGTAAAAGAACTGTCTAATGGTCAGACTCAGTTATTTGTGGGCAGGCACTTAATTCACGAGGTAACCAGCCCTCAGGCATTTGGTATGCTTCGTGAAAAAGGTTTACCCGTGCGCTACCCAGAACGTACATTTGCCACGGTCGATCACATTGTGCCCACCAATGAAACAAACGAGCCCTACTCAGACCCTCTGGCTGATGCGATGATCAAAGAACTTCGCAAGAATTGCCAAGAGTTTGGAGTGACATTCTTCGATGTCTCCAGCGGCAAGCAGGGCATTGTGCATGTTGTTGGCCCAGAACAGGGCCTAACACAACCAGGAATGACCATTGCCTGCGGAGACTCTCACACATCAACCCATGGTGCATTTGGTGCAATTGCTTTTGGAATAGGTACTTCGCAGGTTCGTGACTTATTGGCTACCCAGACCATGGCTCTGGGAAAACTTAAAGTTCGGAGAATCGAAGTTAATGGAGTTCTTGCTCCCGGAGTTTATGCCAAGGATGTTATTCTTCATATAATTCGTAAACTCGGAGTAAATGGTGGCACCGGATACGCTTATGAGTATGCAGGAGAAGTCTTTGACCGCTTCACCATGGAAGAGAGAATGACCGTGTGCAATATGTCCATCGAGGGAGGTGCCCGTGTCGGATATATTAACCCTGACGACACCACATTTGAATATATCAAAGGCCGACCTTATGCCCCCAAAGATGAGAACTGGGAACAATCTCTGGAAATATGGCGTTCTTTTGCTTCAGATGAAGGTTGTCCTTACGACGATGTTGTAAAAATTAATGGGGCGGACATTCCACCCACCGTAACTTGGGGCATTAACCCAGGACAGGCAATTGGGGTAGATGAGTCGATCCCATCTCCTGATTCCGTTTCTGATGATGACCGTGCTGGCACAATTGAAGCACTCGAGTATATGCAACTAAGTGCTGGTTCTCCTCTAGAAGGCACTCCCATCGATGTTGCTTTTCTCGGTTCTTGTACAAACGGCAGATTATCTGATTTGGAAGAAGTGGCAAAACATTTGAATGGTCACAAAGTAAAAGAGGGTATCCTAGCTATCGTGGTTCCTGGATCCCAAATCGTAAGTCAAATGGCAGTGAAAAAAGGCTTAGATAAAGTCTTCAGGGACGCTGGCTTTGAATGGCGTGGTGCAGGATGCTCAATGTGCTTGGCGATGAACCCAGACAAGTTAATCGGTGATCAGCTATGCGCCAGTTCCAGCAATCGAAACTTTAAGGGCCGGCAGGGCAGTCCTACTGGACGAACTATGCTGATGAGCCCGGTTATGGTTGCTGCTGCTGCCGTTACCGGAAAAGTTACCGATGCCCGCAAGGTATTCAAGAATTAAACTTTAACAAATAAGATCATGGCTCTTGCAAAAATTAAAGAGGTTAGCGGCACAGGTATTTACATCCCAGGTGATGATATTGACACCGACCGCATTATTCCTGCACGCTTCATGAAATGCGTGACCTTTGATGGTCTGGGCGAATACTTATTTCATGATGTCAGATTTGATAACCAAGGAAACCCCAAAGAACATGCACTCAATGACACTCGGTTTTCTAATGCTTCGATCATGCTGTCCGGGAAAAACTTTGGGTGCGGCAGCTCACGTGAACATGCCCCGCAATCTCTTTACCGTGCCGGCTTTCGTGCAATTATAGCAGGCAATTTTGCAGAAATTTTCTTCGGAAACTCCATTAATCTTGGAATTCCCTGTGTGTCAGTGGATGCTGACAACCGAGCTAAACTTGCCCGATGGATTGATGGAAATCCCCGCATCCAGATAACCGTTGATGTGGATTTACTCCAGGTTAAAGCAGGCGATCTCATACTTCCATGCGACATGAGAGCAGGTGCTAGGGATTCTTTACTTAATGGAAGCTGGGATCCACTAGACGAATTGTTGTCTGCTAAATCCGAAATAGACAATGTAGCTCAGCAACTCGCTTATATTTAACAGATTGATTGGTATGCCCAATCTCCTGAAATACTTAATAGTTTTTTTATTTAGTCTTTTTTTATTTTCCGGCTGTTTGCCTGAAAATCCAAAAGAAATTAAACCCAAAGCTTTTTTTGAAGAGCTAAGAAAATCGGGAATTTCTCTGGTTGCCCTTAATCCTCAAAACTATCCACAGCTCAGAGATTCAGCACTTGGACACATACCTCTTGGAGTTTACTCACAAGATGATGTGCCTTGGGCACTTTTTGATCTTCCTAAGCCACACCAATTCGACTCATCGTTCAAACACTACTCAAATCAAAATTTACACATTGTTTCTGAAAAAGAAGTACCAGAGTCGGTTATTTTATCATTAAAGAAGCTATCTCCTCAAATTGGCTATGAACAATTGGGCATCTTTGCCTATCCTCTAGCTCTGTGTTTAATTTTATCAACTTTTATTACCTTGGAGCGCTTATTTGCCTTGAGACGGGGAGTTACATTTCCAAGAAAAGTTGAAAAAGCCCTTCTTAACGGCGACTTTCCCAATAAAAAATGGAAACAAGGTTCTGCTGCTGAGAGAATTGTCCACGTAGCAATTCATGAAAATGCTTCTGAGGAAACCTTGCGGACATACGCTAAACTAGAAGTTTCAGCCATGGAGCGAGGTATGTTTCTTCTCGAAGTAGTCGTGGCAGGTGCCCCACTCATTGGATTACTTGGTACAGTCACCGGGCTTGTCGAAGTATTCTCGCAAATGCCGGCAGGAAGTACGGTAGATAAATCCCTTTTCTCTCAGGGCATCTCACTCGCCTTACTTACCACAATGGCCGGTCTTGCCATCGCACTACCAACATTACTTTTTAATTCCTATTTGCAGAGATTGATCGATAAGCGAGCTTCTGCACTTGAGTGGCTTGCTGCTCGATTAATTGAGGCTGCCGACAAGAAAGGAATACCTCCCGAAATTATACGATGAGTCTTCGATCTCCCCGGCGAAGAAGTCCTAGAGTGGATATTATCCCTCTCATTGATGTCCTCATGGTACTTATTCTTTTTTTCCTTACCAGTATGCAATTTCAGGAAGTTCGTGCCTTAAATGTAAAGTTACCGAAGATCGATACCGCAGGTTCCAATAAAATTACCAACCAATTAATTGTCTCTGTCTCAAAAGAAGGTGAGTACTACCTAAATGGGAATAAAGATAATTTAAGCGAGATAGGTAAAGTGATGAGAACAACATCTGAGCTACCTAAAAAACCATCGGTTCTGGTAGTAGCCGACGAAAATGTTCCTCTAAAGTATGTTACTTCAGTAGTCGATCTCTGCCGAAATTCAGGACTGGATGACTTCCGTCTCCAGTCGCGCTGAAATTCACTATGAGAACTCCGGGAAGAACGGATTGTTCTGTTTTTCCTCCCTGACAGTAGATAATGGACCATGCCCGGGGCACAAGATAGTGTCATCAGTCAAGGTCATGATCTTTTCCCGATTGGTTCGCAAAGCATCTTCGTAAGAAACCATTCCCCCGCCCATTGAACCAGCAAAGATTGCATCACCGACCACTGCGACTAGTTTTTCGAGTCCATCAAGAACATAAGTTAAACCGCCAACAGAATGTCCATGTGTATGTTTGGTTTCGAGCGAGAGTGAATCAATAGAATACTTAAATCCTTCTTCAATAGGTTCGCATCCATCAAATAGCTCGAGTTGATGAACATAAACTCTTGGATTCTCAAACTGGCTTCGTAAATCATCCAAACACGCAATATGGTCCCGATGCGTATGGGTCAGGAAAATGCCATCAACCTTGAGCCTTTCTTCTTTAATCAACGCCAAGATCGGCTGCGCATCTGTCCCTGTGTCAAAAATCCATGCATTTCTTGTCATCTCATTCCAGATAACATAGGCATTTACGATCATATCTCCATAATTTGAGCTAATCTGCTTTAAACCTGAAAGTTCAACAGGTGAAGGAGACCATTCCTTTTTAGCGGAACGAAGAAGCTTTTTACCATCCAGTTGCAACTCACCAGCCATGGCATAAATTAATTTCTCATCAGCTTCGCCATTCAAAATGGCTTCAATTTCCGGCTTATCTACGCCAAGTCGCTGAGCCATTTCATTTTTACCAACAGCCTGACCGCGCATAGCTTTACCAATAATATCTTCGTGATTATCCTCAAGGGCACTCATCGGATCTTTCCTTTCTTAACTTGCCCAGCTCCGGGCTTCCATCTTTGATGCAACCATAACCAACTACCTCGTAAATTTTCATCATTTCTTAGCTTTTGTTCAAGCCATTGATTGGCTTTATCAATAACG
>JAYODK010000103.1:0-2800 GCA_038106225.1 Opitutales bacterium | reverse complement strand
TGGGCATACGATTGAAAAGGCAAAAGCTCTTGGAATCTGTGATTAATCCGAGTGCGGAAATCACGCCGGGATATGGATTATCCACGGCACAGCTCAAATCAGGTGATATTGCTTCGGGCCGTTTGGTATCGGAAAATGATCAGGAAGTGGTCCTTGCTGCCTTGGATGGGCAAGAAACGACTTACTTGCGAACCGAAATCGTTGAACTGAGTCCGCCTATTTCTGCCATGCCCGCAATGGGAGCAACCTTAGCTCCTCAGGATTTACGCGATCTGGTTTCCTATTTGGCCTCAGCCAGAAACTTTAAAGTTGCTAAAGGTGCGTCGCTGAAGCACGGAGAGTAATCAGATAGAAACGGAAATCTTTTTCGCCATTTCGGGGTTCCTGACTGGTTGTATTTGAGGAATTACCACAGTTTCGGGTTCGTTCTCACCAGACCTTATTTCGTGGGGGTCCATCGAGTAAACTTTAGGCTGAAAGGATTTACCTTTTGCTCGAATGGTGTAAAGCACCTCATTGGTTTTCTTGTTGGTCACCTGTATCACCTGGTCGGGTTTGCTAAAGGTAATCATCGGTAACCAGCCCACCACTTCCCGTCCATCATTTTGCTCGATTTTGTGGGTGACCGGCCATCCGGGGAACTGAGCCTTGTCCCCATCAGATACATCAGAAAACCTAGGCCAGCACTCATAGGTTACGCTACGGGTTTCCTTGTTGAATCTGGCAACTCCAAAGCCATCGGCCCGGTTTCGTTCATTGCTCCGATCCGCAGGGGGGTTGGCATAGGCATGCATGGTAATTTTATTTCCCAGTCCGTCCTCATAGTCTCCGGTCCATGGGAGAGGACTTTCAGGAATCGGATTGTCCCCAGCAAGATCATTCAATGGATGCCACCATCTGCCATAAATCGAATTAACAATGGCCGGGCTGGTAAAAGCGAAAGGACCATCCCGATAATTTTCGATTCCATGCTGAACCACCACAGCCAAGTGCTGATCTCCACAGAGGTGGGGTGCCCAGGCCTTGCGGATTTCCTTAAGTGCTTTTTTCCTGCCTGTCTGGGGCCAGCCATTGCTGTCCAGATCTGCTAGGAGCCTGTCATTTGGTCGGCCATGGATATGAACAGCTCCACAAAAGGCAGTCTGGGAAAGAGCCGCTTTCATCTGTGCTCCAGTCCAGTCCTGCGACCATTGGGAAAGAAATTTCAACTGTTCTTCGCCAAGAAGTTTTAGACCTTTCAAATCCACGGAACTTCGGTCATATGCTGGGTCGTTGATATGATCGGGCCGCGGACCCATTTTGGGGATCTTTCCCTGTGGGCCACTCTTAAATTTACGGTCCTCCAAAATGGCAAAGTCCATCCCTCCCACCCGCAAACGGGTAAAATAGGTTTGTAGACCTGATGGAAGAGGTTCGGTGTGTGCAGGATCAGGCAGGTGCCATGTTTGCTGTCTTTCGACCATCTTTACATATTCGAGCGGGTAGTAATATCCACCATTTGGACCCGCAGGGGTTTTGGCTTTCTTTCCGTACTCGCCCCAGAGATTTGCCTGTCCTACATCATGATCATCGGGGATGGTAATGGTGGGTCGGTCTTTCATGATCTCCCTGAATTGCAGGCCAAATTCGATCCAACCTGCGGTATGTTCGGTATGTCGATAAGTCTGATCTCCGGCAAAAAAGAGCAAGTCAGGATCTATTTTTTTGAGGTTGTTGACGATGTTGGTACGAGGTCCCTTGTCCCGGCTTGAATTGCAGGATAAATTTCCGACAACGATATCTCTTTTGTCCAACGGGTCCCGACGGATCATTCCTTCGAAAACCGCACTTTCCCCGTGTCTGATCCGGTAAGGATAATTTTTGGCCCCATTCCAATTATTGACCCGAAAATGGGCACTCCATCCCGGATAGGTTATCTTTACCTTAGAGATTTCTTTCCAGGTCTTTTCTTTTTTAATTTCCAACCCAACCTCCCGGGGTTCTTCAGGAAATAATGGATATAGCTGTGCGGTGAGCTTAAGTGTGCCCGCATCATAGCTGTAAAGGGCAAACGCGATCACCTGACTTCGCACTGGTTTCATGGATTGAGGCACTTTAGATCCTTTCTTATTCTTGCCGATTTTCCACCACTCTCCAGTGGCCAGATGATCCAGTTTTGGAAAAGCATTTCCAAATAGCTCTGAAGAGTTTGCTTCTGTTTGTGCAAAGCAAACAGAGGAAGCCAGAAACGAGAGTTGCCAAAGTATTGATTTCATAGTCATCCAAATGGAATACTATCCCTAGTATAATCAAGTATTAACCTGCTTTCGGTTGATCTTTCCCAAATTGCTTTACACGAGACAATCTAGTTGCGTGAAGCTTTTTCCTCAATAGGATTTGAGAATGAAATCTTTAGGGTTTACCTTATTCCTTATCATTTTATCGGCATCTCCTCTGATCAGTCAGGAAGGAGACAAAAAAGAAAAAAACCTCAGTCTTCTCGATTCATTGAACTGGAGAGAATGGTCACCTGGGGTGGTTCCCTTGTTTAGTCCAGAGGAATCCCTGTCCAAATTTAAAGTAGCCCCTGGCTTTCGAGTGGAGCTGGTTGCTGCCGAACCTTTGGTCAAGGATCCAGTGTTTGTAAATTGGGATGACCATGGAAGAATCTGGGTGGGTGAGTTTCGTACCTACATGAAGGATCTCGATGGAACGGGGGAGAATGATAGGGCGAGCCGGGTGATGGTATTGGAAGATACTGATGGGGATGGCCGCATGGATAAGTCCACTGCCTTTGTGGATGATATGATTAATGTGCGTA
>JAYODK010000102.1:0-2813 GCA_038106225.1 Opitutales bacterium | reverse complement strand
CAGGAGTAGCAAATTCGAGATATAATTTACAGGAACCAAATTCCTGCTTGGATCGGATATATCCGGACCGAGGAACTGCAACCAATGCACCTTCCTCGTACTTCCACTTGGTTGGCTCACCGTTCATGGCTGACCAATTGCTTAAACTTGATTCCGTACCGTCAAATAAAACCACCGCATTCTCGGGAGCCTTCGCCTTGCTTTCATTATAAGGCTTGGGCTCAACCACCTCAGGGAAGGGCTGTTTGGAGGGATCGGTTTCGTGGACTTTAATCTCATCGATGTACATGTAGGTGACTTTTTTACCACCCTCCTCATGAACTTCTGTTCGCACATTAGGACTTTCCCCGAAGAGAGGACATGAACCAGCAAGAATAGCTAAAAGATACGAAAACCTAGGTAAGTAAATCATAAGATACAGTCTGCCAAATGGTGGTCAGACTAAGCAATCGTAATTAAAACAAGGAAGAGGAATTTCTCAGTTTATCCATTCAATTTTTTAAATCGATAAAGACGAAACTTCCCGGACTGAAGCAACAGTTCCAAATCTTTTAGATTTTCCTCATATTTGGGCAGCATGATCTCATCGGTCCAAAAATATTGAGCATTGTAATCTCTGCGAATTCTTTGGATCAAATTCCAATCGAATCCTCGTGCATGAACATATGGAAACTTATGGTAGTAAACGCCTTCAACTCCCCCATCCAAGGATTTTGCAGACCCGATCAACATTGCCTGCTCTATGGCATTCATTTGACGAGTAAGATCGACCATCTCTTCGTAGTCCTTCTTGTGCTTTAAATCGAAGGTATAGTACCTTGAAGGAGATCCCGTCAGGGCAATGGAACAAATCCAGGAAATACTAAACCAAAGCGGAATTCCCAATATGCAAATTTGGCTTATCTTTAAAAATTTAGGAAGTCTTGCTTTTACCGCTTCAAAGCCGAGGCATGAAAAGAGGAAAAAGATTGGAAGTAAGGGCAAGAGGAACCTAGTTTTAAATCCTGGCCACAACAATATGGGGATCATAACAGAAGCAAAAAACAAAGATACTATTATAAGGCTCCTTGACCCTTTGGCTAAGAAACAAAATATCCCCAAAAGAGCCGAGGTCGGCCCCCATTCCCAGAGAAGTGAAACCAAAAATTTGGCCCAAACCTTTAGGCAATTTTGAGCATATTTTAGTATATCTGAAAGGACCCACTCGTCATCAAGCATCCAGAAAATTCCTTCTTTTGATTCAGTCAAATTCAGCTTTCCTAATACACCCCCCAAGTAAATAGAATTCAAGTTATGGAAAATAGAACCAAAATGCTCGAGTCGGAAAATAAACATAGGAGTCAGGGCTATCAAGAACCCCAAGATGCAAAAGACCGAAAAAACTATCTTCTTTTGAAAAGTATCACCCCAAATAATTGCCACAACCAGAATGGCTAAAATATTTAAAACGAAGGCTCCGTGAGTGCAAAATGCAAGACCGCATAGAATGCCTCCAAAAAATAACCTGATATAAGAGCCAACTGTACCTAGCAAAACTAAGCACGCCATGAACATAAACCCTGCCCCCAAAGTGTACTGACTCCCGTTACCAGCAAAATCAATCATCATTGGAGAAATTGCAATCGCTGATACAACAAAGATCACACAGTTCCGACCAAAATGTAGACAGACCTTATAAATTACCCACATGAGTAGAAACTGCGAACATAAACTCAATATTTGAAGAATCCCATAATAGTTATGTATATGTAATAAATGTCCTAAGACGCCTCCAAGGAATGCCCATAAGGGCGGATGCTGAGACTGAGGGGTTTTAAATTCTCCCCACTGAGTTAAAGGGGAAAAATCATATTTCATCGGATAGTATAATTTGCCACTCTCCGAATATTCTTTGGCCGTCAGGGCAAATAAATTGACATCTCCAAGTAACCGGTCATTCCAACCTATCGAAGCAATTCGCAGAACAACTCCGATAAAAATAATTAACCAAAACCAGAGTGGGAATTTGCCTTGCTTGTGAAATAAAAATTTTGGAATCAAATTGAACAGTCTACTCGTTTAAAATTCCTACTGCATCAAGAATTTATCTCAATAATAAGGCTGAAGGAAAAAATAGACTATTGGTCCAGTAACCGCCACATACAACCACACAGGAAAGACTTTCTTCGATAGTTTGCGGTGCTTTTCAAACTGGTTGGTAAAGGCATGAACAAAGGTCCGAAGAATGAAGGGGAAACTCAGAGCCGCCAGTCCAATATGGGAGATCAGGATAAACAAATAATAGGGCCTACTTCCACTCACCGCCTCTCTTTCTGCCGAGCTTAATAACCCATCTTTATTGGCATCCCCAAACAAGGTAGCCGGGGTGGTGATATGGTAGGTTACATAGGACAAAAGAAAAACCAGAGAGCAGATAAAGGCTGCATAGATCATTTTTTGGTGCAGAATCACTTTGCCATTTTTAATCGCCCGGATGGCCAGGACCAAAAAGACCGCAGCCATCGAATTGAGCAAGGCATGGAACCCGGGAAGGCTGCTAAGATCTGCACCCTCGGGTAAGGGGATTTTTATTTTCTGCATCATCACCACCAGTCCGAGCACGGCGACAGAAATAACCCACACCAAAAGGTTCAATTTTTTAGCCAGATCAAAGTTGGCTTCCTTATCCCGAAAATTTTGCAGTTCGCTCATAAGAATTGAGCCTATGGAAATTAAGGGAAAAAGGAAAGCCGAAGCGGCAGGGCCGCGTTAACGAACTTTCATCAATCCACGCATCACAAAGTGGTGACCAGGGAAAGTACAGACATACTGAT
>JAYODK010000101.1:0-2836 GCA_038106225.1 Opitutales bacterium | reverse complement strand
GAAACGGATTTTAAGTCCGCAGCGTCTACCATTCCGCCACTCGGGCATTCAAAATATTTATATAGCAAGCTTGAGGAGAGGAATCGACAAAATATTTATAATTGTTACCGCTCTTACCGATAAGCTCATTAATTCCACAAGAATGCATGAGTAAAACTATTAAAAGGTAGTTCTTGCATTCGTAAATCTACTATGCTTCAAAAGAATAATGAATGAGAAAGTTTTATTTGTTGATGATGAGGAATCTATCCTAAGAGGAATAAAACTAAACCTTGGAAGAACATTTCAGGTAACTGTTGCAAATGGTCCACACGAAGCCATTGAAATAATTAATGAGCAGGGTCATTTTCCCGTTGTCGTTTCTGATATGAGAATGCCGAAAATGGATGGTGCAACACTACTCCTGAAAATTAAAGAAAGTAACCCCGATACCATGTGTATATTATTGACTGGTCATGCGGATTTTGAATTTGGTGGAGCGGAGGCTCTGCAATCAGGTTCTCTTTTTAAAATTCTTAATAAACCATGTTCACCCGATAAGCTTAAAGCAACAATCCAAGCTGCTCTTAAATCTAAAACTGATGACAAACCTGAGGAAAAAGCACCAGACTTTGTGCTCTGATGCTTTAAGTATAATCTGCAACTACCATCCTATTATTAGTCAGAAATTTGTTTATCAGAACGGACCTCTTTCCAGGATACAAAAGTTAGGTAACAACCGAGCAAAAACATAGCAAAGGAGGTTCCTCCTATAAGGGAATCAGCTCCATTCTGCCACCCCATGCAGCCCAAGGCAATCATTGGCATAACAATCATTAAAACTGCTGGCCAAAGAGCAAACCCGTATGAGGTGCCGCGAACTTTAAGAAAAACAACCAAGGTTAGAAGAGCAAATGCAGCAAGCAACTGATTGGTCGCTCCAAATAGCGGCCAAATTGCTTTCCAAACCGGCTGGAGATTCCCGTCCGGTCCAGGGAAGGATTGAAAAACAAGCAATCCAGGCAGAAGTAAAGCACCCAAAGTGCCCAGATATCTGCTCGTTTGGTTTCGCCAGTCGAACAACTCCTCAATCAGGAAACGGGTAAGACGGGTGCAGGTATCAAGAGTAGTAAGCAAGAAGGTACTGATAGCTAGCATGGCAAACTCAATACCCAGATAACTTGGCACACCAAGGGCAGAAAAAAACTTCGAAGCACCCCCTGCAAAAATTGCAACTGGAGTACCCCCTGCCTCGCGCTCACCAGCACTTAAAACAGCTGCACAAGCAAGGGCAAAAACTGCCAACATTCCTTCAAGTAACATCGAACCATAAGTCACCCGACGGGTATCGCTCTCCTTTTGCAGTTGTTTGGATGTTGTGCCACTGGCAACAATACTATGAAAACCACTGCAGGCACCACAGGCAACAGTGATAAAAAGGAACGGCACAAGCATGCCAAGCTTTTCAGATTCCCAGCTCAAAAATACAGGGAGCTCCAAAGATTCTCCAGATATTAGCATACCCAAAGCACCCAATGCCAGTATGGCATATAAAAATCCTGCACTCAAAAAATCCCTTGGCTGCAAGAGCAAACCAACTGGTAGAACAGCAGCAGAAAAACAATAGATTAGAGTAATCGATATCCATATTTCCTTGGTTAAAAGAGGGGCAGGAAAATAATGTCCAATAATTAGCCCAAAAAAAGTAACCGGGAAAAAAACCATTGCCAGAGAACCGAGAGAAAACCGAGCTGACCGCAATAAAATTCCAAAGATTACAGCCACCACAATAAACCAACCTGATGCACTAGCAACAGCTGGTTGCTTAGTAAAGGTGGCAGCAGTAAGGTCCAGAAAAACTATGATCACATAAACTAAGGCAAGTAGTACAAAAATCAGGAATAGCTTGCCCGCCCGTTCACCGACCAATCCTTTCATAACATCTGCAATGGAACGTCCCCCATTGCGAAGTGACATTAAAGCACTACCGAAATCATGTACCCCACCCACGAAGATGGCACCAACCAGTATCCATATCCAAGTCGGTCCCCAACCGAAATAAGTTGCCGCAAGAATGGGACCCACAATTGGCCCCGCACCAGCAATCGACGAAAAATGATGACCAAAGAGCACGGATGCACGGGCCGGAGAATAATCTATCCCATCTTTCTTCTCGATGGCTGGAGTTTGGATTGAATCATCTAGACCACATCTCTTGCTTAAAAAAGTACCATATACACGATAAGCAAAGAAAAAGATTAATGCACTACACAACAGTATAATGGAAAGCATTTCTATTGATTAAAGCAATATAGATGAATTGCAAGTGCCTGCTTCTTAGCTAATTTAGTAAACATAAATGTAAAAAGCTTCCCTGCAAAAATTTACAAGAAAGCTTAATAAAAAAAGGTCCGGCGAAATTGGATGTATGTATCTAAAAGTTCTACAACTTCACTTTTTCTTGTAAGCCAATAAGGTTACTTGGCCGAACAAAATTAAACTCTTTAGTTTGATGGGGGGTAACGCGGATTGGTCAAAATCAGACGATATTTTCGCTTTCTTTCCATTATTCGAGATTTTGAAATACTATGCTCGAAAATATCGGGCCATCTAAAGTACTTGGTAAACATATTCATTTCTGATTGCCTCCTTTCAAGGTTTAAAATTTCTCAACTAGCAAGAATTTAAAGCAGGAGTTAAACCCTGAAAAAATCTACATGGGTTCGGAACCTGTTGGGGTAATAATGGCCTTCTACACCTCGAAGGATCAGATGTGGAAGGAGGAGTGGTTTGATATTCCCATCTTATGGAATTGAACATAATTTCATTCCTTTCTTTGCGTTATTGGTTGAAACAC
>JAYODK010000031.1:0-19722 GCA_038106225.1 Opitutales bacterium | reverse complement strand
AAGTCATGGCTGAAGAACTAATTGGAAATTGCTTGGTCGCTCAATCGGGCGGGCCTACTGCCGTTATTAACGCTAGTGTAGCCGGGGTAATCTCGGAAGCACTCAATCAGGAATGCATCGAAGAAATTTATGGAGGAATGAATGGCGTACTTGGTATTCTCAAGGAAGATCTGATTGATCTTGCTGAGGAGTCCCAGCAAAATATTCGTGGTCTGCGATACACCCCGGCTTCCGCACTAGGTACCTGCAGGTTTAAGCTCAAGAGAGATCAGGAATATGAGCGGATTCTTGAAGTTTTTGAGGCCCATAACATTCGCTACTTTTTTTATTGTGGAGGAAATGATTCCCAAGACACTGCCGACAAGATTTCCAAGCTCGCACAAAGCAAAGGTTATGCCTTGCGTGTAATTGGTGTACCTAAAACCATTGACAACGACCTAGTCACCACCGATCACTGCCCTGGTTATGGAAGTGTGGTAAAATATTTATGCTCCGTGGTAAAGGAGTCCGCGTTGGATCATGAAGCAATGGGACAGCATGACTTGGTGTCAATTATCGAGGTTATGGGTAGAAATGCCGGTTGGATTGCAGCTGGAACCACTCTTGCCAAGAGCAAAGAAAATCCAAACGACGCACCACATCTTATCTACTTGCCCGAGTTGCCATTTTCCAAGGACAAATTTATAGAAGATGTGCAAACTGTTTTAAAGAAGAACCGATATTGCATGGTTGTTGTCGGGGAGGGTTTGGTTGATAAGGATGGAAACTATGTCGCCAATTCCGCGACCGGACAGGATGCATTTGGACATCAACAATTAGGGGGCGTTGGAGATTTTCTCGCCAACTTTGTTGAGCAGAATCTTGCTGTCAAAGCAAGGTCCTCTAAATTTGGTATTGGACAAAGGGCAGCAGCTCATTGTTCCTCTCAAACCGACAATGACGAAGCTTTTATGGCCGGACAAGCTGCAGTAAAAGCTGCAATGGATGGTGAGACAGACAAGATGGTCATTTTGGTCCGGGGTGAAGGCGAGGCATACTCATGCGAAACTGGACTCGCTCCTCTCTCGGAGATTGCCAACGGGGTAAAGGAAATTCCTGAGGACTGGATTTCCGAGGATGGCGTTAGCATGACCGCAAAATTCATTAAGTATGCACAGCCCCTAATTATGGGAGAAGTTCAGGTGCCTTTCGAAAATGGTGTTCCTGCCTATGTAAGATTGTCCAAAAGAAGAGTGAGAAAAGTACTTGATCCTTTTTCCTTTGAATGATCCCTCAAGGGGAAACCTTTACCATAACCTAATTTCAATGATGCTCCTCGTTTTCGGGCGGGGAGCATTTTTATTGAAGGGCAAGATCGAGTGTTTCGATTATATTGTCGGAGGGTTCCAATCCAACAGAAAGTCTGAGCAAATGTGCTGAAAGACCTGCTTCTTTGAGGAGGGAACGACCGTTTGCCGATTTGATTAGTGGATAATGTGCAAGATATACATAAGGGCAACAATTGGAGAACTCAGTCCCAAAACTTGGACTCTTGAGCATCTTTAAACGATTATAAAAACTCTCAAAATCCCCCATCAATTCAAAGCTTAAGTTACAACCAGGGGAGTCGGGCCCGGCAAATTTTTCATAATTCCTGCGGAACTGATCTTGGTATGCCCAGTGAACTTTTTTAATCCCTGAGTGTTTGGTCAGAAATTCAGCAACTAAAAGGGCATTGGAGTTCGTTCCTTCGATAAAATCCTCGTAATAGGGAATTTGTTCAGCCATGCGGATAAGGTCGCCCCGGTAGGGAGAACAAATTAATTCTCTTGTTCTCCCCATGAGCTCTTGTCCATGCACTGAATGTCCGGGAAAGGCTAGACTTCCCATCATTACATCTCCTTTCCAGCCGGCATACTTGGTGAGACTGTTGACCACCACATCGGCTAAATGGGTAATTTTTGCATTCTTTGGAGAAACCATGGTTGGATCAACAATAAGGAGAGCATTAGCCTGATCACAAAGGGAACGGGCCATCTCCAGGTCTCCAGATTGAAGAAGTGGATTGGTGGGAAATTCAGTGACAATACCGGCAATTTGCTCACCATATTTTTTGAAAATAGTCACCAGTTGATCAGTGCTTCCAACCTGATGAATTTCAAGAACATGCCCGGTTTCTTTGCCGTACATATTCATCACTTCAATGGTGTCTAGGTATAGCCAGCCCCATCTTATCCAAACAGTCTTTTTCTTTTTCTCTGCTTGCTCATTCGCTGCTTTGAACAAGGCATGAAAAGCATTGGCACCGGATGAGGCGAGCAAGAGGTCATCCGTGCTTACTTGGGGACCGTGTGCTTGGGAAATCGTTTTCTTAATGATCAATGCAGCATCTGGAATATCAGATGAAGTTTCGCGGGTATCTATCAATCCATGGTTCCATAGATAATCTTCTGCCAAGCGGGAGGAAATGCCACATCCAGTATGCTGAAAATGAGCGGAGATTAAGGAATTTTTGGAGGATTGAGCAGGAATTTGCAGCAGGGTCCATTGATCGTTTGCTGATAGCTGAAAGCCTTCCAAACCAAAGCGTTTTATTACCTCCTCTGAATCCTGCTGCCGGGCAAACAAATATCCGGACCCATCAAAGGAAGAAAGTTGGTTCAAATGCCCAATCATTCGATGGATCATTTCATGCCTGACAAACCTAGGATATCCAGTGGGCATCGCTGCCAGAGTATCAGGATCTTTTTCCTCATAGCCAATCACATCGGTCATTTTAGGTAGGCTCACACAGACCGCATGTGTGCGGGCAGGTATTGGTTGCCCGAGTGTGAATCGACCGAGGCCCGAAGTTTTCACGGGACTACTTCGTTTTCGATAATTTGGTCAAAGGTTTGACGCTTTCGGATTAGAGCCAGCCGGCCATCTGTTTTTCGCAAAACTTCTGCCGCTTCCGGGAAGGAGTTATAATTTTTGGCAGCCATGGATGAGCAATAGGCACCGGCACCTTCAATAACGCAAAAATCTCCAATTTCTCCACGAGGCAGTATTCGCGGAGCCAAAGCTTCAGGATCTCCGTTTGCAGGAGTAAGAAGATCACCAGATTCGCAGCAATGACCTACCACTACTTGTTCCATGGATTCGCGGAACTTTTGCTGTCCTGGTTCACAGACCAAGTGGATTGGATGTTGGGCACCATAGAGACTGGGCCGGAGAATTTCGGTCATCCCGGAATCGAGCTTGAGAAAGCGATATCCATCCTTTCCGGTGCTGGTTACATCCTGGACGCGGGAGACAATGCTGCATGCGTGGGCAAGGAGGTAGGTGCCTGGCTCGATCTCCAGCTTCAGTTCTCTGTGTGTTTCCTCCGCAAATTTTTCAAATAATTCTTTCACAGGGGCACCAACTTGATGCAAGTTGGTTGATTTCTCATCGGGCATGCGGGCAACCTTGTAGCCACCCCCTAAATTAACTGTATCGACCGAGGGGAAGGACCGGGCGATATCCAGTGTCATTGATGAAACAGTTTTCCAGACTTCTGGGTCTGATCCTGAACCAATGTGGGTATGAATTCTTTCCACGGTCAGTTTGTATTCCTGACAAAGCCTGATTGCCTCATGTAAGTCATCTTTCCAGATACCGAAACTGCTTGCCGGACCTCCCACATTTGTTCGGTTATTTCCACCCGATCCCTTGCCCGGATTGAACCTTAGACCAACCCTTCTGGCCTTGCCCCACTTTCCTATTTTATGAATCTGATTAAGTGAGCACAGATTTATACGGATACCATCCTGAGCCCAATAAATAAAATCATCTGCAAGTTCTTGGGTACTTAGCGAAATTGATTCCGTACCAAATCCTGCTCGTACGGCCCGTTCGACTTCATAAACCGAACTGGCATCAATCCCCAATCCTTCATTGTTGAATATACGTAAAATAGCCGCAGTTGGGGCTGCCTTCATGGCATAGCGTGGAAATAATCCAAAAGCGTTGGGAAAGTCCAAAACTTCCTTGGCATTAGCCCGTAAGGTGGCTTCGTCATAAACGAAACACGGGGTACCGAACTCCAATTGGATTTCATCCAGGTCTTCGTAGGTTAAAAATCGTAGAGAATCAGTCATTCCGAGTATATGAAATAATCTTTCTGACAAACGGAAGCAAGCTTTCGGGCAACCTAATTGGGGATTTTGCTATTTACTATTTTGAAAGGATCAAAAAAGTGAGTTTTTTTCCTCCACTCATTATTTCTCTCCTGCTTATCTCTTTTTTAAAATTTTCACGCCAGTGGGGAAAGAAAACATCTCCCTCAAAGGTGGCATCAATAAGTGTTAAATAAAGCTCACGGGCAACAGGCATTGCTTCCCGATAAATTGCTTCTCCCCCGCAAATCCAAATGTCCTTTCCCATTTCCTCAGCAATTTTTAGTCCCTCAGGAAAATTAGATGCCCTCTTGGCGTGAACAAATTTCCTTTCTTTATCACGCGATAGTACTACTACTTTCCGGACACTTGCATGCTCGATAAAATCATCATAGCATCTCCTTCCCATAAGTAGAACATCATCCTTGGTGGTTTCCAAAAAATATTCCCAGTCTTCCTTGATATTCCATGGCAGAGTGCCACCTGCCCCCATCACCCGATTACGGGCACAAGCTGCAATCATCCGAATCATGAGAAGCAAAGAAAGTTTTTTGGCCAATGATTCATATTCGATTGCATGTAGGTGATGGGATAAGGTACTTCCTTTCATGCAAACGGTCAGTGCAAACAATGCAAACGAATAGCGACGATTTTGGTGGGCGTATTTTTCTTCCCGACTCATGGCAGCGCCAGGCGTTGAACGAGTTGAGAGGGGGTAAGGATGTAGTTCTTCACGCACCAACCGGGGCCGGTAAAACTTTTGTTTTTGAACAATGGATGGAGGGCGGTTTCAAGGGACGGGCAGTTTATACAGTACCTACCCGTGCCCTTGCTAATGATAAATTTCGGGAATGGTCGGATAGAGGATGGGAGGTCGGTCTGGTGACCGGTGATATTCGTCATCAGACTGATGCCCGGGTGGTTGTTGCTACCCTGGAAACCCAGCGCGGTGTCATCACCGGGAAACACCCCCCTGAACTATTTGTGGTTGATGAATATCAACTATTGGGGGACACCCAAAGAGGTCCGGGTTATGAAATCACCCTTGCCCTAGCCAGACCAGAAACCAGTTTGCTTTTAATGAGTGGCAGTGTAGCCAACCCAAGGGAGGTTGCTGAATGGTTAATCAGTCATGGCCGTCGGGTTTCGGTGATTGAGGAGGCACGCCGTCCCGTCCCTCTAGAAGAGGTGATGGGAGAGGTACTTCTAAAAAATCACAATCATACCGAAAAAATCCGTGGTCATTGGCCAAGGTTGGTAGACGGTGCACTCCGGGCTGGACTTGGTCCGATCTTGGTTTTTGCCCCCCGCAGAAAATCAGCCGAGGAACTTGCCAGGCAGTTGGCTCAAGAACTTCCAGAGCCGGAAATACTAGAGCTTACCCCAGAGCAGAAACAAGTTGCGGGCAAGGAACTTTCCTCCCTTCTTCGCCGGCGTATCGCCTATCATCACAGTGGGTTGGATTATTTGAAACGGGCTGGAGTGGTCGAACCTCTGGCCAAAGCTGGCCAGCTTCTGGTTGTCGTAGCCACCACAGGCCTAGGTGCTGGAGTAAATTTCTCTATGCGTTCGGTCATGGTTACAGATCGGGAATATCGAATTGATGATCAATTATTTCAGGTTAGTCCGGATGAATTATTACAAATGTTTGGCCGTGCGGGGAGGCGGGGAAAAGACAGCAGAGGATATGTGGTGGTTGCCCCGCGACAGGCAAGATTGTCGGATGCAAGGCCATTACGCCTCCACCGTTCTGTAACCTTGGATTGGCCTGCTTTGCTCAAGGAAATGGATCGGGCAATTTCTCAGGGTGAAGATCATATTGTTGCTGCTCGGCATCTTGCAGACCGTTTGTTTTCTGAGGAACATGTTAGGCTAGGCTTTCGCGAAGCCCTGGGAAATTTCCGCTCACTCACCCAGTCCAATCAACAAAACATACCCACGGTCGATTCATCCAGAAATGAAGTGATCGAGATGCTGAATAGTTCCGGACTTTGGGAAAGAAGAGGAGGCCAGACTAAAGCATTACTCAAAAATGCCTTGGTGCGGAAGGATGAGGAATGGGTTTCAGCCCTTTCACTCCCAGATACTCTGGGTAAGATAGTGGTTGGTAATCCCTGTCGCTTTGGTAGCCGGAAATCCCCCACCTATGGCAGGGAACTCCCCGTGGCTGTCTATGTTGAAGAATCCTTGGGAGAACGGGTTACCCTGATAAAATCTTTCCGAAAACTTTTACGCCAGGCAGTATTAATTGAACGACCCAGGGGTAAGAGGAAGTATTCCCGAAAGACTTGGCAGCGCCGGGGTCTGGAGGATCAGTTGAGACCTTTCTTTGTGAATATTTCTCAGGGCGGCGAGTTGGTTGAGTTTGTGGATCGTGGAAAAGTCCTCAGTGCCCGCTTAACTTATGAAAATGCTCAGGTACTGGGATGGAAGGATTCCCGAGGACGTTTTCTGCTCAATCCCACCCTAAGGAAAAGTTTCCGCACTTTTGATTCTCCCTTTCTGGGGGGGAATTCTTCGGCAAAAGATGATCTTTCCTCCCTCACCCCGGTTGAGGCCTGGTATATACTCGGGCTGGTTGATGACGATGCCCGTCCCACAAACCGAGGTCTTATCTTTTCACAATTTTCCCGTGGCGAAGGATTGGCGGTCTCGGTGGGACTGGAAGATGAGAGTTATCCAGTGGAGGAATTAGTTTATGATCTCGCTAACCTTCGGGCAGGCCATCGTTTTCGTGCTTGGGCAAAAACGGAATCCAGGTTATCTGCACTTTGCCGCCAGGCTTTTGGGTTGCGGGATTGTCCCGGATATTTACGGGGAGGATTAATACCCGAATATGGTGAAGGCGGTGTAGATTTCATCCGGGAACGTTCCCTCTTTCAGAATCTAAGTAAAGAGGAGTCTGAGGAACTGGGTACCGGGGATGTAGAGCGTCTTCTGGTCGAGTGGAAAAGCCTTCTGAATTTGATTGTGCATGCCTCGGATCTGGGGATTCCCCGTTGGAAAGAACTGCAGCAAATGGCTCATAAAATAGTGGGTTCTCAGCATCAGGCGGAAGAACTGCCCGCCTTGCCAACCTTGCCAGTCCGTCAGAGGAGAAGATTTGAGGGATCAAGCAGGAGGACCTGAATTTGGCTTACGCTAGGGCTTGGAGTGCCTCGGTAGTTTCCTGTCTTTTAGCCTGATTCTCAGCGAGTTGCTTACGGGCACCCTCCACTACCTGAGGAGGGGCTTTTCCAGTGAATGCTTCATTGCTGAGCTTCTTTTCGATGTTTGAGATAATTTTATCCAGTGACTCAAGCTCCTTATTTAATCGTGCTTTTTCAGCATCAACATCAATACCACTTGCCAGATCCATGAAGACCGAGCCAAAAGAAGTTACCAGAGCAGGCATTCCATTGGGGGCACTGACTGTGCGGTTAAAAGCGGCAATACCTACGGAGCTTTGGATCGAGGATAGATGACGATTTAATACCTCCGCCTTTGAATCATCGCTGAGGTAGAAAAATTCAACCTTGTTGTTGCTGGCAAGGTTACGCTCTGCCTTGAGTGCACGCATTGAGGTGACCAATTCACGGATTGCGAGCATTTCAGTGAGGGCAAGTCGATCTAGGATGATGCCAACCGACCTGATCTCTTCTAAAAGTTCCTCCCCATTTCCCGGGCATACCCACTGGATTGATTTCCCAGCTGAGAATCCAAGAACATCCCATAATTCTTCGGTTATGAAAGGGGTCACCGGGTGCAAAAGCAAGAGAACCTGGCGAAGGCAAAGATCCTGAACCGCAAGACAGGTATCCTTATCCTCACCTTCCCGCATGCGCGATTTAGAGTTTTCCACATACCAGTCGCAGAGATCATTCCAGAAAAACCGGTAGATGGATTGAAGGGCAGAATTAAACTCATATTGACCGTAAAGACGGTCAACCTCATCGAGGGTTTCAATGAGACGCAGGAGAATAGCATGATCATCCTGGTTCAATTGCTCCGGCTGAATCCGTTTGAGGATGGACTTGAGATCAGATGTCCTCACAGAATTATCTGACATCTGTCGGAATCTGCTAACATTCCATAATTTATTACAGAAATTTCTTCCCTGTTCTATGCGTTCCTCAGAAAAACGGATGTCCTGACCCTTTGGGGCAATACTCATGATCCCGTGGCGCAGACCGTCAGCCCCGTATTTTTCTATCAGGTCCAGTGGGTCGGGGGAATTGCCTAGAGATTTTGACATTTTCCTACCTTTGGAATCACGGATGATTCCGGTAAAGTAGACATCACGGAATGGGATACGCTTTTGTATTTCCTCATCCGAGAGAATGGTTTTAGGATCGACTGGCTCGCCATGGAATTCAAGGCCTGCCATGATCATACGTGCTACCCAGAAGAAAATAATGTCTGGACCAGTAACCAGGGCGGAGGTTGGGTAGAAATAATCGAGGCCCTGCTTGTGCATTTCCTCCTTATCAGGCCACCCCATCGTGGCGATTGGCCAGAGCCATGAGGATGCCCATGTATCGAGCACATCCTCATCCTGTTCCCAGTTATCTGGATCTTCCGGGCCGTCAACTGAAATATGCCAGTTTTGTGGATCGCTGCGGGAAGAACCTTTCCGGTACCAAACCGGGATTCGGTGTCC
This sequence comes from Opitutales bacterium, assembly GCA_038106225.1. Lineage (GTDB taxonomy): Bacteria > Verrucomicrobiota > Verrucomicrobiia > Opitutales > Seribacteraceae > Chordibacter. Next base: position 10,965 of record JAYODK010000031.1, on the reverse strand, counting down.
CCACCACAATTGTCTGCTGATGCACCAGTCCTGAATATTTTCCAACCAATGGAGATAGGTCTTTGTCCAACGCTCAGGGAAATATCGGATAAAACCTTGGGATACAGCCCGCTTTGCTTCTTCTACCCGTGGGTAGCGTAAAAACCATTGCTCCGAAAGTCGCGGTTCGATCGGTACATCAGCACGTTCCGAAAACCCTACATTATTGGCATGATCCTCCTCATCGATCAAATCTCCCTGCTCGCGTAATTTTTCCACCGTCGCCTTGCGGGCCTCAAAGCGGTCCATTCCAGAGAATTCTGGTCCGCCTAGATCATTCAGGGTACCATCAGGATTAAACACATCTATAATTTCAAGATCGTGACGTTGCCCAATTTCGAAATCCAAAGGATCATGGGCGGGAGTAATTTTCAGCATCCCGGTTCCAAAATCTTTTTCCACTGCCTGATCAGCTATAATTGGAATTTCAGCAGGTTGAAGGGGGCGGCGGACTTTTCTGCCTTTAAGGGACGGCCAGCGTTCGTCGTCTGGGTGGATCGCGAGGGCGACATCTCCCATGATGGTTTCCGGACGGGTGGTGGAGACCTCGAGATATTCGCCGGGTGAATCAGTCAGTTCGTACCGGATCTTGTACAGTTTTCCGTTTTGAGGTTTCATGATTACCTCCTCATCGGAAAGGGCAGTCAGGCTGACTGGACACCAGTTCACCATCCGTTTTCCCCGATACACATAACCATTGTGGAATAGGCGAACAAAGGACTCCAGCACCGCCCTGGAATAATCCGGGTCAAGGGTATGCACTGTACGTTCCCAGTCGCAGGAGCAACCAAGCTTGCGTAATTGCTTTAGGATGATGCCTCCGTGCTTGTCCCTCCACTCCTTTGCATGTTCCAGAAAACCATCACGGCCAAGGTCGTGTTTGGTCTTTCCTTCTTTGCGGAGCTGCTGCTCCACTTTTGTCTGAGTAGCGATGCCTGCATGATCCGTTCCGGGGAGCCAGAGAGTGGAGTATCCATGCTGCCTGGCACGGCGGGCAAGAATATCCTGAATGGTGTTGTTAAGCACATGTCCCATGGTTAAAACCCCAGTCACATTTGGGGGAGGGATTACGATAGAGTAAGCCGGTTGTTGCGGATTGATTTTTCCCGCGAAGGAACCATCTTTTTCCCAATTTTCATAGAGGCGATCTTCCACCTCTTTTGGCTGGTATGCTTTTTCCATTTAGCAGTTTCGAAAACAGTCCAGTTTATCGGAATCTGCGGGATTGGCGAGTAAAAGAGCGTGTATGCCCGTCCTGAAATAATCTTACACCCGGCTTACGCATAAAAGGAGTGAGTAAGAATCCCGCGACAAAACCACCTAAATGGGCGGCGATGGCCACACCTCCAGCAGCTTTCATTGATTCTGGCAGGGCAATTACCTGCTCAAAAACCCACAACCCCAAAACGAGATAAGCAGGAAGATATAGAGTTCCAATAAAGATAAAGAACCAATAGAAGATTCGTATATTTGCCCTTGGATAAAGCAGTAGATAGCCTGCGATAACCCCTGAAATCGCTCCGGATGCACCAACCATTGGAATTTCAGATACTGGATCAATCAGGGATTGTGCAAGGGCGGCAAAAAATCCACACATTATGTAGAATAGAAAGTATCTTATTTTGCCAAGTGCATCTTCGAGGTTGTCTCCGTAGAGATATAGAAAGAGCATATTGCCCAAGAGATGGAGCAGTCCGCCATGACTAAACATCGAAGTAATCACTGATCCCCATTCCCAGGCCATTACCCCGAGATCGTTTTGAGAAAATTGTCTAAAAAAAGCAGCCGGAATAAATCCAAAATTTGCAAAGTAAGCTTCCTGATCCCTCGACCCCAACGGTAGTTGATATGCAAAAAAAACCCACATATTTGCCAAAATAAATAGCCAGTTGACCAAAGGGAAATTCCGGGTGGGGTTATCGTCTCGGTACGGAAAAAAAATCATTTATCGTTGGAGGCTATCGTACTCTTGATCGGGGTTCAATCCCGAGCTTGTCTATCTTGTTAATTCGCATTACCAAGACACATAGATGCAGGATGAACATAGACGACTTGGTGTGTTCCGGAGTGAGACCGGAATCACCTTATCCTTCGGTCAGATGACCTATTTCATATCCTCAAAGGACCCGTTTCACAACATTGCACTCAAAGCACTTCAACAAAACGACTATGTTCCATTTTATCTGGAAATTGCAAAGAGGGAAAGGATCGGGCCGGAATTCCGGGACGCTTTGGAGCGGATGATAGAGGATGCTCAAGGAGATGAATAAAAGACTAATTATCGATCTTTCTGCTCAAGCGGGGAGGAGGATCAAAAACAGAATCTTTTTCTGTTGTGACATAGCGGGAACCTGGGCCATAGGTACGCGATTGAATAGCCAGAATAATCAGGTCGTCTGCTTCTTTCTGATATAGCATTCTTAGCTTAAATTTCTTGTTTTGTGGACCTTCAAATACCAGAGCATCCATATCCTCTCCTTTAAGAGTGCCCCTCTCATGGCTACCCTTTAGTGATTCCTGCCAGTAGCCTTCAAGTACGACTGATCCATCTTCATTGACCCTTATAATTACCTGCTTTTTTCCACCAATTTTACCCTCATAAGTGCCTGCGTCTGGACCTCCACAACCAAGCAATCCAGCAATGATTGCAAAAAAAATGAATCGAACAAAAATGAGATTATACATCGATGACATCATCAGAATCTTTGCGGAAGGAGCCAAATCCATTTGATGAGTAGGAAAATCCACCCGATTTGCCTACTTTTTTTGTAAAGGATTTGGTTAATGCACGGCATAGGGCTTTGCGGACGGGAGGTACGAGGAGGGAAAATCCAAAAACGTCAGTTATGATACCGGGGGTCAAAAGTACGATACCACCGACCACTATCAAAGCTCCTTCAACCAGTTCATGAGCGGGTGGATTACCAGAAGCAATTTCTTTCTGGATTTTGGTCAGAACGGATATACCTTGTTGGCGGGCAAGGGTTGCACCGATTATCCCCGTTAGAACAATCAAGCCAATCGTCGGCATTGGTCCAATCCTCGATCCAAGCATGATCAGAAGATACAGTTCGATCATGGGTAGAAAAATAAATAGTAAAAGCATCCGTCCAAACATGAATTCGAATCAAGCATATTACCTGGGTTTTCACAAGTAATACCAAGTCAAAGTGGAATTTTTCGAAAGTCGGAAAATTCGTGACCACTGCCGGGCAATCCGTTATAGTAGAATATTTAATTTATTTCAGCGATGCACAAATTAGTACTTCTTAGACACGGCGAGAGTCAATGGAATCAGGAAAACCGCTTCACCGGATGGCACGATGTTGACCTCACTCCTAAAGGCGAGGGTGAGGCTCGTGAATCTGGTCGTTTGCTCAAGGAAGCAGGTTTTCAATTCGATGTGGCATACACATCCGTTCTTAAACGGGCCATCCGTACACTTTGGTTTGCATTAACTGAATTAGATCAAGTATGGATCCCGGTTTTCCGGGAATGGCGTCTTAATGAACGACACTACGGTGGCTTGCAGGGTTTAAATAAGGCGGAAACTGCTGAAAAGCACGGGGATGATCAGGTTCTCGTTTGGCGCCGAAGTTACGATATTCCTCCTCCACCAATGTCCAAAGAGGATGACGGATATGCTGGTAAAGACCGTCGCTATGCCAGTCTTGACGAGGTTGACATTCCTTTGACCGAATGTCTCAAGGATACGGTTGCTCGCTTTCTTCCCTTGTGGACAGAAACGATTGCCCCTCAGATAAAACTGGGTAAAAGCGTGCTTATTGCTGCTCATGGAAATTCCCTTCGCGCACTGATTAAATATTTGGATGGTGTCTCTGAGGAAGAAATAATTGGGATGAATGTTCCAACTGGAATGCCTCTTGTTTACGAACTTGATGCCGACCTAAAACCATTAAGCAGGAAGTACTTGGGAGATCCCGAGGCGGTGGCTAAAGCAATGGAAGCTGTGGCCAATCAGGGAAAAGCAAAATAGATCCCACGGTTTGCATACATTCTAAAAGTCCGCAAAATTATTACCATGGACACAAAATCTGATCATCCTCAAAAATTAAAGCGGGTGTACGATCCAAATTTTAAGATTACGCCCGAGTACCGTGAGTCTTTACCTGATGTTCAAAATTCTGGTTCCTCTGACATGCAAGGTGCAAATGTGGCAATCCTTCAGGTTGGTATTTCTGGTTTCCGGTTACCTTTACGCTTTGTTGGTCCGGACGGAGAGGATCTAACCCTGGAGTCCCGTGTCACGGGCACAGTGAGTCTGGATGCCGATAAAAAGGGAATAAATATGTCGCGAATTATTCGTATATTCTACGAATACGAGAATGAAGTTTTTTCCCCGGAAACGCTCGATCGTGTGCTTCGTCAATACAAGGATAGACTTGATTCCCGGGAAGCACGCATCAAGGTTGATTTTTCCTACCCCATGGTTCAGAAGAGTCTCCGTAGTGGATTGGAGGGGTATCAATATTACAATTGCAGTTTTGAAGGCATTATTGACCGTGCGGACAGGGTCCGTAAAATCATTAACTTTGATTTTGTTTATTCTTCAGCTTGTCCCTGTGCCTCAGAGCTTTCGGAACATGCCCGCCAGACCCGTGACCTTCTTGCCATTCCTCACTCCCAGCGCAGCCTTGCACGGGTTAGTGTTGAGGTCCATCCTGACCGTGAAGTTTCCATGCTCGAATTGCGTGATATGTGCATTCATGGACTTGGCACGGAGACACAGGTTATGGTAAAGCGTGAGGACGAACAAGCCTTTGCTGAACTTAACGGAGCCAAGGTCAAATTTGTCGAGGATGCAGCCCGTTTGTTGTACGAACAATTCATTGAGGATTCGAGAATTATAGACTTTCGAATTGTATGTTCTCATTTCGAATCTTTGCACTCGCATGACGCTGTGGCAGTGCTTTGCCGGGGAGTGGATGGTGGTTTCCGTGCAGAATACGAGGATTTTTCCAACCTGGTTGTTTAATTTATCCGGTAATTTTTTCCGGACCCATTTAGCATTAATCCGGAATCTTGAACACTCCCAACATTCGTATTGAAATTTTCCGGGATATTTCCGTTCTGGAAATAATCACTAACCAGTACAACAATCTGGTTGAAACTGCCGATTGGATAAACCCCTATTTTTCTCCGGAATGGATGAGGTCTTGGTGGGATAGACAAGAACAAAATCGAAAACCTCTGATAATTCTTGCAATTTCTGAAGATGGTTCGCTTCTTGGCTATTGGCCTTTTACTGAACGTCCCGGATTGCTTGGAACTAAAGGACTTTGGCCATTTATTTATGACGAGGCAAATTATCACTTTCCCACCTGTCAAAGGCGGGTTGCCAACTTGTTTGTAGATACCCTGATTAATCTCCTTGAAACTTTTCTTTTCGTTTGGGTTCCACAGATTCCCGAAGAATTCTGGAAAGAACATTTGGAAGCGGGGGTGAAAGATTCTAGGAATTTAAAAATTGTTCGATCCGAACGTACCACCACTTTGATCAATCCGGAAACGCAATATTCCTTTGATCAATTTTGGGAGGAAAAAATTGGCAAGAAATCACGTAAATCCCAAAATTATGATGAGCGCAATTTGGCAGGTCGTGGGAAAGTTTTGTATGAGGTTCTTGAATCATTTGAGAAAGTAAGATCCATTATGCCTGCCACATGCCTGGTGGAGGTTGAATCAAAAAAAACTCGGGAAAATGCCGGACTTTACACGATTCGTGGGAAGCGGGGTTTCTTTTTTGAACTCCTTCCCGAATTGGCAAAGTCATCACAAGTGAGGGTATCTTTCCTCCGGGTGGATGATCATCCGGTTGCTTGGCAACTTGAACTTTTATCCCCTGGGCATTCCTATCTTCATCATTTGGCATTTGATGAAAACTGGAAAAAGTTTTCTCCCGGCAAACAGTTATTGAAGCATTGTATCAAGTACTGCTGGAACGAGGGAAGATCAATTGATTTTTTGCCCGCTTTCTTTGATTACAAACAGGACTATGCCAACAAACTTGTGCCAGTATATGAATTGCACTGGATTCGAAGATCCGTTCGTGGATTGATAGCCTGCAGGCTAATTAATTGGAATATGCAATGGAGAAAAAAAATTAGAGAGCGTTCACCTGGACTGGCCGCCTCGATTGCCGGGGAACAGGTAAAAAAGAAAAATTCGGGCTTTTCGGAATAAGGGTTTTGCTGAAATCTATCTTTTTACTAGTATTTTGAATAATCATGCCTGATTTTAATCAAAACCTGAAGGATCTTCGCGAAAGTTATGACCAGAAACCTTTGCGGAGGTCTGATATGTCAGACGATCCCATTGCCCAGTTTGAAGTCTGGATGCATGAGGCAATCCAATTCAAGGTTTATGATCCTAACGCCTGTAGCCTGGCAACCGTTGATAAGTTGGGCTGTCCATCCGCCCGGGCCGTTTTGCTTAAAGGACTTGATGCAGGGAAATTTGTGTTTTATTCGAACTACACCAGCCGTAAGGCATCTCACTTGGTAGGCAATCCCAATGTAAGTATGCATTTCCCCTGGTTTTCCATGCAGCGTCAGGTTACCATACTGGGGGAAGTTTCCAGGGTGGAAGACTCACTGGCAGAAGAATATTTCAAATCTCGTCCCCTACTTAGCCGGATTGGTGCGTGGGCTTCTCGACAGAGTGAACCTTTGGATTGCCGGGAGACTCTGGAAAAAGCATTTTTGGAAGCCCGTGAAAAATTTGGGGATCATCCCCCAAAACCATCACACTGGGGTGGCTATTATTTGCATCCCTGCAGTATAGAATTCTGGCAGGGTGGACCCAACCGTTTACATGATCGATTTATCTACCAATTAGTTGAAAAACAATGGAAAATCACCCGACTGAACCCGTAAAAGATACAAATGCCGATGAATTTGAGGCTCAGGATCTGGATAATTTGCTCTCCCTGCGAGGCAAACCCTTTTCTGACTGGAAGGAAGAACGGCTCTACCTTCGTGAGAAGTGGGGTATGCAGGGCAGGAAAGTTGAGCCCGGTGAATCAACTACAGGCAACAAGGAGGAAGAGTAATGAATTGGGAACCGGTTGGTGAATACGATGATATTTATTACCATAAGGCATGTGGAATTGCCAAAATCACCATTAACCGACCGCATAAAAGAAATGCGTTTCGCCCCAAAACAGTAAATGAGATGTATCGGGCCTTTCTTGATGCCCGTGAAGACCCGAAGATTGGAGTCGTTCTACTTACCGGGGCAGGTCCACATACCGATGGAAAGTATGCCTTTTGTTCTGGAGGTGATCAGAGCGTGCGGGGTGAAGCCGGTTATATTGATGAAGAGGGCGTGCCGCGCTTGAATGTCCTTGATTTGCAGAAACTCATCCGTTCAATGCCCAAGGTAGTGATTGCCCTGGTTGCAGGATATGCGATTGGCGGGGGGCATGTGCTGCATGTTGTCTGTGATTTGACCATTGCGGCAGAGAACGCAGTTTTCGGACAGACCGGACCGAAAGTCGGCAGCTTTGATGGTGGGTTTGGCTCATCCTATCTCGCCCGGATAGTCGGACAAAAAAAAGCCCGTGAAATTTGGTTTCTTTGCCGTCAGTATAATGCCCAGGAAGCCCTTGATATGGGATTGGTCAACAAGGTTGTACCGATCGATCAATTGGAAGTGGAGGGAGTCCAATGGGCAAGTGAGATTCTCGAAAAAAGTCCGCTTGCAATCCGTTGCCTGAAGTCTGCATTTAATGCTGATTGCGATGGTCAGTCGGGACTGCAGGAACTTGCCGGTAATGCCACCTTACTATATTATCTATCCGAGGAGGGGGCAGAGGGAAAAAAAGCTTTCCTCGAAAAAAGAAAACCGGATTTTGATAAATATCCTTGGCTTCCCTGAATCTCCCTGCCTATCGGCGCTCGGAAGAAAAGAGAACTGCTTCACCACGGCAGTCGGCGTTGATCTTTCCATCTAAGTAGGCTGTTTTTCCAGATACAATCGTTCGTTCGATCCTGTGAGAAAAACGCTCTCCCGGGAAGGGCGACCATCCGCACTTGCTAAATAATTCTGATTGATTAACCACAGTCCTTGTATTCGGGTCAATTAAGACGAGGTCTGCCCAGTAACTTTCTCGGATGTGACCGCGGTCGATCACATCAAAGATTCGAGCTGGTGCGTGACATGCCCGCTCCACCACCGTCTCGAGATTAAAGCAGTTATGCTTTACCATCTCCAACATCAGAAGTAGGCTGTGCTGAATCAATGGTAATCCAGATGGGGCTTGAAAATACGGCTGTTGTTTCTCCTCCATCGTATGGGGTGCATGATCAGTTGCTAGTACAGAAATCCTGCCATCTGATACTGCCTGCCGAATAGCTTGTCGGTCACTCTCTTTTTTGATAGCCGGGTTACACTTTATCCGCGAGCCATGAGTCGCGTAGCAAGATTCCTCAAACCATAAGTGATGGACACAAGCCTCGGCAGTAATCCGCTGATCTTCGGGAGTGAATAAATCGAGTTCTTCCTTAGTGGAAATATGAAGCACATGGAGTCGGGCATTTTCCTGTTTTGCGAGTTTGATGGCGAGGGTGGAGGATTTTAAGCAAGCTTCACGTGAGCGGATATTTGGGTGCTCCCAGAAAGGGGCATCATTATGGTATTTCTTTTTTGCGGCCTCCTCATTTTTGAGGATGGTCGGAGTATCTTCGCAATGGGTGGCAATGGTAGTGGGTGCGTGGCGGAATATTCGTTCGAGCACCTCTTCCTCATCCACCAGCATATTTCCTGTTGAGGAACCCATAAATACTTTGATCCCAGCAATGCGGGTAGGGTCGGCAGACTTTACCGCCTCCAGATTTTCATTACTCGCTCCCAGAAAGAAGGCGTAATTTGCTGAAGAGTCTCGAGCGGCAATCGCCAGTTTTTCCTCAAGTCTTTCCATATTGAGGGTAGGGGGAGATACATTGGGCATTTCAAAAAAAGTGGTCACCCCACCTGCAACCGAAGCTCTTGACTCTGTGGCAATGCATGCCTTGTGAGTAAGTCCGGGTTCGCGAAAGTGCACCTGGTCATCGATCAGACCTGGAAGGACCCACTTACCTTCTGCTTCAATTATCAAAGCATTAGGAGGAGCAGAAATACTAGAACTGATTCTTTCGATGCGACCGTCTTTAATAAGCAGATCTTCAACTATTGTTTTACCATCGCTTATCAGCGTTCCCCCAGAGATCAGAATTTGGCTCATAACTAATCAGGAGAAATTTAAAGCAAAAGGGGAGAAATCCTTATTTCCACTGACCTTTTCCCTCAATAAAATATTTGTAAGAGCATAATTCTTCCAGCCCCATCGGTCCACGGGCGTGTAATCGGTCAGTGGAAATACCTATTTCCGCACCCAATCCAAATTCAAAACCATCTGTAAATCGGGTGCTTGCATTCCAATAGACCGAAGATGCATCCACTTCCCTTTGGAACTTCTCGGCCCTTTCCCTTGATGGGGAGAGGATAGACTCGCTATGTCCACTCCCAAATTGATTAATAAATGCAATTGCCTCGTCCACCGAATTTACCGTCTTGATCGCAATTCGAAGATCAAGAAACTCCTCAGCATATTCATTTTCTGTGGCCTTTTGTGAGGGGATATCTCCCAAAGCAGTCTCCGCCTGTTTGTCCGCAAAAAGAGTGCAACCTTTCTCGTGCAGGGCCTTGGCGATTTGTGGTAGCAGATCCTTTAGATGAGATTCGTGAATAATCAGGTTTTCTATGGCGTTGCATACTCCAGGTCTGCCACACTTTGCGGATACTGAAATATCGAGTGCCATTTTCGAGTCACATCCTTCATCTAAATATAAATTGCACACACCCTTGTAATGTTTGATCACTGGGATCCGACTGTTTTCAGTGACAAAACGAATCAGACTTTCACCTCCACGCGGTATGATGCAGTGTAAATATTCGTCAAGGGTGAGCAAGTAATTTAGTGCCTCTCGGTCGGTGGTTGGGATTAATTGAACACTATTTTCTGGAAGATCCGTCGATTTAAGGGCGGTGGAAATAATTGAGGCTAGTGCCTGATTGGAATATATCGATTCCTTGCCTCCTCGGAGGATAGCTGCATTTCCAGACTTTATACAAAGTCCTGCACAGTCGATAGTCACATTTGGACGGGATTCATAGATGATTCCTATAACCCCGATTGGCGTTCTTACTTTGCGAATTTTTAATCCATTGGGTCGCGTTTTTTCCTCGATCAATTGACCAACTGGGTCGGGTAAATCAATTAATTGCCTCAGCCCTTGAGCCATTGAATCTATGCGTTCATGGGTTAAGCGTAACCGGTCAATCATTGCATTTGGCAAATTATTTGAACTGGCAATTTCTAGGTCATGTTCATTCTCTTCGATGAGAAATTTTCGATTTGACTCCAATTCCCGGGCAATAGCTTGGAGGGCATCATTTTTTTGAATTGTGCTAGATGCACCCAGGCTTCGCGATGATACCAGTGAGTTGCGGGCAATCCGTTCAATCAACATAGAAATATCTTCATTCATAAATGATTAAAACTTTAGCCAATCCCAATATCTTGGCAAAGAGTTTTCCGGAAATTGAATAAAATCCGTGATTAAGTAAACAATAAGAAAAATACGATAGGAATTTATTTTTCAAAGGCTCCGTAAAGTTTAAATTTGATGAAATTAGCGTCAATTTACTAGCCTAGAGGGAGTATATGAATAGGATGTACTTTATGTTTAAAAACTCAGGTATTTTGCTTTCCATTTTTTTGCCAACATTTCTTTTATTTGGTGAAGAAAAAGCGGAGATTGATTTTGCCCGCGAGATACTGCCCATTTTGTCTGATAAATGCTATGCCTGCCATGGCCCCGATACCAAGAAAAAGGATTTGGTCAGGCTGGACCTCGAGGAATT
>JAYODK010000100.1:0-2889 GCA_038106225.1 Opitutales bacterium | reverse complement strand
CGAAAAATCCAGCGGTAGTGAATGCTTTTAATTCTTCTTTCTCTCCCACACCTTCAAGGCGTTGCCCGATATTTATAAAAGGGGGAACCACATCATTTTTGGGTCCCAATACTTTCGCCATCCAGGCACCTAGGTGTGGGGCAGCAACTGTAAGGGGTGGAACATACCCCGTGTGCCAGTGGTATTGGTGCCGGGAGTGGAGAATCGCACCAAGATCGGGCTGGAATGCAGAACGGATTAATGTTCCACGGTCCATTACCTGAGCAATATTCTCCAGACCTTGGCTAATCTTTACCCCGTCTACATTGGTATCGATTGCGGGAAAGGTACTGAGGATGTTTTTAACTTCGAGTCCGTCATCATAGGGTAGGTAGGCCTTAGGATCAAGGGTGTCTGGTGCAGCCATGCCACCAGCCATCCAAAGCAAAATACAGGAGTCTGCCCGGGCAGTCGGATGAACGATTGGTTCGCTTCCCCACAATTGCGTGCCGGGGGATGAAAGGGCAGCAGCGGAAGCAAGCCCAAGTTGCTTAAGAAAATCGCGTCTTTGTAAAGATTCAGAAAGGTTGTTCATCGTGCTTCAATCTATGGATTATCGGATGATTTGAAAGTCAGGTTGCATAAAGACCATCCATAATAAATCTTCCACACCTTGCTGGTTGGGAGAGTTTTTGGAAACAGCGAGCAGGATTTGTTTCTCCGCTTCTGTCGGAGTTCTTCCGAGAGCGTGGCGATACAGCCAGACTGGGATATCATCTTTCTTTTCGGAACGGGATAAATTTTTTGCACCCTTTCGCAGTGTGTCGGATAAGATTTCCCCGTTGGCTAAATCGATTGCCTGCAGGGTGGTAAGCGAAGATGGACGGGAGGTAACCACCTGGTCCCGGTGTGGGCGGCCAAGAGAACGCATCAAAAAGTCATTGGCTACCAAGGATGCCCGTACCGGCGGTTCGGCTCCAGTTTTTCCGTCTTGTATGTCGCCATTGTGCAAGGCCTTATGCCATGGGCTCTGGCCATAATCTTTTTCAATGTGAGCGGGTGTCCATGCCTGACCGGGTATTTGTGCTTCCCAATCTGAGCCCGTTTCGACCACTATAAATCCTGTCTTGTTTTGCAAAACAAGATGGGCAACAAATCCCTGGCTGCCTCCAAACATTTCTGCTTCCACCTCGATTGTATTTATACCAACTTGAAAAAGATCTCTTTGAACCATTTTTACGGGCTTTTGCCAGATGGTGGAGTGGGCAACCGAACGACCATTAATGGTGAGGTTGAAGGCATTGTCACAGGTGGCAAGAATACCGGCTAGCACAGGCTTTTCTGTAAGGTTAATTTCCTTGCGTAAATTGATTTTAGATGCCTTATCTTTCGTCCATATCCACTTAGAGGTAATTTTATCTGGCCAAGGAAACTTTTGTACTTCTAAAGGGGTTGCTTTCTTATTTTCACGACTCCGGTCAACTTTGGCATTGGCATTCTTGGGATTACTAGCGGTTACCTGCCAGATGGAGTCCATCAATTGCTCGGCAGACATACGTTTAGGGAGTGGGCCGTTGTATGCATAATCAGTACCTGGTTCCTCGGAGAGAAAATCGCTGCGGGAGCGGTAGGCATGGGAGGTCATTACAAAACGCATGAATTTTTTGAGATCATATCCATCCTTGGCAAAGCGAACCGCTAGATGATCGAGCAGATCCTCATTCCATGGCTTGGTGTGCATCGCATCGACTGGATGTACAATTCCACGCCCCATTAATTTTGCCCAGATCCGGTTTACAATGGTTCGGGTGAAACGACCATTCTCTGGGTGGGTCATCAATCCAGCCAATTGTTTCAACCTCTCTTGCTTGGAAGCGTTAGCATCAATCTGACCAAGTTCGGGAAACATCCACCGGGCGGTGGCCATTTTACCCGTGGGTATATCGCAACGTTCCAACTCGAGTGGTTCCTCAGCAAATACGGCGGCCAAATCATAAGCTTCCTGCAGAGTCCAGCGGTCAATGAAACTGTCATGGCAGCTGGCACACTTCATATTAATTCCCAAAAATACCTGCGATACATTCTGGGCAAATTGCATGTTGCGGGTCTGACTGGCATTAACGGTGCCTCTCCATTTGATTCCATTGATAAAGCCGGCGGCATCCTCCTGGGCATCGATCAGTTCACGGGTCATCTGATCATAGGGCCTATTTTCGCGGAGTGCCTGGTAGAGCCAGGTGGTGATCTGGGTGCGACCTTTGGTGATAAAGCCAGTACCGGTGTAATCGTTGCGCAAGAGATCGTTCCAGAAAGTCATCCAGTGATCGGCATAGGAAATATCACGGCTCAGCAATTGATCCACCAATTGCTGATGTTTTGTTTTGGAATCGCTGGTGAGAAAGGCATCAAGTTCTTCCGGAGTGGGTAACAAACCGATGGTGTCGAGGTAGGCACGGCGAACGAAGGTTTCATCCGAGGCAGGGTTGAGCAGGGGGACATTTCGTTTGATTAAGTCCTGATCAAGAATTCGGTCAATGGCATGGGTTCTTCCTTTGGTGGAATCCGGAAGAGCAACCACTCTGGGCTTGAGTTTTGGTTCCCATCCGGAATCACCCAGGCGGATTTCCTCGGGCCACTCCATTCCTTCTGCGACCCATTGATGAAGCATTTCAACTTCCGCTTTGCTAAGACCCGGGCCTTTGGGGGGCATGCGTTCATCCGTATCTTCACTGGCCACCAGTTCGAGGAAATAGCTGTCGTCAGGATCGCCGGGTACGGCAACTTCTCCGCCTTCCCCTCCGGCCAAAAATTCGGATAAGGTATTCATGGAAAGTCCGCCTTTCTTTTTACCCTCGGTGTGACATTCAGCACATTGCTTTTTAAGCACTGGCATGACCTGATGGACGAAAT
>JAYODK010000099.1:0-2915 GCA_038106225.1 Opitutales bacterium | reverse complement strand
AATCGTACGGTTCAAATCGGCGAGGATTCCCTCGCTCAATTGCTCATGGGTTATCGCTCCGATTCCCACAGTATCGTTTAGCTCCTCGATCACCCCAGCAGACAGGTCGGACAGGGTGATGGTGCGGCCTAGTTGCGCGAGGATCTCGGCGGACAGGTCCGAGTGGAAAATCGTACGGTTCAAATCGGCCAGAATGTCTGGGGCCAGGCTGGAACGTTCGATCGTGCGGTTCAAGTCCGCCAGTATGTCAGCAGAAAGATTCGAGTGCAGAATGGTTCGGTTAAGATCCGCCAATATGTCAGGAGATAACATAGTAAGGGAGATCGCACCATCAATTACCCCTTCGGCTATGGTCGCCCGTTCGGCCAACCGGGCAAGTTCGGCGGATAATGCGTAGGGAGAGGAAGTGATTGCCTGATCCGGGGAAAGAATACGACTGCCCTGCCCATCAAGCAAGTCCACGGAGACCCGCAAAAAGAGATGATCGTGGGCAAGAAACAAATCAGCAGGGATTGGTTCCATTCCCTGCCCGCCCAGCAAAACAAGGTACCTGCCCTTGGAGACTTGGTTTTGTATCTTCTCATCCGGATCTTGTGAATGCCGCCAATGTTCGGTTCCATTTTCGTCTATAATAGAAAAGGCAAATTGTGCCGTTCCTTCAAAGTTTTGATTATTGACGGATAATTTCCCTGAAAATGGAATGGGTGGACTGGCGTAAATTACTAGAGTCTGAAAAAGGAAAAAAAGTATTAGTGGGCAATTTACTTTCATAATTCTGGAGGATTTAAATTTTATTTTTCAGCAAACCTCTCCAATTCCTGAGTTTTGTGATTATAAAAAACTTTCTCTGGCAATGCCTGTTTAAAAAAGTAGAGCCATGCGGCATCACGGTCACGGTATAGATGAGGATAAATATTTTTGCCTGTCCATACCCATTGGTTTTCCTCATTCCAGAACCAGGTGGCATCTGGCCCACCCTCGGCAATATGCACCCAACCATGATCGGCATGATAGAGCCAGCCATTCTCGGCATCGTAAAATACACCAAACCATTCCGACTCCTTCCATCCCTTGGCTTCCAATTCAATCGCAGAACGCAGAGTTTCGGGCAACTTGCTTAATGACTCCTCTGCAGATTCCACCTCATCTGCAAGAATGAACACAGTAAAACTCGAGGAAAAGCCCTCGGCAGAGGCCTGCACCCGGACCATGGTTCTTTCCAGTAAAATATCCGCCAGCAAGGAACCATTCTGGGTGCTCAGTACCGGTTGGCTAAAAGTCCACTCCACCTCACTGGGATCAAGCACTGTGTGGGTTCCATCATCCAGAAGAATAGAGGCATGCAATGAAGACCTGCCCCCCGAGGACAATTGACCTTGCTCGGCATGGGCAATCAAACCATTGGGCACACTCAGGTCTGCAGTGGGTCCGAGTTGTACGGAAACTTCTTTATTCCCGTCTTCAACCACTCCGTGAAACGGACCACCGACAAATCCAGTATGCTCAATATTAGCATCAACCAAATGAACCAGCAGGAAAATGGCTGTACTGGATAATAGCTGCTTACACATGGATTTTAATTTTCATCAAGAAATCAGCATAGTCAAACCAATCATAAACCTGGAAAGCCTTCCAACTTAGCGGTAAGACTCGGTCGAATAATCATAAAACCGGATCCTCTCCCCTGGCTTGCTTGGCACAAGGTATAACCAGTTCTTCGATTTATTCCACCAAAGGTACGGCCAGGCAGACTGCTTGGTCCATAGCCAGCCCATTCCCTCTTTCCATAGCCAGAGACTTTTTTCATCTGCAGCAGATGCATACAACCAGCCAAGCTCGGCGTGAAATAGCCACCCATTCTCATAATCCCGGAACGATCCAAACCAGTCCGATGTTTTCCACCCGCCCGGTCTTTCAATCACATCGCCCCACCATAATTGAGGAGCCTCCGGAATGGAAATTTTCTTTACCGGGCCAATTCCGTATCCCGCCACATTCTTTGCCCATGCCCGGAAATACATCACTTTTTCAAATGGGCTTTCCGTTCCATTAAGTTTAAATCCCTTTGGTATGCCCTCGCCCCGAATCCAGTAAACGGTTGATTTTTCCTGATCCAGCGAAATTCCCGAAGAGAGCACAAATCCAAAGTCTGTAATTTTTCCCTGCCCATTTTCCAGAACTGAACCTCTTAGAATGAATGATCCATTCTCATCGAACAATGCCTCCGCTGTTTCCAGAATAGGTTTTTTGGGATAAGAATATTTATCTTTTGGATTAGTGCCTTCAGCCAGTTCGGTTTGGTTGGAAAATCCGTCCCCATCGGTGTCCTCATCGAAGAAATCCTCGGTTCCATCGCCATCCAAATCCTCTACTACATTAACAAGGCGGATGGAAAAGTTCCGGTCAATAGATGCGTTGTATTCATCCACAACTCGTATATTCACAAAGTGTAAGGACGGATCTTTTTCAAAGTCCAACAAACGATTGGTGCGTAAAACCCCTCTTGGACTGAGTATAAACGGCGATAGGTAGCTCAGCGACTTATCTGTATTTTCATCAAGCGTGCTTGAAAAAGTCGAATTATTGCTATCACCAGGGGATTCGTAGTTACCAGACTTATTTCCATCCGAAACAACTTCAGTCGAAGAATTGTAATCTTTTAGGTCAGGATTTTCTTCCTTACTCACATTGGTTTCCTTTGTTTGGGATAAACGCATCAGCTCCCATTCATTAGAATATCCGGCCATTATGTAAGTGAGAGACTCGTTGCCATCCGCATCCACTCCGTTGAATCTGGCAACCACAGTGCCAACCGGTTCATTTTCCTTAATCCTTCCACCAATCATGGTGATGTCTTCCGGATTACGATTGATCAAAGACTCCGCATCGAGCGGATCCGACCCAAAGGTAATTTC
>JAYODK010000030.1:0-20276 GCA_038106225.1 Opitutales bacterium | reverse complement strand
CGGGAAACAAATTGCCCGGTCTTAGGTTGGCAAAAAGCTCGAAAGCTTTGCGCAATGGCAGAAGGGCGGCCCGTTCCGGTTGCTCTTTCGGAGGCAGGCTTTCCCATTTAGGTCCACCCACTGATCCAAAAAGGATTGCATCGACCGACTTGCAGGCATCCAATGTCGAATCGGGCAAGGCCTTTCCATGATTATCAATCCCTACTCCTCCAACATCATGGGACTTACTCTCGGGTGAGAAATCGTAAGCTTGTCCTGTTTTTTCCAGAACTTCCAAAGCTACTGACATTACTTCGGGCCCGATTCCATCCCCAGGCAAGTTTGTAAAACGAATAGTTTTCATACAAAAAAGTTCTTACTATTAAAGTATGTCATTGGTTGTGCAAAGAGGAAAAAACAGTCTTTATTCCTAGATGAATTCATTGACAAAAATAACCTTACTGGTAGGGTAGGAGATTCAATCACAGTCTAGTCCCCACAGGACGGGCATTTTGCTCGTCTTTTTTTTTATTTCATTTAACCAATTATTTTATCCGACCTATGAGCAGCGAAATACTCGCAGTCCTGGAATACATGGAAAAAGAAAAGGGCATCAGTCGCCCCGACATGATTACCACAATTGAGAATGCGGTAAAAGCAGCAGCAGAACGGGGTGGGGCAAACTCTGATCCAAGCGAGGTTAGGGTGGAGATCAATCCGAGAAATGGTTCCTTGCAAGCTTGGACACTCCTAAAGGTTGTGGAGTCTGTTTCGGATACTGCCCGCGAAATCCATGTGGACAAAGCTCGCCTATACGCCGATAATCCGCAGATTGGCGATATCGTAGAACGGGAGATGGATCCCGCCTACCTTGGACGTATTGCAGCCAAAACAGCAGAACAGGCGATTAAACAAAGACTTCGCCAATTCGAAAAGGAACACATCTATGATGAATTTAGAGATCAGGTAGGAAACCTCGTTACTGGTACGGTTCGTCGGAAGGAAAGGGGGGACCTAATTGTGGAAGTTGGCAAAGCTGAAGCTCTTTTACCTTGGCGTGAGCAAGCACCAGGAGAGGACTGGGTGCCAGGGGAAAGAATCCGCTGTCTTCTAGTTAAGTTAGAGCAGCAGGGAAGAGGACCTGAGTTAATCCTTAGTCGCTCAAGTTTAAATTTTGTGCGCAAACTTTTTGATATGGAGGTCTCAGAGATCGCAGATGGCACAGTTTCGCTTGCAGCGATGGCTCGTGAACCAGGTTATCGAACTAAAGTTTGTGTAAAAAGTACCGACCCAAAAGTTGATCCCGTAGGAGCATGTGTTGGTGCCCGAGGTGGACGTGTAAAAAGCATTGTTCGTGAAATGAATGGGGAGAAAGTTGATATTGTTCGTTGGTTTGAAGATCCAATTGAGCAGTTGGTCGAGGCATTAAAGCCGGCAGTACCCCAGAATGTGACTCTTGACCGGGATAAACGCAGAATGTATTTTGAGGTAAAAGAAGATGATTTGTCTGTTGCTATAGGGCGTAAAGGTATAAATGCCCGTCTTACTTCAAGGTTGCTTGGATGGAAGCTAGATATTGGCAAAGTTGTGGTAAAGGAAGTAGGCTTTGACGAAAGAAAGGCAAAAGCAGCAGAGGGGCTTACCTCGGTTGGTATTGAATTTGAAGTAGCAGATCGTTTGGTTGCTTTTGGTTTGGTTAGCCCAGAAGCTTTTGAAGGGGTTACCCACACCGATCTCATTGGCCTCGGCTTTGATGACCCTACCGCACAGCATATCCTTGAAAAAGTATCAAATGAGTCAACCACCTCAGACTCTGCTTCCTGAAAATTCCTTTCGCTTCTAGCTTATGAGTGTCAGAATTCACGCGATTGCCAAAGAGACCAACAAAACAAGTAAAGAGGTAATTGAGATATTGGTTGAGCGTGGGTATGATGTGAAGAGTGCATCTTCCTCCATAGACAATATTACTGCACACTCATTAATTGATGAGCTTAGCCAGTCCACTCCACTTGAGGAGGAGCCTTCACCCAGTGATATCATCGAAAAACCTGAAGTTAAGGATACAGCAAAGGATGTTCCTTTTGTGAAAACCAAGCAGGATATTGACCGTGAACGTGAAGAAAAGGAAAAAGCTGAACAAGTTCTCAAAGATGCTAAATCAGCAAGCAGGGTTGACACCCCAGCTAAAGAAAGTTTGCAGTTAGTTCCAGACAAATCTCCAACTGCTTCGGAAACTGCTGGGGCTGCACCCAGTCTTCCACCCCCACCTGTCAAAAGTGCTGGTGCTCCGCCGCCTCCACCGGTCAAAGCGGTCCAGAAACCATTTGATTCAGCTTCTTCTAGCCCTATTGCTTCAGATGACTCTGCCGGAATTGTTGAGGGTAATTTGGTTATCGTCAAACCACCGATTGTTGTCCGTGATTTTGCTGGGCTTATTGGACTGAAGCCATTTCAGCTTATTTCTGAGCTTATGGAAATGGGTATTTTTGCCTCCATGAATCAGACTATTGAGGAGGATGTTGCGAATAAGCTGGCAAAGTCCAAGGGATTTGAACTTGAAATTCGGCATCGTGGGGAAAAGACCGAACCTGTTGTCCAGAAGAAAAAAGAACAGATAGACGAGAACGATGAAAAATTTCTCAAACCCCGACCGCCTATCGTTTGTATACTTGGACATGTTGATCATGGAAAAACCACCTTGCTTGATACTATCCGCAAAGCCAATGTTGTGGAAGGAGAAGCTGGTGGGATCACTCAGCATGTAGGTGCTTACCAAATTGATCACAACGGTCAAAAAATCACATTTCTGGATACTCCTGGTCATGCTGCATTTTCTAAAATCAGAGAGCGTGGAGCCAACCTTACTGATGTAAGTATATTGGTTATTGCCGCTGATGATGGATTTATGCCTCAAACTGAAGAGGCTCTGAAGTTTGCCCAGCGTTCACAGTCCTCCCTAATGGTTGCAATAAATAAAATTGATACTAAGGGTGCGGATATTGAAAAAGTGAAGACCCAAATGCAGGAAAAATCGATTCCCGCGGAAGATTGGGGCGGCGATGTTGTAACTGTGCCAATTTCTGCCCTCAACGGTGACAATATTGATGAGTTGCTGGATATGATATTGTTACAGGCGGAATTAATGGAGTTGAAGGCAAATCCTACTGCTGTTCCAGAGGCTATAGTAATTGAAGCCCGGATGGAGTTGGGCAGAGGACCTACTGCAACCATTATCGTTCAAAAAGGAACACTTAAAGTCGGGGACTCGTTTAGCTGTGGATCAGTCTATTGCAAAGTCAAAGCAATGATAGATGATCAGGGTAATCAGGTAAAATCGGCACCTCCGTCAACACCGGTAAATGTTCTTGGTTGGTCTGAAGTACCTGACTGCGGTGCAATTTGCAAAGGAACCAAGAACGAAAGAGCAGCAAGAAATGCGGCAGAAGAGCACGCAGAATTAGAAAAGAAATTACTTTCTTTACCCGAAGAAACCGCGGTCACACAAAATGAAGAAGAGGATGAAGATAGTCAGAACTCGGCGGCTATAGATGCCCTTTTTGCTGCAATCAACAAAAGTAAATCCACTAGTTACCGGATTATTATCAAAGGAGATGTTCGTGGATCTGTTGAGGCATTAAAAGACTCCCTCGAATTAATTGAGAGTGACAAGGTAGATCTTGAGATCATTCATTCTGATGTCGGTCAGATTACTAAAAATGATGTGAAAATGGCTGACACTTCTAACGCCGACATCTTGGGATTTAATGTAAAACTTGAAAACGGTGTTATGGGCGAAGCTAAACACCTCGGTGTTAAGGTGTTTCAAAACAGTATCATCTACCAGATAATAGATCTGGTTAAAGAGAATATGTCTGATCTGCTTGAACCTGAGCTCGTTGAAAATAAAACAGGAAGAGCTGAAGTTCGGCAAATCTTTAAAGTTAGCAAGGGCAGAACGGTTGCTGGTTGTATGGTGATGGAGGGAACGATTACCCGCAACAAAGGAGCTCGTTTGGTTCGTGGAGGAGAAGTTGTTGCAGAAGGAAAAATTGATACTTTACGCCGATTCAAAGATGATGTTACCGATGTAAAAGCGGGTTTTGAGTGTGGTATAAGGTTAGATTCCTCCGACAAGTATGAAGAGGGTGATATCATTGAAACTTTCGAGATCGATAAATTACGCCCCACTTTATAGTTTCCAATTTGAATTATAATGAGCCTGCGTTTGGCTAGGGTTAATGAACTGGTAAAGAGAGAAATTGCCAGCTACTTAAGCACGCGCTATGGACCTGAGACTGTTTGTTGGACGATTACTTCAGTTGAAGTAGCTGCAGATTTAAGAAATGCTATCGTTGCTTACTCTGTAGTTGGAGATGAGTTAAGTGCCCGTAAAGCTCAGGAGTTCTTTCGTAAACATGCTGGAGAGATTCGGGGTGTTGTGAGTAGTAATGTAGTATTAAAATATTCACCTAAATTGCAGTTTGTTAGGGACCTCGGTATTGAGCGGGGCAACCGAGTTATGGAAATTTTAGATACGCTTGGAGAAAATTCACTATCTGAATCAACTGCAGTTACAGATAAAGACGATTGAAAGTGAGTCTCTTTGAGTCATCGGTGTGACACAATTGTGTCAAGCTGACGCAAATTTTTACTTAATTGCTTGGTCTGTACTTATAAAATTTTCGTAAGTTATTCTTTATTAAGGATTAATTTGTTTATCTGATTAGGCATAAAATGTGCAAGCGGTTATTCCGTGAGTAAAATATTAGGTATAGATCTAGGTACAAGTAATTCATGCATGGCCGTGATGGAGGCTGGTGAGCCCAAGGTAATTCCTAACTCTGAAGGAAATCGAACAACTCCTTCTATTGTGGCATTCTCCAAGACCGGAGAGAGGATTGTTGGACAAGCAGCCAAACGCCAAGCAGTCACTAACCCACAGAATACTATTTTTTCTGCTAAACGCCTGATAGGTCGTAAGTTTGATGAGATTAAAGACGAAGTGGGTACTTTACCCTTCAAAGTCAAGGAAGGTAAAAACGGAGCTGCCGTCATCCAGTGTGACATAGATGGCAAATCAGAAACATTTATGCCTGAACAAATCTCTTCGATGGTTTTGGCGAAACTTAAAGCTGATGCTGAGGCTTATTTGGGCGAAGCAGTAACTCAAGCCGTTATTACTGTGCCTGCATATTTCAACGATGATCAACGGCGTGCAACCAAAGATGCTGGTGCGATTGCGGGATTGGAGGTTTTGAGAATTATCAATGAACCTACTGCCGCTTCACTTGCCTATGGACTAGATAAAAAGGGAGAAGAAACCATTGCGGTTTATGATTTGGGAGGTGGCACCTTTGATATTAGTGTGTTGGAAATTGCAGACGGTGTATTTGAAGTCAAAGCCACCAACGGAGATACTCAACTAGGAGGTGATAATTGGGATGATTCGATTATTAAATGGTTAGTTGAAGATTTCAAAAAAGAACAAGGTATTGATCTCTCAGGGGATCCTATGGCAATGCAACGCCTTAAAGAAGAAGCTGAAAAAGCTAAAATGGCTTTATCCTCTTCTCAATCGACTGATATCAATCTTCCTTTTATCACTGCTGATGCTTCGGGTCCCAAACATTTAAATGTGTCCCTTTCTCGATCCAAATTGGAGCAAATTTGTGATGATTTGTATGAGCGTACAAAGAATCCGTTTAAATCATGTCTCAAAGATTCTGGTCTGAGTATCGGTGAAGTAGGAAATCTTGTACTGGTTGGAGGAATGACCCGTAGTCCCCGTGTAGTTGAGATTGCCAAGGAATTAGGTGGAAAGGATCCTCACCAAGGTGTTAATCCAGACGAGGTTGTTGCCATCGGTGCAGCAATTCAGGGGGCAGTATTACAAGGTGATGTAAATGATGTATTGTTATTAGATGTTACTCCCTTAACCCTCGGTATAGAAACTGCCGGAGGAGTATCCACGCCCATGATTGAACGGAATACAACCATTCCGACAAAAAAATCGCAGATTTTCTCAACAGCTGCCGATAACCAACCTGCGGTTGATATTGTGGTTTTACAGGGCGAAAGAGCAATGTCCCAAGACAACAAAACTCTCGGAACTTTTAAGCTCGATGGTATTAGACCTGCACCCAGAGGTACTCCTCAAATTGAAGTGACTTTTGATATAGATGCTAACGGCATTCTGAATGTTACCGCAAAAGACAAAGATACTGGTAAGGATCAAAAGATTACCATCTCTGGTTCTTCCAGCATGGATGAGCAGGAAGTTGAGAGATTGAAAAAGGAGGCTGAGAAATTTGCTGAACAGGACAAAGAAAAGAAAGAGTCTGTTCAAACGCGTAATGAATTGGACTCTTTAGTATACCAATGTGAAAAGCAATTAAATGATCTCGGTGACAAAGCTCCTGAAGATTTAAAAAAGAAGATTGAAGATATTCTTTCCGATTCCAAAAAAGTTTTGGATGATCAATCTGCCACGCCTTCTGACCTTAAGGAAGCCAAGCAAAAATTGGAAAAAGGTTTTGAAGAATTGGCTAAGCAGGCGGCCCAAACTGGAGGCGGTACTGCAGACCCCACTGCGGATGCTGCAGCGACTGATGGTAATGACACTAACCGTGAGGATTCTAAAGAGGATGACATTGTCGATGCCGACTTTGAGGTGGTTGATGATGAAAAGACCGAAAAAAAAGACGCCTGATACACTTTGCAAAATTTAGGATGATGGTGCATCTGATACCATCTTCCAACTTGTTAATATAAAATTAATCAAACCCAACCCAAATCAAAGGAATATGAGTAAACCAAAAATCACTCCATTGGGAGATCGCGTTCTGGTAAAGCAAGTCGATGAAGACGAGCAAGTAAAGGGCGGGATCATTATCCCTGATTCAGCCAAAGAAAAGCCGCAGGAAGCGGAAGTTGTCGCCCTAGGGACAGGGAAAAAGGACGACGCTGGAAATGATGTTCCCTTTCAAGTAAAGAAGGGTGACAAGGTCTTAATCAGCAAATACGGCGGAACCGATGTAAAAGTCGATGATGTCGAGTACAAGATTCTCCGCGAGGAAGATATCCTCGGGATTATTGGTTGAATCGTTCACAAATCGTAAACTTCCAACAAACAAAGAAGTAAAATGGCTAAACAAATTCTATTCGACGAAGCCGCCCGCAAAAAAGTTCTTAAGGGCGTGTCGACACTTGCTGAAGCAGTCAGCGTAACGCTTGGACCTAAAGGTCGTAATGTCTTGATTGACAAAAAATTCGGTTCACCAACCGTCACCAAAGATGGGGTAACTGTTGCCAAGGAGATCGAGTTAGAGGATCCCTATGAAAATATGGGTGCTCAAATGGTGCGTGAGGTTGCATCAAAAACTTCTGACGCAGCTGGCGATGGAACAACCACTGCAACCGTTCTTGCCGATGCAGTTTATCGGGAAGGGCTTAAAAATGTGGCTGCTGGTGCCAACCCCGTTTATTTGAAACGTGGAATCGATAAAGCAGTTGAAGCTGGTGTTGCTAAACTTCTTCGTGACAGTAAAAAAGTTTCCGATCGCGAGGAGGTTCGTCAAGTTGCCACAGTTTCTGCAAATTGGGACGGGGAAATTGGCGAAATTATTGCCGATGCAATGGACAAAGTTGGTAAAGACGGTACCATCACCGTTGAAGAAGCTAAAAGTATCGAAACTACACTCGATGTTGTTGAAGGTATGCAATTTGATAAAGGATATTTAAGTCCTTATTTCTGCACCAACAATGAAACCATGGAAGCTGCATTAGAAGACTGCTACATTCTCATCCATGAGAAAAAGATCAGTGCTTTAAATGATCTTCTTCCTCTTCTTCAATTAGTATCCAAACAAGGTAAGCCTCTTCTTATTATTGCGGAGGATATTGAAGGTGAAGCACTTGCAGCTTTAGTTGTAAACAAGTTACGTGGTACTCTCAATGCCTGTGCAGTAAAGGCACCTGGTTTTGGAGATCGCCGCAAAGAAATGCTTCGCGATATCGCAATCCTTACTGGTGGACGCTGTCTCACTGAAGATCTGGGCATAAAGTTGGAAAATGTACAACTTGCCGATTTAGGACAGGCAAAACGTGTTTCCGTTGACAAGGAGAATACAGTAATTGTTGAAGGTGGCGGGAAAGCTTCAGATATACAAGGCCGCGTTAAACAAATTCGCCGACAAATCGAAGAGACTACTTCCGATTATGATCGTGAAAAGCTGCAAGAACGCCTTGCCAAGTTGGCGGGTGGTGTAGCTGTTATCAATGTTGGTGCTGCTACTGAGCCTGAAATGAAGGAAAAGAAAGCCCGCGTAGAAGACGCTCTTCATGCCACGCGTGCCGCGGTTGAAGAAGGAATCCTGCCAGGTGGTGGAGTAGCCCTTCTTCGTGCTGCCAATGCGATTGAAAAAGCTGCTGATGCTCTCGAAGGTGACGAGCAAATTGGGGCAGGTATTGTTCGTCGTGCAATTGAAGCACCATTACGCAAGCTTTGCGATAATGCTGGCGTGGAGGGTTCCTTGGTCGTTCAACAGGTACTCAAATCAAAAGGTAGCATGGGTTACAATGTTGCGACTGACACCCATGAGGATTTGATTAAGGCTGGAGTAGTTGATCCAACCAAAGTAACCCGTACTGCGTTGCAAAATGCAGGATCAGTATCCGGTCTTCTTCTAACCACTGATTGCATGATCACTGATATTCCAGAAAAGGAAGCACCTGCTCCTGCTGGACACGGACACGATCATGGTATGATGTAAGAAACTTTCTTACTGTAATTTTGAAAAGGCGTTTCTTTCGGGAAACGCCTTTTCTTTTAATAAATTAGTTAGGTTATTCTTAAAAGGGTATTAAAAATGATGTGTTTATGAGGTAACTTCAGAAAGTTTTGTATGGCTGGAATATCGAGCTGATTGTTCGTCCGCATGATAAGAGGAACGAACTAGAGGACCTGATTCAACTACTTCAATGCCAAGTTCGTGGGCCTCAATTTTCCATGAATCAAATTCTTTTGGTGTGACCCAACGGTCTATGGGAGAGTATTCGGCACTCGGCTGAAGATACTGGCCAAGAGTAAGCACATTGAGTTTTATATCCGCCAAGTCTTTTAATGCCTGCCTTATTTCAGGCTCTCTTTCGCCGAGACCTAACATGATTCCAGATTTTATGGTGAAGCCACGATTTTTAGCATGAGAGAGAACATCCAAACTTCTTTGATAATGAGCAGTTTTACGAATTGGTTTTTGCAAACGCTCAACGGTTTCAAGATTGTGATTAAAAATGTCTGGTTTGGCATCAAGCACAATGTCCAAACTATCAAAATTTCCCTTAAAGTCTGGAACTAATACCTCGATTGCAGTGCCAGGGTTTCGGTTTCTGACTGCCCGGATGGTGGATGCCCATACTTTTGCGCCTCCGTCTGGCAAATCATCTCTTGCAACTGAAGTCAGGACACAGTGTTTAAGCCCCATTTTAGCAACAGCTTCCGCTACTCGGGGAGGTTCAGCTAAATCTAATTCGGTAGGTTTTCCGGTTTGGACTGCACAGAATGTGCAGGACCGGGTACAAATATTTCCGAGAATCATAAGGGTGGCAGTTCCACGGGACCAGCATTCCCCCATATTGGGACAATGTGCACTTTGGCAAACAGTATGCAATTGATTTTCGTCCACTATATTTCTGACCCTTCCATATTCAGGACCTGACGGCAATTTCGCTCGTAACCAGTTTGGTTTGCCTGATTTCGATAGTGATTCAGTCATTAGATTTTGGGAGATTTATATTTTTACCAACAGTTTGTGTATATTCATTCGAGTTTTTATCCTTCTGCAAAATTGAAAATCCATGTTTTTCTAAATGATCTGCAGAAAGAGTCTTTTTCTCCCGAACTGCTGAATGGTTAAGAGTTAAAGTAGGAGATTCTAAGACCCGCTCGATGGGTTCACCAGTTAGCGGATGGCAACCTAGGGGAGAGTCTTTCAAGGATTGTTCAACTTCAATATACTCCGGGGGTGTTTTGTTATTAAGTACAAGGTATTTGAAGACTGGCATAGGAAATCCTTCCTAGGCAGATTTCTTTTTCTTCGGAGGAAATTCGAAACCAATAGATCCATTATCCTTAAGCAACAGGTTTGCATCAAATCGTCTTTTTGTCCTTCTCGAAATAAATCCTTTAATCAAGCCAGTTTTTTTCTCAGTTACTAACTTTTGGAATTCTTCTAGGGGTATTTCCTTATCAAGTAACTTTCTAGTGATCCGAAAATTACAAGAACCGCTTTCAGAAACTTTTTTATTTTTGGAGCACAAAAAAGACAAGTCAGTCAGGTGAACTGAGCCATCACAAATTGGACATTCGCTAACCACAGGGGCTGTCTTAATCATGTCTTTTTCAATAGATTCTTCCTGTTCATCCTTGGAGTTGTCGAAGAGAAAACTAATTTTAAAGTCTTCCTCCATTTTTAGCATAGCAGAAAACCTTTTGCCGGTTTTGGAAATAAAATCATCCAGTGGTCCAACACGTTTATCCCTTAGCAGCAAACTTACCTCATCCACAGTAAGGCGACGGCCTGCAATATTTTTGGAAATCTTAAAATCTCCTGATTCATTCTGATAACTGTTCAGCCCTTCAAAGATAGGCTGATTATCGATAGGGGAACGGAGAACAGTTTCCTTAAGTGATGCAGTAGTTTCATCGAAACCAGTTGTTTTCTCCACAAAGTCTCGCGTGAGGTGAGAAATTTCTTCCATGAATGAATCACGAGACATTTTTCCTTCTTCGATCTGGCGAAGTTTTTGCTCCCATTCACCTGTGAGTGCTGGACTGGTTAAAATTTCGACACCGGCAGCATGAAGGAACTGAAAAAGATCTTCTGCTTTAAGAGAAGGGAATAGTTCAGTTCCTTCCCTGCGTAAATATTTTTCCTTGATTAGATGCTCAATAGTCGATGCACGGGTAGCAGGGGTTCCTAACCCTTTTTCCTTCAATGCTTGAGCTAATTCATCATCATCAACTAACTTACCAGCACCTTCCATAGCCGAGAGTAATGTTGCTTCAGTGTATCTTGGTGGCGGTTTAGTTTGGTCAGAAATTAGTTCGGCATCTAGGAACTTAGATACATTTTCATCGGACAGAGCAGGAAGAGTATCTTCGCCCATATGATCTTTCCCATAAATTGACAGCCAAGAAGGTTCAATCAATACCTTGCCCTCAGTCTTGAAGGAATGATTAGAAACATCGGTAATTCTGGTGGTTATATCCCACTCAGCGGGAGGGTAAAAAACCGCAATAAACCTTTTGATAATAAGATTGTAGATTTTCCACTCTGAAGTATCGAGTTTGGAAGGAGTGGTTGTGGTAGGAATGATAGCGAAGTGATCGCTTATCTGCTTATTGTTGAATATTTTTTTATCGCTAGGATTGATCCAGTTTTGCTGAAGAATCTGATCTGCAAAAGGCTTAAATTCTCCTGTAACCCGGGCTAATAAATCATTACAGGTGGAGACATAATCCTCTGGTAGTGCTTTAGAATCAGTTCTTGGATATGTAATAACTTTGTGCTTTTCGTAAAGAGCCTGAGCAATTTGCAGGGTACGGCTAGCAGGCAGACTATGTAGGCGATTAGCTTCTCTTTGCAGGGTGGTTAAATCATAGAGTCTGGGAGAGCTTTGCTTAGATCGTTTTTTAGTTTCGGAAACAGGACAAAAGCTCGATTGTTCAACAATATCAAAAATAGATTTTGCCTCGTCTTCACTCCAAAGGCGGTCTATCCGGTCTCGATCATTTTGCTCGTCTTTTTTAAAGTCCGGCTTTTGAAAAATCCCTTGGTATATACCATTAGAAATTTCGAAGTTTGCTCGAATCGTGAAATAAGTTTTAGGTCTAAAGTTTTGGATTTCATGCTCCCTCTCAATGACAAGAGATAGGGTAGGAGTCTGAACCCGTCCAACGGTAGATACTTGCCTGCTGCTTGCTTTGTTTCGTTTGATTGTGACTGCTCGGGTACCATTTATTCCGATGAGCCAATCAGATTCTGATCGACACCTAGCCGCATCTAGAAGCGGTTGCATCTGGCTCGATTCCCGTAAGTTCTCAAATGCCGAACGGATTGACTTTTCGGTCATCGATAAGAGCCAAAGTCTCTTTACAGCAAGTTTGGAACCAGCAAGTTCATGAATGTAGTTAAAGATTAGTTCACCTTCGCGGCCAGCGTCACAGGCATTAATTACAAACTCAACATCCTTTCTTTTAAGTTGTTTTTTTAAACTCTGAAATTTTTTCTTGGCAGTGGTAACTGGCTTAAGTTCAAACTTGGGAGGAATGATTGGAAGGTTAGCAATCTTCCAAGCCTTAAGTTTTTTGTCAAAATCGTCAGGCATGTATAGTTCCACCAAATGACCAATCGCACTGTCTATAATCCACTCATCGTTTTCAAAATAATCTTCTTTAGCGGGAACTTTGCCCAAGGCTTTGGCTAAGTCACGGGCAACACTGGGCTTTTCTGCAATTATTAGTTTTTTCATTGGCCTTATTGGCGATAAATAAATTTAAAGATTTTTTCTGAATGATTTATAAAAACGCAACTAGGGTAAATATTTTGGCATTACTTCATCCATACAGTTGAGTAGATGAGACATTGTTTCTTCCGTCTCATTCCCCATGTTTGAAATGCGGAAGGTTTGACCTTTGAGCTTACCGTATCCTCCATCGATAGCTAACTTTTTTTCTGTCTTCAATGCTTTAACAAATCCGGTCACATCCATGCCGAGGTTATTTCTTACGCAAGTGAGAGATTTGGACGCAAATTGTTTTTCTGGTAGAAGCACGAATCCTTTTTCTTCCACCCAGTCATGGACTTGCTGGTTAAGAAGGGAATGACGAGTATGCCTTTCACTGACTCCTTCGCTAAAAATTTGGTCTAAAGTATATTTGAGACCATGAATCTGGGGAATGGCTGGGGTGCTTGGTGTCATTCCCTTTTCATGGTTTTTAAGAAATTCAAGAAAATCAAAGTAGTAGCCACGACCTTCTATCTTTTCAGCTCGGGCAAATGCCCTATTAGAAACAGTGAGCAAAGCTAGACCGGGAGGTAGGGCAAGAGCTTTTTGGGAGCCCGTTAAAATCACATCAATGCCCCAGACATCTTTGGGGATGGGGACAACAGAGAAAGAACTTACAGTATCGATAACAGATATTACATCTGGGTACTTCGCTAGAACCTTCATAATTTCTTCGAGCGGATTCATCATCCCGCAAGAAGTTTCATTGTGTACAAGGGTAATCAGATCATATTCACCAGTGGATAATTTCTCGTCAATTGATGCAGGGTCGATATGCGAACCCCATTCAACCTCGAGACCGTCTGCATCTTTTCCACATCTTTGGGCAACATCGAGCCATTTATCAGAAAAAGCACCACACATGCAGCAAAGCGTTTTTTTGGCACATAAATTACGAACTGCTCCTTCCATGACTCCCCATGCACTGGAAGTCGAAAGAAACACTGGATCTTTAGTTTGAAAAAGTTCCTGTAATTGAGGCTGGCAAGACTGATAAAGATCGACAAAGTCAGGACTTCTATGACCCATAACGCGGGTTGACATGGCTTGATAGGCTTCGGAGGATACATCAACCGGGCCGGGAATGTGCAGTTTATAATCAATCATTAGAAAGTGAGGCTGGAGATGAAAGAGTTTCATGCTCCAAGTTATCTTTTCCTACCAAAACAAGTTTAGGTTCCCAAACAGCAGCTTCATCTGGGTTAAGGGACACGAAAGTAATAATCACCAATAAATCGCCAATCTTTCCTTTGTGTGCAGCTGCTCCATTTAAAGCGATCTCTCCAGAACCTCTAGGAGCTGGAATGCAATATGTTTCGAATCTTTCACCGTTGGTAATGTTACCGACAAGTATTTTTTCATGATGCAAAAAGCCCGCAGCATCCAAAAGGTCTTGGTCTATGGAAAGACTGCCAGAATAATCCTGATGTACGCCAGTGACTTTTGCTCGATGAAGCTTTGATTTTAATAAGGTTACCTGCATTTTGAACTAGGTAAAAGTGGTTATATCAAATAGCTTAGTCAAAAAAAGTCAATGGATCAAAGGATAGTGATGGGGAATCGGATTGAAAGCAGCCTGATTTATCTTAATTCTTGAAAGCTATGACGCAAAAAAGCGGACTGGCTTGGACAAAACAAAAATGGAGCGAATTCGAAAGCTTTGTTGAGGGGGTGTTGTATGATCGGGATCTCTCAATATCTGCCAGATTATTTGGTCTTATTTTAAATCCACTATCCTACATTTTTTATGGTATCGTATCAGCAAGGTTGTTTCTTTACTCAAAAAATTTCTTTCTTCGTTCCACCCGCCTGGATGGCTTGGTAATCGTGGTGGGAAACCTTACCATGGGAGGAACTGGTAAAACTCCCGTTGTGGAAAGATTAGCACGCGAACTTCAATCCAAAGGAAAAAAAGTAGCGGTATTAAGTCGAGGGTATAAAAGTAAGGAAGACAGTGCTTCCTTAAGTCACATGACTACAAAGATTGTCAGCGATGGCAATCGGGTGCTGTTGGATTCTGAGGAGGCTGGGGACGAACCGTTCATGCTGGCTCATAATTTACCTGGGATCGTTGTTTTAATCGATAAAGACCGAGTTCGTGCTGGAAAATTTGCCATTTCAAAATTTGGAGTAGAGGTGTTAATCCTAGATGACGGCTTTCAATATCTCCCAATTAAAGCAGATATGAATTTGCTCTTAGTTGATCAATTGAACCCTTTTGGTAACCATAAACTTCTACCCAGAGGAATTTTAAGGGAGCCAGTGAGTCATCTTTCCCGAGCCTCTTATGTGCTGGTGACTAAATCGGAAATCGAGCCTCAACTGGAATTACTTGAAACAATCCGTAAGCATAATCGAAATGCTGAGATTATCAGGTGTGCTCACAAGCCAAAAGTATTCAGGCTGGTTAACGGTGAAGATGAACAGAAATTAAATTTTCTTTTCGAGCGTCATGTTGGCATGTTTTGCGGTATCGCTTCGCCACGTGGTTTTGAACAATTAATTCACCGAATGTCGGGAGAGTTAAGATACAAAAAAAGATTTTTGGATCATCACAGGTATCAAAAAGAGGAGTTAGGCAGGCTTTTTCAGCAAGCTAAAAACTCCGGGGTCGAGGTGATGGTTACCACCGAAAAAGATGCAGTTCGAATACCTCTGGATTTTGAACCAGTTCTTCCCTTGTATTATCTGCGTATGGAAATTGAGATTGTCGAAGGATACGAGGATTTTGAAGAGGCGGTTACCTCTATTTGCGAATTAAACTCAAATGGAAATCAAACTACTTTTATTGATTCAAGCCTTGTAAGAGCGGACAGTTGATACTAGGGCATCCATACATTCAATTTTGGCATCTGGTCTGATCCCGTGCCCAAGATTCATTATATGTGCAGGATCATTTTTCATAGAATCAAGAAGCCTAGTGGTTTCATTTATGACATTTTTAACATTCGTCTCCATAATTTCAGGTGCGAGATTACCCTGAAGAACTAAGGGGGCAGGAAATTGATTTCGAACTTGGGCAAGATCTGCACGGTGATGAACCCCAATTGCATTGGTGCCAGTACGGACAATGTTGGATAAGCCTGAAGTTGTTGTATTGGCATAAACTATCAGGGAAATCTTTTCTGGCATATTTTCAATGATCCGGGTGATCCATTTGAGCGAATTCTCCCACAAGTCTTCCACAGGACAAAGATTGTGCCAACTGTCAAAGATTTGCAGTGCATCAACTCCGCATTTTGCCTGAAGTTCAAGATATTTGATTAAGGCAGTGGTAATTTTTTCAAGTAAGTGCTGAAATGATGAAGGTTTTTTCTTTGCCCAAGCCAATGCTTTGGGGAATCCATCTGCTGAACCACCTTCGATCATATAACAGGCTAAAGTCCACGGTGATCCGCAAAAACCTAGAAGGGCATATTTGTCCCCAAGTTCATTTCGTAGAATCTTTAATGTATCAGAGACATACCAGAGCTTATCCTCGATATCTGTTACAGATAATTTATCTATATCTTTTTCATGGACCAGTTTAGATGTCATTTCAATTCCACCCTCATTTCTGAAGTCATATCCTTGACCCATTGCCTCTGGAATAACGAGGATGTCACTAAATACGATGGCTGCATCCAATGAAAATCTCTGGAGAGGTTGTAAAGTAACCTCTGAAGCAAGTTCCGGAGTTTTTGCCATCTGTAAAAAAGTGTATTTCTTTTTTAATGCCCGATATTCAGGAAGATAACGGCCTGCCTGCCTCATTACCCAAAGGGGCGGACGACCGCTATGGTTTTCGCCTTTTAAGGTTTCGAGAAATAGAGTTCTCCCAGTCATTTTTGTTCATTCAACCAATCCCTAGGTTTGAGATAGGAAAGATAAAGGTCTTGCTCAGGGGAGTTCTGCTCGGGGGTCCATTCATAGGTCCATGATACTTCTGGTGGCATGGACATGAGAATTGATTCAGTTCTACCCTTAGACTGTAGACCAAAAAGAGTGCCTCGATCATGAACTAAGTTAAATTCTACATACCGCCCACGACGATACTTCTGAAAATCCCTCTGTCTTTTACCAAAGGGAACAGTTCTTCTCTTATCAAATATTGAAAAATAAGCATCACAAAAACACTGACCGACTTCCAAAACAAAATCCAAGGTTTTATCAAATCCATCCAAGTTTAGGTCATCAAAAAATATGCCGCCAACTCCACGGGTCTCTTTTCTATGGGGGAGAAAGAAGTATTGATCACACCATTTCTTATATCTGGGGTAGAGACTTTTTTCATAACGGTCACAAACAGATTTTGCCGCTTTATGCCATGCGATAACATCTTCATGAAAAGGGTAGTAGGGGGTTAAATCAAATCCACCGCCAAACCACCATGCGGAAGGCTCATTTTCATCACCTGCTTCAAAATATCTGATATTTGCATGACTTGTTGGTACATACGGGTTGTAGGGATGAAAAACGACGGATACACCCATTGCCCGGAATGGCAAACCACTTAACTCCGGTCTGCTTTCAATAGCTGTAGGTGGTAGTTTACTACCGTGGACATCAGAGAAATTAATTCCCCCTTTTTCTAGTACATCTCCTTTGGCAAATGCACGTGTAATTCCTCCACCTCCTTCATCTCTTTCCCATGTATCCTCGACTCCCTTACAAGTTGGGTCGAAATTTAGCAATGTATCGGATATTCGATTTTGTAAATCCATGAAGGCAACACGGGCCTTTTCTGTATCCGTGGGGTTGGGCATCAAAATAAACCCATATTGGAAAAAGACTGGTAAAAAATCCGAGGATCAAAGAAAAAAAGAGACAAAAAGTTAGTCCTCTTCTTCCTCGATTTCACGATTGAATGATTCTTTAGCCTCTTCCAGGTTTTCACAAATTGCCCAATCCTCGCAACCATCCAAATTATTCCACATTTCAGCATCTTCACCAGTTGCAATGATCGCACCTCTCATAGGTAATTTCATATCTTCTATTTTCTCAGAAAACTCGCCAACCACTTCAATTGCTTCTTCCTCAACTTCTTCGAGCGAGGAGACATCGATAATCAATTTAAGAATTCCTTCATTGATGGTGTTACGGATGCGTTGATCCATGTTTTCTTTAATATCATTAATGACAAATGGAGAGAGTTCAGTGGGTAGTTGAAAGAGTAAATAATCGTCTACAAATTTGAAGTAACGGGCGGATGAATCGAGGTTCATGACCTTATACATAACCGCATCAGTCTTATTTTGGTCAAAAGGTTTGGTTATACAGTCTGCAAATCCGGAATCTAAAGCCTTCTTCTGGGCCGCCTCATCCCCCATAACGATCATTCCGATAACAGGGGTATTTAAAACACTGTGGTTCGTTTTCAATTTACGACGTAAATCTATGGCTGAATCTCCAGGCAGTGCCATGCTAATCAGGATTGCGGAAAAAGAGTTGTTTTCACAGGCTTTTAAAGCTGACTCTTCGGAATTTGCTCCTACCACTGACCAATCGCTCTTAGCAAACATTTCAGTTAGCTGGGAAATGATGTTTGGCTTATCATCAACCACCAAAATGAGAGTTGAGGAAGCTTGATCAGCAGAGGCATTACCGGAGTCCAGTCTTTTAAAAATTTCGTTTTCAGAGTCTCCTTTTGTCGCAATTTTATTCATGCGATAGAGTCGTCTGCCAAGGGTACGGATCAACTTTAATGCGACTTTGGGGTTTTTGGTTACAATATCAGCAATACTTTCCTCAACATGTCTAACAGAGGCCGAAGTCTTTGCCCTAATCGAGGCATCTCTTTTCAATCCCAAGATTTCGCTAAGTTCACCGAATATTGCCCCCTTCATATCAATTTCGCTAATGATTCGGTTATCTCGGATAACTTCAAGGGTACCACTCTCAAGAATGCAAAAACCTTTTCCTAATTCTCCCTCTGGCAGAACGATGTCACCTTCTTGGTATTCTTGAAGTTTAATCATATGGACTTTTCATATTTGGCAAAAATTGTCTGTGAATCAATTCTAATATAATTTAACAAAAAGTTTGTGTACCTTATTGTTTAATTTTTGAATGTGAATCGACAGGTTGTTTATATCCATTAAAAATCCTTGATGAAAAACGAAATGGAAAGTTTTGATTTGGTAGTTATGGGCGGGGGAAGTGCAGGTTATGCAGCTGCTCGAACCGCTTATGATTTAGGTAAAAAAGTAGCTGTTGTCGATGGTGCAGAAGAGCTGAGTGGTCTTTGCATTTTGAGAGGTTGTATGCCTTCCAAAACATTGATTTATTCTGCCGAAGTTCTTCACCTTGCAAAGCAGGGTGAATTATTTGGATTTAAGGGCTGCGAACCGGTTGCTGATCTAGCTGCAATGCAGAAAAGAAAGCGTGAGGTGATCAAGGAGTTTTCAGATTATCGAAAGCAACAGTTGGAGGATGGCAGATTTTCTCTTTTTCGTCAAAAAGGGATTCTTTCCTCTCCAAAAACTATCCGGCTTGAGGATGGCACCGAACTGAGTGCTGAAAAAATATTAATCTCGACTGGCTCCGGTATTAAGACGCCTGATCTTCCTGGGTTGGGCGAAGCCCCTTTTAAAACCAGTGATGATGTCTTAAATCTCGATACTTTACCGAAGGAGTGTGTGGTTTTAGGTGGGGGGATTGTTGCCTGTGAGTTGGCCCAATTTCTTGCCCGTGTAGGTTGTCGGGTTACTCAATTACAAAGAAGCCATCAAGTACTAAAGGAGTTTTCCAACGAAGCTGGTAAGGTTGTAGGACAGGCTTTACGGGACAATGGAATCGATTTGCTGACTAATGTAAATTTGCAATCAATCGAATCTTTGGGTGGCGATCGTGTTCGTGTAAACTACGAGAGGGAAGGATCTTCCTGCTCAATTGAAACAAACTTTCTCTTTCATGCTATGGGGCGTGCTCCTGCTACCCAAGGAATTGGACTGGAGCAGGTCGGGGTAGAACTTTTAAAAAGTGGTCATGTCAAGACCAATGCTTTTCAGCAAAGTTCATTAGACCACATCTATGCCGCCGGAGATTGTGCTGGCCCCCATGAAATTGTTCACATTGCGATCAAGCAGGGAGAAACTGCAGCTTTGCATGCGTTTGGACAAAAAATTGAGCCAATACACTACGATTATTTACTTGGGGTTGTATTTACCGATCCACAGGTTGCCAGGGTTGGGCTATCACCCGAGCAGATTAATCAGAGAGGAATTGATCCGGTTTCTGCATCATTTCCATTTGATGACCATGGGAAATCCATATTGATGGAAGCAAAATACGGATATGTGGCGGTCCATGCGGACCGGTCCACAGGGGTTATTCTTGGTGCCGAATGTGTATCCAAGGATGCCGGGGAATTAATTCACTCCCTATCGGTGGCTGTTGCCTTGAAAGCCACTGTCTCTTGTCTTCTTAAGGCAGACTGGTACCATCCTACCTTATCCGAAATATGGACTTATCCACTCGAGGATATCGCGGAAGAAATCGCAGGATAAACAACCATTCTTACAACCACCGATTGGTGGTCGATCCTAGAATTAGTTAGGGTGTGCCGTCAGCAATTCAGCCGGGCTGTAGAAGCCCTGCTTACCTTTTATCTCATTTCTGACTTTATTAATCTGCCAAGGAAGGATTGGCTCCGATTTATTACCGAAGGAATTCCTGATGAAGGTAAGCACTGCCGCCGCATCATAATCATTGAGCAAGCTTTCAAAAGGAGTCATGGGAACTAATCCGGG
>JAYODK010000029.1:0-20351 GCA_038106225.1 Opitutales bacterium | reverse complement strand
AAAAAGAAGTGCCCACTTGCGCAGGCTTTCGGCATCTAAACGGATGGATTTTCATTTGTCTTACGAGGGCAGGGAGATGCGAGTGCTTCTCGAAAACCCAAAGGACAACAGCTACTTTGCATATTCTGACAACTATTTGAAAGTACGGATTCCAGAAAAACCAAAGGGGCTAGCCAATCATATGGCTACAGTAAAAGTAGGTCAGGCATTTCCTGAATACTGCCTGGCAGAAATCTTGGAGTGGGAAGATAGAAAAGAATAATTATTTCATTTGGTCTTGCTTCTATCCCTTTACATCAGGGATAAAAACCCATGAAAAAAATCTTTCTTTGCGACGGTCATAATCTTGCCTTCCGAGCATTTTACGGCATTCGGGAATTATCAAGGTCAGACGGTTTTCCCACTAACATGATTCATGGGTGGGTTCGGTCCTTTTGGCGATTGGAAGATGATTTTTCCCCGGACGAAATTTGGGTATTTTTTGACAGGGGTGGATGCCCTCAGCGCGAAAGCATCCTGCCCGAGTATAAAGCCAACCGGGGTAGTCCCCCGGAAGGGTTTTCTGAACAGCTTGATTATGTAAAACAACTCACCGGTGCCATGGGGTATGGTTGGGCAGAAAAAGAGGGGTTGGAAGCAGATGATTTAATTGCCACCAAAACCAATGAAATAAGAGGAGAGGGTATGGAGGTGACTATTGTTTCCTCAGATAAAGATCTTGCTCAATTGGTGAGCCCAGGAGTGCGACAATTACTCCCGCCCCCTACGGCAAATCCAAGGATCGGTTGGCGAATGCTGGATGAGGAGGGAGTGAGTGAAAAATTTGGGGTCCCAGCCAAATCAATTCTTGATTATCTGGCAATTATAGGAGACCAGTCAGATAACATTCCCGGGCTCTCTGGTGTCGGTCCTAAAACTGCGGTTAAATGGATTCAGGAGTTTGGAGATATGGAAAATTTGATCGCTAATGCAGGTCGTTTAAAGCCTAAACGCTTCTGTAGTTTGGTTTATGAAAGAAGGCAGGATTTAAGACGAAACCTAGAGCTAATTAAACTCATTGATGATGTCGAATACTCTGCAGTTTTGCCAGGGACGGTAAAGATTCAGAATTTGCGAAAAATATTCGTCGAAATGGAAATGCATAAGTCTTTGGAAGAGGCTCAGAGAAGGTATTCCGATTCATAATCACTTGTTGGCTCCTTTTTTCATAAAACAAGCTTTTCGCACCACCAGCAGTTTGTTATAAATTGTCCGGATGACCACTTTGTTAAGTTTTGGACTGCCGAAGGGTAGTTTGGAGGATGCTACGCTTAAGCTTTTTGCTCGGGCAGGATTTAATATTACTAAAGGCTCTCGCTCATACACACCAAGTTGGGATGATCCTGATATTGATGGCCGTTTTGTACGGGCACAGGAAATGAGCCGATATGTGGAAGATGGTTTCTTTGATTGTGGATTGACCGGTCGAGACTGGGTCAAGGAAAACGGTTCTGATGTAGAGATAGTGGCGGACTTGGTCTACAGTCGTGCATCCAATCGGATATCCAAATGGGTACTTGCAGTTCCAGAATCATCGGCGGTTAAATCGGTTAAGGATTTGCAGGGCAAAAAGATTGCCACTGAACTGGTGCAGGTGACCAAGGATTTTCTTGCTTCACACAATGTTCAGGCAGAAGTTGAATTTTCCTGGGGAGCCACCGAAGTCAAAGTACCTGAACTTGTAGATGCAATTGTTGATCTTACTGAGACTGGTAGTTCATTGCGTGCAAATAAGTTACGGATTGTTGATGTATTGATGGAAACCAATACTGTATTAATTGCGAACAAAGAAGCATGGATTAACCCAGAAAAGCGGGCTAAAATCGAGAGTATATCATTGATGTTAGATGCTGCCCTCCAGGCAGATGGTAAAGTTGGCCTTAAATTAAATCTCGAACGAACCAAGTTAGCCGAAGCACTCAAGGAGATGCCATCTTTAAGAAATCCCACCGTTGCCTCGTTGGCTGATGAGTCTTGGGTTGCTCTTGAGACAGTAATCGAAAAGAAAGTTTCCAGAGAACTTATTCCTGCACTGAAGGCAATGGGTGCTGAAGGCATCGTGGAGTATCCTTTAAATAAGGTTGTTCCCTGATATCTCCCAGAATTCACCGTCTTTTGTCCTTGCCGAATCAGTATATTGCTTCATTGTAGAGGGCTTCGTTCTTTTTAACTAATACAACATTTAACCCTCAACCCATCGGGTAGTGATTAGCTCGCAGCACGATTACTGCGATTTTCTGCATCCTTCCTCTTGGCTAGAAAAAATAAATTTACAAGCATGAGTACTGTCATGGAAGAATTGCTCGCTGAGAGCAAAATTGAACAATTAAAAGAAGGTTCCGTCATTTCTGGAACGATCATGGAAATTCGCCCCACCGAAGTGGTAATAGATTTTGGTGGCAAAGCTGAGGGGGCTATTCCAGCTCATGAGTTTCTCGATCTTAGTGAACTGGAGATCGGATCAGATATAGAGGTTTATCTTGAAAGATTAGAAGACCGTGACGGAAATCCTCAGCTATCCTTTGACAAGGCGGAGCAGAAAAAGAACTGGGAGAAGATTGTAAATACCTGTGAGGAAGGATCAGTAATTACTGGTCGTGTTCGCTCCAAAGTTAAAGGTGGTCTTGTTGTTAATATTGGAGTTGATGCATTTTTACCATCTTCTCAAGTCGATATTCAGGCCCCCAAGAACTTGGATCAATTTGTTGGCCAAACCTTTGATTTTAAAGTAGTTAAGATTAACAGGGAGCGTAAAAATATTGTGGTTTCGCGTAGGGAATTGATTGAGGAACGCCGCCAAGACAAGAAACGAGAAATTCTTACAGGGATCACACCTGGCGAGACCCGTCGCGGAATGGTAAAAAACATTACCGATTATGGGGCGTTTATTGATTTGGACGGATTAGATGGCTTGCTCCATATCACGGATATGAGTTGGGGCAGAATTTCCCATCCAAGTGAAATGGTCAAGACGGGGGAGGAAATTACCGTTTGTATTATCGAGGTGGATCAGAAGCGCGAACGTGTATCTCTTGGACTGAAGCAATTGTCTTCCAATCCTTGGGAGGACATTGAAGGGAAGTTCCCAATTAATGCCAAGGTTCGCGGAAAAGTTGTAAATTTAGTGCCCTATGGAGCCTTTGTAGAATTGGAAGAAGGCGTAGAGGGTCTTGTTCATGTTACAGAAATGTCTTGGACTAAAAGAATTACCAAACCTGGGGAAGTTCTCAGTGTTGGTGATGAGGTAGATGCCGTCGTCTTAGGCATTCAGAAAGAAGACCAAAAGATTTCCCTTGGACTTCGCCAACTCGATGTGAATCCATGGGATATGGCTACCCATAATTATCCCCCAGGTGCACGGGTACGCGGGAAAATCCGCAACCTTACCTCCTATGGTGCATTTCTAGAACTTGAAGAGGGAATTGATGGAATGGTTCATGTTTCTGACATGAGTTGGACCCGTAAGATCAATCACCCAAGCGAAATGGTTAAGAAAGGCGACGAAGTCGATGCAATCGTACTTGAAGTCGATATCGATAATCAAAGAATTTCATTGGGTATGAAACAACTCTCTGATGATCCATGGGAAGAAATTGACCGTTTGTATCGTATGGGTGATGTCGTGACCGGTAAGGTTGCCCGAGTTGCCGGATATGGTGCATTCATCGAACTCGAACATGACATTGATGGATTAGTTCACATCAGTCAAATCAGCGAGGAGCGCATAGAGAAGGTCAAAGATCATTTGAAAGAAGGTGATGAAGTCAGTGCACGGGTTATCAAAATAGATAAAGAAGAGCGTCGGATTGGTTTAAGCATTAAAGCAGCAGATTATGACGAAGATGCCCTTGCTAAGGAAGTAGCGGCTTATGATGAGTCTGGCGAAGATCTCACCACTTCTCTGGGAGACTTATTGGACGAAGCAACCGCAGACTCCAACGATTAAGATTATACTTTAAATATTATTGTAACAGTCCCCGAATGGTCCAATCCGTTCGGGGACTTTTTTTGGAACTGACCACAAAACCTTATACATATCCAAGAAAATATCTCAGACAGTTAGAATCACTAATCTTGATTTATCAGAAAAGGTTGATTGGTGAGTCCGGATATGTCTTTGTGCAATAAATCTTTAAGAAGTTTCGCTTTTTCAGCTTGTTGCTTTTCGATTTTTACTTCTTCGATCGTTCTTTGCTTTTCAAACTTTGCCATTTTTGAGCGTAAATCCCGTAATGCCTGCTCCTGTAACTGTCTTACTCGTTCCCTAGTAATTCCAATCTGTCCTCCTACTTCCTCTAAAGTTAATGGATCCCGGCCATCTAGTCCGAAGCGCAACCGAATGATATCTGCTTCCCTTGGTTCAAGCATAGCAAGAACCTGATTTACATCCCCGACTAAGCTTTTGGACTGCAAGCTCTCGAGCGGATCGACAGTCTGTTCGTCGGGCACAATCTCTCCAAGGGTCGATCCGTCCTCGTCATTAATGGGGGAATCTAGAGATGCTGGTCTTAGGCTTACATTACGAAGGTGAGAAATGCGGGAAGTGGGCATACTTAACTCTTCTGCTAATTCATCATCGGTGGGGTCCCTACCAAATTTTTCGGAGAGTTTGGCTGCGCATCTTCTAATTTGGGTAACCCGGTCAACCATGTGTACGGGCAGGCGGATAGTTTTGCTCTGATTAGCTAATGCTCGTTTGATTGATTGCTTGATCCACCACGAGGCATAGGTGCTGAGCTTGCCACCTTTGGAGGGATCAAATCGTTCCACCGCTTTCATTAACCCCATGTTACCTTCGTTTATCAGGTCTAACACGGAAAGACCGAGATTTGAATATTCCTGAGCTATCTTCACCACCAGTCGTAAATTTGCGGTGATCATCGTATCTCTGGCTTCTTCATCACCCTGAGCAATTTTGGCAGCCAGTTCAATCTCCTCTTCCACGGTGAGCAGAGGGACTTGTGATATCTGTTTCATGTAGATATCGAGCGAGCTTTGTTCAGGAGCCGATTGCATCAGTTCAAAGGGTTTGACGACTAGATTGTTCAATTCGTTCAGCCAATGCAATGGCTTTTAGCATTCCTTTGGCTTTATTTATAGTCTCTTGATACTCATTTTCAGGTATCGAATCTGCGACAATGCCAGCACCTGCTTGAAGGTGAATTTTTCCATCAGTCAGCATGGCTGTTCTGATGGCAATACAAGAGTCATGATTTCCCTCGAACCCAAAATATCCCAGTGCTCCGGCGTAGGCATTGCGGAGAAGATTTTCCTGTTCAGCAATAATCTGCATTGCCCGTACTTTAGGTGCACCGCTTACAGTTCCCGCAGGGAAGGTGGCACGCATAAGGTCAAATGCATTTTTTTCCGGGGCAAGTTTTCCGATCACTTGAGACACGATGTGCATGACATGAGAATATCGCTCAATGGTCATATATTCTGCCGCCTGCACGCTCCCAATTTCACATACCCGACCAATATCATTACGGGCAAGATCGACCAACATTAAGTGCTCGGCCTTTTCTTTTTCATCTGCCAGCAATTCCTCTTCTAATAATTGATCCTCTCTTGCGGATTTTCCACGGGGTCTGGTACCCGCAATGGGCCGGATAAGAACATCACCGTCTTGCAGGCGTACATGAACCTCGGGAGATGCACCTACTATGGCAAATTGATCACTTTCAAGAAGAAACATGTAAGGAGATGGATTAATTGCCCGAATCGAACGGTAGAGATGAATTGGGTTGCCGGAAAATGGAATCTCAAACCTCTGGGAGAGAACCGCCTGTATAATGTCACCTGAACGGACATACTCTTTTATCGCCTTCACTCGTTCTTTAAATTCTTCTTCGGTAAAATTACCTGCAGGGACAGAGGGCTCTTGTATTTCCTGAAGTGGAGCCGGGCAGAGCGAAGAAGGAGAAAGTAACTTATCTCGAGTTTCTTCGATTTTCTTACATGCTGTCTGAAAGGCGGCGGCAGGATTTTTTCCTGGAGAGACATTGGCACATATGGTCAAACTCTGGTGGGCATGATCGAAGATCAATAACAAGTCAGTTACCATGAAATATAAAAGAGGCAGTCCAATCTCATCCTTTTTGGGAATGGGTACGGTTTTCTCAACCCGGTTGGCATATTCGTAGGATAAATATCCTACTGCTCCCCCGGAGAACCGACCATCTTTGATCGGACTGTGGTATTTCAGGGCCGAAATCTCATCTTCCACCAATCTCAATGGATCATCGGGAGTGGGGATGGTTACATCTGGCTGGTGTGTTTCTGAAATAACCGTTTTGTGATGTCCGCATGAAATGATCTTACGCGGTGAAAAACCAACAAAAGAAAATCGGCTTACTTGTTCACCACCCACTACCGATTCAAACAAAAAAGCCGGCTTTTGATCAGATAATTTTGCATATGCCGATAGAGGAGTTTCAGAATCTGCACTGAAGCGTGCTTGCACAGCAATCAAATCAAAAGATTTGGAGAGATCTTCAAATTCTGAAAGGGTAGGGAAGAAGCAAAATTTTGAATCCACGGATAACAGATGAAAAATTATTATGCTTAGGAAGCAAATCGCCCAAGAACGAGCAAAATTTGAATAAGTACAATTTTTGTGTTTGCGATTAAAGGATTTTCAATTTCCACATGGAGAGGTGTAAACCAACCTTCCGCAAATGCGAGCATGTAATCTTATTCCTTAGTGCCCTATGAAAAAATCGAGCTACAGTCCTGCACCTTATTCCGTTCATTGTGTGATTATGGGAGGAGGAAGGGGAACACGCTTGTATCCCCTTACCAAATTGCGTTGCAAACCAGCTGTCCCCCTTGGGGGAAAATATCGGCTCGTGGATATTCCCATAAGTAATTGCATCAACTCTGGATACAACCGCATCTATCTATTAAGTCAGTTCAACACCGAGTCCCTGCACAGACATGTTTCGGATGCTTATCGCTTCGATCGCTTTGGTCGTGGACATGTTGAAATTCTTTCCGCCGAACAGACTGAGCATGGCGATGATTGGTATCAGGGCACTGCTGATGCGGTGAGAAGAAATATTATTCATTTCCATGCCAACCCGGACGATATTTTTGTCATTCTTTCTGGAGACCAGCTGTATCGGATGGATTTTTCCAAAATGGTGGAAGAACATCTGGAACGTGGAGCGGATGTTACCGTGGCCGCCAAACCTGTCCCTATCAGCGATGCCTCTGGGCTCGGATTGCTTCGTGTGGGAGAAAGTTACAAAATCGTCGATTTTGTCGAAAAACCCACCGATCCCGAAGTTATTGCTCGATTGGTTCCTCCCGAGCTAAAATCAGTGGACGGCAAGGAGGACCGTTGTCTCGCATCGATGGGGATATATGTTTTCAATGCCCAGGCAATGAAAGATGCACTGAGTGGAGACGCAACTGATTTTGGAAAGGAAATCATCCCATCCTTAGTTGGCAAGAAAGATATACGTTGCCATGTTTTTGACGATTATTGGGAAGATATTGGTACGGTAAAAGCTTTTTTCGATGCCAATTTGCAACTAACAGATGAAGTTCCTGCATTTGATTTTTATGAGGGTGACAGACCGATCTACAACCGACCTGATGTGCTTCCAACCGCCAAGCTTGGCAATTGCTCGATTACCCGAACCACCATTGCCGCAGGTAGCATGATTGGTGATTCCGTCCTCAATCGCTGCGTCTTGAGCGAACGATCCATCATCGGTCAGGGTTGCAATCTTGAAAGCGTGGTGATGATGGGTTCCGATTATTATGACGACCATCGCTATCATGACCTTCCTCGGATAGGAGTGGGGGATGGCACGCGGATATGTAATGCAATCATCGATAAGAACGCGAGAATTGGAAAAGA
Source organism: Opitutales bacterium (assembly GCA_038106225.1). Classification (GTDB taxonomy): domain Bacteria; phylum Verrucomicrobiota; class Verrucomicrobiia; order Opitutales; family Seribacteraceae; genus Chordibacter. Next base: position 12,445 of record JAYODK010000029.1, on the reverse strand, counting down.
GGTTTTCCTTAGCCCAAAGGGACTGGACGAAGGCTGGGTTGACGAAGGCGAAAATGTTTATGTTCGCGATGGCATTTTGATCGTCACCAAAAATGGGATCGTTAAATCGGGTACGAGATTGGGAAGTGCCTGAAAATTCTCCTTCTTTTGACTTGATGATGAGTCCCCTTTAGTACATTCGAAATTACCTATGAGCGAAATACCAGATGGCCTACTTTACACTACTGATCATGAATGGATAAATATGTCTGGGGATCATTGCTCGATTGGTATCACCGATCATGCCCAGGACAGTCTGGGAGATGTCACTTTTGTTGAGTTGCCCGAAATTGGTTCTCATTTTGAGGAAAAAGCCGTTTTTGGCGTTGTTGAGTCAGTCAAAGCAGCTTCGGATTTATACATGCCTATTTCTGGCGAGGTTATCGAAGTTAATGATGCCCTAAATGAAGCTCCTGAAAATGTTAATTCTGACCCTTACGGAGATGGATGGATGATCAGAATTCGTCCAGTTAATCCAGATTCATTAAACAACCTTTTGGACGCAGAATCCTACGGCAAAGAAATTGGCGAATAATATATTATTTTAATTATAAACAAAAACCTCTTGCGAAATGAGGTTTTATTCATCTATTCTAATAAGTTTAGATGACCTGCCCTTTCAGCCCTCTAATTATTTTTAAAAAATTTACACTCCAACGGGTGTTTTTCCTTAGCATCTTGGCATTTTCATCCTCTCTTTATGCCAAAAAGGTTTCTCCCAGTGTAATCGTTGCCTCGGTTGAAGGGGAGGTAAGTTCACTCAATATGGTCGATGATTTCAAGGTGCAGATGGGACCTTCAAGCGTTGGTAAAAAAGTGAATCCCAAAACAATCTTGAGCACTGGCAAAAATGGAAAGATAGCATTGCTTTTCTCAAACGGTACACTCATCACGATTAAACCAGGAAGTAGATTTTATCTACGCACATACAAACAATTGGAAGGTATTGTGGAAGGCACGGTCGATCCTGGTAAACTAGAAGAGGAACCCACCCAGTCTGAATTATCCGGTCATTTGGACTATGGAGATTTAGTGGTTAAGGCACCAAAACTCAAAAAAGGATCCTCAATGAAACTAACCAGTCCATTAGGGGTAGCGGGTATTCGCGGCACGATGTTTCAATTAATGGCCGTTCGGAACTCTGTGACCGGGGATATCATGGGCGGTGTTAATCTTATTTCTGGAGATATTGATTTCACGGATACTGGAGGAAATATCGTCACCCTCTTATCTGGGCAATCCATACAGTTGGCTACCAGCAAATTGGGTGAACCAGTTGCCAGTAAAACCGGAGAATTGGTCGATCTTAGCTCAACTTACGGTCCCGCTTTAACCGATGGATTTGCCCCACCTCCACCGGAAGCGATATTTCCAAGTCTTTCGGAGTCTTCAGAATCTGATGATGAGTCGGAGGATTCTGATTCTGGGGAAGATTCATTTGATCAATCCAACCAGGGGTCCTTGGCTTCCGGAGGTGCGGGTTTTGATTTCATTCATCAAATGGCTACCGAGATATTTTTTGAAATTGAGGAAGCCGAAAGCAGTGCCTCTGAATTTTCGTTCGAGTCGATGGCCATGGCCCCAACTGTGGATATACCAACTCCTGCAGTACAGGCTCCAACTGCCCCTGCTTCGGTTACTGGCGAGACTCTTGCTGGGGGAGATATTGAATTTTATCAGGGAGGCTATCCTGAAATTGTGCTTCTCGGAGAAAATTCCACCAGTGATCCATTGTTAAAAATCTTCGATAATGGAGCCAGAATAGAAGCAGAAATGCGTGCACCTTCTGAGGGAATTACCTGGAGAAAGATTGATCCCTGGGTAAGAGCCACCGATTTTCTCGGTCAGAACATTACTAATGGTGTTCAAATTACTGGTGCACCGAGTGTGAATGCTAATAACGCTGAGGTGGGAACCTACGAAATTTCTTATTCTATTCGTGATCTCAGGGGTTTAAATACCGTTATTTTCCGTCAGGTAGATATTCTTGCCACTCCACCAACTATTGAAATTTCCAATCGCTCACCAAGTTTTCCTTGGAACGAAGTTGACCTTGATAATGATGGATTGGCCTACGATTCCTTTTATCAATGGATTGACGAAAGTGTTGTGGTTGAGGATGTCCGAGGAGAAAAACTAAATTTTTCGGATTCTCAGGATCCAGAAACATTTTATATATCTGGTAGCCATAGTTTGTCTGCCATCGGAACATTTAATGACCTCCGTATCGTGGCAACTGACTGGAGGGGAATTACGGCAGAGTCGGAAACTTTTTCGATCACTGTAACCACTCCAGAAGATTTGCCTGGTTTATCGACCAATGCATTCATTTCCACTTTTCCACCTCTTGGTGCAGAGGAAGGAGTGTTGGAGTATGCAGACCCGCAAAATGAATTTAAAAACTGGCTTGATAGTGCAACTGCAGTAGATGCACAGGGTAATACCCTTGATGTCTCCTACAGAATTGATGGCAGCGATATTGATCCACTCACCGTTCCCTACACTTGGCCGGGTGAAGGCAATGGGGCAGAATATACCGTTGTTTTTGAAGTTCAGGATCCAAGGCTCAAGGATAGCGATTCTGATGATGCTCTTCTTGCACAGCTTAAAATTTCTGAAACGCGGACCATTCGTGTCGTGGCAACCCCTCCAAAATTGGAACTAATTTTTCACAATCCCAGAGTGGGGCTAGAAGTATCTGATAACTTTGATGAAATTTCCTATCTAGTACGAACCAAATACAACGAAGATTTATTTCCTGACGACGGTTCCTTTGAAATTTTCCCCGATCCCGGGGAAAATAACAGGGAGGACAGGAAGCTTTATTACAAAGCAACTGCTTATGATGGCAGAGCAATTTCTTCTGATGGCTCTGTTAAGGATTTGACCAATCTTGTGGTGATTGAAAATGTGGATAATGTAGATAGCGAGATAATCAATGAAGATACATCCATTTCTATTTCAGTGGATGATCAAACCATCCGTGTATTACCCCCAGGTGCCCAAGGTGCAATTTCAACCCTTAGCCCTAAAATTAGCATTGTTGATGTTTTATCACCAATCATTGAAGTGGTTGATCAAGACGATCCAATTGAGGGGATAATGTCCGAAATTCTTCTGCTAAGTGGTTCTTCTTTTACTCAAGTGAATGGAAACTCCGATGATGAATTCTACTTCCCTGACGCGGGACTTCAAATCTTGGATAACTACTACACCGCCGATGAAATTATTGATCATGAACCCAATGGAATCGATATCATCAATGAATATGTTTTTGATTATAAATATGATGACGAAGAAAAGAGATTTTCTAATGTCTGGGAATTTTCCAACCGCTCGTTAAATATATCTGCGATTGGAAATTATGAAATTGTATATGAATTGAATGATCCATCTGGTAACCTTTCGTCCACCGTAACCCGGCAGGTCGAGGTTGAAGATACTCGTGCACCCGTGGTTAAATTGTATGGACTAAACCCAATGTATGTGGACTTGGAGGCTATTCTTAACGAGGAAAGCAGATACTCAAACCCGGGTGCCTATGCCATAGAGAATTTGTTTGTGGATGGAACTGGTCTTTTTGACTGGGATACTGAGGATGAGAATCTTGCCTGGAGTCTTTCTTACGAACTGTGCAACGATTTAGAAGATAATACATACGATGCACCGGTCATTTCTTCTGAGGATCAAATTGCCAAAAAAATTCAGGGTTATATAGATGACCCTTCCACTGCCCCTGTGGATGTAATAAGATATCGTGTTACATACTCCTTGACCGATAAAGCAGGAAATGTTGGAGAAGCTAACCGTACGGTTGAAATTCGTGGGTCACCAAATAAATTCCCGCATATTAACTTCTCATTTGATCAAAACGGTGTTCCAAGTAGTTCAAATATTTCTGGTCAGATTGCCTACCTCACCGAAGCAACCCCATGGGTAGTGGAAGTGGGGGAAGACCAATATGATTCTGTGCCTGATGCAGATGTGTATAATCAATTAGCAAGCGGTGTAACTGAGACTATTCAATACAATACGGAAATAATTTTCTTGGATGGCAATGGAAACGAGCAAACCAAACCATCTCTTGCCAATGATCTCTCAAATTACTTAACCAAAGTAAATTACTGGGACCCCAGTGGATCTAATCCTCAGTATGTGCTTTTTGATGAAAATCAAAATCAATACACCAAATATTCTGATACCGCATCTGATTGGAGAAGGGTAGTCATTCGCTACACATCTGTAGAAAATGGCTTTGGCAATAAATCCATTAGGGATCTTGAGGTACGCTTGGTAGATACTAAACGGCCAGAAATTACGCTTTCTGCGGATGCCTTGACTGTTGAAGCGGGCGAGCCATTTGAAGATCCAGAAGATTTCCCAAATTTAAATGTAACTGACTTGGCAGGTTCCTCCATATCTGTTGACCGAGAGATTAGTCTGGGCAGCGATGTAAACGCCACTTTTGACGAACTCGCGGAGCGTGGATTCTGGGAGATTGGTACTGCAACGATTACTTATTCTGCGGAGGACGAGTTTGGCAATGAAGCACTTGAAAAAGTGGTCACTGTTACCGTTAATGATACCACTGCTCCTCATGTTGCACTTGTAAGAAATGGTTTTGGCAATTCTCCAATCAATAGCTTTTCAGTGCTGGATCTTAATTTTTCAGGATCCATTCCAAATGGAGTGGATCCATATTCTATTTTTCAAGGTTCTGGTGGTGATACTAGGATTAATGACAAGTTAAGTAGTTTAAATTACACCTCTTCCGCTCCCTACATCGACACGAATGGAAATACCGATATAATCCTGAAAGCATCCGAATATGATTCTTTTCAGGTCACTGGAAGTACTCCATCTTCGGCAGAAAAAATAACTTTAACGGACATTAATGATCGCTCCTATGTTTGGTACAGTCCATTCAAAATTATATTATCGAATGGTGAAGTGCAGGATCCTGGAATCCTTGTTTATGAAGCCTCCAATCAGAACTTAACTTTTACTCCTAATGTTAGTTCACCAGAATATTTTGATAATTCCAACCAACAGATCCGCTCAATTAGCGTATCTGTGACCGTTTATCAACAAAATGGTTACAGCACTACCTCTCCCGAAAGAACCTATACTTTTGAAGACGACATCAAGCCAACTATTGATCCCATTGCAGATACCGATGGATCAAATACATTTGTTTTGGTTGAGGCTGGAACCACTTATTCTGATACAAACGGTACCTACTTCCTTTGGGAGAATGGTGCTAAGGGAGCATCGGTTTCTTCAACAGTCTCAGTGACCGATCTTGCGGATGATGAACTTGGTAGAGATATAAATCTTCAAAGAAGATATTTTAATGAATCTAATGTTGAATTAAATGCTACAGATTTAACCCCTGGTAAACCTGACTATTCTTTGGGTGCTAAATACAAAATTCAATACGATGCAACCGACAGTGAGGGCAATGACGCTGATTCAGTTTACAGATGGCTGATTGTTCAGGATACAACTGCTCCAGACATTGATTACACGGTACCTTCCAGTAATATTTTTGAAATCAATTCAACCAGTTCGGTTGTTAATGACGAGAATGATACAATTGAACACATTTTGACTTCTCTTAGTTTTACTGCAACCGATGCTTACAATTTTGATCAGGATTTGTCCGTATCTTCCAATAAATGGGAGGTAACTTTTGATCCCTCTTTTCAACCGGGCACGATATACCCATATGATCGAAGTGATCCTGGATATACTGTGACGGTTCGTGTAAAAGATAGTAGCGATAATTACTCGGAACCGAAGGAGTTTGAATTAAAAATTGGTGACTACAACGCTCCAGTTGTAACATTTATAGGCGAACAGGAGATACATGATTTTCTTCGCTACGGAGAAACTAACGGCAGTTTAGCCAATCAAAATCTTTTTGAAGATCAACCCACTAGCCCAGATAATCCTGAATATAATGCTACTGGTTTTTCTGGAGGAGCACACCGTATAATCATTAGTGATTATTCTTTCGTTGACCCTGGTGTTTTTGCTGAAGATGAAAGTTTTAATATCTCTGATAATAGTTATCCACTATACCCAGATCTTGACGGAGATAATCGTGGGGAAAGCTATGCTATTAAAAGAGTCACAAATGAGGATGATATGGAAAATCCTGCTGAAGCTGGGATTATTTACGCATACAGTCATCTAAACACTATGACATTAGCAGCATATCAAAGTGCTGTTGTTGATGGATTTCCTGTAACAGATCCTGGACCAACAGATCCTAATGCAACTGTTATTCCTGACTTTGACGGAGACTCAAATAACGACTTAATCGATGTGCATGAAGTAACTATCAAATACAGGGTAAAAGATGGATGGGAGAACATCTCTGATATCAAGGAGCGGAGAGTTTACATATATATCAGCAAACAGTATGCAAATAGTGCATTTTATGCTACTCCTCTCTATACAAAGGACGGCCAACCCTTTTCTGATCTCTATGATGCGAACCGAACTACTTTCGGACAGACAAATCCTTTTCTTACCAGTCTGCAAAAAGATTATGATGGCGATGGGGTGAGTGATTATTGGGAAAATATCTTTGGGACCCTACCAGATGATGCCAGCGACAACCCAGACAGTAGGGGTATAAATCTTGCAGACCCAGCAAGCTATCGAACCAGCAGTCTTAGTCAGATACCCAATATCCCCTAATTTGATCGACCTATGGTCTTATTTTGGTTTTAAATCGAACCACTTTTATTCAAAAGTCCCCATAGTTTAACGGATAAAACAGTGGTTTCCTAAACCGTAGATCGAGGTTCGATTCCTCGTGGGGACGCCAGTCTAGTAAGGACTAGCAAGTAAATGCAATACTATGAATATTAGTTACTTAAGAAATTTAAAAGTGTTATTTTTTGTAATTAAACCTTCTGGTATATTTGCACCAAGTAGTCCAATTTTGGCAAATAACGGCATATAAACTGACAACAAGAATAGGGGAGGAGGGCTAAGTCCTACTATATTATCTTTAAATTTTTATTCTTCTTCAGGAAAAGCACGAGTAATGGCTTCTTTTACGAGAACATGTGCTTTGCGGTGTAACATCCCGGGATTATCTTTTAGATATTTCTGAACAATAGCCACAATCTGGCTGTAGGTAACATCTTGGGGAATTTTAATGGTTGAACTTACCGAATCATAAACACCACCAATATATCCATATGCACGACCGGCGTTTAATAAACCTTCATCTGATAGCCCACTACGTTTGGAGTACGATTTTAATTGTTGTAACAATTCATTTCCTGAAAGTCCAAATGCAAGACTGGAAGAAATACCAATTGTCAGAAATAAAGCTAAAAGAGTAAAGGATCTCATTACCTTTGAATTGGGGAAATTCTTGGCAATGTCAATGGTCGCACCAAGAATTTCTTTAAAATTGTTCCAAGTTTGGTAGTCGATCGGTAGGCAAGAAAACTAAATCATCTTTTGATTTGCTGGTTTTCAAACCTTAAGTCACAGATAATATTTTAACATTTAATCATAATTTTGGATGGAAAATTTGGTAAGTATAATATCGGCAGTACTTCCGCCTTTTCTTTTGCTGTTTATTGGTTGCTTGGCCAGAAAGATGGATTGGTTGGGCCGAGAAGCAGACCGAACATTATCTAGGTTTATTGTCTGCGTACTATATCCGTGCTTTATTATTTTTCATGTGCTGGGCACACAATCTCCAGTCGGTTTAGAAGAAGCATGGATTGCTGCAATTTTCGGCTTTTTAGCCATCATCATTGGCTTCTTTGTTGCCCGACTTACAGGATTAATCTTCAAAATTAATGAGCGTGAAAACCCGGCTTTTTGTTTTTGTGCCGGCATTTTCAATTATGGATTTTTTGCTATTCCTGTAGCTGCTCTTTTTTTTGGGAATGAATTGGTCGTTAAAATAATTCTTTTTAATCTCGGGGTAGAGGTTGCGATCTGGACGGTTGGAATACTGGTCCTTACCTCTTCCAAACTAGACCTCCGAAAAGTCCTGAATCCACCAGCAATCTCAGTAATAATTGCATTGGTGTTGCAAGCATTGGGCGGCAAGGATCTTTTTCCGAAGTTTGGATGGGATGTACTTGCAATGATTGGAAATTGTTCGATTCCTATGGCACTAATGATTATTGGAGCAAACTTTTATGATTTACTCAAGGGGTACCGGCCATCACCAAGTTATCGGGTGGAACTTGGTGCCATATTCACTAGGGCATTTATTGTTCCCGCAGTATTTGTTCTTTATGCAAAATATGGATGGATACCCTCGCAAGTAACTTGGATGCGGGAGGTCTTAGTTATTCAGGCAGCTATGCCTGCTGGAGTTTTTGCTCTCTTGGTGGTAAAAAACTATGAGCAGGACTCCGAAACTGGTCTTCGAACAATTTTGGCAACCATGGTTGTGAGTTTGTTCAGCCTTCCCGCCTGGTTGTGGGTAGGAATGAACTTAAGATAGCCAGACTTCCCAGCAATACACCGGAAAGAGCAATCAGGATGAAGGTGCTTGTTCGTATCTTGCCTTGGCGTCCAAGGTTTCAAAAATATTAGATATTTTTGTCCGTAACTTGTTATATTCTTCGGCGTAGATCAAAGAGATTAGATAATGTTTAAATTCTTTACGATCTCTAATGATTTTCAGGTCCAGTTCTTCCATTTCCTGAGCAAATTTGACATGCATCTTGTCAATTTCCCCGTCAAATTTTTTGAATTCCTTATCGATATGTTGTTTTGCCCGGGAAATTGCCCCAATTAATTGCTGACTGTTTCTACAGTCGCGGCTGGTAAAATCATGAAAGGAAATAATCCCCGAAGCAAGAGCAGCGGCAAAAGCAGTTACTTCGAGTTCATTCTTGTTACTTTCCTTTACTGCCCAGCCTTCAATTGCCTTGAGCAAACGACTAACACAGGCACGGGCCTCTTCGGAATCGGAAATCTGTACATCTTCGTCGTCAGGCATGAGCAATAATAATTATACAATAGCAGGGAAAGGGGGAAAATACAATAATTTGAGAAAGATCTGAATTCATGTAATAAATTTACGATTAGTGCAAGCTTTTGATGTAATGATTTAAATCTTTCTGGATAGAACCACTCAGGATTAACAACCCGAGAATATTGGGGAATGCCATTCCAAGGATCATAAGGTCAGAAAAATCGAGTATATTCGTAGCGGTTATAATTGATCCGAGAAAGGTGAAAAAAAGAAAGAGGAGCTTGAAAATGAGGGAAGATCCATCGCCAAATAAATATACCCAGCACCTTTCGCCATAATATGACCATGAAATCATAGTCGAAAATGCGAATAGAAAGACCGCAACCGCCAGTACATATGGAAACCATGGAATCACTCCACCCATAGCAGCGGAAGTAAGTGCACCTCCTTGGTTGTTGGCAATCAGTGCTGAATTTGCCGGGTCCAAATATGCTCCGGTAATAATAATAACCAAGGCAGTCATGGTACAAACCACTATTGTGTCAATAAAGGGTTCGAGCAGTGCAACCACTCCCTCCTCAATCGGATCCTTTACCTTGGCGGCAGAGTGTGCAATTGCGGCCGATCCAATACCGGCCTCATTGGAGAAAACCGCCCGTTTTACTCCGATAATTAATACACCAAGAAATCCACCAAAGGCAGCATCCGGTGAAAATGCCTGGTTTAAAATTAAACTGAATGCACGGGGAATTTCCCCAAGGTGAGTTCCAAGAATGAAAAGACAGGCGATCAGATATATGCAGCACATTATTGGCACAACATAGGAGGCCACTCTGGCAATGCTCTTGATACCACCAAGAATGACCAGTCCAACCAAAACCGACATCAGCAATCCATAGGTCCATGAATAATCTGCAAGGGCAGGTGCCACAGTCTGGATCATGGCTAGAGATTGGTTTACTTGAAACGAATTTCCACCGCCGAGGGATCCACCGATACAAAGAATACAAAATAATCCAGCAAGCAAGCCACCAAGATGTTTGAGGTTTCGTTCTTTTAATCCAGCAGATAGATAGTGCATGGCCCCACCCATAATTCTTCCATCTTTGCGAACCTTTCGGTACTTCTGACCAAGAGCACATTCGGTAAATTTCGAAGACATGCCAAGAAAGCCCACCAAGATCATCCAGAAGGTGGCCCCTGGTCCCCCTGTGCCAATTGCGATGGCCACCCCGGCAATATTTCCCAGGCCAACGGTTGCAGAAAGAGCGGTGGTAAGTGCTTGGAAATGGGTGACTTCTCCAACCTGGCTTGGATCATCATATTTTCCACGGACCAAATCGACCGCATGTTTGAACATGCGTATATTAACAAATCTCATCCGCAGGGTAAAAAATAGAGCACCCCCCAGTAGCCAGGCTACCACTAGGGGCATCTCAATACCGGGGATGGGCCAAAATAAGAGTGCAGCCAACGGACCTACTATATATTCTCCAAAGAATGCGTCCATCCGGCTTTCCCAGTTATTTTCAGTCATTTCATTTTTACCAAAACAGATGACTGGGAGGATAAGTAAGGTGGTAAGTAAACTATACTTCATTTTCCAAAGTTAAAATTATTTATCTATACAGATTGAGAATTCACTTCCCCTTGTGCAAGGGTTAAGCTAGCAAATCTATAGTTGTGGCAAAGACTATCATATTTTACATGGCTCGCGAGTGGATTACTTGGTTTCTGGGTTGTTTGTTTTTTCTGGTTGGCACGATTTTTCTGTTTTCCACCGTTGAGGATCTAGACCATGTATTTCCCCGTGGTATTGATCATTGGCTAGCAGACTTTGGGAACTGGCTGCTATCTTACTTGCCCTGGTTGATGCCCATTTGCTGTTTGGGGGCCAGTCTGTTTTCTCTTTCTTTCGTAAGGAAACGGGGGGAATGGACGGCGATGCTGGCAAATGGTATATCCCCATGGCAATCTTTTCTCTTGATCGTTCTGATTGGAATGGGGATTGGTTGGACCAATCATTGGTTAATCAATAAAGAAGGCAATCGGACCATTGAAAAAAATGACGGCTCGAAGAGTATTTTAAAGATGCAAATTGGTTCGGATAGGTTGTGGTATTTCCGATCCTTTGATTCATCCACACTTACGGGTAAAGATCTCCAATTATTTTGCTACGGAAAACAGGGGGAAGATGTAATGCGCATTCGTGCAAAGCAGGCAGCATGGGATCCTGAAAATGGATGGACTTTTTTTCATGGTAGATTTCTTGGGTTCTATTCCTCTTTGGGTTTGCCCATAATTAATCAGGAGGGGACATCATTAAAATGGGAAAAAGACTCGATAGATCTTGGGCACAAAAATTTCTATCAAACCAAGAGTCCCGGAATAAACAGGTCATTTGAAAAACTTTCAGGACTCAAGTTTATGGATGATCCAATCCCTTATATTTGGCTACAAAAGAGAGCAAAAGATATGAGCTTCTTCGAGATTGATCGGTTGCTCGATCAGTTTCCCAATCCCAAAAGCGAGGAAATAAACCCTTACCGTTTACGTAAGTCCCTGCTTTGGTGGAATGGTCCGGCTTGTGTGGTTGCTTTATTAATTGGACTAGGATTGGGGAGTACGAGATCAGCATCCACTCCTGCAAAACTTGCCGGCGTCTCGATACTCGGAGCACTTGGGTTCTATCTCATCCGAACCCTGTCCGATTCTCTGGGAGAACAGCAAATTCTTTCCCCTATGTTGGCTGCCAGTATGCCCTATGTAATAATTATTCTGGGTACATTTATATTCCTTAAATTACAAAGGTAAGATAGCAGATTTGTTAAGCGTCGACTTCGCGTAATTGTATACTTTCCACCACTTTACCATCGGCCAGTACATTGGTTACCATAACAATCTGGTCTCCTTTTTCCACGCGGCTTTCTTTTTGTAATCTTTTAATTGCTTCTTGAATGGTAATTTCCGGATCTTCAGAAAATTCCATCAAGAAAGGTTCAATCCCCCAGATTAAGCGTAGGCGCCGGTGGAGCCCTGGAATGTCGGTAAATGCAAACAAGGGTGCACCATTTGGTCGTAATGCACCAAGTTTTGCTGCTAGGTCGCCACTTCTGGTAAAGACTAAGACGGCAGTATCCCCCATACGTAATGCCAGCAGGGCTGCGGCACGGAGCATTTTTGCCTTCGGTCGGAAGAGCCGGATGCTTTCTGATAATACCGGGGGTAATTCTTTTTCAATGCGTGAGGAGATGCGCTTTAGCATATGCACACACTCGATTGGATACTTTCCAGTGGTTGTCTCCCCGCTTAGCATGACACAGTCAGCTTCCTCATTGATTGCATTTGCCACATCGCTAATTTCAGCACGGGTGGGAACGGGTGATTCAATCATTGATTCCAGCAGATGAGTGGCGACGATTACAGGTTTTCCCTTAG
>JAYODK010000028.1:0-20558 GCA_038106225.1 Opitutales bacterium | reverse complement strand
AAGGTGACTGTTGGAAAGCCAGCGGAACCCAAGAAAGATTCAGAGAAAAAATAAACTGATTTTGTGATTTTGGTTGGGAACTTTTCCCTACCGCTTATTGGTCATCATCAATCATTTCGTCGCACTGCACATGGTAGAGACCAACAAAAAACTCTTCATCCCATCTTTCCTCAACCGTTAGATTTCCAAGTACCCGGATCACCCGGTCCATTGCCACATCGACTCCTTCCTCAGAACGGACAACCACCCAACCGTTTGCCTCTGGTGCCTGACCAAAACAACAACTCAATTGATCAGGCATGAGTAAAAACTCTTGAACCATGTTTTGCTCGTTTACCACGGTCGGCACCATGAATCCTTCAATCGCCACATTTTTTTGAGAAAGATTTCGTACATCTCGTGGAACCCGGGAGGCATAGGCGGAAAAGTCAAAAGCTAATCCATCCGTCTCCCATTCGACCTGATAAGGAAATCCATTCAGCTTGGAATAGGTAATCATTTGGTATCCACTACTCGGGTCATGTGGAGGGAGATTATTAATTATGGGCAACGACTCATTCCCTTCTTGCCCAAGTAGAGCCCTGCCAAGAATGATTTGTCCATCAATTGATGATCCTTCAACCTTGTCGGTAACATTCTTTTCGAAAATATTAGTAAGTTCGGCTTGAGTTTCCTGCTTTGACTCAGGTATGGGTTCTCCAATCAATGGCTCTCCAACTTCGGTAAATTCGGTAAATTCGTCTTGATTTTTAGGGTCTTTTGAACAGGCAATCCAAGAAAACAACACTAGTATTCCAAAGAAATAATTTGATTTTTTTGATAATAAGTTCATTGGCGGGATTGCTTAATCATTATCCATGGGGATTAAGCGATTTCTGCAAGCTGGATCGATAAATTTTTTGGGCAGGCAGCCAGGCACTCAAAAGACCTAATAAAAGAATCCCCACACAGGTCAGAACTGCAACCTTATCGAAAATGGGGAGTCCCATACTAACCCCCACTTGCGATCGAATAAGTGAGGAAAATACCTGAGACAAAATGACAAAGACAATTATCGAACCTAATGCTCCGATCAAAGAAATGAGGGTTGACTGCCACAAGATTGACCCAGTCACCACCGCTCGACTTGCACCCATGCAGCGGAGGACCGCGAATTCTCTTCTTCTTTCATGCATGGTAGAATGTAAAGTTGCCAAGATTATCAAACCACCCACCAATGCCATCAATAAAGCAAGCCCTCCAATGGTATGCTCCAGCCATGCAAACCGGTTAAAAAAGGAGGAAAGGATAGCTGGAACCGGCCAGGCCAAAGTCGCACGGTCTCCTTGCTTGTTATATTTCATGTCTAGGGCCAAACCAGATGAGCCTTTCAAGTTTAATAAAACGCCACTTATAGCATTTGCAGCAGAGGCAGCGTGTCCTTCCATCATTTGCACACCTTTTATTGGTATCCAGATTACTTGATCCACTGGAGTACCAGTCGTTTGTAAAACTCCCACAACCAGATAAACATCATCGTGCTTAGTGTCTGGGTTGTATTCTAGTCCATGATACGGATGAAAGCGGTCTCCAATCTTCAAGCCAATATCGTTGGCGACTTGTGCACCAACTATGGCCTCTTTTGAAGTTTCTGAGAAAATCCTTCCGGGTGGGTGTAACTGGTAGTTTTTATTTGATGCCCACTGGTGCCTAACGAATAATTCAGGAGTCGTTCCAACAATACGATAACCAAGATAATTGTCCCCCAAAGCAAATGGATAGGCCTCTGCCACTCCCGGATGCAAACGAATGGTCTCATACTGCTGCCAATCTAGGTTTCCCGGAGAATTCTCTAAATGGAAAAGTGCATTTAGAACCAGTTGTAGCTGTGAGCCCCTTGCTCCAAGCACAGCGTCAAATCCACCTGCGGATTGAGCAAAGGCTAAATTAACGGATTGCTTGGTTTTCCATGCCCCCAAAAACAGTCCACCAGAGAGAGAAACCGTGAAGATGGCTACCAAGCTAGTCAGTAAATTCTTAGTTAGTGCCCTCCAGGCCAGCCGTAACGAAATAACTATTGTAGCCATAATAAAATCAATGATGGCATGCCGATGCTTGGTGTTCTTTTTCGACTTGGTTAAAGTCCTCCCAGTCGATGCGTATATCAAACTGATCGATTACCCGCGGATCATGGCTAACCAAAATTAGAGAACTGCCCCACTCCTGACAAAGTGAGCGTAGTATCTCTAGCGAACGGTCAGTATTTGCCGGATCAAGGTTGCCAGTCGGCTCATCGGCAAGAACAAGTTTTGGACGGTTTGCCAGTGCCCGAGCTATGGCAACTCGCTGTTGCTGACCAATTGATAGTTGGTTAGGAAAATGATTGATTCGATCAAATAAACCCACCGCATATATAAGAGATTTGGCATGTTCCAAATTGTTCGATCCATTTAAGTTCATTGCCAAGACAATATTCTCCAAAGAAGTGAAACCGCCCAATAAATTGAATGATTGAAAAACATACCCTATCTTTCCTGCCCGTAATTGATCTCTTTGGGACTCGCGAAGGAGATTAAGTTCATCACCATCAAAAGAAATTTTCCCGGAGTCTGGAGAAAGTACACCGGCAAGCAAATGCAGAAATGTTGTTTTGCCACTCCCGCTTGCTCCATGGATGGCGACCTGCTCATTCTCTTGAAGAATAAAAGAAGAAATACTGATAATTGGATCGATCTTCCCATTTGTGGAAGAAAATGATTTTTTAAGATCTTTTACTTCAAGTAAAGGCATCCGGTAGTTGAATTATGAAAATAACGATTACCAAGTATCATGCGGGTTGGATTTTGGTTTTGAATTTAGTTTTCAATCTTTACAAATTTCATCGGTTTAACAAAGAATAAAACTCTTGGGAAAAGTGTGGTGGAATTCAAAAAAATTAATCCAAACGCAAAGTGGGGCGTGATTCCCTACCGGGTTTTAGACTCCGGGAAAATCGAAGTGTTAATCATTTCAACCAGAAGAAAAAACTGGAGTCTCCCAAAGGGTAATTTGATTAAAAATATTGGTCCTCAAAGAACAGCCATGCTTGAAGCTTACGAGGAAGCTGGGATTGACGGAACCATATTATCCAAACCAATCTTGTGCACGATTGGCCGCACCTGTTTTTATTTATTCCCCATGCAAGTAACTAAAGTTTTTGATGATTGGCCCGAAGCGTCGTTTCGAAAACGTAAATGGATGAAACTGCACAAGGCCAGCAATATGTTACACCACCGCCCGATGAGAAAAATACTACTTAAATTCTTTCCTCACAAAAACTGATTTTCTTTGTCCCTTTGATCCTCTACACATTATAAAAAGGACATGAGGTATAATAGATATCAATTTGAAAAAAAACCTCCTCTCTTTCGACCTCCCAAATACACTGGTATTACCCTCTCGCTACTCTCGGTTTTTGTCTTAGTTAGCATGCTTGCTGTATGGGAAAAGATGGCAAATGTGCCTGACATTCCCGAGATACACATTCTTGCCTGGGATCAATCAAAGATCCCATTAGAGAATGTCAGGACTTCCTATCAAAAAGAAGCTGCCTGTATAGTAAATGTGACCTACCAAACGCTCTCAGAATTATCCTCTTTACCAAATTTGAGTGGACTGTCCAGCAAGGTTCAATGGGATATTATTCTGCTGCCAAAGTTAGACGATCAGAGTGGTTTATATTCCAGTAATAAATTCGAGAATCGAGGTGTTGTTGCTTATTTTAAGCAGAAAAATAAATCAGCAGCAGATAATACTAATGAGGCGGATAAACCTATCGCTCTTATCAGTTTGATTAATAATGAAATTGTTCCCGACAAAGAGGTTCATTCTTTTTTACGATTTTTAAAAGCCCCCACTAAAGGTCAGGTTGAATTCGCCATTAATGGATGGACTGGCGTGAACGAAGATCACTGGAATATGTCCCCAACACTTAAAATATATGCAATTGAATCGAGTAAATTATTGCTTAATACACCCGTCCATAACTTTGCTGAAGATGAGGGTATACCATTATCTATTTCATTCCTAGAAGAGAACAGTTTGCAAAAGAGCCTCAAAATATTAACCAAAGCCAATAACAAAGACTACCTGCCTGATCTAGTCTTTTTTCCGGCAAACTATTCCATCCCCTCGTGGGTAAATCCATATTTTTCTCCGTTCGAAAACGATGCCGGCATTGCAGATTGGAGCTTTTCTGTATATCTCAGGCAAAAATCTCCCTTGCTGAAAACCGCACAAAAGCTTTTACGCCAACTTAGTGAAAATCAATAATTTTCGGATATTTCTGGCTTTTTTAATAGTCTCTTCAGTTTTATTTAGTCTTGTTTTTGCACAGCCCGAACAGCAACAACAGATTGCTTATCCATGGGAAAAGAAAATTCCCGAATCCATCGATGATCTGCTAGCAATTCAAGCCCAAATTCAGTCTAATTTGCCAAAGGTTTGGAACACGGTGGTCTCTGTTGAGGCAGAAGACGGTGCAGGGAGTGGTGTTATTGTCTCTTCAGATGGTTTAATTCTTACCGCAGCACATGTGATTGGCAAAAGCGGGAGAACAATGAAAATTATTTTTCCGAACGGCGATCAGACTGAGGCACTAAGCTTAGGAGGATCAGAGTTATCAGATGCAGGAATGCTAAAAATCATCGAAGAAGGCGATTGGGATTTTTCTCCGATGGCATTAGTAAATGCATCCAAAGTTGGTGACTGGTGTTTTGCCCTAGGGCATCCAAGTGGATTTAATACCGAAAGGGGGACGGTATTAAGAGTTGGTCGCATCATACTCAAAAGAGATGAAACCATGCAGTCTGATTGTCGTTTATTAGGCGGGGATTCTGGTGGTCCATTGTTTTCCCTTAACGGAGAAGTAATTGGTATTCATAGTCGAATCTCCCAAAGTCCGGAAGACAACTTCCATACACCTATTGAATCGTTTATTTCCAACTGGGAATATTTTTTAAACGAAGAATTACACACCCTTGGTTCAATGCAAAAAGGAGGCTTTTTGGGCATCTTGTGTGAGGAAACAGAAAGCGGCTTGACCGTGCTTGAAGTAGTTACCGATTCTCCTGCATACAAGGCAGGCATGGAAACAGGAGATGTTTTAAAACAAATCGATGGCATACCGCTGGATACAAGAGAAAAACTAACCATTTTAGTCAGCAGTAAATCCCCCGGCACATTGGTTGTTATGGATTATGTCAGAGATGCAAAAGAAATATCGGTTAGAATTAATCTTGGAGATCGGCCCGCGGTAGAATGAAACCCTCATTACCCCTCGTTTATTTGCTTCTTATGAAGTTTTTACTTGCTGAGAACACCACTCCGGACAGCGATATTCTGGCTCCTGAATATAGATTGAACGGCTCACTAATGAGCAAAGCACTTGGCACTAAAAAGGAACTTATCCTGCAATCTACTGTAGGCTTGTATAGAAACGATAAATTAATCGCACATGGTATAATTGTGGACCCCAAAGGGCTACTTGTTACTAAGGCAAGTTCTAGTGTGGGTGCACGAATAGTTAAAAACTTCAACGATGAATCATTCCCCATTCGTATACGTAAAAGAGATGAAACTACGGACCTCTCCCTTTGGCAAATCTCCCCTTCGTCATTTTCCTGGTCAGCAGTTGAATTGCAGGAAGAACTGAACCAAACAAAATATGGGAATTGGGTTGTTTGTGCAGGAGAAAACCTTGAGGAACTGATGTTCGGAGTGATTTCTGCAACCGGCAGATCTATTGGCAGAGAAGGCGGGGTGATGGGAGTTTTACTTGAGGAAACTAATTCATCTGAAAGTGGGATCGAAGTATTGGAGGTTCTTCCACAAGCAGCAGGAGACAGGGCAGGCTTAAAAATCTTTGATAAAATAATTAGAGTGGATGGCAGGCAGGTAAAGGCAACTCAGCAAATCAATCGTATAATTAAGGATAAAGACCCTGGAGATTTATTGACCTTATTAATAAATAGAAAAAACAAACAAATTTTACTGCGCTTAACCTTGGGGCACCGATCAGTTGCTTTTGATTTATTTAACAGAAACCTTCTCATGAGTGGTCCTGTTTCCAAGAGAAAAGATAACTTTTCCCAAATCTTGCAACATGATCTTCCCTTGAAAAAAGAAATGATGGGAGGTGGATTATATGATCTGGCTGGTAATTTCTTGGGTATTAATATCGCCCGAGTGGATAGGGTAACCAACTTCACTCTCCCTTGTACTGTTATTATCCCGACAGTAGAGAAATGGTTAAAAGAAATCCGATAAATTCCTTTATCTTAAAGGTAACCCTAAAATATACCTGAATCCGATTTCTGAGCCTCGATAAGAGGGCTCATAATTTAGTCTTTTGGCTGATCTACTTTCATGAGCTGTCCGGACAAAACTCCCCCCTCTTACAACTCGCTGGGCACCACGTAATGGCCCTAAAGGATCAATCCTCGTTCGATTCTCATCAGGATAAGGACCGTAAAAATCATAGCACCACTCTAAGACATTGCCATGCATATGATAAAGTCCCCATGCATTAGGGGGATAGTTAGATGAGTTTCTGCTAATTGGCACTAAACCTTTACGCCAGATAGAAATAAAAGTACCACCCTCGCTGAATTCAGATTTTGGACGATTATCAATGATAAAGCCCCGCATTGAGCCATTAATATTTGCATTTTCTCCAGAAAGAAAATTTCCATCACCGATTCCACATATCCCGGTTGTATCCGAACGGCATGCATATTCCCATTCAGCTTCCGTAGGGAGTCTGAAAACATATGGAGTAGGCAACAAGTTGCTCATTCTTGCTCGTTGGGTCTTTTCCCAACAATATGCAACCGCCTCTGAGTAGGAAACCCGGGAAACCGGTAATAAATTATCTAGGCGATCTAAAGGTTTTACATTTTGAGAATTCAAATAATCGATCAAGGTGTCCATATCCTTAAATTTTTGAGGATTTACCTTATAGTTTCTGGGCTTTTTTGCCGTAGACCAATAACCATCTGCAAAAACTGCTTCTTCAAGATAAATATCAATTCCTGGATTACCAAGATATGTTTCAAGTGAATAATGACCACTTACAGCTCCAGAAGCAGTGCAAAGTTGATTTAATATTTTTACCGTCAAGGAATAAACTAATTGCCCTCTCTTTTGATTATCGGGAACTACTGAGTTCCACTCCTCTTGGGTTACCTCAAACTTCTTCATCCAGAAAGGCTGGGAAACGCGCACACGATTTCTTTTCTCATCATTACTGCGTCCCGGTTCGTCTAGAGGACTTCCCATCAAGAACTCTCCGGCATCTATTAATACCATGCCCTCTTTAACCGCAACTGCACTGATTTCTTTGGTGTCGAGTTGAGCAGAACTATCCATTGCAAAAAATTTAGTACCCCTACTTTGCAAAACTTCATGAGAATCACTAGTCTGACCACATCCGAATATAAAAAGATAAGAAAACAAATATGGGAACACGGATAAATCCATCCTGGTCCTAGTTTTTAATCGAGGGATCACGACTCCATATTACTCTGAATCATGGGTAACTTAATATAAAAGGTGGTTCCCACGCCTTCTTTACTATCAAACCAAATTTGCCCCTGATGAGACTTAACAATTACATTATGGGCAATAGCTAAGCCCTGCCCTGTACCTACACCAACTTCTTTGGTTGTAAAAAATGGCTCAAATATTCGAGCCTGTACTTTTGCTGGTATTCCACCGCCATTATCTGCAATTGCAATAATTACGCACTGAGCATCAGGGTAGTGCTGGGTAGATACAACAATATTGCCCTTTTGACCCTCAGTTAACCGATCACGAATAGCATGTGCTCCATTAACTATCAGATTAAGCACAACTTGATTTATTTCCCCAATATTACAGGGGACAAGAGGCAGGTCTTCCTGCAAACGAAGATCTAACTCCGCATGATATTTCCATTCATTGGTTGCAACCACCACAGTCGAACGGATGGCCTGGTTCAAATCATTGTTTCTTTTTGCTGATTCCGCATCCCGATAAGCAAAGTTCTTCATTGACTTCACTATCGTAGTAATTCTTGAAATGCCTTCTGCTGCTTGTTCAACTGCTTCAGGAGCATTTTCCTTAAAAAAGTCTATGTCATTATCATCCGGGGCATCGGGAGATTGATTTAATTTTTTGATAAAACCATCCGTTGCATCTTTAAGAAACAAAATATTATCATTAGCAAATTGAGATGGCGAATTGATCTCGTGTGCAATCCCGGAGGCAAGTTGCCCAACCGCCTCCATTTTCTGAGCATGAACTAATTGAGTTTCCAATTCCTTCCGCTGCTGCATTTCCAGCTTTAGTTGCTTGTTGCTTTTTTGGAGGGCAGCAGTTCTTTTTTGAACTGTATCCTCTAATCCAACGATTAAACCCTGTAGCCTCTTTGTTACTGAACGAATCTCATAAGGTCCGGATTCCCGCAATATAAAAGGCTTATTATGGTCGATTGAATTCTTGGCAGCCGCCTCAAGCTTTCTAATGGGGCTGGCGAAACTCTTGTAGGTGATGATTGCAAGCACCCCAACAAGAATTAGGTATAACCCGCTGACAAAAAAGAATAGGACAGTATTTGCGGTTTCCTCTTCCCGAAAAGCCAAAAGTTTTTCTTCCATGGCTTGCTTTGATTTCCACATTCGATCCTCAGCCTCACTTTCTATGGTATTTAAATCTCGGGAAATATTTTCACGACTTTCCTGATATGCTTTCTCTGCTGAATCAATTAAAGCTCTTTTGTTTCTAGCGTTAGAAAGTGCTGCTTTTTCCATGTCAAAAATAGCACCCTCAAGCTCTCTCAGACCAGCCGCCATAGGTCGAAGAACTGCTTCAGGATAATTACTGGAATATTTACTAGAAATTAAGTTAAGACCTTCTTTGGCAACGATGATCCGATCCCGTACAACTCCATAAATACCAGTAAAATCTTGAGGATAGATTTCAAAAGCTTCAAAACATCCGCGGGTAGCCGACAAGAATGCATGAATATCAAGATACTCGTTGGAGGAGGCTCCCGAATTTCTACTTTCCTGCTCAAGTTCTCGATTTGACTGATTAATCCCAGAGAGCATCCACCACCCAAAAATACCGACAATTAGGGCTCCGCCAATACTACCCGCAGAAAGCAAGCCGATGTAAGATTTAACCTTCATAACCGAAAAGATATTCGATTACTGTTTCGAAAGTTAAGCAACAGGAATCATCACTTGAAGTTTTTTAGGAAAGGGGAATTCTGAATAACAAGAAATGTAATTTCTAATAATTTTGAGGAGTGGCCTGTCAATGTCGGCACCAGCAGAGGCGATCAACATCGATCCCTCCAAAAGAAGGTCTTCGTTCAATCTCATTCCTTCTAATAAGTTACGGGTGTCAATCTCCTCGAGAGAATAGCTATGGGCATCAGCATCCAGAAATTGCCCCAATGCATCTACAATTTTTTCATCATAGGTTTCTGTTCTGGATTTTAGAGTTCTTACAATGAGACTGTCTTCATGCCCCTGCTCATGATAATAATCATAATCCAGACCTACCCGTAAGATCGATGCGGCAGTGCGGATCCCTGTTCCATCCTCGACTTCAAATTTTGGTTGGATATCGACACGCTGAAGAATTTCGCGAATATCTTCAAGGCCAGGTATTAAATCAACAATCTTTAAAGTTTCTTCAGGCAAATCACGCATCATTGCCTTAATTTCAGTCTTAAGATCTTTTCTGTGATAAACCGCTTCACTGAGATGCGGGGGTATTGAAAGATATGCAAGTTGTGAAAAGATTGCAGCAACTCCGACCCTCCACGAGTCCTTTAATTTTATCTCATCTGCTAATCCGTTAGCTAATCTTCTAACTCTCTGGGCTCTTCCGAAAAATAGAGGTTGAGTTGTGGCTAATGATTGGGCAAGGGCATCTACCGCTCCGCGGAGGGTTTTATCCAGCAAAATTCTTTTACTGGTAATTAAATGGTGTTGATCAATTGCATCATTAAGTACTTTTCTTAAAACCTCAGGAGGACAGGGTTTTGAAAGCATCCGAAAAACATTTCCCTCATTTACTGCAGCCATTGCAGATTCGAAATCAGTATGACCAGTTAATAAAACTGTAACTACTTCGTTATCTAATTTCTTTATGTTTGAGAGCATTTCTGCTCCATTCATATGAGGCATCCGCATATCAGAAAGTACAACCGCAAATCCACCTTCCTGTTTAAATAACTCCAGTCCCTCTCTGCCGTCAGATGCTAAATGTAGTTCAAATTTATCTCTTAGGTTTAATCTAAATCCACGAAGAATAGCTTCCTCATCATCAACACAAAGTATCTTATTATTCATACTAAGGTTTAAAAATTACTTATCCTAGTTATTTTCTCCTGAATTTGGCGATTTTGCTTTTAACACTCTCTTCATTTTTCCAATTTTCTGGCCTAGGGAAGTCTTGATTCTTGAGCAATTCTTCAAAAGTAACTTCCCTGGTGGGTACTCCGTTTATGGGTACTTCTACCTTTGCAATCCAGGCAATCGCATTCAGAACTAATTTTCTTGCGTCAACAGAAGCCCAGTTTTCATGAAAATGAGCACCCGTGAATCCAAAACCTCTTCCATAGTTGTAATCCTCTCCTCTTTGATAAGCCCATGCTACATGCTGAGCCTCTCTTCGCTTAAGTACAGCCTCAGCAACATTTGGGTTACCATGATGAGGATGACTTTCCACTCCAGGCTTTAATCTTTTCATAGTGCTCTCTGGGGGATGTGCTGAAAGAATAGGTGTAATCGATCCGATAGCAGAAGTAGCTTCCCTGAATCGCATATGATAATACCACTCGTCATGCATCTCAAAGGGTTCAACTCCCCTGGAAATCAAATGTTGGGGTAATAATTTAAATTCAGCATTCCAAACCGGATTTACCGACCAGTAAGGCTCAAAATATCCTCCAATCCATTTTAAAAAATGATCACCTGCAGGTCCTTTGGTTGTTTCGACGCCGTAATGAATACATGCCAAGCCAACGCCCCTCCGCATCACTTGATCAAATTCCTGAAGGTTCTTATTTAACAGATGCCGAACTCCTCCATCACAAGCAACAACTACTGCGTCTGCATCATTAAAAACTGAAGGGTCTTTTGGGTATCCTCCATCAGTAACCACAAAGGTTTTGATTCCAAGATTTGCCGCCTCCAAATGATCGGCTAGTAATTTGCAACCTGCAGCATGTTCGTGGGCAAAAAATCCATGACTTTTGGGTCCCGCAACGAAAACTACTTTTTTGTTGGCACCCAAAAGTGGAAACACCAAAAAATAGGCAAATATTAAAGGGTAAAACCGCATTATAATTTTCATGTATTGAATGGTTAAAAAATATGATTGTTTAAAAATTTATCTAACCATCAATTAAACCTCTTGAAAACCGCTAATTGTAATTTTGCATTAAAATTTGCCGGTAAATCGAGATCGACAGTTACCCTAAAACCAGATCTGGACTAGTTACTTTGTAAATCCTGAATTTCTTTGAGTGATATGTAGAATCGATAAAATAGAGGATCCCGGTCAGCTATTTCTAACAAAACGTTTTCTCCCATCTCCTCGAAGGAAGAACCCAAGCTTAAAACAATGTCACGATTACTTATATTAGATAGCTCTTTGCTATCAGCGTGCATAAGTCTGTATTCACGAACAACCGGGCAATCAAAATTATATTCATTGTTTAATGCATCCTGCAATTTCTCAACAGATGGATCGAGCCCAAGAATTATATTCTCGGTGATATCTATGTCTAGCTCCGATAGATTGGTCAGGTTAGAATCCAGCAATATGTTCTGATCATTTTCGTTACCCACCTCATCAATATTTTTTTCAAGACAAGTAAGCAAATAAGCCATCGCAAAGGAAGGAATGGGTATCATTTCATTTTCCAGATCAAAATACAACAATCCAGCTAATTTAGATCTGTAGACAAATTTAGAATGTCGGTTAGCCTGAGCGTTCTTGATTAGCGAATTTCGAATCGATTCTTGCAAATTCAGTTCGCTGGTTATTCCCAAAAACCAACTCCCTGTATTCTCCGAAAATTTAAATTCCTCGGCTGGGTTTTTAAGAATAATACATCTCGGTTTTATTTTTTCACTGGCACATGCAACAGAAACAAATTTTGTGGCATCATCCTCAGCAAAAATGAATAATTTCTCTCCGAAATTTGCTTGCTGCAATTGCAAATAATGCAATTTAGAAATTAATTCATCAGCATTTTCGACTTCGAGTAAACAGCACGCCAGACCTTGTTGCAGAAGAAACGCAAAAATGTTTTCCAGTTTAGCAAATTTAGATTCATAAACATCTCGTGAAATTCTTGGAATTACCTTAACAAAAATACCCTTGGAAAAATCTACCGGCAGGCCTTCTCTTCTTGCTAATCCTAAACTTACATCCATTGCATTGGCTGGTCTTCGAAGCCCCGGCTTGACCACTTCTTTTACAATTCCTAAATCATCAATGTCGTAACTTCTTAAAGAATTTTCCTGCGAATTTATAAAATTATAAAAGCGATCGCGAACCGGTCTGGAAAAGCTCATAACCTTTTTTGCGTACTCATTCTCAGCACTGAATTCTGAAAGACTATCTGGATAAGAATTCTGATCAGGAGAGACGGCAAAATGATCTAAGGAAAATTTACTAAGAAATGAATTTACCTTTAGTGATCTTTCATTGCCCCAAGCTAAATGAAGACGCTTTTTAGCGTATGGTTCAACCAACCGGTAACAGGCTCCCTGTATCAAATACAGAGTTAATCCAGCAAGAAGGACAATTATTAAAAAATTAAAAAATTTCCTTATCATTCAGATTTATTCTCTGCCAAGTTTTCATTCTCAACAACATCGACCGCTTCCAATGGAGTAGATTGCTCAGCTGGTTGATCATTTTCACTATCAATCGAAGCAGGTTCTGCCTCCCCTGAAAGAGTCTCCCCTTCCGCAAGGTTTATACTTTCTGTATCTGTCTCGCTGGTGACTTCTTCACTTTGATTAGATGATGACTCATCAGCCTCGGCTTCATCCTCAACTTCAAGGCTATTTTCGCTATCGGTTTCTTGTGTTTCGTCTGTGCTTAACAATTTTTCTTCGGTTTTCTCGCTTTCATCAGTGGTCTCTTTGGATTCATCCACTGGTTCCACTTGATCTGTGTTTTGTTCATCATTAGAAGCCTCATTTTCTTCCGGTGATGAAGGCTTCCTGCCCTGATTAGTAACCACGGGATTGAGGGGAACCGTCTCTTCATTTCTGGTACTTTTTCGGCTGCGAGATTTTGGACGCAGTGCATACCATAAAGTGAAAATCCCTCCCAAATAAAAAATTAATGTTAAAGAAAAAAGGAGAATTCTTTGGTTAGATGCAATGATATGATGACCTTCTATCAGTCTGAACCAAAATAAAATCAGTAAGGTTAGCAGAAACAGAGATGTTGCAAAACTTATGGTCCGTAATTGCCAAGAAAATCTAGGCAGATAACTTACTCCAACAAGGATACAAGATCCTAAGACCACGACTGAAGAAAGGGTAATTTTTAGTAGAAAAATATTTCTGCCAATTCCATTGGTATCAGAAAAGTTGAGGTATTCCGGAAGAGAATATCCCAGCAATTTAAAATTTATTATCGCATGGATCAGATGATCCAGTGAAAGCAATCCGTAGTGGAGTGCGGACCAAATGAAAACCAAAATTAAAAGACCAACCGTTCCGGTCGTAAAAAAAAACATTTTACTTAGGGCATGCATGGGCAAATCAAACTTTTTAGATGGTTCTAAAAATCTAGATGATTGCAAGAGAATCTTTAAACCTCATCATTATATCATTCTGTAGATACATCAGATTCTATAGCACGGATCACAAGGTCATCCCAGTACATTTCTCTCTCGGCATAACCATAGCCCCACAAAATACATTTCCCACTTGAAATTGAATTGTCCATAAAAGTCCAAGATTTCCAGTTAGTGCTTTTATGATTTGATTCCCCTGAAATCTGCACATTTATTTCGAGTTTCCCATCTGGATCATTCTTAAAGGTTCGAACGCAGACCCGCATCCATGCATTCGAACTCCAAGATATGGCACCCTCTGCTGACCAATTTTCATTATAATTTAGAAGAAGTTGATTAGTTCCTGGATTGATTCGGAATTTGAATCCTCTCATTCCTCCTAAATTAGCTGCAAACACGCTATGTCGCCTACTTTTTACAGCTCCCATGCAAGAAAAAGAGAGCTCAATATCCTCCGCTTTTAACCTCGGGCCAAAAAGAAATCCATGCTCACCTACGGGATGACTAGATAAGACTAAGCATTTCCTTCCGTTTGCATTAGATACAGAGAAGGAACCATCCAAAACAAAAAAATCATCAGGTAATTCCCCCTCTTTGATGTCTTCAAAGTCTTCCTCATATAAAGTTTTCCATTCTTTTGGCTCGGGAGTTGAGGCGTTTGCCAAGAGCAGCCCACAAAATGTCAGTGATAGAAATAAAAAAAATAATTTATCGGTCATCTTATTCATGTCTTAATGAATTAAATGGCATTCGGCTAAGACCCAGATGTACGGCAAAGATCAGACACAGGTATGACAAAAAAAATAAACCCAGACTAAAAAAAAGGACATTTAAAAATGATATCTCTAGAAAATTGTTAAGGGCTGTCGGCATGATGCCAAGCAATCCAGCAAAAACTCCCAAGCACAATCCCTGGAAAATTATAATTCTGTTTTCCCTGATACACATTTTTTGCAATTGGTTTAAAGAATAGCCCAATGCACCCAAAATTGCCTGCTCTCTTCTTCGCTCCCAAAGATTTTTTATCACAACAACCAATAATCCAACCGTTCCCAGTAGAACTCCCAGACCTCCTAAAGACTGAAAGATTGATAAATATGTATTTTCCACTTCTCTTAATTTTGTCAATCGATCCGCGGTTGATTGCACCGTAACTCCAAAATTAAATAATCTCTCAGTTAGGTGCTCGATCTTGGCCATGCCCTCTTCCTTGGTATCAATCCAAAATTCATTATACCCTCCTCTTCCGGAAAATTTCCCAATCCAATCTTTCTCGGATATAAATAATCCGCCCTGTAAAAAACTCCCCTTGGTAACGGCTGCTATCTCAACCTCAAAATGCTCACCCTCCTCATCCAGGTAGGTAATACGGTCCCCTACTCTCTTTTTTAAAGACCATGTCATGGTATTCTGGTCAACAACAGCAGGGATAACAGTGGGGGGTGTTGATTTTTTCAAGTTTTCCCAATTTCCCTCAACAAAATGAAACCTATCTATCATATCAGATACAGGTAAGCCATACAATGGAGGCATCTTGGATTGATATAAATTTAAACAGCTCGCATCGTCACCATCTTGCGAACGAACTGCCACAATCAAAGTTTCTCCAAGGATTTTGGGATTTAAATCAAATAAATTGCTCGCCTCAATTCCCAACAAGTCATCATAAATTGGCAGGCTTGTTTTAAGAATGTGAGAAAATCCACCTGTGCCTGATTTTAAGTCCCGGGAATATTGGACTTGATTCTGCCTAAACGCACCGGCACCAATGACCAAAAATGCCCCGACTGAAAGTATACCAACTACAATTGCCTTCCTGCCTGACCGCTTATCCAAATTTCTAAGAAGTTTATTATTCTTATGGGTTCTGCGGCCTGAGGCACGGTTTAATTTTCTATAAAATCTAGTCAATCCTCCAGTCAGGACAAGGGCACCGATTCCAAAAAACATCGGTCCAGAAGGTAGTGGATAAAACAAAGAACAAAAAGCTAATGCAAATACACCCACCCATATAACAGGCTCAATCAAATTCGATCTGACAAGGTATGGCACCGGCCGATCTGTTACATTACTGAGATCAAAATTTTCTCCAGCTCTTAACAATTCTACAGGTTGACCATTTATTTGTCTGTTGCTGACCCAAATCAGAACGATCATTCCACCCAGCAATGAAGCGGCTGTTCCGACAATTACTGATTGAATATCCGGGGCATAATGTAGGTTTAATTTTGCAACTGCTCCACCCCATGATCCCCCAAGCATCCATAAAACTCCTTGCCCAAAAAACCATGCCCACCCTACCCCCATAATTGAGCCAGCAAAGCATATAATGCCTGCCTCCACCCAGGTAATAAGTTTAATCCTCATTTTTGAATAACCCAGTGACATTAACAGTCCCACCTGCCGGTTCCTCTGCTGAAGCGAAAACCCAAAAAGCATTGTGCTGAGTGATAAACCTGCTAGTACCACAAAAAAACCAAATGCAAGAAAGAGTTGGCCAAAATTGACTGGTCCAGTGACAGAACTCTCCAAATCTTTTTCTAAGTTTACTACACGCAATCCTGCATTAGCTGGAGTAAGCTTAGTCATCAACCGAGAGCCTAGAGTTTTGGCATTCTCACTTCCTTTTATACGAAGACCGGTAAATTTTCCCCAACGATTCCCCCACATTGATTGAGCACTAGCAAGAGAGATGAATGCCTTTGGACTACCCCTGTAATCATCCCAATAACTCTCATCTCTCGGACGTATATCATGCTTGATAGGGATGCCTGTGTCCCATTCACCACAATTAACCGCATCGCTAAGCCCGGGAAATCTTGGCGTCCAGTCACTTTCCTTTCCCAAGGGGACTTTATCGGGCATAGGCGTGATCTTGCCCACCTTGAAGATACGGTTCTCCTCAATCAGCTCACGCTTTTTATCAACCACAAAATATTCAAGGGCTATGCTATCCCCCAAACTTAAATTTAAATCACTTGCCGCCCACTGATTCACGGCAATTTCATTGTCCTTCCAATCCGCGCCAAGCAAACCATAAACATTTGGTTCAACACCAGTAACCATAGAATATGGAATCAAGGCAGGTGCATCATCATTTTTATTTTGAGGCTTACGAATTGCGTTTACTAAGTAGGTTAGCTCACCCTGTAACCCAGCATCAACTTCCCTTGCTCTATCAACTATTAAATCGGAAAGAAACACTCGCCTGCTACGAAGGTTCCACATGTCTTCAGCTTGTAGTTTTTTTAAATCTAAACCAGCATCGGCTAGCGTCCAGCAGCCCTGAATAAGTTCCTGCAGTTCATTTGCAGAAAAGTCTGTACTTGCAAAGAGTATAAGATTGGCAAACCCAGTTGTCTCTTGATTCTGGTCAAACTTAGCAAACATTTTTTCCTGCAACATTTCCAAAGGTACAAAAATTGTTCGACTTGGTTCCATGTTTGACCGCAAAGAAAAACCTCCCAGGGATTTTAAATTTATTTGTCCGAGAAAAGATTGATTCCACGAAAGAAAGCGAGCATCCCTTTCCCCGGATAATGGAGCGTCCCGGGAAAACAGGCTTGGTTCCTCAATTCTGAGAACCAACCGGCTACCAATCCCTGGCTTAAGTTCATTAAACAAGTCTGGGCTTGCCCAAAAGCCAGCTTCCGTAAGATCAGGTGCAAGATCCGGACGCTCTGCAAATTGAAAGAATCTTTTGTCTATTCCCAGAACTGAGATTCCGCTTGCCCTAATTTTACCATCAGGAGATGCAATCGTCCCGGTAGTCATTACCATTGGAGCAACCTTTGGTTTTATCACAAATTCTTTCGACTGATATATTCGATCAGCTAGGTCTTCACGAAAAAAACCTTCTTCGGAGAGAAAAAGCTGGCTTACAAGGCCTATGCGCTCCTTTCCCTTAAGCCAAAGCGTTTTATGGATTGAATCACCTACTGTCAGCGAGCCAACCAAGATCATTGAGGCAATAGATAATCCTAAGCATGTGCCAAAATGTTGTCTCCGTGAATGCTTAAGGTTTGCGAAGATAATTCGCCATATACTCATGAATTCATTTGGGTTAAACTTCCTCCCTCAAAAGACCAAACTTCATTCATCCGCTTTGCCTGAAATACCGAATGGGTAGCCACTAGCATTGTTGTTTTATATTCTGAGCCCAATCGGATTAGTAGCTCCATTAGACTATTTGCATTCCTGCTATCCAGGGAACCTGTTGGTTCATCAGCTAATAATAATTGAGGTTGATTTACCAAGGCTCGGGCAACCGCAACTCTTTGGTTTTCTCCGCCAGAAAGCTCGCTCGGCAAGTGGTATGCACGATGACCAAGACCTACCTCTTTAAGCAGTTGGTAAGCACGGTCCTCCAAAGCCTTGCCATTTGCTCCTCCATGACCAGCGAGAGCGGGAACCATTACATTTTCCAGGGCAGTAAGAGCGGGTAACAAATGGTGAGCCTGAAAAATAAAACCAATCACCCGATTGCGAAAACGGGCTGCTTCATCTGGTGACATTTCATGCACTTTTTTTTCTTCCACAAAAACTTCACCGGCAGTTGGCATATCCAGACCACTTACTAAGTTTAATAGTGTGCTCTTTCCTGAACCGGAAGGTCCAACAAGTGCTAGAGAGGTACCCGTCTGCACTTTTAAACATAGGCCGGAGAATATTTGATCTACATGATCACCATCGGGGGAATCATATGCCTTGGTTAAATTCCTTATTTCAAGAAAAGGCTTCATCTAAAAATCCATTTATTCAGTTATCCAGCGTTTTGCCTTCATTTCGACCCTGGGCAATGCTTCTGGGGCAATACATTCCACAGGAATTCTCAGTGAAAATGCATCATGGATTGCATTCTCTAAGGCCAAACCAACTGATTTCTCACATTCTGCCCTAATCTTTGCCTCTTTCATTCCTCGACTTGAACTAATTAATACCTGATACTCAGAAATTCCAGGAACTTTTCGCACAATTGTGTCGATTGCAGAGGGGTACAAATTCACTCCTCTAATAATAACCATGTCATCTGTTCTCCCGAGAATTCCTCCAACAAGATCAAATGTGGGAAGCCCGAAATCATCAATGTCTCTATTTGCCCGAACCAAATCCCCCGTTCGATAACGCAATACAGGAGCACCAGTCCTGCCCAATGGCGTGAGAATTAATTCACCGAGCTCACCATCCTCGACCGGAAGCAAACTTTCACAATGTACGACCTCCGCATAATAAGAGTCCTGTAAAATTCGCAATCCACCATGCCCACCCGGAATCTCATAGGCAACGGGCCCTACCTCTGTCATTCCATAATGATCAAATAGCACAGCATCCTTGTCCCATGCGTGATCAAGAATTTTCCTAATTTCCTGATTACTTCCCCCGCACTCTCCGGCTACAATAATTTTTTTTAATCTATTTTCTTGGAGTGAGATCTCATTCTGTTTTGCACTCTCAAGTAATCTTAATGCATAAGTCGGCGTACAAAATAGATATTCTACTTGATTTCTTAGAATTGTATTAAGCCTGGACTCGCTGGATAAACCACCCCCAGGAATGCATAAACAGCCCTTGTGCAACGCAGCCTCGTATGCTGTCCAGAATCCCAGGAATGGTCCAAAAGAAAAGGTGAAGAAACAGTTCGAGCCCGGTATCACTCCAGCCATCTGCAGAATTAGGTCCCAGTTTCCCAGCATCCATTTCCAGTCTTCCCTTGTATCCAGCCAGGTCATGGATACCCCAGATGTTCCGCTAGTTCGCGAGAATCGAAGGTATTGATCGGATGAATAAGTAAAGTTGGTTCCATGAGGTGGATTAAGGAGTCGATCGTTCTCCAGTTCGATTTTTGTGGTAAACGGACATGCCTGAGAAAAATCTTCGAACCCACGCCAAGCTCCCCAATTAGCCAAATCAGGAAATCGATTGCGTTGAAAATTATTGTTTTGGTAAATATGCCCCAGATTCGACTGAAAGTCCTGCCATCTTTTGGACTCCCATCTTCTCATGGTATCACCTTTAGGGTTCATCCTTGTGGATTGTTTATCCACTCTCAAATTTCAAGTTCAAGAGTTGGTTGATTCCACCGCCACTGGGGTTTTGGGTGGTTTGGGTGCATACTTGGTAATCATGTAACCACCAATCGCAGCAAGTGCAATTCCGAGTACAAAAGGCCAGCTGATATAAGACCAGTTTCCTTCTTTTGTAGTGCTTACAAGGGCATTTACCATGGGAGCACCTGCAAAAATGATCGACATGATCACAGGCACATAGGCAGGGCTCGGCATTTTTCCAAAAGCAAGCAATACACCAAGAGCACCAATTGCACCCAGTGTTCCGGCGATCAATGACCATTGCCAACCTTTGGTCGGGTAGTTCCAAAAAGCAATGTTGCCACCCTTCAATTTCAGGATGATTAGCGGGGCAACTACAGCTGTTAGAAAATAGGCAAGCCCTACCCAAAGAAAAGCCATAATTCTACCATTCTCCTTGTCTCCCATATTACTTGAACCAATGTGCATACAAACCCCATAGGTTCCCCAGCAAACCACCGTTAGCAAAGCGAAATGTAAATAATGCATCCTATAATCTTCTATTCCTGATTCTTTTCAGGCAAACCGAATTTCAAAGAAGTGGGACTAGGCTCCGTTTTGGCGAAAACTTTTTCGGTAAAAACTTCGGGAATTATAATCGGGGTCATTGACCCACTCGCCTGATCGAACCGCAC
>JAYODK010000027.1:0-20628 GCA_038106225.1 Opitutales bacterium | reverse complement strand
CGGACCCAGGGAATTGCTGGACCAGCGTTTAAAATACCATCTCCGTTTAAATCCTCTCCCTCAGAAAGCTTGCCATTTTTATCAGTATCTTCTCCGTAGTAGGAGATCCGGACGGGCTCGAGCAATGGAGAGTCGGCCTTTATATTTTGGTGGCAAGACATACAAACATTGGCACCGGGAATGTTAGCATGGGAGGACTTATCAACTCCACTGTGACAGTACCGGCAATCAATTCCAAGCTCCCCGGCATGAAACTCATGGTTATAGGAAACAGGCTGCGTAGGCTGATAACCAACACGAGTGTATTTGGGGGTGGCATAATAAGTGATCCCAGCAACAACAGCCCCACCAAACATGCCCAACGCAATGATAACCTTTACCGGTATGGTATTTGACCATCTGGGAAAAATATTTCTCATTTTCGGGCTGTTATGGGAGAAGCACTGTAATAATTGCGTAACTTAATGGAACAGACTATCAAGTATCCACAGTTCTCTTTTCATTCAATATTAAAAAATTTAAACACTAGCTATTAATTTTACTTAATGCCTTGCATTAGTTCCCTTAAGAATCGAAACCAACGAATTTTTAATTGGTAAGTGGTAGATTTTTGAGCATTTTACTGAGTGTAACTTGAAAAGTAAGCCAAGCAGATCGGATATTTTAATTTTTGGAGCTGGTATGAGTGGGGTCTCAGCTGCACTGATGGCTGCCCGTGCTGGGGCGATTGTTCAATTACTCGATCCCCTCGAGGAACCAGGCGGAAGTATTGGCGAGCGTTTTCAAGTACCAATGGATTTTGATTCAAGCACCAATAATCCATTTTTTAGAGAATCTGGGCTCTACGAGGAAATTCTCGGATTTTTAAGAACAGAAAATACTGAAGGTACTTTTACCGGTCAATCAAGGGCTCTGCTCAGTCTTTTAAAAAGGGAAAAAAATATTTCCCTAATGCTCGGTCATAACTGCGGTGAGATTTCTCTCAACAGTTCCGGCGACCGAATAGATTCATGCACCTCGGTTAATTATTTCAAGGGCTTAAAATATTTGCACCGGGCAAAATTTTTCATTGATTGCTCTGATTTTGGCGATTTTTCCGGATTATCTAATGCACCTGGTGAAAGGCGCAAATCAGTCAATTTAAATTCCGGATCCTCAGGAAATCAGTTCTTTAAGTCATCTGCTATTGCTGAAATTGCATCCGCTGAACATGAAATCCCATTTCAATGCCCGGATTGGATAGTAACCCGATGGGAGAACAATTTATTATCTGCCAGAATATCTTGGATTAAGTCTCTGGAAAAAAAAATTTGTGGATTTCATCACCTCGAATGGGTTGGTCAAAATTCTAACATTCCAGAGTCCGATGAGCTTTGCTGGGCAGCATGGGACTACATAAAAAACCGTTCTCCCTTAAAGGATTTAGCAAAAAACCTCTTCATCAAAAGAATAATTCCTCAAAAAAACACCGAAGTTTTCCGGGGAACTGGTGACTATACACTAACAGAAGATGATCTTACAAAATCGGTCACTTTTAATGATTCTGTCGCAATTTGCCGCTCGCCCTTCGCCAAAGCAACTTCCTCAGTTTTCTCATTGAGTGAAAAAATTCTTCTCTCACAATCATTTGAAATTCCCCTGCGAAGTCTCTATTCGCGGAAAATCAAAAATCTTTTATGGGCTGGTGCACATATTTCATGTGATGCCTTAGTGTCTGATACTCTAACCCACCAGCCCTCATTGGCTCAAATGGGAAGTGCTGTTGGTTTTTGTGCAGCAAAATGTGTTACAGACAAAAGATTACCCCGAACCCTTTCCAAGACTGGTCATATTGAAATATTGAGAAGGGAGTTGGAAAGAAACAACCACCGAACATCAAAGACTTTATTCAATGATGATGACAATTTAATGGGAGTTTGCAGAGCCAGTGCATCCACCACCTGGCAAGATAAAAATCTTCTCGAACTACCACGCAGAATGGGAAAAGAGACCAAAGCATGCTTGATTCAATTCCCTCTAACCTCGGATGAATTAGATACAATTAGGCTTTTGTTACACTGCACTACCCAACTTAAAATTGATGGTCGTTTGCTCGAGGGTGCAATCCAAAATCAGCATATTCCCGGTGCATGTCTGCAAACAGATACAGTCGAGATCACAGATCCATCAGAAAGATGGATAACTTTTACATTCAAATCAAAGATCAAGCATAAAGGGTGGCATTATTTGGAACTTCGATCAGATCAGGCTTTTACCATTATTGAGGCATCTAACGCACCAGTAGGGCACTTGGTTCAGTACCCCCGTAAAGTTTGTGATTTGCCAGGCGAAAACCCTTATTCGGAATACTGCGTGGAACCATTCCATTCTGCCCATCCGCATCATTGTGCAGTTACTGAGATAATCCCTTCGCAAAAGCCCTTTGAGGCAACTGAATTAATAACAGATAATAAGCTACCCTTAAACCTGCCTGGTCTCTGGATTTCCCAGCCCAGCAATTTCTCATACCCAGAATTCGTTGAATTCCATTGGTCCAAACCGATTTCTGTCTCGAGGATTGATCTCTTTTTTGATCCTTGCCTTGGCTACAGTACTCCTCCCCTTCCCGAGCTAACTGAAATAAAGCACGCCACCTCCTTAATTCGGGACTTTAGGATTTATCTTACTTCTGAGGAAGGAAAATCAGAAATGGTTCAGGAAATAAGAAATAATTCATCATCCCATCGTGTGCTCAATATTGACAGTTGCAGGATAAAATCGATGGAGATTGAGATTCTTGCCACCCACGGGCTCAATCGTGCACAAATATTCCGCGTTGCCGCATATGAATAGAAAATGAATGTTTGATTGATTTTATTTAATATCTGCGATTGATTATTCTATAAGATGAGAGCACTCGCTACAGTTTTTAGATTACTTGCCACCTTCGGCCTTGCTGGCCTGGCAGGTGTGCTTTGGATGAAATGGGACACCTTCACTCTTCAAACCCACTCTTTTTTGGATGAGGTTACAGATGTCGCCTACACGGTATTACAATCGGAACAGAATAAACAGTGGGAGCAAATTGATCAGAAGAAGTCTGAATTTTATGAAATCTTCGACTCGAACGATCCGGTTGGACAGAATGATGAAAATCCGCTGGCTGTTTCAGCAGACTCCATAAAATCCAGCGAAAGTATTCTTCTGAAAAAGCCTGAGTATCGGGAAAGCTTGGATGATGCTTATTTTGAATTTGGTGCAAATTCTTTGACCTGGAACAGTGAATCTAAAAGTTGGCAAAAGAATAAAGATAAGAATTTATCCCCGCCTTCTAGTTTTGTTGATCCTTTCAAGGACGAGTCAAAGTTTCCTAAAGATCAACTGAAGCTCGAAGATGGCACAGTTATTCCTGCTGTACCTCGGCCCAACAGATTGAGAACAGTCATTGGTATGTTTTACAAGGACAGGGATGAGAAATTCAAAGAAATCTCTAAACTTAGGGAGATGATTGTTTTACGGGACAAAGATCTCAGGGAATATCAAAATCTTTATGCCAAAGAAAAAGAAAGGAGAGAGGAGTTAGAAGACGAAGTTGGAGAACTCACTGTTAAAATCGAAGTTCTTGAAGCTGATCTTAACCTAGAACGTGAAGAGAGGAAGGCAGAAAAAGAGGCTGCTGAGTTGGATATCGCCCGCCTGGAAAAATCCAATGCTGAGTTGGAGGAGCAAAAAATTGAAATCAGGAAAGAACACGAGCAGTTTATTGATGAAATGAGGGAAGAACACAAAGTGGTGATCGCTGGACTACAGGACGAAATTCGTAAGGCAGGGGCAGAAGGTTACAAAAGAGGGATTGATGAAATGGTGGCAAAGCAACAGGGAGGCGAGGTTGAGGAAACTACTAATGAGGTTTCAGTTAATCCATTCCTTCCCTCCGATGAAGGTCCTCCCAAGC
Organism: Opitutales bacterium; assembly: GCA_038106225.1. Classification (GTDB taxonomy): domain Bacteria; phylum Verrucomicrobiota; class Verrucomicrobiia; order Opitutales; family Seribacteraceae; genus Chordibacter. Next base: position 16,694 of record JAYODK010000027.1, on the reverse strand, counting down.
TCTCTCAAGCAGAACTTATGATTGCTGCACAAGCCACCACCATTGGCGAAGTAGGTGTTCCTTCCACAGTGGGTCGTGTAGATGGAAAGTCAGGCATGATTCTGCTACCACTAGGTAGCGAAAGAGGAGTTTCAATTGGTAATGTATACACTTTATGGAAAGAGAGTAAAAAAGCCGCTCGGGTCCGTATACAAAGTGTCAGCCAAGGTTTCTCACTTGCCTATTTGCTCCCCCATTTTGGAAAGCCACAAGACTTGCGCCCGGGAGATAGTGTGCATGTAGTTCCGGAGAAGGAAGAAACACTATGATCAGTATGTAATCTCATGAAAATACTTTTTCCTCTTACCCTTAGCTTTGTGGTTTTATGTTTAACCGGTTGCTTCACCGCCTCTCCTGATGATTCCCGTATGCCTCATGCAAAACCAGCAAATTGGGAATACAGTTTACCGGGCGGCTTTGACCGAGGTGGATTCAGCCGCTAATTAGATTCTCAAATGTGCCCGGATCCTGACCTATCCGGTTCCCTGTTTGTTGTAGCTACCCCCATTGGAAACTTGGGGGATATTTCTGCAAGAGCAGCTGAAACCCTGCAAAGTTGTGATTTGATAGCCTGCGAGGATACCAGAATTTCTGCCAAGCTCTTACAACATTTAAATGTTCAAAAAACTCTGATTTCTTACAGAGAAGAAAATGAAAAAATAAAGTGCCTGGAACTTGCCCAAAAGATTGAGTCTGGCCAAAAAATCGCTCTCATATCTGACGCCGGATATCCATGTATCAATGACCCTGGATTTCGGCTTGTCAGAGAATGCCATAGACTTGGTTTAAAGATCATTCCTGTACCTGGTCCTAATGCTGCCCTAACCGCTTTGGCGGTCTCTGGATTACCAACTCATCAGTTTCTGTATTTGGGTTTTTTGCCCAAAAAAACTGCTCAGGTGGTTAGGCTACTCAAGTCGTGGGAAGAATATGAAGGATCAATCGTTGCTTATGAATCAAAATACAAAATCGAAAAATCCTTAGCATTGATTTGCGATCATTATGGACCACAGCGCTATGTATGCTTAGCAAGGGAGTTAACTAAATCACATGAGTCGATCTTCACTGGCCCGGTTAATGAAGTGGTCCAAAAACAGTCTTCAGGAAGCGGCAAAGGTGAGTTTACCCTGGTAATTGCACCAAAGGGTTATTCATTTACCTAGCTTGACTAATAATGAGAATCGGCCTCATCGACATTGGTTCCAATACCAGCAAACTTTTAATCGTTGAGAAAAAAGAGCCCTTCGCTAAGGAACCATTCGATGTTCTTGAACATATATCCCTTCCCTGCCGTCTTTATACTTCCTCCCCAGAGCAAAATTTCAGAATCGATCAAGCAAGTATCAAATTACTGATTAATTCTTTGCAGGTTTTCTTAAAATCCTGCGACCAATATTCGGTAAAAAAGATTAGAGCCGTGGCTACCGAAGCATTAAGAAAATCGGCCAATTCCTCTGCAGTCATAAAATTCGTTCAAGCTGAGCTAGGTTTAGAGATAGATGTGCTGTCGGGAACCGAAGAGGCAAAAGCAGTTGCCCGGGGACTTCAAACCGATCCCATTATCAGCCAATGGCAAGATTACCTAGCAATGGATATTGGTGGTGGAAGTATCGAACTAATCGAAATATCAGGCAAAAAAATAAAGCAGGTACAAAGTCTCCCACTTGGAGCAGTTCGGGTTGCACATTCCAGCCTCGCAGACCCAAACTCTCAAATTAATGCGGACTCGATAAGAAATGCCAGGAATTATGTCAGCGAAATACTTGCAAGAGAATTAGAGTTTTTTCCCACCAATCAGAGAAAATTGGTCGCCACTGGTGGAACCATCATCTATCTGCGTAAAATTTTAGAAAAAGAGAAAAAGCTCAATAGGTCATCCGAAATAGATTGTAAGGATATTATCCAAATTGCGGATCAATTGTCTGGGATGACCAAAGATGAAAGAGTTTTTCTGTTTCCTGATATTCCCAGTGAAAGGGCTGATATTTTTCCATTTGGACTACTAACCATCATTGAAATCATGAATTTTCTTGGAATAGAATCACTCACCCACTCCTTTCATAACCTAAGATATGGACTCGTTAATGACTTATTCGAGTCTGACTAGGTGGTAGAATTAAACCAGCAAAAGGACAATGGTTGAACGGTGGTGTGATCATCAGTTTTTGCCCCGTAGCTTATTAGCAGATTCAAATTATTTCTCCAGGAATCTGGTAATTCAATATTGATTTCGGAAGTGGAAGCATTTGCAGTGATTAAATATCTTTCATTTAACGATTCACTTTCCCACCCAAATAAAATCACCGAATCTTCAGGCGTAGGAAAGGAACAAACTTTCCATCCTCCGGAATCCGACTCCCTGGCCCGGGCACCAGGTTGGGACAGCCTCAACTTGATTAAATCGCGAACAAATTCTGCCTCCAGATGGTAGGTTTTTTCAAGTTGATAATCGATCGCATTAACATCTCCCAGCAAGTAGGTATTTCTAATCCCATGTTTATGGCGGAGGATATCTTGCCCTGCACTAATCAAGGGCACACCGGGAGCAACCATTAACAATCCCAAAGCAATCATTGTCCGGCTTACCACTTCATCCGGAATTCTGGCATCATTCTCCCAGGTAAATAGGTCTCGAAATCGATCAACTAGGGCATAATCGTCATGGGATTCTAAATAATTAACCGACTGATATGGGTTTTTGTTTTGATGATCCAATCCATCAGATAAGAGTTCAATAACCAAATTTTTATTGGATTTATTCTTGGCAAAATTCAATAAACCTTCCCTGCAAGCATCACTCCAAAGCGCATACTTGGTTTGGTTCATCTTAGTGGGTAATCTTCCCCGAAAACTCCATGGTTCGGCAAAAAGAAGTATACCCGGTTTGATTCGGTTGAGTTCTGATTGAATCTCTGCAAGCAACTCGAACCCGAGTAATTCGCCGAGGTCAAAACGAAAGCCATCAACATCAAAAGCATCTACCCAATAAATTAAACTATCGAGGATTAATTTTTTTACAGGTTCTGAGTCACATCTTAGATCATTTCCGCAACCGCTGAAGTTAGTTAGGTTTCCCGCTCCATCACTTGAGCAATAAATTTCCTTATCCAAATGGATCAGATGAGGAGGGATGCCCACATGGTTGTAGACCACATCCAGAACAACCGCTAATCCAGCATGGTGAAATGAAGTTACCAACTGGGCGAATTCTTCAACCACACTACCATCGACTGGTTGGCTTGCATACACTGATGCCGGAGAGAAAAAATTGACCGGCATGTAGCCCCAATGATATTCCGTTTTATGGCGTGCATCAAATTCATGAACCGGTTGGAGTTCCACCACATTTGCCCCTAGTTTCCTCAAGTAGCAATCATCTGATTTTAGCCATTGTGAAAGCCCGCTAAACTGCATCCTTTCCGAATCAGATAAATTCAATGACGCATGGGTAAGCAAGTCGCGTAGGTGTGCTTCAACCACCACTGCATCCTCCATAGCTGGAGGCCTGTACTTTCTTAGCCTGGGAAAGTTTTTTTTATTCCGCGCGATACCAGGTCCATTTCTACCACAGGTTGCACGGGCATAAGGATCAAGAATTTCTTTGGAAAATAGCTCTCCTCTATTGTCCCGCTGGGTGATTCTGTAGTTATACAGACAACCTGACAGATCCTCTGAATGGGATAGAGACCAAGCACCATCTTCTGAAAACAGCATCGGAAACTGCCTGGAGGAATTTTGGCAAGGATTATCAAAGATCAATAATTCAACCAATTCTGCCCGGGGGGCAAAAATACGAAATTGCGAACATTTGCCATCATATGAAAAGCCGAAATCACCGGTTGGTCTGCTATTGATCCATTTACTGCAATCGCTCAAGTTTTGTGGTTCAATGTTGCGAAATGAAAACAAATCTCTACCTGTTCTCTTCTGGTTAAACCATCCGTTCCTGAGCAAATGGTCTTTATTTGGAAATGCTGGAAATTGTGAATGCGGTTCAATCCATCGATCATCCCCAGAAAAAAATTTGAACTCACACTCCTCAAATTCATGGAGGAATTCTTGATTAATCAGAAGTCCCCAACCCTGCGGCAATCGGCAAAGTTGATATTCTGGGGAAAGTTCCCAGTTGTTGAAATCTCCTCTCAGATAAACTGGCAATCCATCCAAATCATGGAACTCGATTGATTGATCAGAAAGAAAGAACAGCCATTGATCATCCATCTTGGTATAACCTGCAATCGCTGCCCGTGCCAGGTGATCAACGAGCTTAAAATCAACCCCGACTAATCCATTTTCCGAGACCAAGTCTTGTGGCAATGTATCTCCAGTCCAATCTCGCTCCAGGGCGACCCAACCTGAACTTCTTCCATCAAGCCAAACTTTTCCACCACGATGATATGACATTTAATGGTTACTATATTGAATGTCCGATAAGATGCACCCAAAATCCCTTTGCTTGCTCTGATTTTTAATATAAAATTTTCGTCCAATGACGCAAAGTGCTAAAAAGAAAAAAGTATTAGTCGCCATGTCCGGTGGGGTGGATAGTGCGGTTGCGGCCAAACTCCTAAAAGAACAGGGGGATGAAGTGGAATCTGTTTATGTTCGCACATGGGAACATGAGAATGATCTTCTTGGAGATTGTCCGGGTGCGAAAGATCTGAGGGATGCAGAACTGGTTTCTCAAAAATTAAAAATCCCCTTCCATGTGGTCAATTTTATCGACTTTTACCAGCGTGAGGTTGTTAACCCCATGGTCAAGGGGTATGCAGAAGGAATAACGCCCAACCCGGATATTCTCTGTAATAAGCAAATGAAGTTTGGTGCTTTAATGAAATATGCCAAAGAAAGTGGTTTTGAATCTCTGGCCACCGGGCATTATTGTATCCGCAAATTTAATCATGCCAATGAACCTGAACTTTGGGAAGGATTGGATAAAAATAAGGATCAGTCATACTTTTTGGCCCGCCTTTCAAAAGAACAATTAAATTTTTCACAGTTTCCACTTGGTGAGTTGGAAAAACCTCAGATTCGCAAGTTCGCTCATGATGCAGGTCTCCCGGTGGCAGACAAGAAAGACAGTCAGGGAATATGTTTTCTGGGTAAAGTGAAAATTCCAGAATTCTTATCTCATTTTATTGAAGAAAACCCTGGAGATATAATCGATAAAGAAGGTAGAATCTTGGGCAAACACCTAGGGCTTCATCGATACACACTTGGACAGCGAAAAGGAATTGGAATACCTTCCAATACCGATTTCGAAAGATATGTAGTGACTGGAAAAAATGAACCCAAAAACCAATTAATTGTAGCATTTGACCGGCCAGAAGAATGCACTCTTTGGTCTGATAAATTTGGTCTTCAAGATGTAAACTTCATCGCCTCTGGATATGAGGATGAAATTGAAATAAGCCTACTTGGCAAGGCACGCTATCGGGATCCCTCCACACCGATTAAGTTAACGCGAAATCAACAAGCAGAATGGATCGTGGAGTTTGAACATCCTCAACGTGCCTTAACTCCAGGTCAAGTTTTAGCCTTCTATCAGGGCGAACAACTGGTAGGCTCAGGAATATATTCACATTTCAATCTTGGCAGAGCTGCCCTTTCATCTTGATTTGCTGATCTCCACTGAACATAAATAGTAAGCTTATGCGTCTAAAACTTTCCAGAAAAACCCGAAGCAAATTACCAATCGCTGAAGACCAGGCACCCCTGAAAACAAAAGAAAACTTGGAGGAATATTTACAGGGAGCAATTTCATTCCTGCAGACTCAGCAAATTGCACTCGAGCGAACCATAGCTATTTTAGAAGAAATTGCCAACTTAGCCCCTACCATGAAGGAGGACATCATTCGCAAAGTCACCAAGGAGCAAGAGGTATCGTCGAGAAAAAAGTTAAAAGCTTTACGGAAAGAACTCAAAATTTTAGCTGGTTTATCCTTTAATAAACTTCCTCTTTTCAGCTCCCAGGATTCAGACACATCTTTTCCATTATTTGATGGTGCGGGTAAGAATGCCCCTAAAATCAAACAGCCATCCGCACCTCATTACTATATGCCTATTCAAAAAACCAGCCATGAAGTAAACCTGGAAATGGTTAATTCGTCTTTGCAGGCTATTCAAGAGATGCTCGGTCAAAATAATTCAACCACCCAAGATTTACAGACCAGCTTCAAGGCACTGGCAACCGACCCCGACTCCCATGCCAAACTTCAATTCTTCGAGGAAAGGGTGAAAACTTGGGTATCGGAAATCATTGATGGTCAGGATGGGCTTTCTGTACAAGCTCATATTTTAAGCCAGCGCGTGGATGGGTTGGTGCGCGGACTTCAGCAAAATCAACCAGAATAAACCCATGAGTGGGGAGAGACCCATAAATCCCTCACCAGGAAATAGTCCTTCCAGACCTTTCCTCGGTATTCATTTCGTAAACTGCGGTACTTACGGTAGAATATACAAAAACAAAGAGGGAACAGCCTATGTTGGACACTGCCCTAGATGCATGCATCCATTAAAGGTAAAAATTGGACCACAAGGTACCGGACATCGTTTTTTTAAATGTTTTTGTCCCTGATTCCTAGCCATCTATTCGCCGGACAAGAAGTTTAGATCGATCTCTAACCGGGTTTGATTTTTATCTAACCACCATCCACGATCTGGTCTCAAGAAGTAGACAGGCAGAATATTTTGATTATCCAATTGTTTTCTTTCTCTACGCACTTCACCCACCAGAATTACAAATCCGAGATCCCCTCCTCCCACTCGAATTTCATAAGTGGAAACAGGCAACCCATAGCTTGAATCTGGGTTTGGCCAGTCAGCTCTTTGAAAATAAATATCACCACCCATATTCTTTACTTCCACAATCTTGCCCAGTGATTCACTACCTGGACGAAAAATATATCCCGACCCCAAAAGAAATGCTTTTTTTAGTAAACTTGGTGAAATGAATGACTTAGCAGAGATTTGGACAGGAGAAGAAACATTGGAATCCAATGAAAGAATATCATTGGGTGAAATTTGAGATTGGGGAAGCAATTGAGTGGGAATTTCAAGTTCATCGTTCATCTTCCTGATTGTTGAACGGGTATTACCTGCCAAAGCCATATTGGCAGTCTCGTGAGCCTTGATCAGTGCCAATTGTGATAAATCTTCCAGTTCAGCTATTTTTGGTTTTTCTAAGGGCTGGCTATTTGCCTGTTCTTCAATCGAATCATTTTCAGTAATCTTATTATTTTGCTCAACCCAGCCAAAATACCCTACCAAGCAAGCAAGTATTCCTAGACTCAGATATGCCCGAAAATAAATATCTCTCTGGTGTTTAATTTTGGCATCTTTAGGATTCATTTGTTCGCTAGAGATTGATCGATCTTCCTCCTTCACACGATCAACTGGAAAGCAGAAAAACCATTCAATCAATCGGTTTTTAATTGGTGGACTTATAAAATTTCTTTCATTCTGAACATTATCCTCTGATAAATCCAGAGTCATCCTGACCCACTTTATTACTTTTGCAGTCCAAATTTTATCTCTCTGCCAATCTGGATCTTGCCTGAACTTCTTTTCTACCTCTACGGCTTCCTCTTCAGTGAGCAATTCCATCAGATATCTCGATACTTTTTCCCGTCGGTCAATATCTGACTGCTCTAGTTTCTTCCCCTCCTCCACATACTTGCCAAGAGATAATTCCAAGGATAATTGAATGATCAGACTGGAAACATTTTCGTTTCCTAAAAATGAAAGTTTTTTCTCAACCGGATGTTTTACTTGATTCCATTGCAGAATAAATGAGCGAACCCGGCAAAGAGCGATTTGTTTCTCATTGTCTGACTTTTTCTCCCCAAGATTTGAGAGTTCTGAAAATAATTCTAGTTGGCGACTTTTTACATTGGGAATTGAATCTTTTCTATGCCGGCAGATTTTCTCAATTTCTCTGAATAAAACTGCTTTCTTAGTTTGAAGACTCGGTTCAAAAACTTGGGGTAATTGAAGAAGAACAGTCTCGAATATTTGATCGAGATCAATGTTGTTACCCAAATAAAACCGAATGAATTGAGCAACCTCCTCAATCAAGCACTCCAAAAATCTGTCATCATTTTCAATAAATTGATCCATTTTCCAAACCTAGTTGGAGAATACCCCAATTATGCATTGGACCAATCCATTCGTGAAATATTTTTTACGGTGAGGATCAGTCCAACCGATCAATTTTGCCCATTCCCTAAAGTTTTTAGGACTATCTCCAGCTGGCCATTTTTTCCATAAGTCAAAAGCATCTATTTGATGACTTGCGGATAAAACAGGCAGGGCACAATCGACCCATAGTGTGTTCGCTTTCCCAGATGCAAACACACCTCCGAGCACAGTTTGCCTCCAATAGTTCACCAACTTGGAAAGTTTCTTCCGGTCTTTTCCTAGATCCGTACTGGTTTCTTTTATTAGGTCAGAGATTTGGTAAAAATCATCCATCCAGCCTGGATTCCTTTCCCATAATTCAGAATATTGCTTAATACGTTCGAAGGGATGATTAGCTGGTCTACAACCGCTCAGTCTCCAATCATCCTGGGAGTTAAAAACCAAAAGAGGATCAATTTCACCATCTCTCCAAGCTTCCCACGGAAACTGATAGGAAATACGAACCATGGGCGATCTGTTCCTCTGATATCCGAGAACTTCCAGAAACCATTGGTGAGTTATCCCTCTCCACCCTTGCTTGGACAATCTGGTTTTCGCAAAGCGGGTCTTCCCCTGCCATCTGCTCAAGATAAATTCTTCCATTTCATTATTTTGAAGGGAATTCAGTTTTTCCAGTTTTGATTCAATCAACTTATCTTTACCAGAAAGTTCCGCCATAACCTGTGACTCAGCATACTCTTCCAATCCGTAAAATAAATGGGGTAGTAAAATGAGACTGGGTATAATTTTTCCGTTTTGTGTATAAACATTAGAAAATGCTGGTTTCTTATTTGAATCTGCAAAGATACAAACCTGTAAAATGACCTTGTTGAAATTTTCATCTCCTCCATGCCTATGCTTCTCCCAATCAGCGGGTTGTAAATGAATTTCAATATCACCAGTCTTAGTTTCTCCATTAATCAATAATTTTGCGTTTATAAAATCTGGTCCCTCCTTGGAACGATTCCACTCTCCGCTACTCAAAATAACCACATGCTTACCACATGTAGTATTTAGAGAATTTGTGAGAAAATCCTGCCCTGCCCAAATACGCTGTAAAACGATTTCTTCAATCTTTACAGATCCATAAAATCCGGGAACCTCCTCAACCATCGAACAATTATCCATAATCAATCTATCAATCCTCAGGATCGGGGATTTCGATTCGGTTATGGAACGGCTCATTCACACTGCCACCTCTTTTGCTGGTGTCTTTTGCCCTTCTGCTCACCTGATCAATCGAGTGATCCAACTGCTTGATCAATTGTTCTATCCGCATGGCAGATGCACCATTCGCATAAGCACAATTGCGGATCATATTATCATTGGTTACCACACATAAACGATCAGGATGTTTTGCTGCCATTACCATCCTTTCAATCGCACCGTCAGCACCTTCACTTGAGGAGGAATAAAATATATCAAATGTTTCCAGGTAGTGATGCTTTTTCAAAGTGCCTTTTCCAGCACGCCCGTCAAATACCACCGTAATTCGAGAACCGTATGAAACGATTGGCTCAAGCAGTCTTAGCAAACTATCTCTTGCCAAATTGCGGTCACGAGAAAGTTCCCTAGTCAATTCCGGGATCGCATGCATGGCATTATTGCCATCTATAATTAGATGTTCTTGCATAGGGTTGATTTTTTATTCTAGGAATGCATCTTTTACAAAGGAGAGATTTTTTTAACCCGTAATGCAATACCTTACCAACCCATTTTATCCATGAGTCTAGCATTTTTATTTCCCGGCCAAGGTTCTCAAATCAAAGGCATGGGAGCAGACGTTTTCAGTCGTTTCCCTGAATTGGTGGAGCAGGCAAATTCAGAATTAGGTTATTCCCTCAGTGATATTTGCCTTGAGGATACAAACGAACAACTCGGCCAAACACAATACACTCAGCCTGCCCTATACTTAGTCAGCTATCTTGAGGCTTTATCTAAACTTGAAGACGGAGAATCTCCAGACCTTGCCGCAGGACATTCGGTTGGAGAATTTGCGGCTTTGGCTACGGCTGGCTCGATTTCGTTTCTCGATGGTTTACGCATGGTTTCAAAACGCGGTGAGATAATGTCCAAGGTAAGTGGTGGTGGAATGGCTGCAGTCATAGGACTTGAAAAAGAAACCATCGAGTCCACCCTTGCTTTCTTGGGTGCCCAACAAATTGACCTAGCAAATTTCAACTCACCTGGGCAAATTGTTCTTTCCGGACCGGAGACTGAGATCCATTCTATTCTTTCTCCGCTGAAGGAAGCAGGGGCAAGAATGGTTGTACCCTTAAAAGTGAGTGGTGCATTTCATTCGAGGATGATGGAAGCTCCCGCACTAGAGTTTAAAGGATTCCTCAATGAGTTTTCTTTTTCAAATCCTCGCTTCCCGGTTTATTCCAATGTGGAGGCCTCTCCTTATGAAGACAGAGATGCTATTGCTCCCCTTCTCGTTCGACAGATACATAGCTCAGTATTATGGAGTGATACCATTAGCCAAATGAGAAAAGATGGTGCCGATGAATTTTTGGAATGTGGTCCAGGCAATGTACTGACTAAATTACTTCGTCAGATTCCCTGAATAAACTAACTGGCTCGGGTATCTAGGCTTAGCTTGGTTAGATTTCTTTCCTTCAACAGGTTTACAACATCGATTACTTTTTGATAAGGCAAAGATTTGTCACCCCTTATATGTATGGTGGGGACAGGCCCATCCAAATTGGACAACTGATCAAGCCGGGATTTTAATTCCAATGGAGCCACTGGTTCCTTACCCCAGAAGTAGGCTCCTTTTGCATCGATAGTAATATACTTATCTTCCACTGGTGGTGGAGGTTGCCGAACAGTGCTTTGCTGATTTGGAAGATCCACCCGGTTATATTGTTCAATCACCGGAGTTGTGATCATAAAAATGATAAGCAAAGAAAAAGCGAGGTCGATCAGCGGGGTTACATTAAGATCGGATATGACTGCCAATTTGTTTTTCCTGAGAAAACTCCGTGCCATAATTAAATATGAATTCTATGGATAAAGATCAGGACTCGGTTTCGAGCTCAATACGGTCGGCTAGGTTGCTGGCAAAGTTTTCTAATTTCGTCATCTCTGCCCGGGTGAACCCTGACAATCCATTGTAAATAAAAACAATGGGTATTGCTACACAAAGGGCAGTAACAGTGGTTAACAACGCACCTGAAACCCCAGGTGCTAAATGCTCAATCGTGGCACCGCCAGAATCCATGGTGCCAAAAGCATCCATTACTCCCCATACCGTACCAAGTAAGCCCAAGAACGGGGCACCTGATACGATGGTGGCAAGCCAATACATGTTTTTTTCGTACCTGTCTTCAAATTCTGTAACCGCCCGGCTGATTGCATTTTCCACATAGTTCATTCTAACTTTGCCATCCCGTGCCCCAACTCTGGCTGCAGCCATTGCTCTGGAGCAGACCTGGAGGTAGGGACTTCCCTGGCCAGCAAAATTCGCATCATCATAGTCTACCATACTCCCCAATTCATTGATTCTTTTTTCATCACGGGCATTTGCTCGGCGAATCTTTTTTAGATCAAAATATTTGCTAAGCATAATCGCAATTGCCCAACAGTTTAAAAAAACCAACACGAAAATAACTAACTTTCCCGCAAAGTTTGAATCTATAAAATAATCAAAGACTCCAGATCCTGCGAGAACTGGAGAAAAATATTCATTCACAATTAATCCCATCACAATTAAATTTAAACTTTTACCAACACCAATAACTAATCTTATCTATAGGCTCTAAAAATCAATTAAAAACGATTCACACCCGTAATCTTATTTCATCGGTCGATTAAGTTTGCACGATTATCCAAAGCATCATAGGCAAATTCTCCCATGCAGGTATCCCAAAAAACACTTGATGAATTAAATGCTAAGTCATTTTCACTCGCAGCCAGAAATGCGGTAGTCGGGCTCGATGGGTTTGTGGACAAAATTGTTGCTCCTGTGGAAAAGAGATATGGACTGGGCGATCAATTCGAACCCGTCGAAACCATTGCAGATCTGGGTGCAAAAATTTCTGATGCTGCGGGAAAAAGTGCAAATATTGAACTTTTCCCAAGGTTTGAAAAATTAGGTGGCAATGGTCCAATTATGGCTAATGCCATGCTTTCATTGGGGATGAATGTTCGTTATATTGGAGCCCTTGGATCACCTTTGATTAATCCGGTTTTTGGAGAGTTTGCTCAAAAAACAAACGCAATTTCTCTTTGTGAGCCTGGTATTACAACAGCATTGGAATTCAAGGATGGAAAACTCATGCTCGGAAACACCCTGAGCCTGGAGAACATAGACTACCAAACTATGATCGAAAAATGCGGAGAGGGGGAATTCATTTCCCTACTCTCCCAGGCAGATCTGGTTTCGATAGTGAATTGGACAATGATTCCCAAAATGACCGCCCTTCTTATCGAATTGGTGGAAAAAATCCTTCCTAACTTACCGCCCCGCGATACCCGTGCTTTCTTTTTTGACCTTGCTGATCCGGCGAAGAGATCGAGTTCAGACATCAGCGAGATTCTTCAGGTAATTTCGAGGTTTCAAGCATACTCCGAAGTCACATTGGGATTAAATTACAACGAAGGTCTGCAGGTTTGCGATGTTCTCGGATTGGAAAAGGGTGATAAGAGCGAAGACGATCTTAAATCAATGGCTAGCGGAATCCGCAGAAAACTTGGTATTTCGACGCTTGTTCTTCATCCGGTTGAATCTGCCGCATGTGCCACCCGGGATGACACATGGTGGAGCGAGGGGCCATTTTGTGAAAGCCCAAAAATAACCACCGGAGCTGGTGATCATTTCAATGCAGGCTTTTGCTGTGCAAGATTGAGTGGATTTTCCCCCCTAACCTCGCTTGCTCTCGCAACTTGTACATCTGGTCATTATGTGAGGACTGCTAAAAGTCCCTCAACCACTCAAGTTATTGAACTTTTAAAATCTAACATATAATCTTTGTCTTATGAGTCACGAAAAAGGCCTACTTATCTCCTTCGAAGGTTCGGAAGGTTGTGGCAAATCTACCCAGATTCGCCGAATTGCCGACCGATTGGAAGAAATTGATCACCGCGATGTCATTGTTACACGCGAACCCGGTGGAACAATAATTGGGGAAGATATCAGACATCTTTTGATGCATGCTGATTCCTCCAAGAGTATTCATCCAGAAACTGAACTTCTCTTATTCGCTGCCAGTCGTGCCCAACTTGTCAGGGAAGTTATTTTCCCTGCTATCGAGGAGGGAAAGATTGTTTTATGCGACCGCTTTCTTGACTCGACAACAGTCTACCAGGGTGTAGCCAGACAAATTGCCGACGACCCTGTCACCATGATCAATGAGTTTGCAGTTGGGGAAATCGTCCCTGATCTGACAGTGGTACTGGATATACCTCCTGAAGTTGGCTTTGAGAGAATTAAACACCGGGTATCGGACATGCCTGACCGCATGGAACAAGAAAACATCGAGTTTTATGGAAAAGTCCGTAAGGGCTATCTTCATTTGGCCAGAAGCCTACCCGACCGTTTCTTTGTAGTTGATGGGAATGCCGATCAAGACGATATCGAACTTGAAATATGGAATGAGATACACGCCCGTTTTTACTCTCAGGAGTAACTTAAATTCCTTCAACGGACGGTTTCTGTAAAGGATGTCCAGCTCCATACCAAATTCTGTAGAATCACTCAGGAGTTGCTTCAAAAAAGGAAGTTTACATCACGGAATCTTACTTCTTGGCCAGTCTATCAAGCAAAGTGAAGAAGCTGCCTCTTTACTGGTAAGAGATTTGTTATCTTTAGATGAGACCCGTACTGATCACCCCGATCTTTTTCACCTGCGCCCTGCCGGAAAAGCCAGAATCATAAGTGTTGAAAATACAAGGGAACTAATTGCTACCCTAAATCGGACTTCCAACCAAGGTGGCTGCAAGGTTGCGATTATTCATGAAGCGGACAGGATGAGAAAAGAAGCTGCCAATGCATTTCTTAAAACCCTTGAGGAACCGCCTCCAGAAACTTATATTCTGCTCTTAAGTACTCGTCCTTACTCATTATTGGCCACAATCCGTAGCCGGTGCTTACTTGCTCGCCTACCAATTCAGGATCCCCAGTCCAAGGATGATAATTGGCAATCATGGAAACAAGGATACCAAGCTTGGATTTCTGCTTTACTGGATCGTGAAAGTCTTAAAAAAGACCGGATCAGTCCGCTCTTTTCTGCCTACGGACTGGCAACCTCTCTTTTGAAACTAATTAATCAAGAATCTGACAAACTTGCCAAACTATCCATTAGTGAATCAACAAGTATGGAAGATAAGGAAAAGGATGCCCTGGAAGCAGGGGTCCGAAAGGGTGTCCGATCGCAAATTCTTGGTCAATTAATTGAAGCCACCCGTGCTGTAGTCACAAGAGAAGAGAATAAAATCCATTTACCCAAACTGAGTATCAAACTATCCAGGGTTATATCCTGTCTTGAGAAAAATGTTCGTTTAATGGAAGTTAATCTCAAGGATGAAGCTGCTATCGAGGATTTTTATTTATCCTCTCTTCGTATATGGACTGCCAAATAGATTTTATTCAAATAATTTCAAATGAGCACAATTTTTGAGAAAATAATATCCAGGGAAATTCCTGCTGATATTTTGCATGAGGATGATCTATGCATCGTCATTCGAGATATTGAACCGCAAGCCCCAACCCATTTTTTAGTTATTCCCAAGAAAGTGATCCATCGGGTAGGAAAAGCCACAAGTGAAGACCAATCAATACTGGGTCATTTATTACTAATTTCTGCCAAGGTAGCTAAGAGTGAAAACCTGGAAACAGGATACCGTGTGGTCATTAACAACGGTTCCGATGGCGGAGAAACAGTTCCCCATCTGCATGTTCATATTCTGGGTGGCAGGCAAATGAAATGGCCTCCCGGGTAAAAATTATAAATGTCCTGCAAATTTTATCTATTTTGGTCCGGCGTTCTGTTTTTTTTCCAGGCTGCCTTACACGCAGACCGTTTAGAAACGAGGGACGGTTCTACAATATTTGGTAAAATAATTGGGACAATCGACGGCAATCTGTCGTTTGAGACAACTTATTCAAGTGTGATTAATATTCCGCTTGCAGAAATAGTCAGTTTATCATCACCCCAAATCATTTCCATACGAGACGATAATAATGTAACTTTTTCAGTCCAGTCATTATCGATTCCCCAATCACCCCTCAATGCCGCAACCAAAAATCAATCCTTTTCCATGGGGTTTGATAAGGTTCAACATATCTGGACAGAAGAAAGTAATGATCCGCTTCTAATAGAAGAAGAGAAAAAAGAACTTGAATTACTCATGAAATGGAAGAGTTCATTGGGGTTCGACTTGGTTGGTTCATCGGGCAACACCGATGCCATAGGTATTGGATTTCGCCTGGACAGTACCTATTCCAACAATTTTCGGGAGCTTGATTTATTTCTTTCTTACAATAATCAATCAACAAATGGAAAAACAGATACCGATGAAACAAAGGGAGGAGCGGAATATGATACTCTCTTCAGGGATCAATTAGCCTGGTATTTGAGATCTGACTTTGAACATGATCCAGTTGAGCAAATAAATTTAAGATTAACCGGAGCTTCCGGTTTAAAGTATGATTGGGTTGAAAATTTAGACTACCAACTATCCACCCGTCTGGGAACTGCAGTTAGATATGAAGACTCTACTTTAAAAACGGTGGGCGATAATATCGACCCTGCATTTGATTTAGGTTTGGAGTACAGCCAAAGCTTGATGAAGAGTCTATTTTTAGAAAGCGAGCTAACCCTTCTACCCAAAATCGATGATTTTACAGATTATTTATTCAACCACGATACAGCCCTTATTTTTCCCATTCTTGAAGAAAATGCTTGGCATATAAGATCCGGTCTTTCAGGAACTTTCACTTCATTGCCCAAAGAGGATGCCGAAAAGATGGATATGAAATATTATCTACGGTTAACTTATCTCTTCGAATGAGCTAAAAAATGTTTAATAACATCCCTTTAATATCTAATGAAAAAGAAGTTAACTGTCTGAATAAAAAAAGGATCAGAATAACCAACATAAAATATATCCAAGTCTGGGGAATATTTACTTTCATGGATGAAGCAGGTTAAGAGCAATCAACCAACTCTTCGCACGATCAGTCCACTGAGAAACAGGGTTTTTACTTGGACGGATGCCATATCCGTGACCGCCTGACGGATAAATATGTAATTCATTTCCCTTCAGACCGACTGTTTCGAGATTAAGAAAAGTAAGCACACTTCCCTCTGCAGGGATATGGTCATCCCCTGTGTGTACAAAAAAGAAGGGAGGACAATCCTTGGTAATTTTTATCCACGGGGCTAATTGATTCTTGTTTTTTTCATCTAATAAGTAAGCAGGATAAATAGGCATAGAAAAGTCAGGTCGGCAGGAGAAATTATCGGCATCATCCA
>JAYODK010000098.1:0-3025 GCA_038106225.1 Opitutales bacterium | reverse complement strand
GATTGTTCCGTAAGTTGTTCGGTTATATATCCAAACATGACCTAGCTATGACCACCCCGGTGGAAGCAGATATCAATCCTGGAAAGATGCGTTTTTTCGTCGGTGAAAAAGACACGGGGAAACCGCGGCCCAACACCGGAAATGTGGAGGTTCGCAATCTCGAACCGATGACGGTTGTGGCAATTGGTATACAAGGGGGATATAACGAGAAAAATTTCCAGAGAAACAAAATGTTGCTCCTTAGCTGGCTTGAGGAAAACCATTCCTATGAGCAGGGTGGTCCTGCCTACGCAGTTTACTGGGACGGTCCCTTCATCCCATGGTTTTTAAAACGGTCAGAAATACACTTGCCTATCCAGCCCCGCGGAAAACAATCTCACAAAAACTAAACCAATGAACATTCATATGAAATTTATTCCCCTTATTTTAGCATCTATTATGAGCTCTCTCTCTGCATCCACCGTTTATGATCACGAACTCCTCGATATTGATGGAGAAAAAACCAGCTTGTCCGCCCAAAAGGGAAAAGTACTGTTGCTGGTCAATGTGGCATCCAGATGCGGGTTTACCCGCCAGTACAAGGGCCTCGAAGAACTTCATCAATCTTACAAGGAGAAGGGGTTGGTGGTCTGTGGATTCCCCTGCAACCAATTTGGTGGACAGGAACCCGGATCGGAATCTGAAATTAAGGAGTTTTGCTCCATCAAATTTGGAGTCACATTTCCGATGTTTTCCAAGATCAATGTAAATGGTGAGAACCGACACCCCCTTTATGAATCCATTATCGGAGAAAACGGTCCGCTTCCCGGAAATATTAAATGGAATTTCACTAAGATTTTGATTGGCAAGGATGGGAAACCGATCGAACGGTTTGGAAGCATGACTTCCCCGACCTCAAAAAAACTGATCAAGGCAATTGAAGAAGCACTCGCCGGTTAATTTTAAATTCTTAACTCGTTAAAGATATGCCGGTCCGTTTTGCCTGGCTGTTAATCTATTTCCTCCTGGTTGGAGGATGCGTACAGATGGAGTGGCGGGGTGGAATGATTCCGCACATCGGACTGAAAAACGCTAACCCCGCACCCCTGCAAAACGACTTCGAACACAACGCGAACTGGAGGACGGGCAATTTCAACTGGTCGCAATTCCGTGGTCCCGAGCGGGACGGCCATGCACCGGATCAGGGAACTAAAATCAATTGGAAAAATGCTCCCTTGCTGGTGTGGGAAGATACCTGCGGTGCCGGGCATTCCTCTATCATCTCTTCCGGTTCCCTGCTTTATACCCTTGAGCAAATCGGGGATGAGGAAACCCTGACTGCCCGCGATATTAAAACTGGAAAAATAGCCTGGAAATATGCTGAGAAAACAAGATGGGACGACATGATGAGTGGTCCGGGCCCCCGCTCCACCCCCACCCTGCACAAGGACCAATTAATTGTACTTTTTTCCAACGGTACACTCGTGAACCTCGACCCTCGAAACGGTGAAAAAAGATGGGGAACCTCGACTCTCCCTGAGGACCATCATTTTCCCGAATGGGGAATTTCCTGCTCTCCCCTGATCTGGAAGGATCAAATCATTCTATCCCTCGGCGGAGAAACCGGGGCTGCCCAATCCTATGATTTTAAAACGGGCAAACTGAACTGGCGTAGTGAACCTTCTGAACGGGGAACCTATCTGTCTCCGACCATTCTCACCTTACTTGGCAAAGAACATCTGGTTGTGGCAGTGGAGGGATCCATTCTTGGGCTTGATCCCAAGAGCGGAAAGACGAGATGGGAACATCCCTGGAAAATTTTTCTTAACAATGCCCAGATCGCTCAGCCTCTTCTATTGGCAGAGGATACCTTTCTTCTTTCCGCGGGATACGGGAAGGGAGCGGAATGTTTACAGATCCGCAAAGATGGAAATGGCTACACTCTTTCCACTCTGTGGAAATCAAAACATTTAAAGACCAAATTTTCCAATGCCGTTTTGCACGAAGGTTCGATCTATGGATACAGCGAGAACCAGCTCGTCTGCCTGGATTCGAAAACGGGTAATCTAAACTGGCGGGGTAAAAAGTATGGATATGGACGGATCCTCCTCGCTGGGGATAAACTGGTCCTTCTAGGCAACACTGGTGAGATTGCGGTGGTGCAGGCAAACCCAAGTGTATTTGAGGAAATCTATTCCGGACAACTGCTCAGTACTGCCCGGTGCTGGAACGGCCCGGCTCTGGTCAATGGCTATCTCTTTGCCCGCAACGGCGAACAAATTACCTGCTTTGACTGGGCGGATTAGGTTTTATTTACGGTTTTCTCCAATCTCAGGTATCTCCAACCAGTTGGTGGTGTAGCGAGGGGTACGCATTTCCCGGCGCATGCTCCAGGATTTATCGATTCCCTGAGCAGCCCAGAATCCTCCACCGGGACCATAACGGGCGGCCACTTCCTCAACCGCATCCACAAATCCACGGGTACGGTCATCCCCAAATTCTTCAAACAACAAACCCTGCCGGGAGTGGGACGATACCAGGTCGAGCAGAATAACTCCCGCTTTCTTGTAAAAATATCCCGGCCGGAAAATTGCCCGCAATAATTCCTTCGCCCGGCGGATCACCCGGATGGGATCATCGGTGGGTTCATCCAAAGCCAGTGCCCGGGCATTTGAATACTGAGCCTGATCCTCCCGAAAACGATTGGTCATCACAAACACCTGAATACCACAGGCTAGGGAACCTTCCGAGCGTACCTTGCTGATCGCCCGCACCGCATAATTCGCCACCGCTTCCTCCAGTTCCACCAACTCGGTCAGTGGTTTGCCAAAGGAACGGGAACAGCAGGTGTTTTTCCGGGCAGGTGCAAACTCCTCCATATCGAGACAGGGGGTGCCATGAAGCTCCCTCCAGGTACGCTCCAAAGTGACCCCACCAATCGACCGGACCACCGAAGGCGGGAGGTTGATAAACCCATGGGCATCCAGTGCCCCCACCCGGCGGAGACGAACCGCCAGCCGGCGGCCCACCCCCCAGACATCCTCAA
>JAYODK010000097.1:0-3057 GCA_038106225.1 Opitutales bacterium | reverse complement strand
AAGATGCTCTCCATTGTTCCCCTGCTTGCCGGGGGTGGATTATTTGAGACCGGAGCGGGCGGGTCCGCACCCAAGCATGTTCAGCAGTTTGTGGAAGAAGGACACCTTCGCTGGGATTCACTCGGCGAGTTCCTTGCCATCGCGGTATCACTGGAAGATCTCTCAAATAAGACCGGCAATGCCAAGGCACAGGTGCTTGCCGATTCCCTTAATACCGCTATCGGTGTATTTCTCGATGAGAACAAATCCCCCTCCCGCAAGGTCAACGAACTGGACAACCGGGGCAGTCACTTCTACCTCGCCTTATTCTGGGCAGAAGCCCTTGCCGCTCAATCCGCCGATGCCGATCTACAGGCTGAATTTTCCTCCATTGCAAAAAGCCTGCGGGAAAATGAGGGAAAAATCGTTAGCGAACTAAATGAAGCACAGGGAACTGAAGTTGACCTGGGTGGATACTATCTGCTGGACGAAGAAAAAGCAGTCACTGCGATGCGGCCCAGCAAAACTCTTACTTCGATTTTATCTTAAAATCGGAGTTAGAAAGATTGAAGGGTAAAGAGTCAAGAGAGAGAAGTGAGGAGTGAAAGGGTGGCTATCAGAGTAACCTTGCGAATTCCTTCAATCTTCAAAATTCACTTTTCACTCTTCCTTTCTTCCTTCGTGCAAAGCAACGATTGAGAAAGTAAGTGGCTCGGCCTTTACTTGATCAAACCCAGCCTTTTCGATTTCTTTACCTAGGCCCTCTCGGTTAGGGAATCCGGCAATACTGGTGCCGAGATAGAGGTAGGCATCGCGGTCTCCGGTCAAACAGCGGGCAACCCAGGGAAGAATTCCCCGAAGGTACGAATAATAGAAGGGACGAAACCAGAGGTAGGGCTGACTGAACTCCAGAATGATCAGCCGGCCACCAGTCCGCAATACCCGGTGCATCTCCTTTAAACCCTTCCCCCGGTCCGCTAAGTTGCGCAGACCAAAGGCGATGGTGATCAGATCAAAGCTGTTATCCTCAAAGGGAAGACTCAGGCAATCCCCATGCAAAAATTGATTGGCACATTCCGCCAACCCTCTGAGTGATCTTTTTTTGCGTGCCTGTTCGAGCATAGGCTCACAAAAATCCAACCCGGTAAGGTTGACCTTATCCCCCAACCCTTTCCTCAGGGCAAAGAGCACATCCCCACTTCCGGTTGCAAGGTCAAGAATATCGGTTGGATTATTTTTTTGGGCAAGCTTTACCAGACGCTTGCGCCAGTAAAAATCAATCCCACCGGACAACCAGTGGTTGGCCAGATCGTAACGGGGAGCCACGCTGGAAAAGG
Source organism: Opitutales bacterium (assembly GCA_038106225.1). Lineage (GTDB taxonomy): Bacteria > Verrucomicrobiota > Verrucomicrobiia > Opitutales > Seribacteraceae > Chordibacter. The sequence goes on along the minus strand of JAYODK010000097.1, from coordinate 1,741 downwards.
TGGCTTCAACCGCGGCGGGATCGGGCCCGCTCACTCTTTTTCCACGGAAGAAGAGAAGCTTTCCACCACCCAGCGGGAAAGCTCCTTGTCTGGATCATCGATCACTTTTTTATCGATCGTAAACGAATTTTTTCCAGTGCGTTGGGCAATGATTTTCAGACCATGTTCAAAGTCCTTGAACTTTTTTTCACAGAGAGCCAGAACCGATCGGTTTTCCTCGGTTGCTTCTTTGACCACCGCAACTTTTGCGGCTTTTCGAAAGCGGAGCTCCAACCCATGCTCGCGCTTAAAGGAGTCTACAAAACGGTCCACATCCTGCAAGAGGTTCTCGTCAAGCAGGTCCTGATTGTCCTCGATTAATTCTTTTAGAGTGGTGGAAGGTTGTTTGACTGTATCCGCGTCCACCGAAAATTGACGGATCGATGTGGAGGGTAGTTCAAATTTAAAATCACGGAAGATTCGCTCGAGAATGGTGACCAGTCCACGGGCACCGGTCTTTTCATTGGCTGCAAGTTTGGCAATCTCATGAATGGCCGGATTTTCAATATCGAACTTAATGCCATACCCTTCAAAGTCTTTACGATATTGATCCAGGGCGTTACCCTCGGAGGAGAGTAAAATCTCAGCGAGATCCTCCTTGGTCAATTCATCACAGGCAACCCGCACGGGCAGACGACCAACAAATTCCGGCTCAAATCCATATTTGATAAAATCCTGAGTCTCCGCCTTGTTAAGAAAATTAATCCCGCTCTCAGATAGTTCCTGCTCTTCCGATGAACCAAACCCGATACGGTTGAGATCGAGCCTCTTGCGCACACTCTCGGCAAGTTGGTCAAAGGCACCACTTACAATGAACAAAATATTTTTGGTGGAAATGGTAGGTTTCTTGGGCTTACCTCCCCTTTGCATCTCCATAAAAGCCTTCATCTGACCCATCATATCCTGGGGGGAATGCAGGTTGACTTCAGTCTCCTCCATAAGTTTGAGCAGATTGATTTGCACACCCCGCCCGGAAACATCCCGGCCACCCCGTGAACCTTCGGCAGCAATTTTATCGATCTCATCGACATAAATGATTCCGTACTGGGCGAGTTCCACATTGCCATCCGCCTGTTTGACCAGATCGCGAACCAGATCATCCACATCATTTCCCACATATCCGGTTTCGGAAAATTTTGTGGCATCTGCCTTGACGAAAGGCACCCCGATCAACTTAGCCACATTGCGCATCAGATAAGTCTTTCCCACACCGGTGGGACCTAGCAATAATACATTGGGTTTTAAATATTCTGCCGACTGGGCACGGGCATCCTGCATGCACCGCCGGACATGGTTGTAGTGATCACAGACCGCCACCGACAACACCCGTTTGGCCTGTTCCTGCTTGATCACAAAGCGGTCCAAATAGTCACGTACTTCCTTGGGTTTGCGATCAAAGGATCGAATGGCATCCAATGGGTCATCCTGAAGAGGATCTTCCTGCTTTTGCTTCTTTCCATTGTCCTTGGATTTTTCTGATTCCTGATCTTCTCCTGAGGGATTCATCGATTGCATGAATGGAGCAAATGCAACTTGCAAATTTTTGTTTTTTAAGAGATCGCGCAATTGCTTTTGAATCTCTTCCAGTGGGTTGTCATCGTCTTTTTTAGACATGGTAAATAAAAATAATAGTTTGACAGGTCGTTAGTGTATCGGAATTTATGGAAATACTACCCTAAACCCCTTACTCTGGTCTTTCAAA
>JAYODK010000096.1:0-3095 GCA_038106225.1 Opitutales bacterium | reverse complement strand
GAATGTTAACCCGCTCAACATTCTTAGCTTACTTTTCATGCACGGTCGCTTTACTTGGCCTTTCATTACAAGCCCAAGATGCAGAAGAATTGCCCGCCCTCACCGTAATGGGCCAGGAAACCGCGAATCAGCGTCCAGTTTCCACTTTTGAAACACCAATCTCCAACTTAGATTTCGATCCACGCGTGGATATGCAGTCACGTAACATGGCGGAAGCCCAGGGTGACCTGAGCATTCGTGGCGGCACCTTTGAAAACTCAGGCGTGCAAGTAGGGAGTGCCACCCTGCTCGATCCACAGACTGGTCACTACACCACTGAACTTCCGATTGCCCCGGAAATGCTTAGTGAGCCAAAGGTGTTAACCGGTGCAGATAATGCCCTACACGGATTTAACAGCAGTGTGGGGACGGTCTCTTACTCCTGGAGTGAAATGACCAAAGGAGGAAGCCTGACCATAGGAGGCGGTGATCATGATTTAAATTTCCAGCGTCTTCACCACGCAGTGACTGGAACCTATGGAAATTCAAGGGATTGGACATGGGGGGCAGAGATTGAAGGATCCCGATCCGAGAGCGATGGTACCATTCCCTTTGGAGATCATTCCTTTGATCGTACATCAGGTCGCATCCAATTATTGGGCCCAGATTCGCAAACGGATCTTTTTGCAGGATACCAACATAAGTTATTTGGACTCTATGGTATGTATACAGGAGACCTCTACACTGCCTTCAACCCTTATGAATTTGAGAATATCAAAACCCGCTTATTTCTTCTCAATCATAAAAGAACATATGGGGATCGAAGTGAATTTGAAGCCAGTGCTTACCACAGACATAATAGTGACCACTATTTATTTAACCGCTTTTCCCCGAATCAAAACTTTGTACACGATACAAAAGCCAATGCACTTGGACTTTCCGGCTTTCATGAAATTAACGAAGCAATGGGTATCAACTATGTTTTAAACACAGCAACCGATGAAATTAATTCAAGCTCCCTCGAAGCAGGAGATTTTACATCTAGGAATTATTACAAGATAAGTATTTTGCCTGAATATGTCCTTCAAGTGGATGAACATGAAAGTATAAAATTTAAAGCAGGTGCTTCCTGGGATGATACGAATCGAGACAAGGCAAAGTTCTCGCCCATTGCAGAAATTAGTCGGTTGCAAAATAATCCCCAGGGAAATTCCCTCAGTTATATTTCATACTCTGAATCTCTCCAGTTCATAGGTTATGGAGCAATCGGAGGAAGTGAGACAAGTGGACTCTTTCGCAGTAATCATAATCTAAACCGTGAGACATCAAGAAATGTAGAGATTGGTCATAAAATAGATAGATCCAATTGGAGTTTATCTACCTCGGTGTTCTACCGCTGGGACGAAAACTTGGTGGATTGGGCATATGTTGGGACTGGGGCAAGGTCTGCCGAAAATGTTGATATTGAGAGTTCAGGCCTGGAAATCATAGGATCCTATGACTGGGATGGGTTTCAAGCCATTGCAAGCTATGCGTATCTCAGAAAAAAAGAGGATTATGGAAACCTTGCCATAGATGGAAGTTTTTACGCACTTAATTACCCAAAGCATCGATTAACCCTTGGTTTACTTATGAACCCGGTTGATTCAATTGAAATTCGGATCGATAATGAGTGGCGTGATCAAAGGGAAAATGCCTTACGGAAAGGACCTGACCAATCGATGTACAGCCATCTCGCCGCCAGTTATTATCCTTCAATTATTAATGATCTCGAAGTTTTCATCGCGTACGACAAACCATGGGATGAAGACTTTCAGGATGTACCTGGGACACCTGGCCGTGGAGACCAGTTCTCTCTGGGTGCGACTTACAGTTGGTAGGGACCCAACCTAGAAGGCGAGACCAATGATTTACCTCGCCCTCGTATCCGTAATTTGGGCCTTTTCCTTTGGGCTGATTGGGAGTGCCCTGTCGGGAGTCGATTCTTTTTTGGTGGCCACGCTAAGGCTGGGCGTTGCTTCAATCATCTTCCTCCCCTTCCTACGACTTAAGGACATCGGTTCGGTCGACCGGTTTCGACTAATCATCTATGGGGCGATTCAGTTTGGGCTGATGTATGCCTGCTACATGCGGGCTTACCAGTTCATTCCATCGCATTTGGTGGCGATTTTTTCCATTCTCACTCCTGTCTATGTGGTCCTGATTCACGATCTACGCAGACGCTCCTTTTCCAAGCACTATTTATGGGTTGCGATTCTCTCGGTTCTCGGAGCCGCGAGTATCAAGGCAGAGACAATACCGAGTGGAGATATTTGGATGGGGTTTGGATTGATGCAGGCGGCCGGCATTGCCTTTGCTTTTGGCCAAGTAGCTTACCGGGACTGGAAGCGAGCCAACCCACAGGTCCCGGACCGATCGGTCTTCGCCCTACTCTCCTTGGGAGGAGTTTTCAGTGTGGGTTGTTTCAGCTTAATGCTAACCGATTTTCAGGCAGTGGAATTATCATCCGAGCACTGGAAAGCGATACTCTACCTAGGTTGTGTAGCCTCCGGACTCGGGTTCTTTCTTTGGAACAAGGGTGCATCGGTAAGCAATCCAGGAACTCTGGCCGCATTCAATAATGCAGTGGTACCCATAGCCGTGCTCTTCTCCCTTTTTATTTTTGGGGAAGCGGACAATCTGGATACCGAAAGTTTGATCCGCTTAATCGTGGGAGCAGGACTGATTGGGACCGCAGTATTTCTCGGTCAGCGATCCAAGAGACAAGCCTAATCACAAGGCCTCCTTAAATAAAATTAAGATAATTTTTGATAAAATCATAATAATTTTATATATTTTATTATGATATTACATAATTTTAAGATTGATTGTATTTTAAGAGAAAAGAGTTCCAGTGTTTATTTTGTCAATGAGGCGGATTCGGTGAGTTCTGCAATCACCCTCATGAACCGGGCAAAAATTGGCTCAGTAATGGTTTTGCATGACCATCAATATTCTGGAATTTTTACTGAACGTGATGTTCTGACCCGGGTATTAGCCGAAAAATTAGATCCTGATAAAACAATCGTCCGTGATGTGATGACCAGAGACTATGTTTCGATTGATGAAAACTACAC
>JAYODK010000095.1:0-3136 GCA_038106225.1 Opitutales bacterium | reverse complement strand
CTAGAAACTAAAGAATTGTGAGATAACCCAAATTTAAGTTCCAACACTTAACTAAAGAGTCCTACCTTTCACCCTTCCCTTTTCACTCTTCAAAATTCAGCATTCTCTCTTTCTTATCCCTACTCTCCTAACCCCATTACAAAAGCGATGCTTTGGTTAATTCGCTTCATTGTCTTTACATCCATCCTACCCATCCGTTTCCCCACTCTCGCCCGGGAAACCGCCTGTACCTTATCCACCATTAGTTGGGATTCTTTTCTTAATCCATTCTCCTTGGTGGCTAAGACCGCAATGCGAATAAGCGGGGCATCCACCAAGGTACTGGTCATTGGACAGACCACCACACTCGATAGGTTTAAATCATTTAGTGCATCTGCCTGCAGAATCAAAGCTGGTCTAGGCTTGCCATAATCCCCCGGTGCGGAAACGGAAAAGATTTCGCCCCGCTTCACTCCTTTGGCCAGTCAGCCACCTGTTCCCAAAATTCCAGCTCCTTTTCTTCAGAGGAGGCACCCAAGTTGCCCACCTGCCTTTTTACCTCGCTTTTGAACTTCGGGTTCTTTTGATCCACAGTCCATATTTGTACCGGGCGCAATCCCTCCTTCCGTAATCGCTCCCGGTAATTTTTCATTCGCTGGGTTGTGGAAAGAGTGGCCATTCATGTAACATGTTACACTTAACCCATTTTGTCAAACAAACCTAATTTATCTATGATGGATGATCTTGTGATTTGCAGAGGATATAATTTCACCCTCAGCTTTCACTCTTCTAAATTTGCATTTTACCCAGACAAGGAAGGTTTTCGAGAGACGATTCACCTACTCACCTTCCCTGCCCGGTAATCCCGAATCAGGTTTTACGAAGAGAAAATAACTTTCCTTCGCTGGACCAGAGCGCGTTTCCAGCTTTTTCCAATACTTCGGAATATCCATTCCCAAGGAGTTCAGCACGGAAGCCGACACGGAAGCCTATGTTGTTGTTGCGGTTGCTGGGGTTGTTGTTGTTGCGGTTGGCTGAACGCAAGTTCGTGCCCGTATTGTTCCATGAACCACCCCGATTGACACGGTTCGAGCCCGTTGCCCTCGCCCTGCACCCAAAATACATTTTTTTAAACTGTTATGAGCGATGAAAGATTGGAGAGACTGCCAAACCCAAGCAGGCACTGGTGTCTTTGCTGGAGCTCAAGTTCCCCAATTTTGCCCTCATCCGCCATCCATTCCAAAGATTTTCGTTTTCTAAAATACCTCGTGCGGGCTCGCCTGTCCGGCAACAACCTGAAAGGATACACCACATGGCCAAGAAAGGGCACTCCTTGTTTTACCGACTGTGGCTGAGAAAGTTTTTTCAAACCCAGCCCAATTTCCCCCAATCTTTCCATTACTTTGTTCCGGGCATGGTTCAATTGCTCTCGGCAATTACCCCAGAGAATAAAATCGTCCATATACCTGAGGTAGCCCGGTAATCGTAGCTCCTGCTTACAGGCACTATCCAACCCGCTGAGGTAGTGGTTGGCAAAAAACTGGGACGCCAAACTACCAATGGGTAAACCCCGTCCATCATTTGTGGAATAACCTTCCACAATACGGGCAAGTAATTCCAACAAATGTTTATCCTTGAAGACGCTCATCAACATCCCAAGCAAAATATTATGCACCACGGAATCAAAAAATTTCCTCACATCCAATTTTAGAAACCACTGGTATCTTCTGGCAAATACCTGTGCTCTCTTCAAGGCACCATGGGTACCCTTGCCTTTCCGGCAGGCAAAGGAATCATCAATTAATTTTTTCTCCAGTATGGGTTCGCAAATGTTAAAGATTGCATGCTGAGCCACCCGTTCCCGGAAAGCAGGGGCATGGATCAAACGAACCTTTGGGTCCCTCACCTCAAAACTATGATACTCCCCAAACGGAAAATTTCCTTTTTCCAATCCTTCTCTTAGGAAGCACAAATTATCATCAAGGTTTAGTCGGTAAAGATCAGCCTCATCTTTAACGGAAAGCCCCCGCTCCGCACGGCAGAAAGCCAGCAACAAATTATCCCAAAGTAGGATGTCATTCATCAAATGCCCCACCCGTTTCATCTATTTTAAACCTTTCCCAAGTAAGAAATAGCAGAGCTTCACTCTTTTAAAGGCATGGAATCGCTGGAGACTTCCTTATTCAATGCCTTCAGAAAAACATCCCCATATTTTTTTATCCTGCTCTCCCCCACCCCATGGATTTTAGAAAATCCACCCGGGGAACTGGGCCGTACCTTTGCCATCTCAGCGAGTTGTTCATTGGTAAAAATCGCATAAGCCGGAACATTTTCTTTCTTTGAGATCTCTTTTCTCACCTCTCTTAAGCGGATGAAGCAGGCAAAATCATCCGGCTCAAGAATTTCCTTATAATCCACCATTGCCTTGGCTTTGCCCGCCCCTTCCTTACTCAGGGAACCATCCCGCCAGCGTATACTGAAGCACCAGTTACCAGTACTACCGGAAGGCACAAATTCCTGCCGCACATCCACCACCGCGTGGCTCTTAAGAAAGGCATTCAGTTCCTCCGCTAGTCCGGACTCTCCAACTGCTGGAATTTGAAAGAATTTATAGCTGAACGATACCCCACCCACCTTACTTTATCCTTAAAAAACTAGCTGGAGTTGGCAGAATTTAAACGCAGGCTTCGCTGGGTTCGTTTGGCCAGGCTCCGCCACTGGCCAAAACTTCCGCAGCTTCGCCATTTCCAAACGCCCTGTACGTCATCCTTCCGTCCACGGGCTTACTGCTGCTGGAAACCGACACGGAAGCCTACGTAGTCGTTGCGGAAGCTGGGGTAGAGGTCGTCGCGGTTGGCCGAACGCAAGCCCGTGCCCGAATTGATCCAAGAACCACCCCGAAAGACACGGACCGAGCCCGTTGCCGGGCCCTCAGGATCGGTCAAAGCACCACTGCCGTAGGCCTCATACCAGTCCGCAGTCCACTCCCATACATTGCCGTGCATATCAAAAAAGCCCCACGGGTTGGCACTGTACTGACCCACATCGGTCGTTTGAGCGATCGTATTATTATAATTGGCATCGCTCGTGGTAATCGTATCACCCCACGAGTACGCCGTGGTCGTGCCTGCCCGGCAGGCATACTCCCACTGGGCTT
>JAYODK010000026.1:0-21797 GCA_038106225.1 Opitutales bacterium | reverse complement strand
CACCATACATTCCAAGCTCTCGGTAACCGAATGCACGGGAGAGATGGATGGAGGGGTTTCAGTAAACAGAGTCTGTTATTTAGTAGGTTATTTGCGTTTGGGAGAGCGTTTGCTCTAAGGCAAGTTTTATAGAATCAGCTGAACTACCCCACCCAAAATAAACCAAATCAAGTTCCTGAAGGTTAGATAATTTAGCCAATCCAGGTAAAGCAGCCTGATCATTAATACTCCCACTTCCTCCAAATGCTAACACTTTCAAACTTTTAAATTCTGCAAGAGGAGAAGGGTCTAATATCTCATTTTCTCTTAGATTAAGTTCCCTTAACCTAGGTAGACTTGAAAGGCTTTCGAGATCATCATCGGTAATGCCACATTCCTGCAAATTTAGAATCTCTAAATTGGTGAGTTTCTCAATAGGAGATATGTCGCTAATTGTATTACTTGTAAGAGTTAGCTCGGTGAGATTAACCAACGAAGAAAGGGGCTGAATATCTTTAATTTTGTAAGTATTAAAAAGAGATAATTTTCTTAGGTTAGTGAGTTCAGAAAGTGGAGTAATATCAGAAATATAAATGAGTGAATAATCTGGTGGCAGTTGTCCTATTTCTAATTCGGTTGATCCATTTTCTTTAGCTTTTCTAATTTTTTCTAAAACTTCAATACCACCGTATGGCTCAGGGTTCTTTAACCATTCTGTATATTTATCGTTCCAAGTTGACTGAGACCCCTGTTGACCACCAGAGTTACTTACCGACTTTAATTCTTTATTACCTATCGTCATCCACTCCTTAGTGCCGTAGTGGTAGAAGGTTGGCATTTCTTCGCCTGATTTAAAGTACATCCAATTACTCGAGTTAGCATCGTGAAACCATGGAAACACTTTTTTATCCGTCCACATCCATCCTCTCTCGGGCATGAAGAACCACCCGGGTGGATATGGAGTGGAATTTGCATCCTGGTTTTGGAACATACCCTGAAATTCTTTATTCGCTTCAACGCGTGCCGTTTTCTTTGCAACCTCAATTGCTTCTTCATACTCACTCTTAGTAAATAAATCATAGGCGGAGGGATTTATGGTTACTAGTGACTTGGCGTAATTAATGAGCGATAGATCAGAGTAATTCGGGTTACTACCGATTTCAACTTCCAGTGAATCACTTAATCCATCATTATCAGAATCACTTTTAGATTTGTTTGTACCGTAGGTAACCACTTCTTGAAAGTTAGTTAACCCGTCGCCGTCATCATCGCTACTATCTTCAAAGAAATTGGCTACTATAAATTTATCTGAATCCACGAGAATCGATAATGGATTGGAATTTCCGGAAGCATCGCCACTCCAATTAGAAAACAAGTAGCCTTCATTTGATGGAATTGCTTGCAGAGATATCGTTGTGTTATCTTCATATGTGCCAGCCCCTAAAACATCACCTCCTATGCTACTTTGAATAGTAACCGTAAATGAAATAAATGATGGAGTCGTCAGTGCAGCCACTTGGGTAGAGAGGGTTTCGGTATCGATATCTGATGGAAGGTCAGTCAAAAAAGTTGGGTTATTCTCTTCAAATTGTTGAGTTATAGATGCTGAGTCTCCCCAGTAAGTTGAAGCATTAGCTCCATTTGGACCGTTACTTCCATCCGCAGCAGCAGGTACATCCTGACTTGCCGTGTAAATTTCGCCGTCTTCAAGGCTGACAACAACGGCTGAACCACTGGAATAAGACTTGGTTGGATCGTAAATCAAATCAGCAAAAACTGCGTTTAATTCATCGCTTTGAGCAAAGATGCTTGCAAGAGGTGTCACAATTAAAAATAGGCGAGATATAAAAATCATGAAAAATTGTGGATTAATTTTAAATAAATAGTCAATTTGTTTAATTTTAAAAAATTACTTCTAGTGATTCATTAGCTAAATGAAAGTTCAAATGTTTGATAGCATTCAACAGTCCCCTCATCTTAGAAGGAAGGATTCACCATACATTCCAAGCTCTCGGTAACCGAATGCACGGGAGAGATGGATGGAGGGTTTAATGGTTTATTTAAGATCCGTCTCGTAAGAAGCTTTTACTTCCGAAGCACTCAAGACGCGGTCGTAAATCCTGAAGTTATCAAGTTTCCCGTAAAATGCAGAAGGCTCTTTGACCCCCTTCTTCGGTCCATTGTAGCCGCCTATATATAAATGATTTCTAGAATTCGGTACAATCATATGATCTAAGTTAAAAGATGCCGCCATCTCCCCATTCACATAAGCGACTAACTTATTCAAGGAAGAGCTTACGCAAAGATGGTACCATGTTTGAGGCAACATCTTCGGCTTAGGTAATCGACCACCATTCCACTGTAACCATTTAGATCTAGTCAAGTGACCGCCTCTATTACCAACATAAGTATTAAAGTGCCTGTCAGTAAGTGGTCCAGAAATACGAAGATGGTAACCTGCCTCACCTCCGTAATCATCTCTCGAGAAAACTATGAATTCATGAGAATCTTTTGTTACTTTTTCATGATTCACCCAAATAGAGTATGTTAAAAATGAGGGATTGAGTACTCTGGTGTAATCAATTCTTACTGAATCGTCTTTCCCGTCAAAGAATAAGGAGCCATTTGATTCTCCATTCCTATCAGTACCCGGAATAGCACCCTCTATATATCCATGATTATTGTTACCGGAAATATCTCTAGCATTGCCGTCTAATTTCCAAAAACCAACTAATCCATCAGACGCATAGGATAAAGACCCATGTTTCACGCCACTCTCATAGTGAATAATCTCTTTAAAATTGGTCTTTTCAGATTTTTTTACCCGTTCGGTTAGCCAACTTGGTAGTTGAGGAAGTCTAGTAGGTTCAGGCGGCAAAATTTTCGGTTTTATGCTGGAGGCGGGATTAGACCTATCTTTGTTTTCTGCTTTGGTGCGTTCAGCAAATGGATTAAATATAGGACGGGGTGGCGGCGGTATCCTTTTAGCACTGTCGTTAGCAGTATTGTGAATCTTAGTCTCCTTTAGTCTTGGCGGTGGGGTCTTTGACGGTTTACCAGCGATCCAGTAATTTTTTTCAACAATCTTTCCAGTTGCGTCGTAAAATATTTCTTCGCCGTTTAGTTTTCCGTCTTTCAGCTCTACCTTACCTTTTAGGTTCCCATTAGTGTCTTCGATCGTAAGAGTGCCAGTTATTGACTTTTTTGATTCACGATCTCTTACAACATCAACCCCTTTTTCAACAGATGTAGTAAAGGCTTTTTCAGCATCCTCAACCGTGCCTTTCCATTCAAGTTTCTCGGTACTGTTGGATACTAAAGATTCATGCTTTGGCTTGGGAGCAGGAGGTAGTATTGGTGGTGGTGGTGGCGGTGGCGGTAAAATTGGAACCTGAGACAAGGCAAACGATGTTAAACTAATACAACCAAAAAATAGCACGAACATTCTCATGATCCAAACCCAAGCACGGTAACAGTCAGTCGTCAAGGCTAGTGGGTTAGCTATTACTTGCAGAATCCAAGTTCTCGCTAACCGAATGCACAGGAGAGATGGACGGAAGGTTTAAGTAAAAAGAGTCTGTTATTTAGTAAGTTATTAGCGTTTGGGAAAGCGTTTGCTCTAAGGCAAGTTTTATAGAATCCGCTGAGCTACCCCACCAAAAATAACTCAAATCAAGTTCCTGAAGGTTCGATATTTTATTCGTGGTTGTGCCTACAACTGGACCTTCTGCAAAGCTTGTAATTACGTATGTGGGAGAGTACCAGAAAACAACCGCCCAGGGTAGTTAACAATGACTCCCAGCCATGAGGAAACAGAAAGACCGGAAGTATAGAATGGTGTCCATGACCATGATGACCGTGAAGAAAACCAAAAACTATACCTAACCCAAGAAAAACCAGTCCAGTAGTTGCCAAGAAAATAATGAATTTATCACGATGTTTGCGGCAACCCAAAAACATCGAGAAGCCAGTCAATGGTGCGACAATAAAAAGCATCCATAGATGAAAGTCAGCATCCGACCAAAAACTTGTTGCAATCAAAGGAATTGAAACAACTAAAACTGGCGTAAGTAAGCAATGAACCGCACAAATAAATGCCAAGCCCATCCCCAAACGATCCAACCACCCCCAGTGATGATGAGATATTGTAGATGTGGACAAATTATTCACTCCCACATATTCGTAAGTTTAAAATCTTTTTGCAAGTTCATTGCATCAAATAATGCATAAAAGTCATAAAAATTTAAAATTAATAACACTTATATGTATTATTAGAATTTTTAAAAATATATTTTGACTTTTATTACCAATCTGAAGGAAATTAGAATTATAAGCTATAAGTTCCCGCTTACTAACGGGATCATCAGTTCAAAAAGGCTCCTCCCTCGTGTGAGACTCCGTCTCCGAGGGAGGTTTTTTTTACTCAGAGTATTGTTCTGCTTGTCTCAAAAAACTTTCAATATCTGGACGGTCAGGAAGTAAAACAACTAGTCTCCGCAAGTGCGGAACGGCATCCTTCCATCGTTCATTTTGGGCAAAAAGCTCACTTAACCGCAACCTAAATTCGGGATTGTCAGGCTGAATCCTTATGGACTGCTCAAAAGATCTTATCGCATCTTCCACACGGTTGCTCTGCCAATAGGCAATCCCCAGGTTATAGGAAACCCTAGGATTCTCAGACCAGTACCCTGCCGCTCGCTCAAGGCATCGAATCGCCTCAGGTAAATTTTCCTTTTTTTCTGCGAGTAATAAACCAAGAGAATAATGAATCTGCCCCCATGTGGGTTGAATACGGATTGCTTGCCTGAGCAATTCTTCCGCCTCCCTGCTTCTCCCCTGACTACTTAAAAGAGTAGCTAGATTCATCCGGGCAGGAACAAAAAGATCATCCCTGATTAAAGCATTCCGGTAATGTTTTTCAGCTTCCTTGGCATCACCAATGTTTTCTGACAATATACCAAGAGAAAGATGAGATTCCGCCCTATCTAAATTAGCTAAGTATCTCATTTTCAACTCTTTAAATACATCATCAAAAAGAGATATCTCTTTATTCGAAAACAAATCCCTAGGTATCGAACTAAGAACACGGGCAGCCTCAGTACGAACTGAACGGACGGGATCTTTAAGCATAGGTAAGAGATATGTGTAAAGATCCCGGGGAGGCATCCCCTCCAATTTGGAAATGGCTGCTACCCTAACGATAGACTGGTTAGATTCCAACTGCCGGACAGCTTCAGCACTTGATGCCTCGCTTATGAAGGAACGAAGGGCAAGCAATGAACCAGACTGGGTAAAGGCCGGAGCTCTTGAATCCGCACTTGCCTCGAGCAGTAATTCCTCGGCATTCATGGATCCTGTCCGATAGGCATGAAAGGCAGCAGGATGCCTGGACTCCTCAGGTCGGTCAGGACCTTTTATCCGGTCAATGGCCGCGGCTGCCCACCCGAAGGATTTATCTGAGTGACAATTGTTGCAGGCGTTGGGTTGACCAAATTTTGCGGAAAGATCAGGACGGGGAATTCTTATGCTATGATCCCGCCGATCATCAATAACCATATAATTTTTGTGGGGCATGTGACATTCCACGCAACTTGCCCCCGGGGTACCCATTTCATGAAAATGATGCCCCGGGTTATCATAACCTCCAGGATTTTTTTCATCGGGCACATGGCAACGGGTGCAGAGCTGATTATCATAATGATACAACTTGGTGGTATGGGCATCATGACAATCGGTGCATTTAACCCCCTGATGAAACATTTTGCTCTGTATATAGGAACCGTAGACATAGACCTCATCATCAATCTGTCCATCGACATGATAAGTAGGCACCTGCATTTCTGGAGACCAAGGCTGAACCACTTCTGGCAGGAAATGGTCAAGAAAGCGATTCCCTGCATGATGATAGGGATAAACCATCGATCTTCTGGCATGACATTTGGCACAGGCTTCGATCTGAGAGACATTAGTTGAATTAACATCGACCAAGGCATACTCTGCAACACTCTCCCACCCCACTCCCAGTCGGGCATGCTCAACATGAGCTCGCCCAGGGCCGTGACAGGATTCACAAGCCACATTAATTTCCGAATATTTGGTGGCAAATTGCTGAGTGGAAAAATCAAATTCTTTATGCAAATTGGTAGAGTGGCAATCCGCACACATATGATCCCAGTTTTGTAAGGAACGAGTCCAAAAAAGCGGATCATCCGGGGCTATTCTTTCGTCGGGATAAATATGATACCATTTCTTTTTCTCTACATCCCAGCAGGTAGGAAGTACCTGTAATCTGCCATCAGGAAACTTTACCAGGTACTGTTGGAGAGGATCCCATCCAAAAGTGTAAGCGATTTCAAACGACTGCATCTCCCCCTGTTCATTCTCTGTCTCCACCATGAATTTTTCGCCATTTTTGAAGAATTTGGTGGTAATTCCGTAATTCTCGAAAATCGAATCATTAAAATCTGCCCTGACTGTTTGTTCAGTTGGCATCTCCATCGCATGAAAATGATGAGACTTTTTCCATTTTAAATGAGCCTCACTATGGCATTCAGCACAGACAGCAGACCCAAGATAATCGCTTTCCTTGGATAATTTATCTGATTCACTAAATACCTTGCCATCAAAACCCTTACTTCCTGAATCTGAACAACTAATGCAAAAAAAGATGCAAGGGAGTGCTAAAAGAAAAAAAAGTACAGGTGGCGAGAATCCAAAGTTCAAATTGAAAGGGTTCGGAAACATATTTAAGCAATGCATGCACAAATAAAAGTTTCTGGCAACTTACATGAGAGTTTTAAAAAGTTAGGATTTCTATATAATGATTGGATATGCCGTCTTTTACATTTTCCATGACTATTTAAGAACCCCAAATAAAATTATTATATAACGGTAGGATTTATGTTTTTTTTTGGAATTTTATACTCTTTTTTGTTTGCAAAACAATCCTTGAGGTTTTCAATTTTAAATATGCTGACAATACTCCGCCCAGGCTTTTTCTTCTTAGCTTTCTGTTCCTTTTCCTTTGGAGTTGCTGACCGCGATTTCCGCGCCAAGTCTGGCAATGTCATAAGGGGATCGATAGTTAAGTATTTCGAAGATGGGGATGTCCTTATGAAGCGGTCCAGTGACTTGCAGCTTTTCCGTATCAGTCTGGATATTTTCACCGAAGATGATCAGGCGTTCGTCAAAAATAATTTCCCCCCAAATCACGATGCTTTGCCAAAATTTAAAAAGCCTCTCGATTCCTCTACTTTACTCAAATTTTCAAACTCCATTGATAATAAAATCGATCAAAGACTTAAATCTTATAAACCTCGTCAATACCCAAACAAGGAGATCTCTGACGACTTGTTTTTGCGTCGAGCATACCTCAAAATTATTGGCAGAATTCCCACGATCAAGGAAACAGATGAATTTATGTCAAATCGAGCACGGTTCAGTCGTGCAGATTTAATTGATAAGCTACTGAATTCAGAGGGTTATGTGCACAACTGGTTTATTTACTGGGCCGATATACTCCGTGCAACAGGCAGAGTGGATAGAGGTGCTGACGGGATTCCATTTGTGCGTTACATTCAACAATCATTATCGGAGAACAAACCTTATGATATGTTTGTTCATGATATGCTTGCTGCAACTGGACCATTGTGGGGTAGAGGAAATGGGGCGGTTGGCTACTTTTATCGAGATATTGGTATGGGCTTAGACAGTATGTCGAACACGGTTCGTGTATTCTTGGGAACCAGTTTGGAATGTGCTCAATGTCATGACCATCCATTTGACCGATGGACCCAGAAACAATTTTACGAAATGGCTGCGTATACCTACGGTGCTCATCAACCCAAAAATAACGAATCAACCGAATTTGGTGAGTACTCTCGCTTGGTAGGTCAATGGATTAGTGAAGAGCAGAGAAAGGTAAACAGCGACGCAAGTTTGAGTGACGATGAAAGATCCAGAAAAACGGCTGCCCTAGGCAATCGTCGCAGAGGACTAACCCGGAGTTTGGGGGAACTGCTTAACCGAGGCATGGATGACATGGGTAAAGGTAAAATTAACCTGCCTAGCGATTACCAGTATGACAACGCCCAACCAGGGCAAGAACTCAAAGCGAATACTATCTTCGGCCTTGCCGTTGAATTGGATGAAAACTTGCAGGAAAAAGGATCCCGGGCATCCTATGCCAGTTGGCTTGCCTCCCCCGATAATCCCCGCTTTACCATCGTCATAGCCAATAGACTTTGGAAGACAGTTTTCGGAGTCGGGTTAATTGAACCTGTCGATAATATGTTCGACGACACCCTTGCAACCCATCCCGAACTCATGCTTCACCTAGAGAAAATCATGGTTGCTCTCGACTATGATGTGAAAGAATTCCTCCGTATTCTTTACAACACGAAAGCTTTTCAACGAGAAGCAACTACCCGTGAAGTTACTTCCCGAGATGAAAAAGATGAAACCATGCCACACGAAGTAAAGTTTGTTATTTCAGGCCCAGATCCGGAAAATCCCAAGAGAGGGGCCATTCCTTACTTTTATCAGGGCCCAGTGGTTGAACGCATGTCTGGCGAGCAACTTTGGGACTCACTTGTTGCTCTAAATTATCCAGATCTTGATGGCCGAATTAATTCGAACACCGGTGATGGCGGGTTTGATCGTTATGAAAGATTTATTAACATGACTGCCGAAGAACTTTTCCTCGATCAACTTGGTTTCCCACCTCCTGGAGCTAGTGCTGAAATGGCTAAAGCAGCTGGAAATATGCCTAAGCCAATCAATGAAAAATGTCCTATAAGACCAGGCAGGGATGCAGATCCGAGTATTATCGCTAAGAATGAAAAAGGTGAAACAGTAGCATTTTGCTGTGATAACTGTAAGGAACAATTTGTCACCAACCTTCCTGCTATGGATAATATGATGGATAAAGATGAAATGATGGCAGGTATGGACTCTAGCACTGGATCTTCTCAATCTTACGAAAGAAAAGGCATCAAAACCCGTGACACTAATTCATTGCGTGCTTCTGAAGTTGGTCACCCCGCCCCTGCCGGACATTTTATCCGGCAATTCGGGGGATCTCCCAGAGACCAGATACAGGTTTCGCACAAGCAAGCCTCGGTTGATCAGGTACTTGCTGTGATGAATGGATATGTTGAGAATAACATCATTAGTAACAAGAATTCCGCATTCATGCAATCACTAGCCAAACAGCCAAATATGGTCGACCAGATCAATTATGCATTCAAGGCAATCTTACAAAGAAAACCAACAACCCGTGAGATGATGGAATTAACCAAAACCCTCAAAGAGTTTAGCTCCAAAGGTGCTAAGGACATTCATAAAGACATCGCTTGGGTACTTTTAAACAGTCATGAATTTTTATTTTTACGCTAACAAACCGAACTACCAATCATACCAAACATCATGAAATCCGATCTTAAAAACTTAGATGAATTAAGCCGCAGAGAATTTGTCGCAAGTGCCGCGAAAGCTTGCTTGGGGGTTGGTCTACTTCCTATGGCAGGATCATACATTCATACACCTGCTCAAGCTTTTCAACCTGGTCCCCGCCCTGCTAAAGCTCGACATTTAATATATCTGTACATGTCTGCCGGAATGTCACACATGGACACATTTGCTCCAAACACAGATGCAGACAAGGATAGTTACCAGGGTCCAATCAGTCCGATACCAACAAGTGCAGATGGGGTTTTTCTTTCTGAAAATCTTCCAGAAACTGCCAAACACATGCACAACGCGGCGATCATCCGTACGATGATGACCAGTCAGGGTGCTCACGCACAGGGCACCTATTTGATGCATACCAGTTATCAGATGCGAGGAACCATTTCTCATCCAACCTTTGGTAGCTGGGTGGCCAAAATGTCTGGCCCCATTAACTCAACTATTCCAATGAACATTGCGATTAATGGACGTATTGGAAGTTCTGGTTTCCTCGAATCCAAATATGGTCCCCTCCCTATCGGTAATCCCAATGCAGGCTTAGCCAATAGTAAAGCTGCCGATTACCTTGACCAAACCCGTTTTGATGGTCGCCTTGCAATGGCTCAAAAGATGAACGCGAGCTTTCTTGGTACCTATGACCAGAAACAGGTTCGTGCCTACACCGATCTCTACGACGATGCAGTGAAATTAATGCGTAGTGAAGACCTGAAGGCATTTGATGTAGCATCTGAGCCAGACTCAATGAAGGATTTGTACGGACGAACTGCATTTGGGCAAGGTTGCTTGCTTGCCCGCCGACTCGTCGAAAACAAAGTCCGCTACATTGAAGTTAATCGGGGTGGTTGGGATACGCACTCCAATAACTTCGAATCGGTTGCTAACAATTGTGCAGATTTGGACAAAGGACTGAGTGCTTTGCTTCTAGACTTGGAAATGCGCGGACTCCTCCAAGACACCATGATTGTATTGGTCTCCGAATTTGGGCGTACACCAAGAATTAATGGAGGTAATGGTCGCGACCACTGGCCTTACGGTTTTTCCGCTTTCCTAGCAGGAGGCGGAGTGAAAGGAGGCACAGTATATGGTAAAATGGACAAAATAGGGCGTAACCCTGTTGATGGTAAATTTATTGATCCTGCATCTTTAAATGCAACCATCGGTTATAACATGGGGCTTCCTCTCAGTGATGTTCAATACTCACCTTCAGGTCGTCCATTCAAAGTTGCTCATGATGGTGAGCCTTTGATGGATGTACTGAATACCTAAAGTCGTAAATTTAAGACATATGGTTGGAATGAGCAGGTACATACTCCTGTTCTTATGGTTGTTACAAGGAACATTGGTTCTTGCTGATGAACCGTTCAGGACCTTTACCACCGCAAAAGGACAGTCTTTTACTGCTCGACTACTAAGTTACGAAGGTCAAACATTTTACCTTGAAGGAAAGGATACTAAGCTCTACCCGGTTCCCTACAACCAACTATCGACTGCTGATCAAGCCTACCTAAGGAAGGCTGCTGAAGAGTTAAGGATTCCTACAGGAGATCCCAGAAAAATTTCCGCAGAAGAAACTATGGAGGATGCTCCTGAGCCTGAACCAAATGAAGTGTCAGGTAGCATGGAAATGGATGATGAACCGCGGTTAATGGCTCCCAAAAAAGCAAAACCGAAATTAAGGCCTGGTTCCTTCTTTTCCTACAAACCGGTTAATTTGGGGCAGGACCCTAACTTGGCAGTTGACTTAAAATCTGGCGGTGCTCCAAAGCCTGGCGAACCCATTGATTTTACCAGTCATGTATTACCAATATTAGAAGACAGGTGTACAAGTTGCCATAACGAGCCCTACGAAAAAAACGGTCGAACCATCCAGCCAAAAGCTGGACTTGCCCTTAACACTTATGAACTTGTAATGAAGGGCAACCTTGATGATACGGTGGTTACTGCTGGGGATGTGGAGGGTAGCTATCTACACGAGGTTCTTACCCTAGATGAAGATGACGACATGTTCATGCCTCCCAAAGGTGGTCCCCTAACTCCTGAACAAATAGACATTATCAAAAGATGGATTGAGGAAGGAGCAAAACCCAAAGGAGGAGGTGCTGGAGTGGCAGATGCGAGCGAAGGCGTTAGTTTTCATGATCATATTTTTCCCATTCTCGAAGAAAGGTGCTTTGATTGTCATGGCGAACCATATGTTAGAAGCGGTCGAACAATTCACCCCAAAGCAGGATTAGCTTTAGATTCCTATGAAGCGGTACTTAAGGGAAATTTGGACGGTGCAATTATTGACCGTGGCGATCATGAAGAGAGTACCCTCTATGTGGTAATTACCCTTGATCCCGATGATTCAGAAATTATGCCTCCCAAAGGTGATCCATTGAGCGCAGAAGAAATTGAACTCTTTAAAAAATGGATTGATGAAGGAGCCAAAGAATACCCATCGGATGTTTTTGAGAAGCCAAAAGAGGAAAAGGCTACTGTTGCCTTAACCTCCGTTGCCGATCGCAATGTTCCTCTGGTGGACCTTTTGGGAAAAAGGTTGACTAAACCATCGAAAACTCAAATTGAGGCGGCATCTAAAACCGGTGCACTCGTAACTACTTTATCCGAAAAGCACAGTATGATCAGGGCAGAATTTTCAGAAGGTCCTTCCTTGATTGATAATAATTCAGTAGGTGCTCTAGCCAGTGTTCAAAACAATATTTCTCACCTTGATTTATCCAGAACAAAGGTAACGGACTCTGTCATGGGAAATGTTAGAAAAATGAAAAATTTGACTTGGCTAGGTCTTAGAAATACCGAAATCACCGATCAGGCTGTAAAACAATTAACCGATATGCAGTTTCTCCGCTATTTGAATTTATCTGGTACCAAAGTGTCAGACAGAGCAGTAAATGATCTTTCTAAAATGAAAGATCTTGAAGAAATTTATCTTTGGAATTCTAAGGTATCTGAAAAGGGCATTGAGTCCTTGCGAAAAGCTCTTCCGGATGCCAAAGTCATTTTCTAATTTTCATTTACTCAACATTTTAAGTCCATTTTTGAAATTGGTTCTCGAATCTCTAAGCGATAGGGTAAATTAGATGTATAACCACCAAGGTTTTGACCCCTACAAAATCCGGAAGCATTTTCCGGTTTTATCTCGCACAAATCGTAACAAACCTTTGGTTTACTTGGATAACGCTGCGACCACTCAAAAACCTCAATGCGTGATTGATGCATTGTCACATTATTACAGCACCAGTAATGCAAATGTGCATCGAGGTGTTTATGAATTGGCCGAAGATGCAGAGAATCTATACCGGGCATCCCGAGAGAGAATTGCTGATTGGCTGGGCGTTTCATCCAAAGAATTAATCTTTACCCGCGGTGCTACTGAAGGCTTAAATTTGATTGCCCACTCTTTTGCACAAACCATTCTTCAAAAAGGTGACTTCATTATTGTTTCCGAAATGGAGCATCATGCCAATATTGTGCCATGGCAACTGATTGCACAATCTACTGGTGCTGAGATTCTGGTAGTTCCAATTCTGGAAGATGGTTCATTGGATCGTGATAAATTGAGCCAATTTCTTAGTCTAGACAAAGCTTGTATACTTTCTCTTTGTCATATTTCCAATGTACTTGGTACGGTAAATCCTATTTCTGAAATAACAGAAGAGGCACATGCCAACGGCGTGAAGGTAGTGATCGATGGAGCTCAATCCGTACCTCACATGAAAGTTAATCTCAGAAATCTTGATTGCGACTTCTTTGTGTTTTCAGGACATAAAATTTTTGGCCCGATGGGCATTGGTGCGGTCTTTGTCAAAGAGCAATTATTAGAACATATGATACCCTATCAAGGGGGTGGAGATATGATCGACAAAGTAAGTTTCTCCGGAACATCCTTTACTAATGGTGTGCAAAGATTTGAGGCTGGCACCCCTAATGTCGCTGGTGCAATCGGCCTTGGCGAAGCGATAAATTTCCTAGAGAGAATCGAATTCGAAAATGCCCATTTACACGAACAAAAGCTTCTTCAAATTACCCGTGATCAATTAATTGGGCTAAATGGTTTAAAAGAGCACGGAACCACGGCTGACAAGGCAGGGGTTTTTTGCTTCACCATTGATGGGGTACACCCGCACGATCTAGCCACACTTTTGGATGCAGAAGGAGTGGCAACCCGTACCGGACATCATTGTTGCCAACCTCTAATGGAAAGGCTCGGTCACGAAGCTACCGCAAGGGCATCCTTTTCCATGTACAACACTGAAGAAGATGTTCTAGTCTTTACTGATTCATTAAAAAGAGCGGTGAAACTACTTATTTAATTTTTTTACGCCATATTTTGCAGGAAAAAGTTTAAATTCAGCGTCAAACTGAAATTTTAACTAACATTTTTTATTCTACTCGATTGCTTGGCACGAAAGTTGCCCAATCTTACAATATGGATAATTTTTTTTACAAAATTTTCGAAGAAGCTTCCTAATTTTGTAACATTTCGATATTAAACTCTGTTGAAAATTTAAAATTGGTGGAAAATGACAAAAACTAACAAATCTGCAAATAGATCAAATTTAATTGGAAGAATTAAAAAAAACCTTAGCAAATCAAGAAAAGATAAATTCCCGCCCTATGACCCTGATGGATTATCTGTCTTAGTCGATCAGACCAACCAACCGGTCCCTCCTTATTACTCACCGGATCTCACCAATATTCTTTTTCTTAGCAAACGTGGTTTGTCCCGTGCTCCCCTAGCCAGAGAGATCATGAGACACCTGCTTCATTTTTCCGATCATTTTGGTAGTATCCGACCTTCAGCTAGGGGCATTTCCGATGCCTACGAATCCTGCCCTTTTGACAAGCGAATGGCTCATTATGCAAGAAAGTTCGGCTATGAACTTTCAGGAAATTCACGAAGGGTAAACATGGGAGAACTTTCTTCAGCCAACCTCATTGTTACCTTAGACCGGGAGAGTGAGAATTTCATCAAATCTAGAAAATTCTATATTCGTGGAGAAGTAAGACCGATTGGAATGTTTCTGCCCTCCGATGGAGTTTGCTATATTGCAGATCCTTTTGACCGAGAACATTCATCTGATCCAAATTCAAATTATGAGGAAATCATTCGTTCGGTTGAATTTGGTTGTGGTAATTTACTTAAATTTCTTCCTTCAATAATTTAAATTTTGCTAAAAAATTCGCGATCTACTTCACCCAGAAGTTTCAGCTAAAACGGGTAAATTTTTCTTTTGTTAGCTTTTTAAAGTTACCCAGGTTGTCTTGATAATGTAGTAATCTAAATTATGGTTACATCCGCATGTCATAATTTGGCGAAAAGCCGTTTTTTTAACCATTTTATCATTACCACTATCCTTTTAGCTGGATTGGTGGTTGGTGCCCAAACCTACAAGGATTTTGCTGTGGAAAATGCATCGGTTCTACTTTTTTTGGATCGTGCCATTCTCGTAATTTTTACGGTCGAGGCTATCATAAAGATAATTGCTGAAGGCAAGCGACCTTGGAATTATTTTAAAAATCCGTGGAATGTTTTTGATTTTACAATTGTTGCTGCATGTCTGCTTGAACCCCTTCTCCACCTTGGAGGAGAATTTCTCCCGATTTTGAGACTGGCTCGGATTTTGCGTGTTTTACGTTTAATCACTGCAATTCCAAAGCTTCAATTACTGGTAACCTGCCTGCTTAAAAGCCTGCCCTCAATGTTTTATGTAAGCATTCTTTTGTTTCTTCTCTTTTATGTCTATGGAGCCATGGCTGTTTTTCTTTTTGGAGAAAATGACCCGATCCACTTTCGAAACCTTCAAACTTCCATCCTTTCTCTCTTTCGGGTGGTTACCCTAGAGGACTGGACCGATGTGATGTATATAAATATGTATGGTTCGGATCAATATGGATATTCTTTGGATGAAGTGGAGAAGTGGAAACCATCGTCCAATGCCTCTCCAATTGGCGCATCATTATTTTTTGTTAGTTTTGTGCTGATTGGTACAATGATCGTCCTCAATTTAGTGATCGGTGTAATTATGAACAGCATGGATGAGTCTAACGCTGAAATGGCGACCAAGTTAGAAATTGAGAAGAGAAAAAATAATCCTGAACCTATCCGCGACAGCATTCATGACCTACAAGCACGCCTCGAAGATATATCCTCTGAGCTAAAAGTAATAAAAAAAATGCTGGAATAACATGTGGCAGAACCAAGAAAAGTAAGCATAGCCTACAAATAAGAATGTCGCTTCCGAATCTCCTTAAGGTTTTTTCGACAATCTGGACAAACACAATAAAACCCGTGATCATCTGTTTGGTAGACCCATTTTGTCTTATAACTGAAAGAGTTTAATTTGCTTACTTCTAATTTCCTCATGTGATCCTCTTCTTTTTTCAGGTCCATAATGTAAGATTTGGCAGCATAATAACTTTGGAATTTTTTTCCATCGACTGAATAGTTTTTTGCTTTTTGCATTTTTGGACAAGCAGAATGGGTTACTTCAACTATCCCAAAAATAAAGCATATAAGCATTACACATATCCTCATATTTATACTATATACATATTTATTTATGATGTCAAATTGATGAATTACTGGAGAAATATATTTCAAATACAGAATTGCTTTTGCCATTATTGACAAAAATTACATGATTGATCCCAAACTATGGCTGACGAAGAACTATTTTACGATTTCTCCACCGTTGAAAAAAAATGGCAGGAATTTTGGGAACGCGAAAACACATTCCGTGCATACGACCACTCCGACAAACCTAAATATTATGCCTTGGATATGTTTCCCTACCCCTCAGGAGCTGGTCTACACATAGGACATCCAGAAGGCTATGTTGCATCTGACATTCTGGCCCGTTATAAAAAAGCACGCGGATACAATGTTCTTCACCCTATGGGGTGGGATGCTTTTGGCCTTCCCGCCGAACAGTATGCAATTAAAACAGGCACCCATCCCTCGGTTACCACTCAATCAAATGTCGACAATTTTCGAAGACAGATTAAAAGCATTGGATTTGCCATCGATTGGGAGCGTGAAATTAATACCACAGATCCTGAATATTACCAATGGACCCAATGGATCTTTCTAAGGCTTTTCCAGCGTGGACTCGCCTATGTCGATGAAAAGCCTGTTTGGTGGTGCCCAAACCTGCGTGCGGTACTCGCCAATGAGGAAGTGGTGGATGGTAAATCCGAAGTTGGCAACCATCCGGTCGAACGAAGAAATCTACGCCAGGTTGTTCTTCGCATTACTGCTTATGCAGAGAAACTTCTTGCCGGCTTGGATGATCTTGACTGGCCGGACTCCACCAAGCGGCAGCAAAAAGCATGGATTGGCCGATCCGAAGGTGCAGAAGTACAGTTTTTAATCGATGGTTCAGATAAAAAATTAACGGTTTACACGACGCGGCCCGATACCTTATTCGGAGCAACCTACATGGTGATCGCACCTGAGCATCCCCTGCTTGATCAACTGGTTATTGCTGAAAAGAAAGACCAAGTGGATGCATATATTTTGGCTGCCGCCAAGAAAAGTGACCTCGACCGCACAGATCTCGCCAAGGACAAATCCGGAGTCTTTACCGGTAGCTACTGCATTAATCCGGTAAATAACGAAAAAATTCCCGTGTGGGTGGCAGATTATGTTCTGATTAGTTATGGAACAGGAGCAATCATGGCTGTGCCTGCCCACGACGAGCGGGATTATGAATTTGCCGAAAAATTTGGCATCGAGATCCGCCGGGTAATCGCTCACCCGGATGGCGATCAGGAAAAAGGTCAACTTCCTTATTCTGGTCCAGGCGTAATGAAAAACTCAGGAGACTATGACGGGATGGATGCCCATACCTGCAAAACCAAGATCATTGGTGATCTTGAAACCAAAGGCCTCGGTAAAGGTGCGGTAAATTATAAACTTCGCGACTGGATCTTCTCCCGTCAGCGCTACTGGGGAGAACCGATTCCCTTGGTCTGGGTATCAAAGGAGGATTATTCACTTGCTCAAAATAAAGATGGGTTACTCAAAGGCTTAATCCCTGAGAATCCTGTAACTTCGGATAAAGATGGTGAGACTCTTTACGCACTCCCCCTTCCTGCCTCTGAACTTCCATTAAAATTGCCAGAAGTTGAAAATTACCAACCCTCCGGAACTGGAGAGAGTCCACTCGCCACTATATCCGACTGGTTGGACATATGGTTCGATTTGGAGACTGGCAAGTCTTTGCCCAGAACTGAGACCAAACCGACCGGAGAAAACTGGGTTTCTGCAACCCGTGAGACTAATACTATGCCACAGTGGGCAGGTTCGTGCTGGTATCATTTGCGTTACATCGATCCAGAAAATTCCGCACATTTAGTCGATAAAGAGAAGGAAGCTTATTGGGGAGGTCCAGATTTTTACATTGGCGGAGCAGAGCATGCTGTACTCCACCTACTTTATGCACGCTTTTGGCACCGCTTTCTTTACGACGAAGGTGTGCTTGCAAATCCGGAACCCTACAAAAAGCTCTTCCATCAGGGACTGATTCTGGGAGAAGATGGAAACAAAATGTCCAAAAGTGTGGGTAATGTGGTCAATCCTGATGTGGTTATCGATGCTTACGGGGCTGATTCTTTGCGCCTTTTCGAAATGTTCCTCGGACCCCTGGAGGCGGTCAAGCCATGGAGCGAAAAAGGAATTGAGGGCGTACATCGTTTCCTCCGCAAAGTTCACCGGGAATGTTTCCGTGCCGAAAAACATATATCTGAGGAAGAAAACAATAAGGAAACTCTCAAGCTATTGCACGAGACTATTCTCAAGGTAACAGAAGCCATTGAGGATCTCCGCTTCAATGTGGCCATATCGCAGATGATGATTCTTATCAACCACTTGCAAAAGACCGACTGCTATTCGATCAATACCGTCCAAATACTCCTGCAGTTACTTGCCCCTTTCGCACCGCACTTGGCAGAGGAACTTTGGGAGATATTAGGCGGAAAGCCGTCCATTGCAAATCAACCATGGCCGAGTGCAAGAAAGGATTTATTAGTTGCCGAGGAAATCACCATTGTCTTTCAGGTAAACGGAAAGCTTCGCGGGCAGGGCAAGTTTCCCAAAGAAGCGAACAAAGAAGCAGTCATTTCGGCAGCCAAAGCTGATGAAAAAGTGCAGTCTTTTTTGCAGGGCAAAGAAATTGTCAAAGAAATCTATGTACCCGGCAAACTGGTAAACCTCGCGGTGAAAGGCTAGGTTCAAATTATATGTCTCGTTTCCTGCCTGAAGATTTTGACGCGAGCCGACCGCTCGTCCTCATCGCCGGACAGGGAAATTATCCTATTTTGCTTACTCACAGAGCAAGGCATGCAGGAATATCGTTAAGATTGATTGAATTGGGCGGAGAGACATCTCCCGAATTAGTTGAATTATTCCCCCAAAATGAACGCTCTGCAGTCAAGGTCGGACAAGTTGGAAAATTGCTCAAGGAACTAAAGAAGTTCAATGCTGGATACGCAGTAATGGCGGGACAGGTTACCCCAGGTAAACTCTTCAAAGGACTTCACCCCGACCTCAAGGCAATCCGTATGCTCGCTGGGCTAGACCGAAAAAATGCCGAAACTATTTTTGGGGCAATCGGAGATGAGATCGAAAAGACGGGGGTTCACTTACTGGATGCCCGTGTGTTTATGGACGAGGATCTGGCAGAAGAAGGCATCATGGTAAAGGGCAAGGAAAAGATTGAACCTGAACACCTTGCCCATGGGATTGAGATAGCCCGTGAAAACTCCCGCTTGGATGTTGGTCAAGGAGTCGTGGTCAGTCGTGGAACCGTTCTTGCAGTTGAAGCCTTTGAGGGAACCAATGCCATGCTCGAAAGGGCAGGAAGTTTTGGTGCCAAAAGTTGCATCTTTGTAAAACTCGGTAAACCAAACCAGGATACCCGATTTGATGTACCAGTATTTGGCCTTCAAACACTTCAAGCAATTGAAGATGCTAAAATTGGCACAGTCGCACTGGAAAATGACAATGTGCTTATTCTTGATCGTGAAACCGTACTAAAGAAGGCCAAGGGTAAAAAAATTACCATTCTTGGCATAACCAAGTAAAATGGTGACTTCCACTGTCGCCGTTCATCGCATCCATAAGTTATATGACCTTCTAGGTCCAGGTGGGTACCCTCGTGCTGCATTTAGTCTTCCGATTTACGGCCTGACTGCAAACAACTATCGATAGATTCCCTAATAATTAGGAGTAAGGAAAAGAACTAATGGAACTTCTCGAACGATGCAGAAGTCGGACACTATATCCTACAGTTGAAAATATTTTGGTCAAGTAATGTTAATTTTAATTTTTCAGGGCGTATCTTAGAACCGTTTCATTTCTTGAATACAAAACATCATATGAACAATGGGCAGTGGATCCTAGTTCCACTAGATGATTCTTCAGGACTGACTCACTCAACTGAACATCACGAAGAAGCAGGTATTTGTTTGAATAATCCTCCAAAATCCCCGTTTCAGAAATTAATCCAGTTTCTACATTTCTTTCAACCGCGACAGGTTTCCCCCGGTATTTTTCCAATATAGGTTCCCAGGCGTTTGGAACCATACCAGTTAAATTATTCTGCATTTCCTGAAATCTTTTGTCAGAATCCTTAGCCTTTCCAAGACGAGTATCCTTACTCATAGAACCAATAATTGCCTTGAAAGCCTGACCAAAAGAGTCCCTTAGCATGTTGTATGAATTCAGCAGAGATCTTTTAATACGATGGTTAATCGGCGGATGAATTAATTTTTCCCTTTCTTTTCTCCATAACAAACCCAAGCGGGTGTCTGGATCGGGTGCCTGTCTAATAAAATATGGAATCTTCTCAACTTCCGAGGGGTGAATAATACGTGATGCCAAAATGAAATTATTTACTTCATTGCCTTGCCCCATTTTTAACTCTATGCCCTGCGAAAAGACTTCCAGATGACCACAGATCCAGTCTCCGGTATGCAAGGGAAATAAAATCTTGTTCTTCTCGAACTTTTTCAGACAGTGATCACAGGATTTTCTCTTAATCACTGCTCCGATCAATGCAGACAAAAAAAGGAGGATTAGGGGCAACCAAAACGCTAGAGTATCCATAAGCAAATATTAAAATTTAGCGGAAAATAGATTCTCTTTTATTCGAACTTGCAAGAAGAACATTACCTTGTTTGCATAATAGGCATATCCCTATCTGCCCATATGAGTTACCAAAAATCTTTTCGTCTCCTCTCGCTACTTCTTCTAGCTGTCTTTCATATCGGTTGCTCAGAAGATTCCCCAGAACCAAAGAAGGAAACCTCCCTCCCCCTCCCCCCCGAGGAGAAAATTCAAGTTTCTGCAAAACCAACCGAGCCAAAACCGCTTGTTTACATAGAGGAACTGGACCAATTCCAGGAATATTTTAAAGAACAGCACGAAACCAGTTTTAGTCATGTAACTAAAAAAAACTGGATGAGTTACACTGCAGGTAAAGATGGCATCTTGACCAAAGTACTGCTATTCGGAAAACCGAATTACACAATATCCGAGCATTATGGATCTTACATGAGTGGGTTTGTACGTTCAGGCAACCCGGATACCGGTCCTAAATATGGTGAATGGAGTATAAGCCGTGAAGAGATTATCAACCAATTAGCAATACAAGGATTGACTGAAACGGACCGTGGATGGATCACTCTCCAAATGAGAGGAGAGATTCCCCAAGAAGCTGGGAGAATGTACTTTCTGGTATGTGATGATATTGGGGATAAAAAGGCATGGTTCGGAGCCTTTTCATTTGCCGAGGGAAATAATTATAAAAAGGGTAGATTCTGGTTACACCCAGAGCATGACTTAGTCTTTCGTACTTATGTCGGAAAAACTGCAGATCAATTGGAGAAAGAACAACGTGGAGAACCTCTGTTTGGTTCCGATACAGCCTCCCTCGTCCCAGCTAATGATTTTCCTGAATCTCCCAAACCTATGGTCGAGCTCAGTAAAAATTTTGAACCAAGCGAACTAAGCACTGATTCATCTACTCTTGATCCAGTAGATCCTGAGCAAAGCAATGAGTCCCTATACCAACCAGCTACTTTATCTCCCAAAGTGGAAATTGAAATTCAGCCCTCTGAAAACAAGCAAGAAGTGGAAAACCTCGTACCGCCAGTCCCAGTAGAGGAACCTAAGGACCCTGCCCCAGTTGTTCCACAGGCGATAGAAGAATCCGAAACTGAGACCCCTAAAAGGAGTCTTTTTGAGAGATACTTCAAAGAAAAGTCAGAGTAATTAAAAATCTTTGAGAATGGTACCAGGGGGCGGACTTGAACCGCCGACCTTCGGGTTATGAGTCCGACGC
>JAYODK010000094.1:0-3235 GCA_038106225.1 Opitutales bacterium | reverse complement strand
CGCGGATCACATGACTGATCTTCATGTAGTGATCATCCACCACATTGGCGAGATGATAGGTGGGAAAACCATCGGTCTTGCGGATCACCTGATGATCAATTTGAGACCAATCTATGCTTACCCCTCCGCGTAATTCATCGGTAAATGTACATTCTCCGGATTGGGGAATTTTCATCCGCACAACATAAGGCTCATTGCTGGCTCTTTGGAGAGATTCCTTGGCAGTAAACTCAAGGCAGTAACCATCGTATCGAGGTGTCTCCTTCTTAGCCATCTGATCTGCCCGCAAATCGTTGAGCCGTTCAGGTGTGCAGAAGCAGCGGTAGGCATGACCCTCCTCAAGCAGGCGGCTGATTTCCTTCTCGTATAAATCAAGCCGTTCACTCTGGCGGTAAGGCCCATGCTCTCCTCCGCAGTCCGGTCCTTCATCCCATTCAATCCCTGTCCAATGAAGGGCATCAAAAATAGCCTGCTCAGACTCCAAGGAAGAGCGCAGGCGGTCCGTATCTTCGATTCGTAAAATGAACTGGCCATTATGTTTGCGGGCAAATGCAAGGTTAAACAGGGCCATGTATGCAGTACCCAGATGGGGGGCTCCAGTGGGAGACGGAGCAATGCGGGTGCGGACGGGAGCTGTCATATTTAAATCGAAATTTCAGGGTATAATTAATGATTACTTTGCGAACGACGATCAAATTCAGTCATTTCTTGCATCGTTTAAATCAATCCTGTAACCAAAACTAATTATGAAAACCTTGATAGTCGGTGCCAATGGAAAGGTGGGGACCCTGCTAAGTGGAAAGATGTGGGCGGCTCATGATTTCTCTCCGGTTGCCTTGATTCGTGATCCCATGCAGCAGACAAAGTTTACCGCCCTGGGCGTACCATCGGTGGTAGGCGATTTGGAGGCAGGAATTGCCGAATTTTTACCAGGTATGGATGCGGTTGTTTTTACGGCGGGGTCCGGTGGACATACTGGTCCTGAAAAAACCATAGATGTTGATCAAAACGGAGCGGTACGCCTAATCATGGACTGCAAAAAGCATGGTGTTGGCCGTTTTGTTATGATCAGTGCTATTGGAGCTGACCCCAATAGTGAGTCCCCACGAATTCAGCACTATCTGCGTGCGAAAGGAGTGGCCGATGGAGCTTTGCGGGCATCCGGGCTCGATTTTGTTATTCTTGCTCCTGGCACCCT
This sequence comes from Opitutales bacterium, assembly GCA_038106225.1. Classification (GTDB taxonomy): domain Bacteria; phylum Verrucomicrobiota; class Verrucomicrobiia; order Opitutales; family Seribacteraceae; genus Chordibacter. Next base: position 2,037 of record JAYODK010000094.1, on the reverse strand, counting down.
CTTGGATGAACCCGCTACGGGGCGGATTGAAGCGGCTCAGGAACTAGGTCATCATGGATACCTGCCGCGTGAAGATTTAGCTAACTGTATTATCGAGGCGATGCGTAATTATAACTGCGTGGGAAAAACTGTGGAAATTGTCTCAGGAGGAAAAAAGATAAAGGATGCAATTGGTGATGCGGTTGGTGGTCAGGCAATGCCCGCCATATTGTGAGTAACATTTCGCCTTTCCTTCTTGAGGGATTGGAAAAAATGGGCATAAAGGAGTTTCAATTCCATCTCCCATCTGAATTGAACCAAATAATTAGCAGATTTTCATCCAAGCCGGCTCCCCGAGGAGCCTTTTTTTTGATTTTCTTCCTGCCGCATGCCTAAGAGAACCGACATCGAACATATCCTGATCATTGGATCGGGGCCCATCATTATTGGTCAAGCCTGTGAATTTGATTACAGTGGAGCCCAGGCCTGCAAAGCCTTACGCGAGGAGGGATACCGCGTTTCCCTAGTTAATAGCAACCCGGCCACCATCATGACCGATCCAGAGTTTGCTGACGCTACCTATGTCGAGCCTCTCACGGTGGAAAGTGTGACCAAGATTATCGAGAAGGAAAAACCAGATGCACTTTTGCCAACCCTCGGGGGACAAACTGGTCTAAATCTTTCCCTTGATCTTTTTCATGCGGGAGTGCTCGAATCAAATGGGGTGGAAATGATTGGGGCCAAGCCAGAGGCGATCAAGAAGGGGGAAGACCGCGAGCTTTTTAAACAAGCCATGCTCAAGATTGGATTGGATGTTGCCCGATCTTTTTCCATTCACTCACTTGAAGAAGCTCAGTCTCATTTGGCAGAACTTGGTGATTTTCCAATTATTCTGCGCCCTGCATTTACTCTCGGAGGTACCGGGGGCGGGATTGCTTACAACCGCGATGAATTTGATGAGTTGGTCAAAAAAGGTCTCGATGCCTCTCCAGTCAGGCAAGTCTTGATGGAAGAGTGCCTGCTCGGTTGGAAAGAGTACGAGATGGAAGTGATGCGCGACTACAAAGATCAGTGCGTTGTCATTTGCTCTATTGAAAACTTTGATCCCATGGGAGTTCACACGGGTGATTCCATAACCATTGCCCCTGCCATGACTCTCTCTGATAAGGAGTACCAGTTGATGCGGGATGCGTCCTTTGCCTGTATCCGTGAAATCGGGGTGGAAACAGGGGGCAGTAATATTCAATTCTCCACCGATCCAAAGACTGGACGCATGGTGGTGATTGAAATGAACCCCCGGGTGTCACGAAGCTCCGCACTGGCATCCAAGGCCACAGGATTTCCCATTGCCAAATTTGCAGCTAAATTAGCGGTTGGTTATTCGCTCGATGAATTACGCAATGATGTGACCAAAGAGACGCCAGCCTCTTTCGAACCATCGATTGATTATGTGGTTACCAAAGTACCACGTTTCACCTTTGAGAAATTTCCGGAGACTGACTCAACCCTGACCTCGGCGATGAAATCGGTGGGAGAAGCGATGGCGATTGGACGGACCTTCAAGGAATCCTTCCAAAAAGCGATGCGCTCTTTGGAGATTGGACTAAAGGGATTTGAGGCAGGCAAACTGGTGGATCAAGAACTGGATAAATCGGCCTTGCGGGCGGGGGTTAAGCGGCCATCAGCAGACCGTCCCACTTTTCTTTACAAAGCATTGGATGCTGGAATGACCGCCGAGGAAATCTCCAGACAGTCCGGGATTGATCTCTGGTTCACCACCCAATTAGCCGAATTGCATGCGATTGGTCAGTTCCTGCGTGGAACTAATCTAAATTCAATTGATGATGAGTCCTTCCGCCAAGCCAAAGAAGCCGGCTTTTCCGACCGTCAATTGGCTGATTACTGGATGTGCGAACCTGCAGAGGTGCGTGCGAAGCGACTGTCTTTTGGCATTGAGACTACTTTTCGTCTGGTTGATACCTGTGCTGCTGAGTTTGAAGCGTTTACTCCGTATTATTATTCTTCCTACGGAGATGAGAATGAGATCAAAAAATCGGA
>JAYODK010000093.1:0-3330 GCA_038106225.1 Opitutales bacterium | reverse complement strand
AAACAGATCGCAAGGTTTCTAAGGAAGGGCAAAAGAAGGCATGGGAGAAACATCAGTGGGCAGGTCCTTCACGAACCGGAGTATTCGGAGATTCCAATAAGGATTTAAAAGACCAATGGATGTATCATGCGGTATCCCAAACTATCCTGGCCAATTCCTTGCTCCGTTCCTTACCCGAGGTAAATCATGACCAGGTCGGCTTAATGGGAGTATCCTGGGGAGGCATTATCAGCTCGATCGTAATTGGAATTGACCAGCGTTTTGCATTTGCCATTCCCGTTTATGGTTCTGGCTACTTGAATGAGGCAGACAATCACTACATGCCTGCGTTAAAGAATAACCTCGCTTATTTGAATGGCTGGGAAGCTGGTCATCGGCTGGATCGGGCAACTATGCCGGTGCTTTGGCTTTCCTGGCCGGAAGACAAGCACTTCCCCATGGAAATCCTGAAAAAATCTTACGATCAATGCGGTTCTAAAAACATGGTTTCTTTAGTGCCAAATATGGGACATGGACATGGCCCAGCCTGGTCACGACAAGAAAGTTATGCCTTTGCTAAAGCGGCTTTGGAAAATGGTAAACTCTGGTGCGAAAGATTGGAATCAGGAGTTTTAAAAAACCAATTATTTGCGAAATTCAAAAGCGATCGCGAATTAAACAGTGCCACCTTGGTATACTCTACGGATTCTGGCTTCACTGGGCATCGAAAATGGGAATGCATTCCTATCAGATTGAACAAAAAAGGTGGTATTTGGTTTGCCGACTGGCCTATGCCCGAAGGTATAACTGGATGGTTTATAAATGTGAATGCAGATGGATTGGTTGTAACTTCCGACTATCACTCTGGGTCTTAGAACCCCTGATAAATTAGTTCATGGAGCAAGGTAGAAGAGCTCCATCCTTCATTCCATGAATCACCTTCTTGTCGGCTGGACAAAAAGTGGCCAGTGCCCCCCTTAAATTCGCTCTTCTATTAGAAATAAAATAATAGGGAGACAGTCGAAGTCGGCCAGTCATAGACTCGAGCAAACCGTCCTCATTATATACTGGATGGTTCATCGTCACTGGTTTTTTAAATTCCTGCAAAATACTTACCGGACTGGGGAAATTATTCAGTGCCTTATTAACTGCAACAGACCATTCCTCAGCAGACACATCCTCTCCCACCACCACACTTCTTGCCCCCCAGGCAGTCTCATGAAAGCCGCTTGCTTTTAAAACTAATGATCTTTCCTTTTTCGATGCCTTCGCCAAGTCTGCCCAATCACTTAATCTTTCTCCAGCAACCAATGGACCATCAATCGATGCGCCAGGAGGAACAGACTGCGGGTCAATCACCCATGATGAGGGAACCGTTTCAGTAAGCAATTTTCTTTCTGCTTTGCTTAGGTTCTCAAGCCAGTAAGCCTGCAACTTTGGATGATGAAGTAAGGCGAGGGAGATTTTTTCCTCTAGAAAAGGACGCATGCCTGGAGTGATTACGAGGTTACCTGCCTCTACACATTTTGCGAACGCTGGCATCTGGGTAATTTCTGGATCAAACAATTCCCAAAACCTGTAAACCACATCAATTCTCTTCTCCCTGAGAAAAGCTTGATCATGAACAAATGAAACTTCATCTGGTCGAGCAACCTCCACCTTTAGTCCACCTCTTCTGAGTTGCTCCCCCAACCATTCCATTTCCGGCAGGTAGGTGGCAGATTCTTCGCTAACTAAAATAGCAAATTGAGCATTATTTCCTAGCTCCCCTGCCAACTCAACCAGGGAATCACCAAATGCACTCGATATAGGGGGTGAATTATTTCCCAAGTATAATCTGCCAAGATGATCCGTCAGACCAATTCCTCCCGGCACAGAATCCCATTCTGTTAAGGCAAATCCACCACGGGTTGGCAGGAGGTCAGGACGTAACACCAGAGGCAATACTCCCTGCATAACAGAACAGCGGGAGTGTTTAACCAACCATTCAGGTTTACCCGAGTCCAAATATTCAGCGACCCATGGAACATAAAGCTCCTGATTACGAAGAATTTTTTCTCCCCTCGCAGATTTTAGATATAATCTATCCAATGCCTGAAAAAAGGATAGTCCTGCATTTCCCAGTTCCTGAAGAAAAATAATTACTTCATCCGTCAATATCCATGGCTGACTGGACCACTTCCATGACTTTTCCGCAAAGAGAGAGTTAGTTTTAAATATCTCGATTTCATCCCATTTTAAAATGGGCATGGAATCGTGCAAATCAGTCGTCAATTTGAATGTCCTTATTTCTGTGCCTTGGACACCCTGCACGCAACCAACCATTGACAAAGCGGTCGAGGTCACCGTCCATTACTGCCTGCACGCCTGATGTTTCCACCCCGGTACGTAAATCTTTAACCATTTGATAGGGTTGAAACACATAGCTGCGAATTTGATTACCCCAGCCCATTTCGCCTTTATCTCCGTAAAACTTTTCCATCTCCGCACGCTTCTCATCCTGCTGCTTTTCATAGAGCCTCGATTTTAATGCCTTCATTGCCGTCTGCTTGTTTTTTAACTGAGATCGTTCATTCTGGCACTGCACCACAATATTGGTTGGCAGGTGAGTAATACGTACTGCCGAGTCTGTCTTATTTACATGTTGGCCACCCTTACCGCTTGAACGATACGTATCTATACGCAAATCATCATCGGGGATATCCATATCCACATCATCGTCTTCCATCTCCGCAATTACATCAACTGAGCAGAAAGAAGTGTGTCTGCGTTTATTCGAATCGAAGGGGCTAATACGAACTAAACGATGAACACCCCGTTCCGCCTTGGAGTATCCGTAAGCATTGGTTCCATCTATTCGCATGGTGCATCTACTGATGCCAGCTTCCTCCCCTGCTTGAAGATCCTGAATATCTACGGTAAATCCACGCCTTTCCGCCCAACGCACATACATACGCATGAGCATGTCCGCCCAGTCGCAGGATTCGGTACCCCCTGCCCCTGCATGTATGCTAAGCAAGGCCGGCCGGATATCCATAGGCTCGGAAAGAAAACTCTCCACCTCAAGATCCTCAATCTTTTCAATAAGAGTGGTCAACTCTTTGGAAAACTCAGCAAACATAGCGGTATCATCTTCGTCTTCATCACAAAGTTCTGCCATAGCTTCCACATCGCCAACTAGGTTTTTGAAGTTTTCTATTTTCTCAACCAGTTGCTTGAGCCGGTTACATTCGGAACTAATTCGCTTTGCTTCCGACTGATCATCCCAAAAGCCAGGACTGGACATTTGCTCCTCCATATCCACGATGGAGTTTTTCTTCTCATCGCATTTGAGAAAGGACCACAAATGAT
>JAYODK010000092.1:0-3383 GCA_038106225.1 Opitutales bacterium | reverse complement strand
TTTGAAGCTTTGTTGGACAGGATCGCGACTTATAATTGCTTATGGAAAACAAGTTGTCTTTCATTTTTGACAATAAATTCCATTCCAATCACGGCCCCGCTTTATTTAATAGCTTGGTAAGATCCGAGAAAGATCCTCTTTTAGAGAACAAATTTTTATCAAAGAGTAATCCATGACCTTTGGGCAAAATTATAAAACCATCTATTTGGAGATTTTGTTTTCGTTCTGTAATAAAGCCACCCACTTTGGGCAGAGTAGATGTATGGATAAAGATTTGCATTAGTCCAGCACCACCCTAAGTCGTTATCCCAATACCATATGGAGTTTGGGTTTTTACTCGTTGAGAAAAGCCAACCATGACTGGGATGGAACAACCATCCCGAGTTTGTTGGCAAACAGTAACCGAACCAACTAATGTATCGCCATCCATTTTCAAGTTTATCGCCTGCTTGCACAAACAAGGAAATATTTTCAATTTTTCTGAAATGAGCATTAATACTGATATCAGAAGTCACAGTAATGATTACTTGTTGTTCGGTTGACAGAAAGTCTCCCGACCATTTTTCAAATTCATAACCAAGCTCGGCGATTGCCCTTATTGTGATGTTGCTGCCAGCTTCTGCCTTTTTGTCATTTGAAAGTCCAGTAATTTCAAAGCTGCCACCAGTTGTTGAGCTTACTTCAACAGTGAAGGAGCTAGTTTGCATTGGTTCAATTTTTCTGAAATGAGCATTAATACTGATATCAGAAGTCACAGTAATGATTACTTGTTGTTCGGTTGACAGAAAGTCTCCCGACCATTTTTCAAATTCATAACCAAGCTCGGCGATTGCCCTTATTGTGATGTTGCTGCCAGCTTCTGCCTTTTTGTCATTTGAAAGTCCAGTAATTTCAAAGCTGCCACCAGTTGTTGAGCTTACTTCAACAGTGAAGGAGCTAGTTTGCTTTGGTTCTTCGGGATAATTTTTTTTGTATTCTTGGTAGGCAATCTCAATAGCCCTTTGGTTAATATCCCTGTCATAGAGGTCTTCAGTTCCGTCAAAATCCCTGTCTATTATTAAAAATTGCTGGTGTCTGACTCCATCGGAACTTCCAGCATTATTTAAAGCCCTTTTGTAATGGTATGTTTTTTCATGTGAGTGGACCGAAATAAGTAGGATTCCCTGTTCGTTATGTGCGATTTCAGAAGTTTTAATAATCGCACATCCATCGATTAGGGTAGCGGAAAAAGTTTTTCCATTAAGAGAAATATTTATTTCTTCACCAAATTTTGAATCAACTCCGACAAAAAGAGAATATTCATCTTCAGATTGATGAAAATTTTCATACCCAAATGAGTAAAAAGTTTCAGTGGCATTGGATGTGTATTCGGTCAGATTGCTGAAAGTTAGTGTTTCCATGTATAGGCCCTGAGGTAACTTGGATGAATCAAGTGCTTCGATTCTTTCACTAAATAGATTATTGGGAACCGTTTTTTCCTCATTCTGATATCCCGCATCCAACACTCCTTTTAAATGGGATTTTACTTCTCCGAATATATTCCTTGTGATTACCTCATAGGGTTGATTGTTTGAATCGATGTAATAATAGCCGTCCTCATCCAGGTTATACTTAACCCATTCGGGAATTTTGAAATCAGCTATATTTTCGGGTCTTACCCAATTCCACCACATGTAACCATCCACCGCATAGGATCCGAATATTGTTTTGGTTGTACTGTAAGAGTTTGTTTCATTTTGATAAATTACCGGGTAGTATTGTTGGGCAAGTTTTTGACCGTTAAAAATTGGGATTGCTTCAAGGTAAGTTCTGGAATCGATCCCATTGATCTCTGGGATTTGCGATGCCCAAAGATCCAAAATATTGCTCCTGGTTGGGCGGAATGAGGGATCATTTTCTATAAGATCATAAAATTTTCTAAGGGTATTTTTCATAAAGTCCGGATCATGCCTTAAGATCGTCTGGATGACCATCGCCGCAATGCTGTATCGATCATCTTCAAAAAGAGCTTCTCCACTCCAAAAAGTTCCACCACCGGTATATTTTTGGTGTTTTATAACATCAAAATTTGCTGCCCCGGAGGACCAGTTCCACCAGGGACCACCATCAAGGATTAGTCTGGTATTTTCATCGTACGGAAAAGCTTCAACAAAGTCGTGAAGAATTTCGTAAGATAATCCCTCCGCAACTTCCTCAAATCCGCTTAAATCATCAGCGTACGCCCAATTTTCTTCTGAGTAACTGAAGGCATATTTTCCTTTCCACATATGAATCATTTCATGAACAAGTAGCCTGGGTATCCATGAATCATCCAGAGAAATTGTTCTACCCTGGTCCAGGGTTACCCATGAATTCCATGATTCGTTATCGATTTTAAAATCACAGGTGAAAGTTTCAGCGGGGTTTCCAAGGATATCTTTTATGATCGGTATAACTTTACTCATAAAGTTCGTGTACTGATCTATTTGTTGCTCACTAAATCCATTGAATCGGAAGATGATTTGATCGCTATCATCGGCCAATTTTTGATCGGCAGGTGGAATTGGATAATCAGACAGATTTATCTCAAACCATTCGTAATCTTTTATCCATTCACCTGTATCTGGATCACTTTCCGAAAATCGACCTTTTAAGATTTCATCACCTAGTAATTGAAATTCCTCGTAGGAAACCTCCGCTTTTTCCCAATCATGCCCACCATAATAAAGCTGGCTTTCACCATTTCCCAGGGTTAGGGAAAACTTTGCATACTCTGAGTCCGGATTGTGGTTATCCCATAAAATTCGGATTCCTTCTCCGGTTTTTATGTAGCGGGCATTATTATCTGCGGTATGTAAGATAGGAAATTCCTCAACCGGGGGGGCAATGAAATCAATCTTTGGAAAACTATCAGGGTCCGTTGGATCGTATCCGTACTTAATTTCCGCCAAATCTGTCATTCCGTCCCCGTCGGAATCTGTAAAATTACCTTCGTAAAGGTGTAATTGATAGGGTGGCTCTTTTGACTGGTCCAGCGTACTGTTGGTTAGTGCAAAGACCGAACTGTAATAAGCAAAAATATGAGCGAAAAAAAAGTATTTTATGAGATTGCTCATTATAATACAGATAAACTAAATAAGTAAAAAAGTAAAAAAACTAATTAAAATAATGAAAGGTATAAGCATTTTTGTTTCCACTATTAATCAATACGTCGGCAATGGGTTTTTTCTTTCAGCAACCCATTATTTATTCAGCTGATGTTGAAGAGACAGCAGTGGAACCATATGAAATTTCTAGAATGATTCAAAAGATGAAACCAACACCTCATTGGTCGTGTTATAATAATGCCGAATAGACAGGTGTTTTATGAGACCCGCAATTGACTGATATGTTTACTGAGATTT
>JAYODK010000091.1:0-3406 GCA_038106225.1 Opitutales bacterium | reverse complement strand
TTTTCCTCTGTGACTGGACCTTTGCCACGATGTATGCGATGCACCTGAAACCGGATGGTTCATCCTACAAAGGAAAAGTGGATACTTTTGTGACGAATACAAATGGTGCCCTCGCTCTGACTGATGTGGATATTGGACCGGACGGTAACATGTACTTCTGCGTGGGGGGTAGAAAAGGACAGTCCTATCTGTACCGCGTGCGCTATGTGGGCAATGAATCCACCGAACTTTCGGCACTCGATACAACCAGTGAGCATGCTCAGGCGAGAAAGACACGACGCATGCTGGAAAGTTTCCATGGTGCCCCCAATCCAAATGCGATCGAAACCGCCTGGCCGTACCTCAGCAATAAGGACTATCATCTACGCTATGCGGCCCGTCTTGCTATCGAGTGGCAGGACCCAAAATCCTGGGCGGATAAAGCCTATGCGGAATCCAATGATGTCGGAGCTATCCATGCCCTCTTGAGCCTTGCCCGTTCTGATCTCCCAGGAAGTTTGCAGCCCAGCATCAATCGTTTGACCAAGGTCGATTTCTCCAAGCTCAACAAACAAAACAAGCTCGATTTGCTCCGCACTTACGCCGTGATTATGAGCCGGGGAGGGAAGCCTGAAGCCGATCAGGTAGCGGCAATCGGAAACCAGCTCGACCCTCACTACCCTGCTAATGATGATAACTTGAACGAGGAACTTTGCCGGGTGCTATGCTACCTGCAGCATCCATCCGTGGTTGGGAAAACCATCACCCTCTTGAAAAACACCAAGGCAAAAATCCCAGATTATGATCCGGAAATGATCAAACGGGGGGGTAATTATGGGAGAACCATATTGGCAGCAATGTCGGAAGATGTTTCTCCCAATGTTCTGAACATTCACTTCCTGTTCTGCCTCAAGGATGTGGTCAACGGTTGGAACATGAACGACCGCAAGGAATACCTTGGCGAACTGAAGGAACTTCTCACCAAAAAAGGTGGGAATATGTTTTCCGGATACCTCAAAAAAATTCGCGAATCTGCGATCGCCAAGGTTCCAGAGAAAGACAAACTTGCCCTCTCCTACCTCACCGGGGAAATTAAGGGAATTGATCTGGCCAAACTTCCCCGGGCAGAAGGGCCCGGTGTTGTCTGGACGGTCGATTCTGCTTTGGAAGAACTTAACAAAGAACCCCTGCACTCCCGCAGTTTTGCCAACGGTAAAAAAATGTACTCCGCTGGATTGTGTGTGGCCTGCCACCGCTTTGGAGATGAAGGTGGCGGAGTGGGTCCTGACCTGACCAACCTCGCTAAGCGCAGTGATTACAAATCCATCCTCGAATCCACCATTCATCCAAACTTGGTGGTTTCCAATCAATTCGAACAACATGAGATCACCCTCAAGGATGGATCTTTTGTGATGGGTAAAATTGTTTCCGACGAGAAAGATCATTACTCGGTGGTTCAATCCGGGCTGGATCCCCTCAACCTGACCAAGGTGGAAAAATCAAAAGTCGCATCCAAACAAGCGTCGAAATTTTCAATGATGCCTGGTGGTTTGATCAATTCCATGAATGCAGAGGAGATGAAAAACCTGATCGCTTACTTCGTTTCCGGCGGGGATCCAAATCACAAGGTATTCAAATATGCAAAAAAACTGAACATTCAACTGGTTCGCGCTTTCTACGGAGAGGAAGGGAATCCCAAAAGACAAATGGATGTGAAATCCATCATCCAGAAGAAGCTCAATTCCATGAATTATGATTTTGCAATGACCAACCAATTGGCCGGTAAAGATCCAGCTGGTGGCGTGGTCAAAACCCTTGACCTGGAGTACAAACTTGATGGCAAGACCATAAAGAAAAAGATCCGTGAAAACCAATTGGTCTCCTTCGTGAATTAAAACTTACTTATCTAAGACATGAATGTAACTGAAGCCATTGAGGCCCGCCGCTCGGTCAAGCACTACGATCCGGATCATGTCATGCCCGAGCAGGATCTCGCGGAACTGATCCGCCTGACCAAGCTCGCCCCCTCCTCTTTTAATATGCAGAACTACCGGATACTGGTGGTTCGCGATCCTGAAATCCGCCAGCCAATCCGGGCAGCCGCATGGAACCAGCCACAGGTGACGGATGCGAGTGTGCTCTTCATTATGTGTGCAGATTTATCCTCCCACCTGACGGACCCTGCAGATTACTGGTCGCACGCTCCCGAGGAAGTTCAGAACATCCTCGGACCAATGATCAAACCATTTTACGAAGGCAATGATACCCTGATTCGGGATGAGGCGATGCGCTCTGCCGCCCTTGCGGGAATGACCCTGATGCTGGCCGCCAAGGATATGGGCTATGATAGCTGCCCGATGATCGGGTTTGATGCTGCCAAGGTCGCCGAACTGATCAATTTGCCCGAGAACTATGCGATTGGTTTTATGATCCCTGTGGGCAAACAAGCCCAACCTGGATGGGAACGGGGCGACCGCCTACCCGATGAGAAAGTGGTCACTTACGACCGGTTCTAACTTTGACTGATCATTGGTTTGGGGTCTCAGTCCCAGAACCAATAGAGGAAACCGGATGGGGCAAGTTGGGTAAGCAGAGTGGACACAACGCAGGACACTCCGAATGCGGCCAGTTTATCCAACCAGAGCCTGATTGGCTTGATTAGAAAGAAGATGATCCAAAGCGGCCCAAAGAGAATCAAAGGGAAAAAAAAGGAAATAAAAAAAGGATAAGTCATCAATGCATAGTGAACATATAAAGCATCTGGAAAACCATCAGTTCCAATACCCGGCCAATCCCCCAAGGAGAGATACATATGCAAAGCTAAGGAATAAAAAGTGGCAAGGTTGATCAAGCCAGGCAAGAAAAGGAACAGTATATTTGACTTTGACTGCCAGTACCTGCGTATTCCATTTTCATTCTTTTCCAAGAGCCACCAGGTTGACCAAAGTAAGCAAACAAATCCAAACGGGATGATCAAAGACATCGGTGATAGGTAATCAAAGCTCGTCACTCTGAAAAACTGCGGGCTACTTCGTTGATATGAGAGACAATATTTTTACGCCCAATTCCACAAAAGCAGTCAATTCATTGGCAGGCACTCGCTGACTGGTAAATCGTCTCAGAATAAATTGGTCTCCCCTTCCCTCCAGACTGACCCCCGAATTGGTTTCCAATAAATCGAGTAACTCATGGGTAAAAAGATCACGGACCATAGGTTCGTTTTCACTTTCCTTGAAGGCACTTGTGCTGGGTTCCTCGTAACGGGAAAACTCATTCCCTTCGTCATCTTCATCGAAGGCACGCAATAAATACTGTTTAGAAAACTGGGGATGCGAATCAAAATTAATGTCACGATAACCAACCATGGAACTTAAGCTATCGATCAACCAGCCAGATGGCATCAAAGTAAAAGGAGGTAGGTTGAGAG
>JAYODK010000090.1:0-3437 GCA_038106225.1 Opitutales bacterium | reverse complement strand
CACAACCCATAGTCAATGCCCATGCCCATACTTTTTACTCCTTCAATTACAAGGGTTATTCGCCCACCACTTTTGCTTTGGAAGCAAAACGGGCAGGTTTGGAAATTGCTGGAATTGTCGATTTTGATGTACTTGATGGATTGGATGAGTTCTGGGCTGCCAGTCGCAGGCTTGATCTCAAAGGATGTATCGGGCTGGAATCCCGGGTATTTGTCCCCGAGTTTTCGGACCGCGTGATCAACTCTCCAGGAGAGCCTGGCATCAGTTATCATATGGGTACTGGTTTCACCACCACGGAGATTCCGGCGAAAGCACAGGAATTTTTGGATGGGATGCGTCAAACCTCCGAAACCCGTAACCGGGCAATGGCTGACCGGGTGAATGCCTACCTGAACCCATTGGTTTTGGATTACGACAAGGATGTGGCTCCACTTACACCCAAGGGCAATGCCACTGAGCGCCATCTCTGCCTCGCTTATGCCCGCAAGGCGGCGGCTCAATATCCAGAGGAATCTGCCCTGCGTGCATTCTGGGGAGAAAAACTGGGTGTGGCCCCGGAAGATCTGAAAGAATTGCCCGAGGGGAGGGCGATTACCGATCTAATCCGTGCCAAGACCATGAAAAAGGGTGGGGTGGGGTATGTACAGCCAGATTCCGGTTCATTTCCCAAGATGGCGGATATGAATGAGTTTGTCCTCCTTAGCGGTGCTCTTCCTACCATTACCTGGTTGGACGGTACATCGGATGGGGAAGCTGCGATTGAAGAATTGGTGGAAGTTTCCCGCTCTACCGGTGCGGTTGCCTTTAATATTATTCCTGACCGTAATTACACTCCCGGTGTGCCCGATCAAAAACTGGCCAATCTTCAACATGTGGTGAAATTGAGTGATGATCTGGGGCTTCCCTTAATTGCCGGTACTGAAATGAACAGCCCCGGGCAGAAATTTGTCGATGATTTTGACTCCGACGAACTTAACCCGCTTCGCCAGTCTTTCCTACGTGGTAGCCGGATTTTGCATGCTCACTCCACCCTTCAAAATGCCCGAGGGATGGGCTACTTAAGTGACTGGGCACAGGGTAACTTTTCCGATGTGCATCAGAAGAATAATTTCTTCGCAGATTTTGGTCATATCTATTCACCCCGTGGAGAGGATGTACTTCTTGACCGTTTGAATACCGAAATGTCTGCTACCGAGGCATTGTCTCTTGCTCAAGAGGCAATGGGTTCATCCTAAAATTACCCATGGCTGGCTCCTATGTCGGATTTGGCTTTGGGGCAATTCAGGGCGGGCTGTTTTTGCCCGCAGTTCAGTCTTCCGGGAATTTTGACCGTATCCTCGTAGCCGAAATTGATCCCGCAATTGTTGAGGGAGTACGGGCCAATAAAGGTTCGTTCTCTTGCAATATCGCCCATGATGACCGGGTGGAATTCATTACCATAGAAGGAGTGGAAGTGGTCAATCCCACCGATGCGGACGACCGGGAATCGCTTGTGCAGGCAATTGCAGAGGCGGGTGAGATAGGTTCAGCACTGCCCAGTTTCCAGTTATATGATCAACCTCCTGCTCCTGTGGCCCGTTTATTGGCTGAGGGATTAACCCGGAAATCCAAACGGCCTAATTTACCCCCGACGGTAGTGTATGCAGCGGAGAATGATTCCCGTGCGGCTACACGTCTTGAGGCTTTGTGCTGGGATCACGCACCCGCGGGTTTTGGAGATAAGGTGGTCTTTTCCGAAACCGTAATTCCCAAAATGTGTACGATTGTGGAGAATGCTAAGCGGATCGAGGCTGAGGGATTAGTTAGCATGTTTCCGGGTTCTTCGCGTGCTCTATTGGTAGAGGCATATGACAAGATATTGGTCGAGCAGCAAGTGCCTGCCGGATTTGAACGGGGTATCTCGTCCTTCATTCCTAAAAAATATCTCGATCCCTTTGCCCATACAAAATTTTTTGGACACAACGCAGTACATGCCTGGTTGGGTTTTCTTGCCGAGAGTGAAGGCATGCTTTTAATGAGCCAAGTTGGAAAGCGAGATGATTTAATGCGTGGAGCATTGGAGGTTTTTCAAAAAGAAGTGGGTCCAGGCCTTATTCATGCACATGCACGAGGAGAGGATGTGCTTTTTACCAAAGAAGGTATACTCAGCTATGCTAAAGATGCCCTCAAGCGGATGGTTAATCCGTTTCTCAATGATCCTATTGAGCGGATCACGCGCGATCCGGTGCGTAAACTCGGGTGGGAAGACCGGTTGATTGGGGCTATGCGTTTGGCGTTGGATGCTGGCGTTCAGCCCTTGCTTCTTGCCGAGGGAGCAAGAATTGCTTTACAGCGTGCTGCCAAAGACGCATCTCTTGCCCCGAAAGATCTTTTGAAAAAAATATGGTCTCAGGAAGCCCCCAAGGAAGAAATCAATCAAATTGCAAAACTCTTGATCGATTAAGGTTTTGTGGCTTTCGAATTTATTTTTGGGACATAAATGAGTGATCGGTTTTGAGGGAAAATTGCCATTCGGTGATTGCTTTTCGCTCAAAATCGATCAAATTCAATCATTTACCCTTATGATTCAGGATAATTCTCCAGCCCTAGCTCCTCAGCGCCGAGAGCGCCTGCGCCAGATGTTGCGTGAGGGAGGAGTGGCACGGGTGGATGAGTTGCGTAAAACTTTGGAGGTTTCGGTGGCCACCATCCGCCGGGATCTGGAAATCTTAGAGGAAGAAGGCAAGGTCCGCCGGGTGCATGGCGGAGCGGTTTCGATGGAAAGCCGCCTGGAAGAGCCTGTTTTTGAAAACAAGACCAGTTTATCCGCCAAAGAAAAGCAGCGGATTGCCGAAGAGGCATACTCTTTGATCGAGCCGGATGAGGCCATCTATTTGAATGGGGGTAGCACCACTTTATTTTTAGCCCGATTGCTACGGGACCGCTCAGACCTGACGGTGGTGACCAATTCGCTCCAGGCTGCGATTGAACTTTCGGATTCCGGTCCCAGGGTTATTTTAATCGGGGGAGAACTCCGACGAATCAGTCAGACCATGGTAGGCCCTCTCACTTCTGCGGTGCTCGCCCAGGTGCATGTGGACAAGGCATTCATGGGCACCATGGGATTCTGTCTAAAAAATGGGCTTACCACCACCGATCCCAACGAAGCATACTCCAACGAGATCGTAGCAGAGCAGGCAGGCAAAGTCATTCTCCTGGCTGATTCCAGTAAGGCGGAAAAAGTATGTTTCGCCCGGTTTTCTGAACTCGATAAAGTCGATCTTCTCATCACCGACCAAAAACTTTCACAGGATTTTGCCAAGTCCCTGCGTAAGCGGGGAATTAAGGTACGAATCGTTTAACCAAATATTTAAGAACCCAATACAAGGAGAATAAAGTAAACAAACTATGGCCACACCCGTAATTATGCCCCGCCAAGGACAATCGGTGGAGAGTTG
>JAYODK010000025.1:0-23372 GCA_038106225.1 Opitutales bacterium | reverse complement strand
AATGAATGGCTCCATCCTGGTACTGGGCAGCCCCCAGCAGCGCAACCTGCTGCCGGATACCACTTATGAGCAGGCCTTTGAACGGGCAGTTAAGCTAATGAAAGCGGCGTGCCTGGAAATCGAAGATCTCGGGGTTGCTTTTGCGATTGAGCCACTCGCCAAAGTGGAAACCGACTTTCTATCCTCCTGTGCACAGGGAAGGGATTTTGTACGGGCGGTGGATCATCCTGCCTGCGGATTGCACCTCGATGTCAAAGCAATGACGGCTGAACCGAATGGAGTCTGTCCGGCGATTCAGGAGTTTCATGAGGACTGCATTCATTTCCATGCCAATGATTCCAACCTACGGGGACCGGGACAGGGAGATACCAATTTCACTGAAGTAGCCAACACCCTTAAGGAAGTAAATTACGACAGATGGGTATCCGTGGAAGCGTTTGATTATTTCCCGGATGAAGAAGGATGTGCAAGAATTTCGCTGGAGACTTTGCGGAACTCATTCTCCTAAATTTCTTTATTCATACATCCCAATCAATAAATGATATCTTATCGACAATGAGTGGGATGAATGATTCGGGGAAATCTGTTATTTTCAGTGATTCCGTTCATTAACCAAATCCACCCACCCAATTTCATTTATCATTACCCGTCTCTAAACCATCGGGTTGACAAATTCCAATCGTCAAAGAGTAATAGCTTCTATGTTTCCACTACCCTATTTTCTCCTCGGAGTCGCCCTGCTGTTTCCACTTTCTTTTCTATCTGCCAAAACCTATATTTGGACTGATACCAATGGTCAGCAAATTGAGGCGGAATTTGTCCGCTGTAGTGCAGATACTCTTACTATCTCAATGCAAGGGCAGGAACTCGATCTCCCAATCAACTCGCTCAGTGCCTTTTCTAAGGCACTGGCAATTAAATTAAGATCGGAATCTGCCCCCGCGAAACCCGCAACCCTGCACCCCTGGAAAGATTTACAGGGAAGAGTGATTGAAGCTGAGTTTCTTGAAGCCTCCAGCACAACCGTGAAATTATTGTGGAATGGCCAGCCCTTTGAACTTTCAATTTCTACCCTCAGTCAGGAATCAAAAAATCTAGTTCGTAAATTAAGCGGAGGCACTCCTGCTGCAAACCCCAGCACTCCTCCATCCATCAAGCCTGCCAACCCTCCTTCCTCCTCTAAGGGAACCGATCCCAATGGACCTTTGGATTTATCCGTTGATCAAACATGGCTCAGTGCGGACGGAAGAACATTAAAGGCCAAATTTATTAATTTTGAAAGCGACGAAGTAACTCTTCTTACAAGCTCTGATCAAGAAATTGAAATCCATATCGACAACCTCTCTGAACAAGCAGTTATGCTTGCGAAAAAGCTCCATGCACTGAACGAAGAGAAAAAGAAAAAAGCACTGGCTTTCGCAAAATCTCGTAAAAAGATGAAAGTCCCCGAAGTCTCGAATGAGGACCTCGAAAAAGTTCATCAATTTAAAAACACGGAGGGGGTATCAATCACCGCCACTTTCATTGATGCCGATGATCTGGGTGTAACCATAACCTTGGCAGGAAAGACTCAACCACTTGAACTAACCTGGGACAGGTTCAGCAAAGAAAGCCAAGCTCTGATCGAAGCACTTCGACGCAAAAGCCTCACCGCCAATCGTACACCTGGCAGCATTCCGGCGAAGGGATCGAGGATTGCCTACTTTTCAAGTGGTCCATTTAAGGGGTATAATAGTGTTGTCCAAACTGAAAGATTTGATGTCGCCTTAAGTTCATCCGGAAGATCCACAAAAATTTGGTTAAAAGATCCCAAGAATCCATCTGCTACCCCTAAAACATTTGGTTTGCTTTTTGATGCAACTTACACCGATAAAACCACCAATCCTGAGAAGCCAAGAAACCGTCAGCGATCCATCACTGGTTTTGATTCACCACCTCAACCTTCTATGAACCGGGAAAATGTTACCCTCTCTGGTTCCCTAAAAAACGGAGGGAGTTTCCAGTATGAAATGGAACTTAACTCCAAGGGCCTACTCTTTTGGGGAAAAGTCAGTGATCCTCCCGGTGAAAAAGAGCCTACCAGGCTGGGTATAGATTTTTCTATCCCTGGAATTGTTCCTGATTCCAAAAACAAGACCATGGCTCAAATCATGCCCATCATTGGAGATGCCAGCCTGACCTTGGAACCAGGATCGGGCAAACGAAGAATTTACCCCTACAAAGAAAAGTGGGTAATTATGAGCCAGAAATATAAAGGCGAAAAATTTGGAGGGCTCAAAGCGGCCACAGTTATGGGATTCCCTTACGGCCCGAACAAATTGACTGTCACCCCGCTGAATGGCTCGGGTATGTCTTTTTCACACTATGTATCCTATGGAAAAATTTTCCCATTCCAGGGTCTTTCACTTAGGTACAGAAACACTACTAAAAGTAAGGAAATACCTAAAAGCCGTGCCCTTAAGGTTCTTTTGACTGGTCTATGATCCTTTGTCTTACATTTTCCCAATAAATACCGACCCCGGAAGTTTTCTCTAAATTGAACTTCTAGAACGAAACAATTTCAAAAGGATAAGCATGTACGAGAAGAAATGGTACCGGCGGAGGGACTTGAACCCACGACCAAAAGATTAAGAGTCTCCTGCTCTACCAACTGAGCTACGCCGGCAACAAATTTTTTAAAATAGAGCGAATTATTTTGGGGTCAAGGGGGGAATGTTTCCCCAGGTCCACCCTATCCAATTACTCTAGTGCAAATTTAACCTGAACCCTGATCTCAGTTATTAATTCACTGGGACCTTTCACCGGAACACTATCCATCATGGCTTCAGCACTTCTCATTCTGAGATCACGCATCGGTGAATGGTTGGTGAAAAGTTCCTGGATTGTAAGAACTGGACCAACTTTTGCATTCACAGTGCCAGCAAGAACCTTTGCTTTCATTAAGGCATTTTCCATTGCCTGTATTCTTGCTTCTTCCAAATATTCATCATCATTTTCGACTCTGTAGCTAAGAGATTCAAAATGATTCCCTCCTGAATTAATAGCTGCCTGCATAATTTCCCCCACCGCATCAAGATCATAAATCCGAACAACTAAAGAATTGGTAACTTGATAGCCTGTAATCTGCGGTGCCGAGCCGTTTCGGTATTGCCGCTGTGGTGAAATATTAAAATTTTCAGTTTCAAAATCGTCTTCATCCACCCCCATCTCCTCTAATACTTCGAAGATAGCCTGGATTGCCTTGTTATTTTTTTCAGTTGATAGTTTGGCATTCTTTTCAGTCGTCACTACACCGAGCCTGAGAACTGCATGATCAGGCTCAGATGCAACAATCCCAATTCCTGTAACATTAATCCACCTTTCATTATCCGGGTTTTGAACAGCAAATATTGCAGAGAAAAATATGCAGGAATTAGCTAAGATAAGAGAGATTTTTCGATTCATTTACTATCATTCAACGTGGTTATTTTGAGCGAGAAGCTCTTTTTCGAGAAATTCTAAATTCTTTAAATCTTTTCTCATAACAGTGATCTTTCCCTCCTTAGGGGTGAGCTTAATCACTTGGTACTCAAAGCCCCATAGACCAAACTTATGGTCTGTTGGTTTACCGGTTAAGTCATGAAAAAATTTCTGAGGTCCGAGACTTTGTTCAAAATGAATCCGGTATGTATGGGTCATCGGCGTAACTTCACCAGCTGTAATTTGATAAGAGGGCCCACCAATTTTAAAGTCCTTAAGAATTACCTGCCCGACAGGTTTGGATAATCCGGAATAAGAGAGACTTTTTTTCTCCAAGTGGAGAGATTGTATGAAGATGCGGGTATTTTTATGCCCCATGGTAGTGGGTTGAAAAACAGACTCATTGGTATTTGGGTTGAGCATTTCCTTATATGGCACTCTTACCCTGAATTTGTGTACGGGGTATGAATTACTCGATGTATTGAACTTTTCCAGATCCTCGAGCCAGGCAAATCTAGAACCTTGCCATTTTACCAATCTGAACCGGGAAGGTATCGGTTCAATCAATGTACATACTAATCCAAAATCTTTTGGTTTTGAAATGGGGACTTCTTTTGCGACAAGAGGTTCTTTCTCCTCGTTTTTTGCGGTTAATTTCTTTTCCTTGTCTACTTTTTGCTTGATTGGCAAGGCTGGTGTAGATGGCAATGGGGTGAAAGGAATGGACTCACTTACTGTTGGTCGGGGGGGCTCATTCATTACCACTTGTTCAACGGTTCCTGAATCCTTTGGAGTGGCTGCTGCAGGGGACTCTATCTGTTTCGAATCAACAATACCCTTTTCCTCTTCTTTCTGGGTAACCAGAAAAACCAAAAAAATGATCCACAAAAAAGAAAGAAAAAGTAGCGATTTTTTAATCACAATAACAGTTCAAAAAGTAAAGAATGATTGGACAATAATCTTTATTTAAACGAACTGGGGTTTTCAAGAGATATCTAGGCTATTAAAGATTCCACCAAGAAATTCGAGGGGGAGTCCAATAACATTGGTTCGTGATCCATCCACGGATTCGATGATCATTTCTGGCTTTGTCTGGATTGCATAAGCACCAGCTTTGTCCAGGGGATTAACAAACTTAAAATAAGCTGAAATATCTGTTGGGCTAATTTTCTTGAAAGTAACCTTACTTGTAACCACCTCATTGCAGCTATAATTGGTGGATATATTCTTTAAGCAAATTCCCGTATGTACCTCGTGCGTTTCTCCGGAAAGACTGACCAACATTTGCTTTGCATCAATCATATCTTTTGGCTTCCCATAGACTTTTTTGTTCATCACCACTACAGTATCCGCACCGAGTGTGTAATATTCAGGAAATTGACCGGCTATGGCATCACATTTTATCCGTGCATTTTCAGAAACTAACTTCTTTGAACCAGCAGCATGAGATTTTAATTCATTCACCTTTGGGACGATTACGGAAAATTCCTTGACCAACTCGGTAAGAAGTTCTTTCCGCCGGGGAGACCCAGATGCAAGAATCAGAGAACAAACTGGCTTCTGGGTGGCTTTTTGAGGATCCATTGACATACTAATTGGCAAATATGATAGCAACACCGTACAATGCAACAAGATGAAGCTCGGCATCGCCCAGATTAATCCAACTGTGGGAGATTTATCTGGCAATCTCAGGATCATCCTGGATGCCTACCAATCATTGTTTGAAAGAGGTGCGGAACTTGTAATTTTCCCCGAGCTTGCTTTGTGCGGATACCCCCCACGCGATTTGCTCTTAAAAAAAAGCTTCGGGGCTCACTGTGCTGATGCTCTGGATAAATTTGCCCGTCAGACTGATTCTTGCCCTGCTTTGATTGGATTTCCCGAAATCAATCATCAAAACAGCGGCAAACCCTTTTTCAATTCTGTGGCTCTCTGCGCTAACGGAAAAGTAAATCAGGTTTTCCGCAAGCGTCTACTGCCCACTTATGATGTATTTGATGAGGACAGATACTTTTCTTCTGGAGAATGCGGATTATGCTTTTCTCTGGCTGGAATTAGAATTGGAGTCTCGATTTGTGAGGATTTATGGAATATTGACGGTTCCCTGCATAAGCATAATCCGGTCGATACGCTTGCCGGTGAAAAATTGGACTTACTTATTAATTTATCTGCCAGTCCGTGGCATGTGGCAAAGAGGAATTCCCGTGCATCAATCCTGAAAGAAGTGGTAAGTCAGCTTAAATGTCCCCTTGTCTATGTTAATGCAACCGGTGGAAATGATGAACTCATTTTCGACGGTTCGTCTTTGGTATTGAATAAAAATGGCGAGGAAATTTATTCAGCTGAGTCCTTCCTTACCCAATGCGAAATTTTCGACATGGCCAACTCTTCGGTCCAAAATTCTTCTCCAGAAAATGAATTAGAATCGATTAGACAAGCCCTTGTTCTTGGATTGCGAGATTATGCACACAAGAGTGGGTTCTCCAAAGGCCTAATTGGATTAAGCGGTGGTATAGACTCTGCTGTAACTGCTGCCTTAGCCGTGGAAGCCCTTGGGAAAGAAAATGTTATTGGTATCAGTTTGCCCTCTGGAATTTCCAGTGATCACAGCAAATCAGACGCCCAAGCCCTAGCTAAAAATCTTGGAATCGATTACCATATTCTGCCTATTCAAAAAATTGTCGATTCAGCGGAAAACGAACTGGCTGATCTTTTTCAGGGATTGCCACCTGATGTCACCGAGGAAAACTTACAGGCTAGAAGCCGTGGACTCTTGCTCATGGCTGTATCAAACAAACTTGGAGCATTACTACTTACCACGGGCAACAAGAGTGAATTAGCGGTTGGGTATTGCACCCTCTATGGGGATATGTGCGGTGGTTTGGCAGTAATATCAGACCTCCCCAAGACTAAGGTCTTTGCCTTGGCAAGGCATATCAATCGGGACAAGGAATTAATACCACAAAATTCAATTGATAAACCTCCTTCTGCTGAACTCAGGCCGGAGCAAAAGGATAGTGATTCCTTGCCAGACTATGATGTTCTTGACGGCATCCTCCAAGGCTACATTGAGGACGGACTTTCCATGCAGTCCCTAATCCAAATGGGATACAGTGAAGAGGTTGTGGAAAAAATCGTCGGTTTGGTTGATCGCAACGAGTACAAACGTAAACAAGCAGCCCCGGGACTTAAAATTACTCCCCTTGCCTTTGGTGTCGGCAGACGAATGCCTATTGTTCAAAAATACAGTAATTAAGAATAAGATTTATGAACCAGTCAGAAAACCTTTTTGAGAAAGCCAAAAAACTTATCCCTGGAGGAGTAAATTCGCCTGTGCGTGCCTTTCGCTCAGTTGGTGGAACGCCTTTTTTCACCGCCAAGGCATCGGGCAGTCGTTTAATCACTGAAGATGGCAAGGAATTGATCGATTATGTGTGCACCTGGGGACCGGCCATTCATGGACATGACCATCCGGTAATCCGTGAGGCAATCGCTGATGCACTGGCCCGGGGAACCAGCTTCGGCACTCCGGGTGCCATGGAGGTGGAAATGGCGGAATTGATTACCGAGCTTGTTCCCTCAGTCGAAAAAGTACGCATGTGTAATAGTGGTACTGAAGCGACCATGTCCGCTATCCGCTTAGCCCGTGGATACACCGGGCGGGACAAAGTCATCAAATTTGCAGGTTGCTATCATGGTCATGTTGACAGTCTTCTGGTCAAGGCAGGTTCTGGTGCCCTAACCCTGGGCAACCCCGATAGTGCAGGTGTACCTGCATCCTTTGCAAATGAAACCATTGTCCTTCCCTACAATGATTTGACAGCAGTCGCTGAGACCCTTTCATCAGTTGCCGATCAGGTAGCTGCTATCATCCTTGAGCCTTATCCCGCAAATTGCGGATTGATCCTCCCCCTGCAGGGCTATCTTGAAGGTCTGCGAAATCTTTGTACCCAATATGGTATAGTACTAATTTTTGATGAAGTTATGACTGGTTTTCGCATCGGAATTGGAGGAGTGCAGGCGAAAACTGGCATTATTCCGGACCTCACCGCGATGGGAAAAATCATTGGTGGTGGCTTGCCGGTTGGAGCATTTGGAGGGAAAACTGAAATTATGGACCATCTGGCACCTCTTGGTCCCGTTTACCAAGCTGGTACATTGAGCGGTAATCCCCTCGCTATGGCCGCGGGCATTGCATCTCTTAGGTTATTGAAAGATTCCGACCCTTATGAAAAGTTGGATGAGATGGGCAGACAAATCTCACTTGGCTTATCTAATCTGGCAAAAGAGAGAGGGATTGAACTGCAAGTCCCACAGGTTGGTTCTATGTTCTGCTTATTTTTTAATGATCGGCAAGTCACTCAATTTGAGGATGCTATTGCATCCAAGCACGACAGATTCAATTCCTTTTTCCATTCTTGTCTTGCTAATGGTGTTTACCTGCCCCCATCTTCCTATGAGACCTGTTTTATAAGTTTGTCTCACAGCAATGAAGATATTGCGAAAACTTTGGAAACTTTTGAAAGTTCATTTAACTCTTTTTGTTGACCTATTAGATCTCTGTCACAGATATCATCACTAATGATAAAATTTTTAGTCCGCACTTTTGTCTGCGTACTTGGCACGCTGTCTACTCTGCGGGCCGAAGACCGTATACCTTTTTATGAAGACTTTATAGAATCTGGAAATCTCAAAGAATTCATCGGGCTTGCCCATAATTATCTTGATGAAAATCCAGATGCAAAGGAAGCGCCCCGTCTGGCACTAGATCTTATTATGATGGGCAAAGCATCAGAAGATCTCAAGTCTGTTGTCCGTGGAACAGACCTTTTACTCTTCCAGTATCTTGGAACGCTGCCGAGTCTGCACTTTATTAGTTCTTTTGACAAAGGATCTCCGCGGTTGGCACAACTTTTAAAAGTTAAACTGGATGAAGCTAATTTAAGTGATCAGAATTTTTCTAACTCCTTTGCTGATACAATCGTTCTACTGAATAGAATCCATGGAGCACAATTGATGAACGATCCATCCCTCCTGCTCAGTTCCTACCTGGTGGTGCAGGGTTCAAATAATGAGCAACTCCTCGATGACTTATCCGAGGCACTGGACACGGTAGAAAAAAATATTCCAAAATATGGTGCTTTAATTTCACTTTGTCGTTCAGAAGCTGTTCCTTTGTCCAAAATTGCAGAACTACATAAGATCACGGGCTTAGACACTGATTTTGTCATTAAATTTTTCACTGCCCAATTAACCCCCGAGCAAAGAAAATCTCCAGAATTTCTGGAGATTATGATAAATTCCACACTCTTTGGCTCGAATAAAAAACCCGAACTTGCTTTGTCCTATTTATCCAGTCTGCCAGATGCATCTGCAACCCTGCCTAAATATCAAGTATGCACTGCATTTGCTCACTTGATAAATGGAAATAGTGAAACTTCCCTATCTTTGCTTAAATCCATTGCTCAAAATAATGTTGCGGGTGGAAATGCAGATCCCTGGAGGGAGATTGCTGATTCGATGAGTGATGGAACCGAATTTGGGGAAAGCAGGAAAACATTATTTCTCGATCAATTGCAAAAGCTTTTCGCAAGTTGGCAACGGGAGAATGAAATTTTTGTAATCGAAGGATCCTGGAATAAGGAAGATTCCGAAAACGGCTTAATTTTCAAGATCGGTATCAATAAAAAGGCTCAAAGCTTTGAAATTCATTTTCAAAAAAACAAAAATCCTTTTTTCTCTTACAAGGTAGATTCCGAAAATTGCCAAATCTTTACCCCGTCCGGAAAAAATATCCTTTTTACCAAGCCTGGTGCCTTTCCATTGCCCAAAATCGAAGTGAAGAGGGATACCGATGCAGGCTCCTTCAATTATTCATTTAATCTGAATTTTGGTAAGAGCTTTGATGAATTTGCTCAACAAGTATCAGAGAATATCGATATTTCTTATCTCTCTACCACCAAAGGCAGAGAAGTACTTTTAAATCATATCATCGAACGACAAGGCCTGTGGTTTTCACCTCCCGCATCCTCGGATCAAGGTACCGTTTTCACGATCCACCGTATTGATCC
Source organism: Opitutales bacterium (assembly GCA_038106225.1). GTDB lineage: Bacteria > Verrucomicrobiota > Verrucomicrobiia > Opitutales > Seribacteraceae > Chordibacter. The sequence continues at coordinate 13,842 of JAYODK010000025.1, read as the reverse complement.
GGAAGAAATTTCCAGAAAATATAAAATTGAAATATCCCCTGCTGGGAAATTGATATCGCTTTCCCTCGGCAAACTTGAAATTTCAAATTTCACCATGGGGTCCAGCGATTCAAGCAATCTTTTACCTCAATGGCCGGAAAGTTCTGAACTTTCCAAATCGGATGATTTCCAACTATCTATCTTAGTCGAATCTATTGGGGAATTAATTAAGACAGCATCCCCTGATTGAGAGGAATCATTAAAAAAAACAGCTTATTTAGAGTGAAGGACCACGAAGTGCCTTTTCTAACTGCTGCTGAAATTCCATAACATCCTGATCGCTAGGTTTATAATCCGAGGTACCCCCAGACATTGCGAGTCTTCCAAATTGATCGAGTGTCCACTTTTTCGACTCTCCATCAGAAAAGATTACCGAACCACTGGCCATTGCACCCGGAGGAGTGACTCCATCAACCTCCACCTGCACCGAACCAGCACCAGAAGAGAGAGGATCTTGTTCAAATGGCTCATCCGGGGAATCCTCCGGTTGCTTGGGGGACTTAGGTTGCTCTGGATCAACCAGGGTGAGATCTAAATCATCAACCAAAAAACGGACATCGATGTATGTCATAACGATCCCAAAATCCGTATTGATTTTCTTTTGTACATCAGACAATCCCATTCCCTCTGCTACCCACCTTGCAATCTCAAGCTTTTGATCAGCATTGGGTTCGCTTTGAGCGGGCGAGTTTTTAATATCGGAACCGGAATCCGTATCCCCAGAGGGCATCGAATCTATTTCATCACTCATGACAACAAATCCTTTAAAAGGTTTCGGTAAAATTTGCTAAAATCGGAACAAATCAGAATCAGGACATAGATTGGGACAATTGTTCGTTAAGCAACTCAACCGCAGTCTTTATTGATGCATCCTGATCCATCATGTTTTCCACAGTTTTACAGGCATGTATAACCGTACCATGGTCCCTGCCTCCAAAAGCAGCCCCGATTTCCTGCAGGGAATGCTCAGTGAGTATACGGGAAAGGTACATGGCTACCTGCCTGGGGAATGCAATATTTGCAGGACGCCTGCGGGACAACATGTCTGCCATTCTCAGATGATAGTAGTCCACTACCTTCTTTTGTATAGTCTCCATGGTGATACGACTCAGGTTTTCCTCCCGAAGAATATCTCGAAGCAAACGCTGAATGGTTTCTAAGTCTGCTTTCTTGCGGGTAAGTCCAACATAACCAGCCACTCGGGTTAATGCACCTTCCATGCGGCGTACATTACGGGAAATATTTTTAGCAAGAAATTCCAGAATTTCGGGCTCAATAGAAATGCCCATCGCTTCTGCTTTACGGGTAAGAATGGCCACGCGGGTTTCCCAGTCGGGGGCTTGGATATCAGTCACCAACCCCCACTGAAACCTCGATAACAAACGACTTTCAATTTTATCTATTTCTCCAGCGGGGCGGTCACTGGTAAGGAAAATTTGTCTTTGTGCTTCATAGAGCTCATTAAAGGTATGGAAAAATTCTTCCTGTATTCGCTCTTTGCCCGCCAAAAATTGGATATCATCAATAAGAAGGTAATCTACACTTCGGTAACGTGAGCGGAACTTGGTTAGGGTATTTTCCTGGATTGCCCGGATAAATTCATTGGTAAAACGCTCACAGGAAACATATGCTATCCGGCAGCCAGGGTTACGGTTGAGTGCCTGATGGGCAACTGCATGCATCAGATGAGTTTTACCCAGACCGGTATCGCCATAAAGAAAGAGTGGATTGTAAGCATGAGCCGGAGCATTAGATACTGCGACACAGGCTGCATGGGCTAGCTCACTTCCAGCCCCCACAACAAAATTTGAAAATGTATTCTTGGGATTTATACCAAGAGACCTTCCATGAAGAGATGGTCCCGCCGTGCGGGTGGATTTCATTTTGGTGCTCGGCTTTAAACGATTTTGAGAATCCTCTTTGTTGTCATCATCCTCGTAAGAACCAAGGAGTTCGACCGAGTAAGGATATCCCACCAACTTGTCTGCTTCTTGCCTAATCACATCAAGATAGTTGTCTCTGATCCAGATTGCAGAGAATTCGTTAGGAGTTAGAAGTTCGCAACCATCCTCATCCATATGACCGACACGAATATTATCAAACCATACCCTGAAAGTATCAGCTGGTATGACTTCAAGCAGGTTTTCTCTCAATGAACTCCAAAAAGTTTCAGGGGTGGCAGTTGTTTGTGTCATAAGAAGTTAGAGTAAGAATTATTCACAGGATTAGAGAGAAGCCTAAAACCTGCTGATAATGAAGACTTTCCGACATTCAAAAGGATATCCTTCAAAGATAAAATTAAGCCGGACAGGTAAGAGTTTGGCAATAATTCTATTTCTGCAAGCATTTGAATATCAGCGTTTTAAAATAATCTCTAAAGAGAAATCGAAGGGTTTATAATTTAAGGGAGGTAAAAGGGGTATGTTATTCTTTTGAACAAGAATCTCCTCTAAACCAAGCAAAAAAAAGCCAGAGACAACCATAACTTTCTCACAAGTTATTCACACCCTGATGAAAGTAAGTTTTTGAACATTTTTAAGTTGCCAAATTACAAAAATCACCATTGCGCATAAGATTATTGATTTTAGGTGATTTAGAGAAATCCAAGATCCATAATCCCACAGACATTCATCAAAAATTATTCATTTTTTGGATTAATTTTTCGTTAAAATCATTTGCAGAATCATGACCGAGTTGCCTGGCTGCCTGAACCATCGCCGCCACTTCAACCAATCGTGCCATATCTCGCCCAGTACGCAAAGGTATCTCCATATGCGGAACAGATGCCCCAAGAATCTCAAATGTCTTCCTGTCCAGACCGGTGCGGTCAATTCCCGAATCTTTGATATCCTCTGTAAATGTAACCACCAGTTCTATCTTTTTTTCAATACGCACGAAGCGGATACCAAATAATTCTTCCACATTGATAATTCCAATCCCGCGACACTCCATGAATCCTCTGCTCATCTCATCACAAAAGCCAACTGGTGTATGATCGCTCAATAGTTTTACCCGGACCATATCATCTGCCACCAGGCTGTGCCCTCGTTCAAGCAGGGCAAGGGCAGCTTCACTCTTACCGGCACCGCTCTCTCCTCTAACTAATGTTCCAATGCCCCGTATATCAAGTAGAGTACCATGAACTGTGGTGCGGGGTGCAAATCTTTCCTCCAGTAAAACGGTCACTTCTGTGGTAAATGCTTTGGATGCAAGACTCGTCCGGAAAACAGGCACCCCATACTGCTCAAAAACTTCGAGCATTTCTGGGGTTGGTGCAAGATTGCGAGAAATCACCACGCATGGAATCTTTTTGGCAGCCATACTTTCAAGCACTTTAAGACGATGGCTCTTGGATTGTTCCCTCAAAAACCCCATTTCACCAGCACCAAAAAGTTGAATTCTTTTATTGGCAAAATATTTGAAATACCCGGTAACAGCCAGAGCTGGCCTATTTAAACTTCTCTCCCGGATGGTGCTTCTGGAAAGGGTTTTTCTTGATGTCACCAACCGTAAAAGTAAGCGGTCTGCAAACGATTCATAAAAATCACGAACTGAAATACTTTCTACATACTCGGGAAGAGATGATTTCATAATAAATAAAAGATTGGGGGATTATGCTTCAAAATTCTGCCCCAGGTATTTCTCCCGGGTCTCCGGATCAGACAAAAGGAAGTCAGCAGTTCCTTGGGTAAGAACCCTGCCCTCATACAGCAAATATGCACGATTCACCACCCGTAGGGTTTCCCTCACATTATGATCGGTCAAAAAAATGCCCATCCCTTTGTTTTTAAGCTCAAGAATAATTTCAGTCACCTCACTCACGCTTATCGGATCCACCCCACTGAAAGGTTCATCAAGCATTAGGAATTTCGGCTCCAACACCAGGGCGCGCGTAATCTCCAACCTGCGCCGCTCCCCTCCGCTCAGGGTGTAAGCTTTTTGTTTTGCGAGGCTGGTCAATCTAAGATCCTCCAATCTTTTTTCTACAAGATCATTTTCTTGTGACCTCGAAACTCCCAAGGTTTCAACGATCGCTTTAATGTTTTGTTCAACGGTTAACTTTTTAAAAACTGAAGACTCTTGAGGTAAATAGACCAAACCTTTACGAGCCCGGCTGTAGGCCGGCAAATTGGTCAGCTTTAGATCGTTAAGCAATACTTCTCCCGAAGTTGGCGAGAGAAAACCGGCAACCATGGAGAATGTAGTGGTCTTTCCAGCACCATTCGGGCCAAGTAAGCCCACAATCTCTCCTCCATTTGCATCTAAGGAAACATCTTTGACGACATCTTTTCGTCCAAATCTCTTGCTTAAATTTGCTACCCTTAATTTATGAGCTTCCGTAATCACCGTGTTCTAGAAGAATTTTTACTTGGGGAATTTAAATTTTGGCGAAATCGGAATACTTAGCTTTGACCGCCCTTCCCCACCCACAACTTCTGCTCTTCCGTCTTCCTTTCTTAAAATAATTTTAGCTCCCTCTGCCTTTCCCCATTTCACATCATAAACTTTGGCATTCCCTTCCAAAACCAATCCTCTGCCATCCTCTTCCCATTCAATAGTACCTGCAGTGCATGTTCTGGTAGGTTGTTTAACGACCACATCACCACTTGCTTCAACCCTCTTGATCTCGATGCCATTTGATTGATTTTTATCATCAACTAGCTCCATGATTGCTTGATCACAGGTAATTGTAGTTATCTGGCTACCAGATCCATTTACATCTTCCATTTCCATTCTAATCTCCGTTTCCCCATCCAGAAGAAAACGGTGCTTGCCATTACCCAAGTCAATTAGCTCACATCTCTTTGCCCATGCAGTGGTGGGAAAATCCTCTAACTTGGCTGATGGATCAGCCCTTTCGTCCCTTGCTGTTTTTCCGGAAAAGCTTTCCGACCCGGAAGAACTCCTGCTTTGTGGGAGTCCTGCAAAATGAGAACCCAACTCATAATCAAAGCCGATATTGGCGTATTCAGAGAAACTCAATCGACTACTGTCATCCTTTTCATTTTGCTCAAATGTCCATGGTCTGCCAAATGCAGTAAACCCGTTGCCGCTTACCTCAAGTGTCTTCCCACCTTTGGCAGTGCGTTGATTGACATCAAAATAACCATCAGTCGATTGGGCAGTAGTGGTAGCCCTTCGATTCTCCAAAATGGAAAGCGTAGGGTTTTGGGCATAATAGCTGTCCTCTTCAATTAATTCCACTTTGGCAGCGGATATTTCCCAAAGTAAACGCCCAAGGGAATCATAAGATGGCAACCTAACCCCAATCACCTCATCTGTGCCCCGAAGTGAAGGCTGATCAGCGAGGACAAAAATTATAGCCAAACGAACAAGAATTCGTTCAAAAAGGCACTTTTTTTGCGTAATTTTCACGACCGAGATGATGAATTAACTAAATATTTTTTTTCTTTGGTTTGGTTATTTGCGTATCAGAGTTATTGCTATCGGTTTTGGGGTGTGGTCTAAAGCGCAACACCGTTCCGTTTATACAGTAGCGTTTGTCTGTGGGTGTGTTATAGCCCTCCCCGGTAAAAACATGCCCAAGATGCCCGTCACAGGTCGCACAAAGCACTTCAGTCCTTGGGTAGCCCAAAAGATAATCCACAGATGTTTTTACATTTTCCACTTTCGAAGGATCAAAAAAGGAGGGCCATCCACAATGGGAGTCAAATTTCTGATCTGAGGAAAATAATTCAGTATCACACCCTATACAAAAATAGACTCCCCCTCCCTGTTTCTTAAACTCCTCATAGATTTTGCCATTTGGACGTTCAGTTCCAGCTTTGCGTAGAATTCTAAACTCCTCTGGGGATAATTGGGCTTTCCACTCTTCTTCAGTCTTGGTGATCATTTTTTTCTTAATCTTTTTAGCATCCTTTTCCCTCGCATCCGCAAGGAGTATAAAAGCCAACCCTATGGATAATCCAAGGACAAGGAAATATCTCGTAGAGGAATTGAATATGCGGTGTAACATTTTTTGCATCTTTTTTTAATTTGTATGGAGATTTTCCCTTCCAAAATACAGCAACCGTTTTATCCGCCCAGTCGCTCGATCAGACTTGCATCATTGGCATATGCAATCGCGGATTCTCTGCTTATTATTCCATGCTGGTGCAAGAAAAGTAAATGTTGCTCCATCGTTAACATTCCTTCCTTGGATTGAGTCTCCATCGCCGAATAAACCTGCTGCCAATTACCTGTTCTGATCAAGTTTCCAATGGCCGGAACATTTTTCAGGACCTCCATAACCAGGATCCTGCCCGCAGCATCCTCCCGGGGAACTAATTTCTGGCTCAAAACATAAGACAAACTAAAGGACAATTGCAGACAGATAAATTTTGACTGTTCGGCCGGAAACATATCCACAATCCTGCTCAATGCCCCTTTTGCATCCCGTGTATGCAGGGTGGAAAAGACCAAGTGTCCAGTTTCTGCGGCACTTAATGCCAGCGTGGCCGTTTCTGTATCCCTAATCTCACCCACAAAAATGACATCAGGATTTTCACGCAGGGCACTTTTTAAACCGGCTGAAAAACTCGGCACATCCTGTCCAACTTGTCTCTGGGAGACCATTGAGCTCTCATTTTTAAAGATAAACTCCACCGGATCCTCCAGGGTGATAATTCTCGATTTTCTTGTTAAATTGACATGATTAATCAGGGAGGAAATCGTGGTTGACTTGCCGCTCCCTGTAACCCCGGTAACCAGCACCAGTCCTCTTTTCAAAGTGGTAATTTCTTTCCAGATCATTTCAGAGGGAAGACCAACATTTTCAATAGGAGGAATGGATGAGGACAAGACACGCATAACATAGGCCAATCCATCCCGGTCCCGGAAAACATTAAGTCGAAAATTTATACCATGCTCAGCCCATTCAAATGCGGTATCCACATCTTGGGGTGTGTCTGGATCGGTCACCTGCGCAATTTGTTTCTCGTTAAGCAATATGCCAAGCATGTGAAGCATCGCTTCCTGACTGATAGGGGTACCGTTTTCCACTGGCACTAGTTCATCATCCGTACGAAAGCTTATGGGCATGCCAATTTTTACATGCATATCTGAGATGCGGTGAAAATTACCACTTTTTTTGGAAGGATCCACAAAGCGTTCCAAAATCTCTGAATATGTCAGACGTTCTAGTCCAACACGGTAGAAGGGAATGGCTAGTTTTTCATCGTTACTCATAATTACACAATGTTCATGTAAATATCATTCTTCAAGCCAACAACTTGGTATTTTTTACCAAGTTAACAAAAAAATAGATTAGCGTTGCCAATTTTTACTTAATGTAAAAAAAAAGTGTTTACCCTATGAAAGTTCATTTTAAAGGAACCCGTGGGTCTTTACCCACTGCTCCAACCGCCCAGGAAATCGAGGAAAAAATCGTTGCATCCTTAATGGCGGCCAGGGGCAAGGAGCTAAGATCGGAGAGACAAATCCGTGAATTTGTCAGCACCAAACTAAATTTCCGCACCCGTTCACACTGGGGGGGCAATACCCCTTGTGTGCAAGTAGAAACGGGTTCGCAGGAATATTTAATCCTCGATGGCGGTTCTGGATTGCGTGCACTGGGCAAGGAATTGATGTCTCAAAAAGTGAGTGGTGCGGTTTTTCACATTTTCCTCTCTCATTTTCATTACGATCATGTGCAGGGTATTCCTTTCTTTGCCCCGGCATACGCACCCAGTAACCAAGTGGTTTTTCATGGTGGTCACAAGGGCATGGAAGGATTCCTGCGCGAGCAGATGCGCGAGCCTTTTTTCCCGATTAACTTTGATACATTTGGAGCAAAAATATCATTTGTAGAGCACCAACCAGGTGACCGTATTGAGGTTTGCGACTCAATTGTTACCTTATTCAAACAGAATCACCCCGGGGTATCCTACGGTTACCGGGTGGACAGCAATGATAAATCCATCGTTTATTCAACCGATTGCGAGCACACCAATGAAGCCCACTCCAAAGACTATCCATATCTTGATTTCATCCGAGGGGCCAATCTTTTGATTTTCGATGCTCCCTACACGCTTTCCGAATCAATTGGCACCCGTGAACACTGGGGCCATTCAAGCAATGTTATGGGTGTTGAACTCGCTGCCCGTGGAGAAGTGGAAAAACTAGCTATTTTCCATCATGACCCAAATGCAACCGACGAGAATATCTCTGACTTTTGTGCCCATACCAGAAAATTTCTCACCGGGACCAGGCATGCTGTCCGCGAATCTATCCCAGGAATCCCCGGTGCTCCTTCACCCCGTGGCTTTCCCCGGGAAGTTTTGTTTGCCTACGATGGATTAACTATGGAACTATGATTACCTTCCTCCATGTCATTACTCAGTTCCAATCAAGGCGAATTACCATCCAGGCTTGAGAAAAGCCAAATTAATGAACTTCCGCTCATCCGTTTTCACGGGTCCATTCAACTGGCGGATGACAATAAAACATTCAAAAAATTTGTCTCCCGTTTAAGTAAACAAAAAGTTCTCGGGTTTGATATTGAGTGCAAGCCAAACTTTAAACGTGGTCCCAACAATCCCCCTGCCCTTCTTCAGTTAGCCACCGCAGACCAGGCCTTTCTTTTTCGCTTATATCCAGTTATGAAACTGGGACCCTTAGTCAAAATTCTCGAGGATCCAAATATTATTAAGACTGGGGTTGCTATTAAGGACGATGTTTACAATCTAAAAAAAATTGAGGAGTTTACCCCGCAAGGTTTTGAAGATCTCGCTCCGCTCGCCCAATCCCTCAAAATTGAACAAACTGGGTTGCGCAACCTTACCGCCATCTTTTTCTCTCAGCGACTTTCCAAATCTGCCCAGCTATCGAACTGGCAAAAGAGTCCCCTTTCTCCTGCACAACAAGCATATGCTGCTACCGACGCATGGATTAGCCGGGAATTATACCTGATCATGAAAGCCCGCTTGTCCGCTTCCACAAAGTCTTAAACGCACAATAAAGGTGGCAGTACTTGATGCCATTTGTCAAATGCGAGTCTTCGACCGTGCAACCTCAAGCGGTCAATCAATTGGGGATTTGATGGTCGGCTGAAAACAATTTCTCTTTCCATCAATCCCTGAGGTTTCAAATCACTGTGGGAACTAAGAAAAAAAGCATCCTCCTCCAGGGTTCTTTCAATTTCTCCTTCCACTTTCCTGCGGTAGTCCAGACCAGGCAGAATACAGTCCTCTATTCCGCAGGCTAAGATGCACAAAAGATTATCCGGTTCACCCTGCAAATACCTGAGCATATCCATGGACTCAACTTTTCGCGGTATCCGTAAGCCTGGATCGAGATTCTCTTCAACATAAGCAGTCTGGGCAATTTCTTGTCTGTCGGCATAAAAAGGTTCCACTGCCACAAAATTTTTGGCTTCGGCATGGGCAGCAAAAGCGTACCCATAATGCATCATCCCAGCTCCAAGCTCTACTACCCTTCTATTATTCAACAGAAGATGTAAAAAACTCCCTCCCGGCAACAAACTCCACTCAAACAACGCCCGGGTAAATTCCCCTCCCGGGGCAGCAAATCCGGTACCTAAATCCCTGGAAACAACCAGTCTTTCCCGCCAATCCTGCGAGTGTAAGCCTGGGCTAGCATCATGCATTAAAAGTCAGCTTTTTCTACGAAGCATATACTCCGCAAGGTCGAGTAAAAATTGATTATCCCCACCAATATCCCGAATATTACCCAATGCCTTCTCCGTGTGTTCGCTTGCCAAAGTCTTCGCCTTTTCCAAACCCAGCATCGTTACCCAAGTCATCTTGCCGGCTTCTTGGTCATGGGCAGCATCCTTGCCCAGCATTTCTGTGGTGGAAGTGACATCCAATACATCATCAACTGCCTGAAAGGCCAAACCAAGGGAATGACCAGCCTTAGAAACCAGTTGCAGGAGCCCGTTATCCATTCCCCGGGCACCAAGAAGAAAACCAAGCACCAGGGAAACCTCTATCATCGCAGCGGTTTTATTTGCATGAACAAAGGAAAGTGTATGTTCATCGGGATTTTTTCCCTCTGCCAGAAGATCCTCCATCTGCCCCCCAACCAATTTCTTGCTTCCTGCTGCTTCAGCCAACAGGTTTATCATTTTTAAACCCAACGCAGGATCCGAAGCATAGTTTTTTGCCAATATTTCAAATGCCAGAGGAATCAATGCATCACCGGCAAGGATTGCAGTTGCTTCATCAAAGGCTCGATGGCAAGTGGGTACTCCGCGTCGCAGATCCGAATCATCCATGGCGGGCAGATCATCATGAATCAGGCTGTAGGTATGAATAATTTCAACAGCCAAAGCTGCAAAAACCGGATCTTTCTCACTGGGAAAAAGATCAAAGCCAGCCATTACCAGAACCGGACGCAACCGCTTTCCTCCCGCACGCAAACTATAGTTCATTGCCTCATGTAAATGTTCCGGCCTGGTGGAAGAATCAGGCAGGTCCGATCTTATGTGCGATTCTATATGATTTTGGAAAGATTTTAGCTTTTCAGAAAAATTCATGGCTTGCGGGAAAAATAAAGCATGTCACCATATATTACCTATGCCAAGTTTGGAAGCGGTGTGTACCCGATTGTTCGGTCGTCCAGGATGGATTCCGAAGGTTTTGCTCGGTGGGGGATTGTCCTTCATCCCGGGTTTGAATCTTTTTGCCCTCGGATATCTGTTCATTTACGGGCGCAATTTGCGGCGTGGCCAACAGCTTGACCTGCCCGAGTGGTCAGAGATGAACTTGCCAGAGCTCTTCATCTGTGGCCTTCGTTTATTCGGATTACTCATTCTTTACATTGGTATACCTATGATCATTGGCTGGATAACCAGCTTAATTCTTTATTTTCTGACTTTTGGTTTACTCGGGGTGGTAGCCTACCTGCCCTTAGCCATTACCGGTTTCTTTTCCCCCATGCTTTTCTTGTCCGCCTTTATGGCCTATTTACGGCACGAGGAGTTCCGCGACGCCTTCGAGATCCGCATTCTTTTTAAACAGGCAATTAACGGATGGAAACCACTCGCCCTTCCAGTCGTTGCATTCTGGGGAATTTTTCTACTCGCCCTTCCTCTTTATGGAATATCCTTTTTTGTCGGCTCCTGGATTTTGATTGCTTATTCCTGTGCCCTTAGGATGAAGAATTTTTCCTGACTTCCCAATATTTTAAGTTTAAAATACTGCCATATGCCAACCTACGACTATCAATGTGGTGCTTGTTCTCATGAGTGGGAACTCTTTCAATCAATGAACGACGCTCCGGTCAAGAGCTGCCCGAAATGCAAAAAACGGAAAGCCAAACGGCTACTTGGTCTGGGAGCAGGTCTCATCTTTAAAGGCACTGGATTTTACGAGACCGATTACAAGAAAAAGAGCGGTGGAGAATCTAAGGAAAAATCTTCAGATTCTGCGGACTCCAAAAAGGAATCATCTCCGAAAACTGAGAAAAAGAAAGAATCCTCACCCAAGAAGGAAAAGGTAAAAGCCGCCTGATACCCTTCCTTAGCTCCATGATTCCACAAGTCCTCGTTCCCCTTGCTCATGGATTCGAGGAAATCGAGGCCACCTGCCCCATTGATCTTTTACGCCGGGCAGAGGTTGAGGTGGTCACAGCATCCTGCGAGTCACAACTGGAAGTTTGCGGCCGATCAGGCATTGTATTGCGGGCAGATCAATTTCTTACGGATACCAACACCAAACTGTTCGATCTGTTAATCCTGCCTGGCGGACCGGCAGTTTTTGAACTCCGCAAGGACCAATCATTCATCTCCCTTATCCGGGAATTTGCCGATCTGCAAAAACCGATCGGTGCGATCTGTGCAGCTCCATTACTTCTAATGGACGCCGGTCTCTTAAACCATTGTGCTTACACTGGTCATGGCAGCGTTATTGATGAACTGCCCGATATGATTTCAGATCAGGCAGTGGTTACGGCCGATAAAATTATCACCTCCCGAGGAGCGGGCACAGCGGTTGAGTTTGGATTATCTTTGGTCGAAAGATTATGTGGGCAAGATACTGCCCGTGAAATCCGTAATTCCATTCACGCCTAAGAGCTTAATTCAACCCAAATCTCTGCCAGGGCAGAAAGTTTGGGGAGGCTACTTGGAAACATTTTTATCTTTTACCTCAGCAGGATTGCTTGGTTCTTTTTTCTTTTCCTTTGGCTGTTTTTGGGCGGTTATTTTTTTGGATGCGTTTGCATCATCTGGAAAAACTGCAGGTAATGGTTCTGAATCATTTAGATCGGGTAATTCGGGCTCAACAATTGGCGGAGTAATTCCGAGCAGTTCCACTTCAAATGTCAGTGCTTCATTCGGACCAATCGAGTTACTTCCCTGGTCACCATAGGCAAGTTGTGCTGGAATGTAGAATTTCCACTTTGAACCTGCCTTCATCAACTGCAGACCCTCTGTCCATCCGGGAATTACTTGGTTTAAACGGAATTTTGCCGGCTCTCCACGATCCTTAGATGAATCAAACACCTCTCCATTTGTTAAAGTTCCATGGTAGTGCACTTCCACTTCGTCTGTGGAAAGGGGCATGGATCCATTTCCATCCTTTATAACCTCATAAAGTAACCCGCTCTCGGTTTCCTTAACTCCCTTGCGCTTTCTTTGCTTACTCAAATACTCTGCCCCCTTTGCCAAATTAATATCAGGGAGGGACTTTGCTTGTTGGTAAAGCCCATGCAATCTCTCAAAGTCTGCGAGGCGGGACAGGTAGTCTGCCGCAGTTTCTTTCTCTCCCAGCGCTTTTTTCTGAATTTCATAACCTTCCCGGTCATTGGAACTAATTGCATTTACTCCAAGTAAATATCTCGCCTCGAAACGGTCGGTATTCAACAAGGTGGTGTCCTCTGTTATTTTGACCAATGCTGATTTTCCTTCTTCTGACTGGTCATTCTTAATCAGGGAAACCGCATGTCCAATTTTTGCCCTGCCCCGCAGGGGATCTCCCTGCAACCGGTCCGCAGCATCCAGAAAATTCTTTGCTGCATCTGCATAACTGGCATTGCCATACTGGATGGATGCTGCCCGGTACTGGGCAACTCCCCCAAGCGTATCATCATAATCCTCGGCAAAGGAGAGAAACTTTTCTTCCGAACCAACTTCCCCGAGGCTTGCATTTAGAAACCTGAGGCTTCGTTCAGCGGCAGCTTCCTCTTTTGAATTGTTGTAAAAGGAGGAGATTGCCACACCCAGGGCGATTATTCCCAGAACAGAAAAAAGTGTGTTTTTACTCTTCTGCCATGTTTCAACCTCATCGTATGAACGCTCTTGTGCTGCCTGCTCTGCAGTAAGACCGTCTGACTGCTCATCCACAGGGACATCGTTTTGCTTGGGCTCTTCGTTTTGCTCGTTGTTAGCCATTTCGGTAGAAAATTATGAAAAGGGAATAATCCTCCTGATTTTACGCTCAAAGTCAACGACCGCTTTGCACGCTAATCGTTTTCAGCCTTACCGGTATGACTTAGTTGAATAATCGTAAACCCTTACTTCCTGATTATTTTTCCCACTAACAAGGTACAACCAATTCTTGGTCCTGTTTGACCATAGATGGGGCCAAACTTGAGGTTTTGTCCACCACCATCCTCTCTTTTCCTTCCACAACCATACTCCACCATCCTTATCTGGCGAGGCATACAACCATCCCAGTCCTGCGTGAAAGATCCATCCATTCTCATAATCCCGGAACGATCCAAACCAATCGGATATTTTCCATCCACCTGGTCTTTCCCCAACTGTTCCCCACCATGGATTGGGGGCATCAGGCATTATTACTTTCTTTACCGGCCCGATACCATACCCAGCGGAATTTT
>JAYODK010000089.1:0-3524 GCA_038106225.1 Opitutales bacterium | reverse complement strand
CCTTTTGGCAGTGTAATTTCGGGAGGCGTTAAGAGTGCAGGATTTACTGCCTGCAAAGATGGTTTTTCAGATGCCTTGGGTAAAGGTGAAACACTTAGAGGTTCCTCCACAACCGAAGGAACGGCATCCGGGGCCGGTACAGCAACAGGAGCGACTACTTGGCGTTGTGGGACTGGCCGTACCTCCTTGGACTCTCCAAGTAGATCCTCCAAGGATTGGAGGGTGGAATCCTCCATGTACAACTCACGGATACCTTCAGTTCGCTGCCTTTTGAGCTCTTCCAGTACCGCAAGGGTAGCTTCCGCAGGTTCTATTATCCCGGAATCACTCATGATTTTGCCTGAATACGCTCCACATATTTTGCCAGCAGATCAAATTCAAGATTCAATCGATCACCCGCTTTGCGATTCTTTAAATTAGTCTGGTCAAGGGTGTGGGGAATTAGCCAGACAGCAAAGGAATTGTCAGTGACCTCGCAAACAGTGAGCGAACATCCATCCACTGCCACACATCCCTTATCTACCAGGTACTTGGTACCTTCTAATTCAACTTTTATCTGTAGAAACAAATTCTTACCTCTCTCTTCAAATACCTCAATGATTCCCGGTCCATCCACATGCCCGGTAACGAAATGACCACCCAGTCGACCATTTGCTGCAAGGGAACGCTCCAAGTTAACCCGGTCCCCGGTTCTGAGTTCTCCCAAGTTTGTTCGTTTAATGGTTTCTTCCAGCAGATCAAATGAACCATGGGTTAATCCATCCTCACGCATGGTTAGGCAGCATCCATTGACGGCAAGACTTGCCCCCGCCTCAAGTCCATCCCCGTTTGCAAAAGGAAGCTCGAGGTGGAGCAACCAGGATTCCTGCTGTTCTTCCAAGCTTTTTACGATGCCAACACCTTCTACAATTCCGGTAAACATAATCCTTTCCTACCCAAGCATTAGAAATTCACGAGCAAATTGGAAAGATAATTTGACCATTATATTACGCTGAATAGCTTAAATGTTTATCAATATGCACAAATTCAGCATCTATCTTAGCCTCTTTTCACTTTTTCTTCTTTACGGTTTTGTTTCCGTTTATGCCAGTTCCAGTGGAACTCTCAGCAGGGTTCCAGCGGATTCTGTTATTGTTCTAAGTGTGGACGGACAAAAAATAATTTCCAAATCAGGGATTCTTAAAAACAAACAATGGAGACCACTGCTTGACCGGATAGAAGAAAACGGTTCTCCCATTCGTAAATGGTTAATTGATTCCAACCAAAGTGGGATCGAATGGGAGGAACCTTTACAATTTTTTGTCCGTTTGATTGAGGGCGAACGCCCTTACCCCCAGTTTGGAGTAATCCTTAAGACAAGCTCAGTTATTCAAGCTGACCAAACCTTGAGTACCCTCGCCAACTTTCTTGGGTTAAGACCATCAAAAAACAACCCCAAGGTATATCAGCGTGCAACCCAACCATTTGCTATAGGACGGGCGGGCGATTTCTGTTTCCTACTCGGAACTATCTTCTTTTCAGAGCAAACACAATTTCCCCCACCGGAAAATGATCTTTCCTCCTTCATTAGCTCACTCTCTTCGTTTAATCACCCACAAGACATGCCCTCTTCCCTGTCCAATCATGCTACTCATTCAGCAGATTTAAGCTTGTATATTGAAGGTATTGGTAACAGTAGAATGTTGGAAAACTTGAGTGGGAATACGCTATTAGGCTCTATTTTCCCTCTTTTTGATCCTCTTTTGCAGGACTCCTATGGGATTTTTCTCAAATCTCAGCCAGGGATTATAAAAATCCAGGCACATAATTATTCGAGGCCTGTCGAAGCAGAAAAAAACTTAGCTAAACCCCTTGAGATCATAAGTCAGTTACCTGGGGATGCCCCTTTGGTTGCCCGCATTAGTCTTCCTGAAGTTAGATTCCAATCTTTTCTTATCGATGCAGTGGATACTGTTTTAAAGTTTCTATCCGGGAATAAACTTGGTGCAGACACCGATCTGCCTGGATTCGATCTAAGTGCCCGGCAATTATTGAAATTCCCCAGCGGTGACTTTGTTTTCGCAGGAGGAGGCACAAAAACTAAACAAATCTCGCTTCCTAACGGTCAAGCTATCTCGCAGACAAAGCCTATTTGGGCTAGCGGCATGAAAATTGCCCATCCCTTGGCCTTTCGCGAACTGCTTGCTGGTATGAATAGTGGAATGGGGCTTCCCTCCATTTTTGATGCCCATCAACTTACACTTACTGAGTCGAAAGATTCCGTCTGGCTTTCATCAACTGAATATTCTCGCGAGATAAAGCTTGGCAAACCCATCGAGCCACTTTCATTTCATCGCAGAAAGTTACTTAACAATCACCAATTTGCTTTAGATTTTAATCCTCTATCCGCAGCTCGGTCCCTTCGTGAACCAGAAGGTCTGAGCTTTGATCAATTAAAAAAAATCAGTTGGCTTGAAGATTTCAGTAATCTATCCATCCGCCTAACTGAACAAGGGATTTTGCTTGGAGATCTAAAACTTATTCAGACTAAAAAACAAGGTTGGGAAATGGTAGCAGATCGCCTTGGACAGGAATGGATCGACCAAATCAATGCCCGCTTGTTTCTCGCCATAGCCCAGGACGATCTCAATGAAGTTATTGAATCCGTGGCCATGGGTGCCTTGATCAATGCAAACGACCGCTTTGGGCACTCCCCTCTCCATTATGCTGCCTACCGGGGAAATGCCTACATTGTGGATTATTTACTAAGAAATGGAGGGAATCCCAATACCCGCGGAAATCATCTTTCGACTCCTTTGCACAGTGCCGCCTGGGGGAAAAATCAGGAAGTTGTGGAATTACTTTTGGAGGATGGTGCTGATGTTGATGCTCAGACGGACGAACAGGAAACTCCAATCATGACCGCCACGCTTCGTGGGCAACTGGAAATGGCGGAGACCCTACTTGCCCTATCCGCAAATGCCCATGGGGTCGACAAGTATGGGTCTAACCTCATGGATTTGGCCGGTGCAAGTGGCAATAAGCAACTCGTCGAACTTTTGGCTAATGTGGGAGTGAAAATTTCTAACCCCTTGCACTTGGCTGCGGGCACCGGGGATTTTACCACCATAAAATCCCTGCTTGAGTCAGGTCATGCAATTAATGAAAAGGACTCTTTTGGTGCCACTCCTCTTTTAATTGCCACTGTAGCCGGTCGGGAGGAAATGGTTGACTATTTAATTGAACATTCGGCCGATCCTACTATCGAAGCAAAGGATGGATATTCCATGCTACATGCTGCCGCCTTCTCTGGTAAAAAATCACTTATCCGAAAAATGCTTGGCTTTGGGCTCAAGATCAACCAGCGCTATGGTATCGACAAGATTACTCCGGCAGATGTTGGAGAGGAAGGCAGCGAAGGTCTGCTCTATTTACGTTCAATGGGCGGAAGGTCTGCCTGGGAACTGGGACCGGAGTAATTTTTTCCGCTACCTTGACCGTCCAAGCGAAAAAATTACTTTTCCATCCTTGGTAAGCTTCCGGTC
>JAYODK010000024.1:0-23867 GCA_038106225.1 Opitutales bacterium | reverse complement strand
ACCTGAAGGAAAACTTTACCGATATTCTGGAATGCTTAACCGGCTTGTTTGTGCTGGTAATCGAGAAAATTATCCTGTTGGCAATTCTTTTGCCACTGGGATTACTCTACTGCCTGCGCAAGGCGTACCGATGGCTGGCAGAGGAGGAACTGGACCAGTGGATAGCTTCTCTTTTTGAACCGGAGAGTGATCGAAAAAGGGAAGCTCAGTCCTGACTTAGGTTAACTTCCTCTTTTGCAGCTCGATGAGTTCGCCAATTCCTTTTTCGGCGAGGCCAAGAAGTTCATCCAATTGGGCTCTCGAATAAGTGGCTTCCTCCCCGGAGGATTGGACTTCCACAAATTCTCCCGACCCGGTCATGACCACATTGGCATCGACAGAGGCATCCCGGTCTTCTGGGTAGTCCAGATCGAGCACACATTTGTCCTTGTAGATACCAACACTGATTGCAGCCAGATGATCGCGGATGGGATCTTCGGCAAGTTTTCCAGACTCTAGTAAGCCGTTGACCGCAATTCGGGTGGCCAGCCAGGCCCCAGTAATGGATGCAGTGCGGGTTCCGCCGTCCGCTTGCAGGACATCGCAATCAATCCAAAGGGTCTTGTCGGTAAGTTTTTTAAGGTCGAGCACGGCCCGGAGGGAGCGGCCGATGAGCCGTTGAATTTCAATATTTCTCCCATCCTGCCTGCCTTTGCTGATGGGACGATCCTTACGGCTGAGAGTGGCGTAGGGAAGCATGCTGTATTCTGCAGTCAGCCAACCGCCCTCCACTTTTTGCTGACGCATCCACCCAGGCACTTTGTCCTCAATCATCGCCGAGCAAATCACCCGGGTATTGCCAAAGGAGCAGAGCACGGAACCATTGGCATGGGGGGCGATACCGGTCTGGAATTCGACAGCACGCATTTCATCGAGAGCACGCCCTGAGGGGCGCTCAAAAATTTGATCCAACTGGGAGGCAAGGTCGGTGGGTTCGTTCATTTCAGACTTCATATTCGATTAGGGGCTCGGGGTCGAGCACAGGAAGTTTCAATTCCTTAAACTGGGAGGCAAACCAGTCGCGTGCTTCTGGATCACCATGATGTAAAACAATTTTTCGGGGGCTTAAGGACTTGGCAAAAGCGAGTAATTCATCCCGATCAGCATGGCCACTGAGGTCGTACTTTTTCACGGATGCACGGATGACTGAGCGGATATCTACTTCCTCGAATAAAAACTCATCCCCAAGGTTACATTCAAGTAGTTGACCGCCGGGGGTATTGGGATCGCAATAGCCTACAAAAAAGATGCCATTGCGGTCGTCCCCGAGCATGGAAGTGGCGAGCATGTAGGAAGGGGTGTTTTCCACCATCATGCCGCTGCTTACCAAGTAGATTCCCTGCATTGGTAGGGGTTCACCTGGTTGGATTCGGCGGGGAAGAGGTTGGGCACCGATAGACCGCAGAACCTTCCGGGAAAAATTTACCCGGTTAAAATTCTGGGAAATTTGATGGATGTGATTGACAAGATCCATGCCCAGACCGGAGCAAAAGACAGGGGTGGGGGGAAGAGCCTTGTTCTTTCGTGCCTCATTGAGGACGACCAACATCTCCTGCATTCTGCCCAGGGCAAAAACCGGAAGTAAAACGGAGCCTCCGCGTTTCAGAGCCTTGCGTGTCTCCTGCAGCAGGTTGACCACCTCCGCTTCGCGTAGTTTGTCGGCGGGCCTCTCCGAAACTCCCCGGGTGGTTTCCATCACCAAAACATCGACTGGATGCTTGGGTAAATGGGCACCCTGTAATGTCCGTAAATCATCAAACAATACATCACCGGTGAAAAAGATGTGCTGCCCTTCGTAGTTCAAAGCAAATGAGACTGCACCGGCAACATGGCCGGCATGATAGGCGGTTATTTCGATAGAATGACCCTCTTTCTCAAAAATCATAGGCTCACCGATGGGCATGATTTCCATACGGTCATAGAGTGCACTCAGGTCGGAACGGCCGTAAAGGGGGAGTTCGGGCAGGTTGAGTTCGCTTCGTTGCCGTTTCATCACCGCGAGCGAATTGGACAGCATCCGGCGGATGAGAACTGAACTTGGATAGCTCAGGAAAACGGGAGCCCGGGGGTGAAGACGGGAGAGGAGGGGAAGGCTGCCAAGGTGATCGAGGTGGCAGTGGGTCAGCAGAATAAAATCGAGTTTACCACCAGCAATCTTTTCATGGCGTGGAAGGGACTCATTTCCTGCATACTTGGGGTGTAAGCCGGAATCGATAGCGAAATGAAAAGGCCCAATCTGGCAGTATGAAGAATTTGCCCCGATACCACCATGGGGATTGAGATCGGTAAATTTCATGAGGCGGAGGGCGGTGCCGAAGAATCGAGGGGTACCTCCAGGCGGAAAGGTTCCATCCGGACATGTACTTTGCCTCCGTGCTCATCCACCCCGTGGAAGGATCCCCGAGCCTCTGCTGATAGGTGGGTAACATGATAGCTGTTGTAAGAGAAGGCCCCCCCGGGTTCCAGTACTGGGCATTCGCCCACAATTTTATCGCCTTCCACCACGGTTGTGGTCCCGTCCTCATTAATCAGAATCCACTTCCTTCCCAGTAAGGTGACGGTCGATTCTGTGAGGTTGCGAATGGTAACAAAATAAATGAAGGCGTGCAAATGGACACCCTGTACGGCAGACTTTTCCTGATGGTGGACGAGTTTGTCGAGCTTGGCCTGAAGACCGCTGAGTTCCTTGCTGTTTTCTTGCACGATTAGATGCTCAAACCATAGCAGGAGTGAAGGAAATGACCATCTCTTTTCCCAAACCCAAGAGAGTTGTCCACAATTGGCGGAAAAATGTTGCCCGAATCGCACAGCCTTGCAGTAAGTTTTTGATGTCCAAATTTGCTTTGCTATCAGTAAGTGACAAGTCCGGCATTATTCCTTTTGCCCGGGCTCTGGTCGATACTTATCAATTCACTTTGCTTTCCACGGGGGGAACCGCCCGTTTACTACGGGAAGAGGGGATTCCGGTTATGGATGTCAGTGAGCATACCGGTTTTCCGGAGATGATGGATGGAAGGGTAAAAACTCTTCACCCAAAGATTCATGGCGGTTTGCTTTGTCTGCGCGAAAATGATAATCACAGCCAAGCTGCTCAAGAACATGGTATTTCCATGATTGATCTGGTGGTGGTAAACCTCTATCCGTTCGAGGAAACTGTGGCCCGTGCAGGGGTAACTTTTGAGGAGGCGATTGAACAGATTGACATTGGTGGGCCTTCGATGTTGCGCAGTGCGGCCAAGAATCACCGGGATGTTACCGTTGTCTGCGATCCAGCCGATTATGACCGCGTGTTGAAGTCTTTTGAATCGCCAGAGCAAGGTGCCTCGCTGCGAAGGGAGTTTGCCCAGAAAGTATTTGCCCGCACTGCAGCTTACGACCGTGCGATCAGTGAGTATTTGGAGGAGCAATCCATGGAGGTTCCAGACTTGGATGCCATCTCCGGATTCCCAGTAAAGATGAATTTGCAAACATCCAAAGCGATGAGTCTGCGCTATGGAGAAAATCCACACCAGCAGGCAGCATTATATGGCAACTTTTTGGATCATTTCGATCAGTTGCAGGGCAAGGAACTTTCCTACAATAACCTTTTGGATGTCTCTGCAGCGGCCTATCTGATAGGAGAATTTGAGCGTCCCACTGTGGCCATTCTCAAACACACCAACCCGTGTGGAGCGGCCAGTGCGGATAATTTGGAGACTGCATGGGAATATGCCTATGCAACCGACCGACAGGCACCCTTTGGAGGAATAATTGTGGTAAACAATACACTTGATCAGGGTTTGGCATCGAAAATAAGTGAGATCTTTTGCGAGGTGATTATCGCTCCGGGATTTACCGATGATGCCCGTGAAATCTTCGCCAAAAAGAAAAACCTAAGGTTGTTGGTTTCCAAGGCGGGCTTTGGAGCAGAGACTTTGCAGGAAATTCGCTCTGTTCCAGGTGGCTATCTTGCCCAAGATAGAGACCAAAAAAAAATAAACCCTAAAGCTTTTGAAGTGGTAACCAAGCGCCAGCCCACTGAGCAGGAGTGGAGGTCGATGCTTTTTGGCTGGCGGGTCGTACGACATGTAAAGAGCAATGCTATTGTCTACGCCGGTGATGAGCGCACGCTGGGTGTCGGTGCCGGGCAGATGTCTCGGGTGGATAGTTCCCGGATTGCTGTTTGGAAAGCAGGTGAAGCCAACCTTTCACTGGCCGGTTCGACCATTGCATCCGATGCATTTTTCCCCTTCGCCGATGGACTGATTGCCGCTGCCGATGCCGGGGCAACGGCAGCGATACAGCCAGGAGGCAGTGTGCGTGATGAGGAGGTGATCGCGGCGGCAAATGAGCGTGATCTTGCCATGGTCTTTACCAGAACTCGACACTTCAAACATTGATCGGTTCTTGTATTACTGGTAGGTAGTGCTATCGATTAAGTTGTATGTTTTGTATCCTCAAACACCTGCGACTTACAACCATCGTACTGCTTGGCTATACCATGCTGCTATTCGGATGTGGGCAGGCCATGCTTTCGGACGAACACCTGGCCAACCGTTCCAAAAAAGAATTCGTCAAAATGAAGCAAAAAGAGACGATTTCTTCCAATGCTTACCACCAGGCAATGATCAAGGAGATTGGAGAGCGTATTGCCCGGGTTGCCCAAGTAGACCTGCCTGGAACCGAATGGGAATTTGTGGTCTTTCAAAAAGGAGAGGCCAATGCCTTTGCCATGCCTGGAGGTAAGGTGGGAGTGAACAGTGGGTTAATTGATCTGGCGGCTGGCAATGAGGATGAGATTGCCGCGGTCATGGGCCACGAGATTGCCCATGTCGCCCTGCGGCACAGCAACAAGCGGATGAGCCAGGCAATTGGTCTGGGAGTGGGCGGAGTCATACTTGATGTGGCCCTACGTAACCAAAGTTCTTCCGACCGCATGCTTGGTCGGGCCGCCTATGGTGTAGGATCCATAGTGGGTGTGGCCCTGCCATTCAGCCGGGAAAATGAGAAGGAGGCGGATCATCGGGGGCTTTACTACGCGGCGATGGCCGGGTACGACCCTCGCGGGGCGGTAAGTTTCTGGCGGAAGATGGAAGCTAAAAATAAAGGCAAACGGATGCCCCAGTTTCTTTCCACTCATCCTAACCCAGGAAACCGTATTCAATTTCTGCAGGAAAAAATGGACCATGCATTGGGTCTTTACCGGCAGGCAAAAAAAACAAGGGGAGAAAGACCAAACCCGTGAGCCTTTTACTTGATGATCCAGTTGAGGCCCTTAAGTGCTATGTGGCACATCCGAGTGTATCCGCAGATTCCTCTTTTTCCACCGGGGTGGTTGGGGCCCGGGATTGTGCCATTTCCATGCTGAAGGAGCTTGGGTTTGCGGTGGAACTTGTGGAAACACCGATTAATCCGATTATTGTGGCCACAAGGGGAGAACCCTCCTGGCCCGGGATAGTAATCTACGGGCATTACGATGTGCAACCTCCTGATCCGGTTCATTTGTGGTCAACTGATCCTTTTGATGCTGTTGAGAAAAATGGCAGACTCTATGGTAGGGGAGCAGCCGACAATAAGGGTCCGCAAATTGTTCATATGGCGGCCCTAGCAAGGGTCTTTAAAAGAAATCCCGATCTCCCGCTTCGAATCACATACTTGATCGAGGGAGAGGAAGAAATTGGCAGCCCCAGTTTTCGCAAGTTTTTGGAAGACGGCAAAGACCGGTTAAAGGGTGATTTTTTACTGGTCTCTGATACGGGCAGTCCGGGGCCAGAGCAGTTGGCCGTAACTACCGGTCTGCGCGGTCTGGTTGCATTGGAAGTAAAGGTCTATGGACCAAAGCAAGATCTGCATTCCGGAGTGCATGGTGGAGCGTTGCTAAATCCATTACAAGCATTGGCAAAGGCCTGTGCCTCGATGCATGATGAAGAGGGTAGGGTAGCAGTTCCAGGGTTTTATGACGCGGTCCAACCACCCCAGGAATGGGAGCGGGAGGAGTTGGCTAAGTTACCAATCACCGAGTCCTCCTACGCTGAGTTTCTTGGAGCACCTGACTTTTTTCCTCCGCCAGGATACTCTCCACTGGAAGCCATCCGTTTCTGTCCAACCTTAGAGTTTAATGGTATCGGAGGAGGATACCAGGGAGAAGGCTCTAAAACGGTAATTCCTGCAGAGGCATTCGCCAAGATTACCTGCCGGCTCGTTCCCGATCAGTCCGCGGAAGATATTGCCAGCAAAGTGAAAGATGCTCTGCAATCTTCCTTTTCTTCTGCGGTTAGAGTGGAAGTGGATTTTAAAGGGGGAGGAGATCCCTATGTCATTTTACCTCCGGGGAAACCCGGAGAGGATGAAAACGCAAAGCCTTTGCTCAAGCGGGCGTTTCCTTTGGCAGAAAAATGTATCGAAAACTCCTTTGGTTCAAGACCGCTATATTTGCGTGAAGGTGGGAGCATACCAATTATTAGGGATTTAAAGGAAGTGGCTGGTCTCGATTCCCTTATGCTGGGATTGTTCACCAATGAGGATAATCTGCATGCACCCGATGAGAGCTTTAATCTGGAGATTATGCACAAGGCAATTGATGCCTTTGAGGAATTTTTTATCGGCTTGTCAGGTTTTTAATTACCCTTGGAAATGACAAATTCTGCCCGTCTATCCAGACTTGCCTGGTCAGACATAGCTTGAGGTATAGCATACTCATCGCCAATCGACAATGTATCAATTCTTCGAGGATCTGCACCCAACTCAATCAGGTAATCCTTTACTGAGCTAGCTCTTCTTTCTCCGAGGGATTTATTGTATGCGGATGTTCCTTTCCAATCGCAATAGCCTTCAATCAATAGCCTGGCATCTCGGTTTTCAGCCAAAAATTCAGCTAATTCAATGACCTTTCCCCGCTCACCTGGCGAAAGGTTGAATTGATCAAAATCAAAATAGACCGCTTCAAATGGACGGATGGAATTGCCAGGTTCCATGAATAATTCGTGGTCAGGATTGCGGGGCAGAAGGAGATCGGGGGTTCCCAGTAACCCAGGTATGGGCTCCCCAACGGGGGAAATTAGGTTCTGTTCATCTCCACGGTCGACAATTACTCCACTGCGATCGTAAGAATCTGGTGCCCGGGATATTTCACTTTTTGGCACTGCGGTGCGGGAGCAACCCGCAAGCCAGGCAAGGATAATGGGCAGACTGAAGAGCCCCCAGGAGCGAAACATTAATCAGGAACCACCAAGCACAACAAAGTGAGCTTTTCTCTCTAATGCGGAGGTGGTGGAGTCAGCATTAGGGGTGGCAAATTCATCCCCGATGGAAAGGACATCGATGCGGCTAGTATCTGCACCAAGATCGACCAAATATTGCTTTACGCTGGAAGCCCGACGATCGCCCAATGATTTGTTGTAGGCAGGGGTGCCTTTCCAGTCGCAATATCCTTCTATAAGGATGCGGGCATCTGCATTGGTATCAAGGTAATTGGCTACATCCTGCAATTTAGAACGTTCTTCGGATCCAATATTGTACTGGTCGAAGCCAAAGAAGATAGGCTCGAATGGTCGCTCTCCATCAGCGATATTGTTTCCCCAGAAAGGATCTTGTGGAGCCAGTCCATCACCGGTTAAACCAGTAATTGTAGCACCAACTGGGGACAAGAGATCTTCCTCTTCGCCGCTTTCATTGCCCATGTTAACGAAATTTCCCCGATTGCCGCCCTTGAGCAATGCGGTGTCTTCAGGGGACAGAGCTTGCTTCTTGGAACAACCAATAAATCCTGCTGACAAAATTGCCATGCACATTATCCACACTTTTGTATTCATGTATTTTTCTCCCGCTTTGAATGTTTGAGCTGAGACCCATCATCCCAGCCACCTTAAGTATTTCCTTGCACGCGTTTAATAGATCGTCAATTGGAAAAGACTTTTAAAATGGAATATTTTCTTATCGATAATGGATCCTTGCGCTCGGGTTCAATCTTAGAAATGCGAAAGATTGCCCACAATTTGTCCGTTTCTTCGGGGCACTTGATCCGCCCGTTTGGACTAATGCACTCTCACAAAGTGGATCCCAGAGAACTGGAAGGAGTACCCGGGGATTCGATGCAAAACTTTCTTCTCTCTGAAGAACAGGAATCCATTGCAGATATCCGAGCGTTACCTTTTTTTCTAGGTCCCAGTTTGGCTATCACCGATTGGCTGCCCGAAAACCTCGCCGCATGGAAAGAAAAAAGACCAGGACATAGGAGCTATCGTATTCTCAAGCCTCTTTATGAGTCAGGAGATGACCGGCTGGCTCGTGCGATGTCAGACTTATGCATACAGCAAATCAAAAACTCAGGCTTTGTGAAACCACATGTGGCTTTGGTAGATCATGGCACACCCCTACCATCTGTTAATCTCGTTCGGGAAAAAGTGGGAGACGAAATGAGAAAAATAATAGCTAGCAAAATTTCCGGTTTTTCAACCTGTGCGATGGAACGCCGGCCCGCTCCGAAATATGATTTCAATAACCCTTTACTGGAAAATCTTTTGGGTATGTGGATGCAAAATGGAGTTAAGGAGGTGATTGTCTCCCAATTTTTTTTACTTCCCGGCAGGCATGCAGGGCCCGATGGTGACCTTGCTGAAATATGCAAGCCATTCATTGAAGGAGGAATGAAGATTGAAAGAACCCAAAATCTGGGAACCCACCCCTTGGTTCATGAGATTTTGAGAGAGAGGATACAGGTGGATCAAGAAACAACCCGGAAAAGCCTAGGCAATCAGGAAAATACAGATACCAAGTAAAATGGAGCCGGCAAGCCGGCGTAGTTTTATCCCAAGGGTGAGCGATCCTTCACCCAAAGAAAGTTTTTTGCCCAGCCAGGCAACGAATAAAATGGTCCATAGTCCACGGCTCGAATAGACAATGTTTACCTCAGTAGGTACCCGGTAACAGGCAATGGCAGTGGACATAAGCACAGCCTGGAAGGCGATCATTCCACCACTTCGCCATACCCAAATATCTCCTTGATTATGTCGGCGAAAAAGAGCTTCTTCTTTCCAAGGTAATAACAATAAACTAAGCACCCCTAGTGGGCAAAAAATGCAAAATAACATTCTCACAGGATCAGTCTGGTGGCTAAAATGAGGAACCATTGAATCGAGCAGGCTGAACGAGGCCGCCGAACCGATTGCGAGAACGATTCCTTTGGCACTGGCACGGCCATGTTCACGGGCAGGCCAACCAATCAGGGCAACTGCCACTGCAGTTAGACCGGCAGCCATCCAAGTTGAGGAAGGGATGGGAGCATCCGAAAATCCAAGCAGGATTAGAAAGAAGGCGACAAGAATAGATTTTACTCCCATCAGGGGAGAAACCATGGAGGCGTCACCTGCACGCAAAGCCCGGAAAAGTAACGCTTGTGCGAGCAAAAAAATAGAACCCAATCCCGTACCAATTACCAATTCTCTAACGCTTGGCCATCCCTCTGATAGAAAGAGGTGAGGGATAAAACAGAGAGATAGAATAAGATTGGAGAGAATAACCGCCCGCACTTGACCACAACCAAGTTCCAATGCCTTTTTCCCGGCAATCGCACCGCCCGCATATATTAAGCCAGCACACAGGGCGAGTAGATAGGCAGTCCAATATTCATTTGTATTCATTCCGAATTAAAAGGAAAATCGAATGGAGAAAGTAGAAAAAAACTTAGGCATGCTTAGTTCTGCAAATAAGGGGGAGGGGAGAGTTATTCAACCGTCATTAAGACCAACCATAAAAAACTCTGCTGTTTAGGCAAAGGCCTCCCGAAAATTATTTTTCCAAATATCAAAAAATTGATTGGTCAGGGAAACTTTTTTTTGCTGAAAGTAAAAAAATTTATGTCTGCCCGGTCTTTTATTTTTTTCATTATTCTTCTCCCCGCCTTTGTGCTTTGTGGAGAAGGGATTAATTTTGAAAAACAAATTCTCCCCATTTTGGAGGAGCGTTGTATTGAGTGTCATAAGGCACCCTACGAAAAAAATGGCCGCATGGTTAATCCAAAGGCGGGATTAAGGATGGACGGTTTGGCTCACTTGATGTTCGGTTCGGACGATGGGTTGGTGCTGGTGCCCAACCATCCCAGTAAGAGCCCTCTTTATTTTCGTGTTGCTTTACCTGCCGATGATGATGACCGCATGCCTCCGAAGGGAGATCCGCTTACCTTGAAACAAAAGGACCTTCTGCGTCAATGGATTGGGCAGGGGGCAGATTTTGGGGCATGGCAGGGGGCAATAGACGGAATCGATAAATTGGTAAGAACGGATTCTTTAGAACAGGCAAAAGTTCCGGATTTTGTGACTTTTTTCCAAAAACTTGGTGATGGGAGAACGCCCGCAGATTC
Organism: Opitutales bacterium; assembly: GCA_038106225.1. Lineage (GTDB taxonomy): Bacteria > Verrucomicrobiota > Verrucomicrobiia > Opitutales > Seribacteraceae > Chordibacter. The sequence goes on along the minus strand of JAYODK010000024.1, from coordinate 13,492 downwards.
CGAGCTTATTCAAAGTGTAAGAAAGACGACAGGCTTATTGATCCGGCCAGTCGGAAAAGGGAGTCCCCTGCTGGAGGTGCGGGTGGTAACTCGGCACGACCGGATCAATAATGAGGCAGTCGAAAAACTTCTTCCCCTGGCAAAGTGGGTGGTCAGGCTGGACATTAGAGACAGTTCCGTGACCGATGATGTCTGTCTTATCCTGAATAAATTTCCTGCTTTACTCGAGTTGAACCTGCGTGGTTGCGACATTGGGGATGATGGAGCTTTACAATTGGCGGGCTTGATGAATTTACAAACACTCAACTTGGGAAACACCGAAGTGACCAATAATGGGGTTACCAAGCTTCTCAAACTACCCGCTTTAAAAACCCTTAATCTATGGCAGTCCAAAGCGGGAGCAGACCCGATAAAGTTTGGTCCTGTCCGCTCCGGTTTGCAGATTATCAATTAGGAAATTTTTTCGAATCGCCCATACCCTTAGTAAGGGCTAATGATTTAGGGCATAATGAACAAGGAAACCCCCAGTTACCAAAAGGCTTTACAATACCAGGTACACGGCGACCCAAAGGAGGTTCTTGAAATTATTGAACTACCTGTGCCCAAACCCGGTCCGGGTGAGGTGCTTATAGAGATGCAGGCAAGTCCGATCCATCCGTCCGACCTCGGATTAATTATGGGCTCCTACGGTCGTCCTCGAAATCCTCCAGCGATTGCCGGTCGGGAGGGCGTGGGCACAGTTGTGAAGTGTGGCAAAGGGGTGGATGAAAAAGTGATGGGGCGACCGGTTGCTTTGTCCGACAATGAGGGAGTGTGGCAGGAATATCTGGTAGCAAAAGCTAATAATTTAATACTTTTTCCTGCACTGGTTCCTTTTGAACAGCTCGCGGTTTCTTTGCTCAATCCACTTACGGCGTGGCGGTTGCTCAATGATTTTGAGTATTTACATGCAGGAGATGTGATCATTCAAAATGCCGGAAACTCTGCCGTAGGTCAGTCAGTTATCCAGTTTGCACGCAAGATGGGCTTACGCTGTATTAGTCTGGTGCGTAATCTGGAAAGTTTTGATTATTTGAAAGCTCTTGGTGCGACCGAGGTATGGATGGACGATGACGAGGTACCTATGCGGGCAAAAGATTTAACCAATGGAGAAGGATGTAAGCTGGCGCTCAATTCGGTGGGTGGGAGGAGTGCCCTGCTATTGGCCCGGACTCTCTGTCCTGGGGGGGTGCATGTCACTTTTGGAGCAATGGATGCTTCTGCAGTTCGTTTCCCAACCCGCAGCTTGATCTTTGACGACATTCGCATGGTCGGTTTCTGGCTTGACCGCTGGCGGCGAAAACAAAGCCTGACCGGGTTGCGCAACGCCTGTGAACAGGTACTTCAACCTCTGGCCATGACTGAGATCAAGCACTCGATCGATCAAATTTTTGATCTTTCTGACTTTCGGGACGCCCTTGCAAGAAATGGACAATCCAGAATGGGTAAGGTTTTGCTTGCACGGGACAGGGAATTTCTTCGGTCCTTGAATTAGTCAACCAAGCGTCTCTGCAGACCAGAGAGAGAAAAGTGTTTGCCTGGGCAGACGGTGTGCTTGGGGTGAAAGAGGGTGTGGGTGGTAACATTACTTGAGTTTAGGTTGCATTGTTTCATCAGGTATTCGCACAATCCCTCAAGGGCACTCAATTGTTTTGAAGAAGGAGGTCTGAGTTCAAAATTGCCAATCAGGCAGATTCCAATGCTGGTCTGATTGGAGGAATGTTTCTTAACATGACCACCGTCCAACTGGCCTCTCCAGCGGTTGCCAATATAAATCTCACCATCACGGGCTTTGCGTGAACCGTTGGAGATAACAAAGTGATAAGCCAGGCCATTTTTCATTCCACGAGCTAGGTGAACTTTATGCATATTAACTGCATCATCAACAGGAGTACCAGAGTGGTGAATAATGATTCGTTTCCACTTTCCTGGAGTCGTACGGATGCTGTTTAGCCGGGCAAGAGTTTGGGAGTCTAGAAGTGTGGGAGTAACAGGTCTGCGTTTCCCAGATAGGGGTATAATTAGTTTTTGCCCAACTTTAATGAGATCGGGCCGGCTTAATTGGTTAATCAGAGCCAAATCATTTGCCGATACCCCAAATCTCTTGGCGATCAAACCAAGGCTTTCCCCTTTGCGAACAATGTAACTGACCTCTCTGACATTACCAGATGGTATTTTCAGCTTTTTACCCACATACAGTAGATTGGGGTTAGAGATTCCGTTGTAGGTCTGAAGAGTGGATACTGATACTCCATAACGCAGTGCGATTCCTCCAAGAGTTTCATTTTTTTGGACCACATGGGTGGAACTTGCCAATAAATTTATGGAGGCAAGCCAAGCCAACAATACAGTAAATAACAAAATCCTCATGTACCCACTTATGTCTAAACTTGAAATAATGGACCACATGGCAACTACGAATTAAAAATTACTGTAATAAATACCTTCTTCAGCTTTGCCCAATTAGATTAAATTTAATATGAGGAGTACTAGAAATGAAGATAAAAACCAAAGCCTGGATGGTATCACAGGGGTTATTAGTCCTGACGGCTGTGCTCATTCAATTAACATTCTACCGGGAAATAAAACTCGGTCCCCTTTTAGGTACGACCAAACGCCCATACTGGGAAATTATCTATGACCGCCCCCCTCCGGTTCCAGACTTTGTCAGGGAAAATGGTTTGCCTCCGAAGCTTTGGGATGCCCGGCTTCCTTTATCGGAAGACGAGATCCGGTCAGCAAAATTATCCGGGCATAGAAGAGCCCATCGTAGAGAGGAAGGCTTACGAACTGCATTTTGGGGAGGATGTTTAGTAAATGGGTTGTACTTTATTGTTTTTCACACTCTCTGCTGGTATCTTCCCAGACAGGTAAAACTTTCATCAGTCAATGCACCAAATCATTAGGATTGCTTACAGCATAGTGCTTGATTAGAAAATTTTTTTGCCCGTGAAAAACATTGTATTACTAGCCTTTCTGTCTTTGCTGCATTCCTGGGTCATTGCCCAGTCTCCGAGCGCCCTCGGTTCCCGCAAGGTCCAAGATTACTTCCAGGATGTTGAAAGTAAAAGTTACTACCAACAGGAACGAATTCGTTCGATGAAGGGAGAGATGAATGAATATTCGGAGAGACTTCATGGATTACAGGAAAAATTCCACAAAATCTTTTACGGTAATCCCACGGATGAAATTCACCAGACTCCGTTTGGTTCGAAAGAAAAGATTTCCTATCCCAAAAGAAAATACCGGGAGCCTGTACCCATTGAAGAAGTTCACTCCATTGCTCGCAGACCATCCAGTAAATCATCAAATGAAAAAAGATCCAACCAGTTGGCTTTCTCAGTAGATCAATCAAAGGCAACCTCTGAAAAGGAAGTTGAATCGCAAGAGGAGCCACTGGTTTTGCCCCTAGCAGATGAAAAAAATATTGTTCAGGAGGTAAAAAGAGAATCCTTTTCCAATGTTTCGAGATTTGGGGGTTATTTAATCTTAAGACCGGGGGTTGCGATTCCTTACAAAACGAAGAATAGCCATTATGGTGTCTCTGGAACGAAGCATCGTAAATATGATCCCGGATTGGCACTTACTTTATCGGGGGGATATCGTTGGAATGGATGGAAATTTGGTGGTGGGGTGCTCTATCGGAAAAATGACCATGATTCCAAGAGCTACGAGAAAAATGGTGCGATTACCCATCCCTTTGCAAATGGCAGTGACTCGACGACTATTGCTGGATTTTTTGAATCTGGATATACCCACTCTTTCAACCAATGGGTAGGTTTGTATGGTTTGTTGGGGCTGGGCTATGGGGTTTCGATTGTGGAGGATTTTGCCCCGCTTTTTTCTGGCGGTGTGGACCGTTCTCGTTTGGATCCCTTTTTCTTTGCCTCTGCCGGATTTGGGGTTACCTGGACACCAACAGAGTTTTTTGCCCTCAGTCTAGGGTACCGCTATCTTCATGAGCGTGAGGTTCCGGCACATGCCTTGGAAATTGGTCTGGAGGGAAAATTCTAAGGAAATGAGCCTTCCTCTTAGGAGGGAGAAAAATACCCCTCACCATCAATCATCCAAACTAAAGGCATTCCTTTTTCCGCTTGGATTGCTTTACAGGCTCTGGACCGCATCGATTAGAATCTCTTACCGCTCTGAAAATGGCCGGTCGGATATTGAAGCAACTGAAGAGTCCATGACCATCATTCTTTGGCACAACCGGTTATTTCTGGCAGGGGAGTGGCATCAAAGATTCCGCAATAAAAAAAGATGTTATGGATTGATTAGTAGCAGTAAGGATGGAGCATGGCTCGAAACCTTCTATGGCTGGGCTGGTATAAAGTCAGTCCGAGGGTCAAGAAACCGCAGAGGCTCAGAAGCGACCCGTGATCTTATACGTCTGGTGAAAGAAGGGAACGATGCGGGCATTACACCGGATGGCTCCAGAGGACCAAGATACCAAGCAAAGTCAGGGGCGTTGTTTATTGCTAGGGCAAGCGGATCTGATGTTCTCCTCCTGTCTTTTTCTTACGGCTTGGCGATCCGGCTAAACTCCTGGGATAGATTTGTCATTCCTCTGCCTTTCTCTAGGGTGCGGGCAAAAACAAAAATTCTTCCACATGATCAGCTTTTCAAAGACCGGAACCTCGAAAAGGCGACTCAAGAAGTTGAGCGATGCCTAAACGATATGACATATGACTGATCGAGAATATTTGTTAGAGGTAGCTGATCTGAGTAAAAAATTTGGTCCAACCACTGCGGTCGAAAACCTGACTTTTCATTTACCAAGGGGAAGAATCGTTGGATTGCTTGGAGGTAATGGGGCGGGAAAAACTACCACCTTGTCGATGCTCCTTGGATTGCTTGAGCCTACCCTTGGATCAATCCGATTGTTTGGACATGACTTTATAAAGGAAAGACACGCAGTCTTGCACCGGATGAACTTTTGTTCCCCATATGTTGATCTTCCACAGCGCTTGACGGTGCATGAAAATTTACAAGTTTTTGCCAGACTTTATGGGGTGGGAAATGCTGCCCGGCAAATTTCTAATCTGGCCAGTGATTTTCGCTTGTTAAAGTTGATGGATCAACCGATACGCAGGCTTTCATCGGGTCAAAAAACAAGGGTTTCTCTCGCCAAGGCTTTGATTAATCGCCCCGAATTTTTGCTCTTGGATGAACCCACTGCCAGTTTGTCCCCTGATGTATCTAAGTGGGTTCGCCAGCGGTTGTCTGACTATAGGGATCAAACGGGATCAACCATCCTTTTTGCCAGTCATGACATGCGGGAGGTTGAATTGCTCTGTGATCATGTAATCATGATGAGTCATGGAAGATTGATTGAGCAGGGCAGTCCGCAAGATCTGAGAGTCAGGCATGGGAAAAATTCGCTCGAAGAAGTTTTTCTTGCCTTGAGTGAGAAGGGAGGAGTGAAATGAAATCATCCACGCTTGGTAGAATTTCCGCCCTGCTCTTACGCTATTTTTTTCTGCTCAGGTCTTCCTGGCCGAGGGTGCTTGAAATTGCCTATTGGCCGACCGTGCAGATGATTATTTGGGGATTTACTTCGCTTCATTTCTCCAATTCCAGTCCCGAGTTGACCGCCGGAGGTATTCTAATCTCTGCAGTGCTAATTTGGGACTCCCTCTTTCGTTCACACATTAGTTACACGCTTTCTTTTCTCGAGGAAATGTGGTCCCGCAATTTGGCGAATTTATTTGTCAGTCCACTCAGGCCATGGGAGCTGATTCTCTCTTTAATTTTAGTTAGTCTAATCCGCACATTAATAGGAATGGTGCCGGCCGCTTTGTTGGCCATTCCTTTTTTTGGGGTATCCGTGTTTGAGTTGGGGCTGCCGTTGCTTGGGTTCTTTTTGAATCTAGTTTTCACCGGATGGGCAATTTCTCAGGCAGTAACCGGTATCCTTTTACGTTATGGTTTGGGGGCGGAGAGTCTGACATGGATGCTTCCTTTCCTCCTTGCCCCCTTCTCCTGCATCTACTATCCGCTGGAAACTCTGCCTGAATGGATGCAAGTCATTGCCCAGTATTTATCTACCACCTATGTTTTTGAGGGCATGCGTGCCCTGATACTGGAAGGGGAGTGGATGCCAGAACTCTTGGGTAAGGCATTATTATTAAATATGATTTATTTTATTATTGGGCTAGGTGTTTTTTGTTGCTCCCTCCGTTCTGCAAGAAAGCGTGGATTGCTTTTACAATCCGGTGAGTAACCTGATCTGGAATGCGGAGTTAAGTGATTGGAGGGAGGAATTTCCTCGCGTTCGATTGATCGAGTTACATGGATGTTTGATGAAATGAATAATCGTTATGTAGTTATTATGGCTGGTGGCCGGGGCGAAAGATTTTGGCCGCAAAGCCGTTTAAAAAAGCCCAAGCATCTGCTGCCAATTGTGGGTGAAGCACCGATGCTTGCTCAGACGGTCGATCGGTTGAAGGGTTTGGTCCCACCTGAAAAGGTTTTTGTTATTACCAATATTGAACAAAGGGAGGCTGTTTTGGAAAGCTGTCCGGAATTACTCCCTGAACGCGTTATTGGTGAACCGCAAGGTCGAGATACCGCCGCTGCGGTCGGGCTTGCCGCCCTGTTAGTCAACCGGGTGGAACCGGGGGCCGCATTTGCCCTTTTACCTGCTGACCATGTGATCATGGATAGTGCTGGATTTTGCAAGGTTTTGGCAGCCGCATTTGAAGCAGCCGAGAGCAGAGATGTCCTAGTGACCATTGGAATCAAACCTGATTTTCCAGCCACCGGGTATGGATATTTGAAGATGGGAGTAAAAGTTGAGGGAACCACTTCATTACCTCTGCATCAGGTAGAATCTTTTGTCGAAAAACCAGATTTGAGAAATGCTGAAAATTATTTGCGGGAGGGTGGATATTTCTGGAACGCAGGTATGTTTATCTGGCGGGCAGAGGTAATTCTTCATGCCATTGGTCAATATGCCCCAGCACTTAGCCAGGGACTCGACCAATTATCTGCGGCATGGGAAGATTCTGGCTCTGTTGAACAGGCGATGCAGAAAGTTTATCCTGTTCTCGAAAAAATATCGATTGATTTTGCGGTAATGGAAAAAGCTCAGGATGTTGTTATGGTGGAGTCCGCATTTGACTGGGATGATGTGGGAGAATGGCCTGCCATTGCCCGCCACTACCCGGCCGATGCTCAGGGCAATGTGTTCAAGGGGTCTGGATCCGCCCTGGATGCCAGCGGAAATCTTACCTATGCTGAGCCTGGGCACACCATCTCTCTTTTGGGTGTTAAGGATTTAATTGTGGTTCAGTCTGCAGATGCTACCTTGGTTTGTCATAAGGATTATGCCCAGCAAGTTAAAAACCTGGCTCAGCAGGTTTGCCAGAAAAACCCGGATCTTGCCTAGGTCATTTTTCTGCTAGCGATGCCCAAGTACCTGGGAATTGATTATGGAACCAAACGGATAGGCTTAGCCTGGGCAGATGAATTATTGATTTCCCTGCCAATATCAGCAATCCCGGGAGTGGAAAATAAAGATTGCTGGGATGCATTGTCCAAAGAACTCAAGAATAGGGAAATAACCGATTTAGTGGTCGGATACCCAGTCCAGATGGATGGCAAGGTTGGCACCAGAGCCGAAGAGGTGGACAACTTTATTAAAATTCTGAAAACCCGATATGGACTTCCGGTTCACCGGGTAGATGAACGTCTTACCAGTGCTGCTGCCCGAGAAACTGTTGGGGGAAAATTTAGTGCCAAGGGAACAGATAAAACAGGTCGAACTGATTCGACTGCAGCCTGTCTGATTCTTCGGGACTTTATAAATTCTTGAAAATAGACTCTAAATTGAGCCGATGGCGATGTCTCTGTGCTTATGATGGTACGGAGTTCAACGGTTGGCAAAAACAGTCCAACCGCCAATCTGTTCAGGATCGAATCGAGCAGTGCCTGCTGGAAATATTTGAAACACCAGTTCGAACCATTGGGGCCGGGAGGACAGATGCGGGGGTGCATGCAATTGGTCAGGTTTTTCATTTTGATGCCGACTGGAACCATTCAGCAGACGCCTTGCTGCAGGCGTTAAGAGTGTCTCTGCCCGCAGCAATAAGTCCAAGAAAAATCGATGCGGTGCCGGGTACTTTCCATGCCCATTTATCTGCGAAAGGAAAGCGTTACAAATATCGGATATGTAAAGGTTGGGCAATGCCTGATATGATTCGTTATGTTCATTCAATGAAAGGACGCAGGCTGGATTTCAATGCGATGCAGGAAGCGGCCAGCCATTTTGTTGGCACCCATGATTTTGCTGCATTTTCGGCAAACCGTGGAAAAGGAGACGATGAGCCAACTACCAGGAGGTTGTGGCGTTCTCAATGGCGGGAATATGGGGGTGAATTACAATATGTTACCGAAGGTACTGGGTACCTTTACAAAATGGTACGAAGCATGGTCGGTTCTATGATTGATGTGGGACTGGGCAGGATTAAGCCAGAAGAGATACCCGTAATTTTAAAAACAAAAAAAAGAACCGCACTTGTGGTCAGTGCTCCCGCCAAAGGTTTGAGAATGGAAAAAGTATTTTATCGGCTGCCCAGGCACGCGAATCTCTAAAATTGATGGAAATCGACTGGAAGGGTTGGAAGAGAGCGTTAGTGGATCTCTTTTTCCCAGGAGATTGTCCAATATGCGGAAAGGCGGCCTATCTTGATGAGATTGCTTTTTCCTGTCTGTCTTGTCTTGACTCAGTCGCATGGATTCAAGCATCGCGCTGTAAATTATGCGGGATTGGAATGGATGGGATGGATTATGCTGGGTTGACTTGTAAAAATTGCAGGGAGTTCCAACCAAGTTTTTCAGGGGGACGTTCCATGTTTCATTTAAACAAGGCTGGGAGCAATCTTGTTCACGAGTTGAAATACCATGGAAACAAAAGAATCCTGGAAGATATGCCCCTTTTTTTGGAAAGAGTTCCTCATTTTTTGGAATTTCTGACCGGAGCAGTGTTAATTCCCGTTCCTTTGCATCCTAGAAAATTATACAACCGGGGTTTTAATCAGAGCCTTTGGATTGCAGAGGCATTTGCAAAGGAAGCAGGAGTAAGTACGGTGGCCTATGACTGCATGCAGCGATCAGTTAATACGCCTACCCAGACAAAACTGGACCGCAAGGAGAGACAACAGAATGTAAAAAATGCCTTTGCCCTAAAGGACGGAACTTGTTTGGATGGATACGATAGAATAGTTCTTGTGGACGATGTCTACACCACTGGGGCCACCCTCGATGCCTGTAGCAAGGCACTGATAAAGGCTGGTTTTAGTCAGGTGGAGGTAGCGACACTGGGGCACGGATAAACCAAATTTTGCATATGTCTTTTTTTAGTAAACCAAAATATTCCAAGGTTAATGTAAAATCCCGTGAGGGTGTAGCCAAAGGATTATGGACCAAATGCCCGGAGTCTGGAGAGATGGTCTTTGTCAAGGAGTTGAAAAAAAACCTTATGGTAGTTCCAGTGAGTGGGTATCATTTTCCATTGCCTGCACCAGATCGTATTCAGTCTCTGGCGGACCACGGAACATTCGTCGAGTATGACAGCACCATTCGTTCTGGAGATCCTCTAAAGTTTAAGGGACTGGCATCTTATGAGGAAAAACTTCATCAAAACCGGGAAAAAACAAAATTGGAAGATGCGGTGGTTTCCGGAATTGGCAAAATGGATGGCAGGATGGTAAGTCTTGCCGTTATGGATTTTCGCTTTCTTGGCGGGAGCATGGGTTCGGTGGTCGGGGAAAAAATAACCAGGGCGATCGAACGGGGGTTGGAAATGAATATTCCTGTAATTGTGGTTTCTGCGTCGGGAGGGGCACGGATGTACGAAGGAATTTTAAGTCTTATGCAAATGGCCAAGACAAGTGCCGCGCTTGCCAAACTTGCCAAAGCCAAAATCCCATTTTTCTCTGTGCTTACCAATCCAACTATGGCCGGGGTTATGGCAAGCTATGCTTCCCTGGGAGATGTAATTCTGGCGGAACCAAGGGCATTGATCGGGTTTGCTGGACGCAGGGTGATTAAAGAAACTACCCGGGCAGATTTACCAGAAGGTTTTCAAACCTCTGAATTTTTATTGGAGCATGGTTTAATTGATCAAATAGTAGACCGTCATGATTTGCGTGACCGTCTGATTACTTTGTTAAATCACATGGCACATCATTTGCAGCCCAAGTCGGTCACAGCATCTACCACCAAGAAAAAACCTGCATCCAAGAAAAAACCGATTGCAAAAAAGACGAACACAAGAAGGGCACCGGCTCGCAAAGCCTAACCTTTTTCAATGTATTTTCCCTGATACTAACCAAGGGAATTAATCGCCTGAATGAAAAAAACCTTGGAGTTTTTATACTCCTTGCGGAATCAAGGTTCAAAGTTTGGTATTGAGCGCATGGAGTTGTTCTGTCGGGAACTGGGGAATCCCCAGCTCAGTTTCCCCACGATCCATGTGGCGGGAACAAATGGCAAGGGTTCTGTCTGTGCAATGCTCGATAAAATTTATCGTAAACATGATTACCGGGTGGGACTTTTTACCTCACCCCATTTATTGGAGCTTGGAGAAAGGATCCGGGTTGCCGGAGAAAACCTGTCTTTTTCAGAGATTGAAAACTGGGTAGAATATTTGCTCCCAGTCGTCGAAAAGATAAAAAAATACCAGGAAGGCTTAGAACCGACCTTTTTTGAGTTCATGACTACAATTGCTTTTTTGGAATTCAGGAAACAAAAAATAGATATCGCAATCTTTGAAACCGGACTTGGTGGAAGGTTGGATTCCACCAATGTCCTTAATCCCGAAATCTCAGTTATAACCAGTGTGGGTTATGACCATTGTGAAATACTCGGCAATAAATTAAAAGAAATTGCTTTCGAAAAGGCAGGAATAATTAAACCTGAAAAGCCAGTGGTTGTCGGGGCTTTGGAAAAGGAGGCTTTGGATGAAGTTCGTAGAATTGTCCGGCAACAAAATGCAGAGCTTTTTTTTCCGGAGGAAATCCAAAGCACAAGCTCTCCCCTTACCAACCTGCATGGTGCCTTTCAGCAAAAGAATGCAGCACTGGCACTACGGGTTGTTCAATTACTGAAGCCCCAATTTCCGGTGAAACAATCAGAGGTGAGGTTAGCATTGCAGGAAGTGGTCTTTCCGGGTAGGTGGCAAAAAGTTTCTTCTCAACCCACGATAATTTTAGATGCCTGTCATAACAGGCAAGGGGCGCAAGTAAGTTCCGAACTATGGGATCGTCTGCCTTCTTCATTCCAGGTTTGGTTTGGGGCATGTGGTCAGGACCGTGCCCGTGATGTGCTTACCCCTCTGTTGAAAAAAACAACCAACATCACCTTGTTCGAGCTTGATCAACCCCGGTCATGCACTCATCAGGAATTAAGAAAAATCACTTTAAATTTTACTGGTACGGTAAAGATTGCCCGGGAAAAACAGATTTCTGAACTTTGCCAACAACTTGATCCTCGGGTTACGCTACTTGTAACCGGATCAATCTATCTAGTAGCCGCTGTGCTTGCCCATTTTAAGAAAGTCACGAATTTATCCTCTACTCAAAACTGGCAGGATCATTGGTAGATGTAACCTGCTTATCTTTGGATTTGGTAATACCGATAAATCTTCCTCTAAGCCATATATTGATCATCTCAATTGAGGTCTGAGAAAAAAACGAAAAATAATAATTTTTTTTCCAGAAACAGGCAGAATTTGAGATTTAGCAAAATGTGAACAAATTCTTAAACTATGGCGAATAACTTAGAACAACTTGGGCTTGGAAATTGACCATTTTCAGTCTTTATTTCTTTTTTTCTCAGCAACTTGCAAGAAAAGGTTGCAAAACTAAAAATTGAAACTAAAACTTATTAACAACACTAGATACAGGGGGTAATTTGTTGCAGAAACACTACATACAGGGTGCAGAATTGAAAAAAAAATTCGATAAGCTCGATTTTTTTCTTTTCTTTTCGTCCCTTAATGCCCACTATCCGAATCGTCGACGAGGGGGGCAAGGGTTATGCAACAAAAGTTGGAATTTTGAGCCGCTCTGACCGGAGATGTGTAAATTTCAACATGAACAAGAAGGGGGTAAATAATATGGACAAAACATACGAAATTGGCGGGAAATCCTTCGTTTTAAACGAAGAAAAAGCAGTTCAGGCATTTCAGGAAAAAAAGGTTATCAATGGTCGGGAAACCATGACCTTTAATCTACTACCTCTGAAGTATCAATGGGCGTACGATTTATACCGCAAGATGAAGTCCAACCATTGGGAACCTGAAGATATCCCCATGCAAAAAGATTTAGAGCAGTGGAAAAATCCTGCGGAACTTTCCGACAGCGAAAGATGGATAATTATGATGGGAATTGGTTACTTTTCCGCGGCAGAAGGAATTGTGGGCGATAACATCCAACATGTTGTGAGGGAGCTGGTTACTGCTCCTGAACTCAAACTTGTTCTGGGACGGCACGCACATGAGGAAAATATACATGCCGACAGCTTACTTTACATGATCAGTTCTTTGGGCATCAACCCCCACGAGTGCGAGGCAATGTTTGAGCAGATCGACACGATCAGACGGAAAAATGAATTTGTGACCCGGGTGTCCAAAAATTTACGACGTGATCTCGATCTCACCATAACCGAAAATAAGCAGGAACTTGCCAAGAACATTTTTATTTTTGGACAGTGTATGGAAGGGACTCAATTCTATGGACTTTTTGGAATGGTTCTGAGCTTGGCCAGGCAGAACAAATTTCCGGGGATTGGTCAAATGTTCCGCTACACACTGCGTGATGAATCCAACCATATTGAATTGTTCCGTAATTTATTCAGGGTACTCATCGATGAAAACCCTGACATTTGGACCGCAGAATTTCGTCAGGAACTGGTGGAAATAATGAAAGAAGCAGTAATACTGGAAAAGGAATTTATACAAGATTGCCTGCCAGTCAGTTCGGTTGGTTTAAGCGCAGATGAATTTTGCACCTACATCGACTACATCGCTGACCGTCGACTTAACGGGGTTGGTCTGGAAGTTCTTCATCCAGGACTAGAAAATCCCTTTCCCTGGCTTGCTGAAATGATGGATGTCAAGAAAGAGCAGAATTTCTTTGAAGGCCGGGTGACTGAGTACCAAAAGTCTTCCGCGCTCACTGATGTTTCGGATGATGAATTATAATTTTGGCAAGAGATAGCCAGAGAGAGATTAAATATTAACTGTGTAGGATGGAAATTTGACTGATGCGTAATACGATATTTGAGGAAGACCGATTGTTGACCAAAGCGGCGGAGACGCCCCGAGAAAATAAGCCCCGATTTGATTGGGCGGAAGATTTGGGAGAGAATCGTTTCGAAATTCCAAAGGTGCGTATTACAGATGGCGCGGGTGACCGTGATTTCCACATCGCCGAGGTGGCCGAGGTCA
>JAYODK010000088.1:0-3552 GCA_038106225.1 Opitutales bacterium | reverse complement strand
CGTAAGCGAGGGGCATGATGGTTTAAATCATTTTTCCTTGGGAGTTAGCACAGGGAAAGAGATCAGCTCTTTTGCTGCGTTAAGTCTACACGCGGTTCAGACTTGGCCTATCAACCGTGATTTGAATAAGGCTGATGACCTGCTTTTAAGAGAAACCTTTCATTTCGGAATTTCTCTGGAGGCCAATTTTTGAACCCCAAATTCGCAACTTAGAAAAAGAATTATTCGAGAAAATCACTCGCGGACAAAGTACTGGGAAGCATTTTCCCTCCGTCCCAAGCCTGAATTAATTGATCATTTTGCCAGCGATTCACCCGGTAAAGGGTGGCGAAATCAAAGGCACATGCCTGTCCGCCCTGTCCGCCCACCACTTCGCTTCCCCGCCGGACATTGTCCTGCATCCAGGCTGGCAGGCGAAGATGAAAAGGATTTCGCTCGAGTTCTCCACGATGATGGGAGAGGGCTCCGATTAATTCGGCCACTTCATCAGCGGTGTTTTCCACCATCAGGTTGGGTTCTGGCATTTGTCCCCAGTATTCCGTTTCGATGATCCAAGGTGAAAACTCATTGGATTTTTTGAGTGCTGATATTGCCAATAGATGAACCCCAAGATGGGTTTGGTTCCAGTCCTTTGAGTGAGGGACAAAGATAGCCAAGGGGTTATATTGAGAAAAAATTCCGCTTAGGACATCCACGCATTTGTTCCAATGCACTGGGTCTTTCCCGGGAGTTTCGGGGCGGATCGGGTCCAGCCCGTTTTCCCCCGTTAATTCCAGATCAAAACCTATCCATTCACAGGCCTTGCTCAATTCGGTTAATCTCTCCTGCTTTCTCTGGGAATTACTGCCCAGTGTGATGGCCACATTTATTATGCGAATCCCACCTTCTTTCATAAGACGAAGAGGTAATCCTCCAATAATGCACTCATCATCCGGGTGAGGAGATAGGATCAAGGCCACTGGTGCATCTTCGGGAAGATTCAGAGGAGTGGGCTTAGCGAAATTTCCATAGGGTAGGTTACGGCCCTCTGAGAAAAGTTGCTGCACCGAGTTTACATAATCAAGATATGGGTTGGTTGACATTGTGGATACGAATTATTCTAGATCACTCATAGATCGTCAACTTTTGCCTCTTTCCTCATTGCGGAATATTACATTGATGTACCTTCATTTAACTTGTTTCCAGATCTTTTGTTAATACGATAATAAAATATGTGTAAATTGTCTTATTTAAAGCCTTTACTCTATGGTTTTGTCTTAATCTTAGGTTTCAAAGTCTATGCTGTGTACCCCGAAAAAATGCCTAACAACCTGGGGAACTTTAAAGGAGGCAGTTTGCATGAAGCGTACGAAGGCCACACTTGGGTGGCAGCTCCCTACTTGAAAGGACCTGCAAGCATGGATATCGATCCAAAGGGAAGAATATTTGTCAGCGAAGCAAGGAGAATGGGAAAAGGAGTGCCCGATAACCGACGGGTTGACTGGCGCATTTACGAGGACTATCGACTCAAAACCGTCGAGGATCGATTAGCTAGTTACCAACGGAATCAGCATCATATCCCCATGGAATGGTATGATCAGGAAGCTGATCAGGTGCTCCGCTTTTTGGATACTGATGGCAATGGTGCCCCCGATCAACATACGGTGTTTGATGACCGTTGTCGGGAAGCTGTCGATGGAATTGGCTTCTCCCTGCTAGCAGAGGAGGGTGCGGTTTACTTTACCTGCATTCCTTCCTTACGAAAATTGGTCGACAAAGATGATGACGGCATAGCTGAGGAGCACCACCAGTTGGTCAAAGGCTTTGGAGTAAGGGTTTGTTTCAAGGGGCACGATTTACACGGTATTACCCGGGGACCGGATGGCAGACTCTATTTTTCGGTAGGCGATCGGGGATACAGTGTCATCAATGATAAGGGCGAGCGTCTGGCTGCTCCAAGCAGGGGAGCGATTTTTCGCTGCGATGATGATGGGTCAAATTTTGAGGTCTATGCTCATGGACTGCGCAATCCACAGGAGATTGCCTTCGATGAGTATGGCAATCTTTTCACTTTTGATAACACTGGAGACTTTGGCGACAAGGCACGGGTGGTCTATGTATTGGACAATACGGATTCCGGTTGGAATGCAGATTATCAATCCCATCACCAGCATGTCACTTACTTGGACTGGGGGGATTTTCATCTATGGGAATCGATGTGGGTGGGAGAATCGATGTTCGATTTACATATGGAAACTTCACCGCAGTGGGTTTATCCACCCATCGGTCATGTTGGCAATGGACCTTCCGGGGTTACTTACATGACTGGCCCAGCAGTACCTGATTCCCTTAAAGGAAAATTTCTTATGTGTAATTACCGCGGGTCGCCTACGAGGTCTGAGGTGCTTGCCATTCCTATTGAGTCCAAAGAAGCAGGATTTTCAGTGGGCGAGGTTACCCCGTTTATTTCGGGACTGAATGCCTCCGATGTGGAACTCGCTTACGATGGGAAGGTTTATCTGGTGGAATTTGGATCGGGTTGGTCTCCCGACGACAAGGGAAGTGTACAGGTGGCACATCTAAAGGATCTGAACTTAACCAAAGCAGGTGATGCGGTTGCGAGGTTGTTTGAGCAAGGGTTTAAGCAGCGCTCCATGGATGAACTCGCAAACCTTCTTACTCACAGGGATCAGCGGGTAAGGCAATCTGCTCAATTTGCCCTGGTTGCAAAAGGGAAATCTGTACTTGCCTTCTTAAAGAAAATCATTGCTCAGGCTAAGCCAAATGAAATAGCTCCTTTGCATGCCGTCTGGGCAGTCGGGCAGCTTGCCCGTGCGGGCAATGAACCTGCCCAGGTTCACTTACTTGAATGCTTGAATCACAAGCTGGTTGAGATTCGTGCCAACGCTGCTCGTCTATGTGGGGATCTTGGTCTTGAGGAATCCAAGCCCAAATTAATTGATCTTTTAAAAGATTCATCGCCAAGAGTTGCTTCCCTTGCAGCCGTTGCTTTGGGAAGAGTTGCGACAGAAGGGGATGATGAAACGATTACAGTTTTACTCGATTTGGCCACGAGAAATAGGGAAAGTAAATTTGATGTCACCACCCGCCATGCAGTTCTTTCTGCACTTTGCCGATTAAGCGGACCGGAAAAACTTTCTACCCTTTCTACTCATAATTCTTCTGAAGTTCGTTTACTTGCTGTAATCGCTTTACGGAGGTTGGAAGATCCTGCTTTGGGGAAATTTCTTCAGGATGAGAACGAGCAAGTTAAGTTGGAGGCATTGCGGGCGGTCTTTGATACTTCAGTCCTAGACACTATCGTGGGGCAAAAGTTGCTGGAAATTAATTATGGTGGAATTCCTCCTTTTATTCAGGCTCGTTTGCTTGTAGCTGCTGCGAGGCAGGGAGATGCCGATGGCTTTGTCTATGTCATGAAAATGGCAACGGATAGTCAGCTGGATACAAGAGTCCAGAAATTGGCCATGCATGCTTTGCAAAGATGGGATACTTATCCCGAGATGGATCCTTTTCTCGGTTCCTTGCGACCCGTGACTCATGACCGTTCTCCGA
>JAYODK010000087.1:0-3584 GCA_038106225.1 Opitutales bacterium | reverse complement strand
AATACGGCGGCAACCCCGGCATCTTCCAGTGCCCGGGCGAGGTCGGGTGCGGTCAGGTTTTGATCATCCCAACCCAGGCGCATCTTGGCGGTAATAGGCACATCCACAGCGTCCACCATTGCCCGTATTAGTTCCTGGGTTTTGGGTAGCTCAGTCATCATGCTTGCCCCGCCTCCGGTTTTGGTAACCTTGGGCACAGGGCACCCCATATTGACATCAATCGAGTCGACTCCTTTTTCGACCAAAATGATGGCAGCGTCCCGCATCTCTTCCTTCACTCCACCAAACAACTGAACGGACAACGGACTGTCCTGCTCATTGCTTTCGATCAATTTTAGTGCCTTGGCGTTTTGCTCGATGAGGGAGCGGGCATTAACCAGATCGGTGGTGCATAAGTCCACTCCACCAATTTCGCGTATAACCAGCCTAAAGGGTAGGTTGGTGTAACCTGCCAATGGGGAGAGGAATAGGTTCGATTTTAACTGGAGTGACCCTAAAGAGAACATTATCTATTAAAATATTAAAAAACGATGTTGTCCATTATTGGTGTTCAGATTGCTCTTAATTGGTTGAGAGTTTAGCAAGCTTTCGGTCAGTCACAAATGTGCCAAATGGAATCAGCGTAGCCACAAATAGGTAGATTCCAAAGAGCAGGTTCCACTTGTTTGCCCGCATCTGCAGAGCAAGCAAAAGACAGTAGGCAATAAAAAGGACTCCATGTGCCATGCCCACTATTTTGACCGCCATAGGAAAACCAAAAAAATATTTCATAGGCATGGCGATCCCAAGGAGCAGTAAGTAAGAAATGCCCTCTATATTTCCGAGAAGACGTAAGGAATAGATAGAATTAAAGTTCATGTTCGGTTCGATCGAAATAGAGTGAAAGTAAGAACAATGACGAGAAGAATCGCCGCGATTATCCCAGTCTGTATTGCGGATGAAAGGTTTATTAGTTGGGAGCCATCCAACATAAGATCGGGCGAAACATGAACAATGAGTTGTGGGAAAAAAGTTATGGGCGAGAGGGCAGCTAGGTGAAGCATTAGTTGTGAATTTCCTAGAAAGTCATCTACGGCTAAAACGAGGCAGGCGAGCATAGGGGTAATCCAGAGCCCTCCCACATATCCCCAGAATCCAATATTGAACCATTGTTCGCGTGCGGCTCGCAAAGAAAGAGCCGAAGATAAAAAAAGGATGCCAGGAAGGATTATCGTATCCATGGATTGGGACACTGCATTTACTTGATCAGATGAAACCGCCAGATAATGAAGGCAAGCAAAGACGGACATACAAATGAAGGACAAAATGATTACAAATGTGCCTCCAGGGGCTTCGTCTGCAAGAAAGGGAACCCTGTTGATACCCAATCGTTCTTTACGCTGGATACCCTTGAGTCTGAGGTGAGGGTTCGGGCAGCATACATTAATGAGCAATAAGAGGGCACCCAGATTAAGCAGAAAGAATGTCGATTGAACCACTATCATTGCAATTGCAGGCTGGGTTTCATACTTAAGCTGATTTGGGAAGCCTGTTTTTGCGGGGTCAAGTTGTAAGGCTTGTCCCAGTAGACCACTGGCTTCTCCAAGTGAGAAAAAAGGCCAAAGCGAGCCGAGTAACAGAAACTGTAGAATCAGAAATAAGCCAATCGCCAATGGTTTGGACAGAGCAGGGAGAGAATTAAGTCTCCATTTCCGGTATGCCGTGCTGAAAAGGGCAAGCAGCAAAAGTCCCTGCATTCCGAATGTAAAGGTGGTGGGTGAAACCGTCTCAGTAAAAAAAGGCACTTCTTGCCAGAATGCAACCGCCTGCCCCTCAAATCTCCCCAGTTTTTCGGTTCCTTCAGCAAGCAGATGAGGAAGAATTTTGCCAAAATATGTCGGGATGATTGTAAGGAAGGAAAGAAAAGAGATTCCTGCCTGTCCAAGCACCGGAAGAAAAATGTAAAGGCCGAGAACAGAAATACGGGCTACCCATGAGGCTGCCCGTGGTCTGGATACAACCATGCCAATAACATGGGCGGTAAGATGATAGAGAATAACGGAACAAAAAAAGACCGCGTAAAGATGAATTAAATTTGGAAGAGGGATTTCACCCACAACAGCACAGTGAATAAGGAAGGGAAGGGTAAGGAAAAACATAAAGTACTCCCTTGCAGGCAGGCCAAAGAGGTAGCCGAAAATTTTGGCTGGCGGGCTCAGCGGAGTCATTCGTTGATAATCCAGTAATCCGGTTTCCTTTTCCTCAGCAGTAACCGAGGCCACCCTTCCGGTCCCCAGAAACATCAGGTAGAATCCCTGCAATACCAGTAATACTGAAAATGCTTCTCTTGCACCATTTAAGGGGATAGAAACTAGTTCCTTTTCTCCAGATTTTGATAGCCCAGCAGGTACGACTGTTTGCATGCCATCCAAAAAGGCGGCCAAATATAAAGTAGAGCAAAGAATGAGTGAGAACAGCCCGGAGGCGATGAGGTTCTTCAAACGAAGCCTTTCCCTGACTCCACGAATAATGAGGGGGTTCATCGGTGGAGTACTAGTTCAGTGATTGAGATTCAAGCTGAAGAAATAAATCCTCCACCTTTTGTTTATGACAACTGAATGCTGAAACGGGAATTCCTGAACTCACTAATTTGGCTAATACTTGGGATGCCTCAGTTTGGTCACCCTGTAGAGTCACTTCGAAACGAAGTCCGTGTTTGTCTATTAATTCTAGGCCGGAAAGTGAAGATATTTGCGAGACTAGATCAGAGAGCGTTGGTGCCGGACTGGATAGATGAATATTTACGATTGAGCTCCCAGTATTCTTTTGAAAAACATCCTCCAGTGTTCCTGACTTTATCATTTTGCCAGACTTCATAAATCCGAGGCTATCACAAGTATCCTCGATTTCTGAGAGGACATGAGAGGAGATAAGAATAGTTTTTCCTTTAGCTGCAAGACCTTTCAAAATATTCCGTAGTTCGATTCTGGATTTTGGATCGAGATTGGCGGCCGGTTCATCGAGCAAGAGTACGGATGGATCGTGAACCAAGGTTTTGGCAAGCAATGCCCGTTGACGCATTCCACGGGACAAGGTTTTACATATTGCATTCATGTAGTGGTTTAATGAGGTTGCATGCAAACTTTGTAAAACCCGTGCCTTTCTTTCTTCCCCTCTTAAGCCATAGGAGTGGGCGAAGAGATCGCAGAACTCCCATACTTTTAAATCCTCGTAAACTGGGGGAAAGTCGGGCATGTATCCTAATAGACCACGGACCTTTTCAGGGTGGTGAAGGACAGAAATTCCGTCGACATAGATTTCTCCAAAAGTCGGCTCGACTAAGGTGGCAATTGTTTTAATTGCACTGGTTTTCCCAGCCCCATTTGGCCCAATCAACCCATAGATTGATCCGGGTTTTACCGAGAAAGAGAGCCTGTCAACTGCCACCGTTCTACCATAGTGAACCTTGAGATCTTTAACTTCGATCATGGGAAAATTATTCTCATGGAGATTATCCCGTACGAAATTACTTGAATGGTCAACTTTTCCTTGAACCCTATGCCATATATGGAATGATCAGACACTTTATGAAATTCTTTAATCAG
>JAYODK010000086.1:0-3634 GCA_038106225.1 Opitutales bacterium | reverse complement strand
GTGGGTGAACCATTCCTTACTTTTCAATGGGATGCTTTGCTATGTGAAACTCTACTGCTGTCTCTACCCTTTTTGCCTTTAACCAAATTTCATAAAATTGGAGACCATTTACCAGTATCCAATTTTGCTAGGTTTTTGATTATAGCATTGCTGGCAAAATTGATGGTGGAGTCAGGCATTGTTAAATTCACCTCATTTGGTGCTAATAACGAAAATACCTGGCGGGACTTTTCCGCCTTAGACTATCATTACTGGACACAACCCCTACCACATGGTTTCAGTGCATGGATTCATTCCCTGCCACCTTGGTTTGATCAAATTTCACTCTATTTGGTGTACGGAATTGAACTGATTCTTCCTTTCTTTCTCTTTGTACCTGGAATTCTTCGAAGAATCGGTGTAATCGGGCAAATTATCCTGCAATTTGCCATTTTATTGTCTGGAAATTACGGATTCTTTAATCTTCTTACCCTTTGTCTGTGCATTCCTCTGATCGATGATCAGATACTTCCTGGATTTATCACAAAATACTGGAAAACAGATATTAACAAAACAAGAAGTCTATTTTTCGAAAGTGATTTCATACCATTATTTAACGCAGTTCACTGGGCGTATTTAGGTTTCGCATGGTTTTTCTTCGGAATTACAACTTACGGACATTTAGCCCGAGATTTGAAAGGAAACCAAACTGATCCACCGATCAATCTAGTTGCTAAATGGACTGAACCTTATACTGATTTGATCCGGCCTACCCGGGCGTTTAATTCCTATGGATTATTCAGAGTGATGACCACAACCCGACCTGAAATCATTATTGAGGGGAGTCTAGATGGTGAGAACTGGCATACATATCAATTTAGCTGGAAGCCCACTGACTCAAATCAGTCCCCTCGCTTTGCCGGTCCACACATGCCCAGAATTGACTGGCAGATGTGGTTTGAGGGATTGAATTATGAGAGATACACCGAACACCCATTTTCTCTAATGCTTTACCATAAGTTCCTAAAAACTATAAGTTTAGGTGGATCGATTAAAGATTTTAATGATTTTAGCAAAGTGATCGGAATACAAGAATATAAGCGTTTTATTGAGGCACCTCCCAAAATCCAGCGGCGTATACTTGAAAATTACAATTCTCTGCTAAATGCATTTCATTCGCGTTCTTTATGGTTTGGAGAACTCCTTGAGGCTATTTTTGAGCATCGATCCGTAATCATGAAACAATTGGGTGAAGGAATGGAGAATTTGTCCCCGAAACCAAACTATTTAAGAATATCCCTTGCTCATTACACTTTTGCTGAGTTAAATGACAATCAGATTTGGAATGTTGAACCAATTGAGGGTGCATCAGTAATTATTTCTAAAATGCAACCGGGGAAATAAACTGATATATTTACCATAGACATTTCTATTAATTACTAATAAAGAATACTTTATGAAGAGCGCATATGAATTGGCTATGGAACGCATGGGTGGTGAAAATGACAGACCACTTAGTGACGAACAAAAAAGTAAAATTTCGGAAATTGATTCCAAATATAAAGCCAAGATTGCGGAACGGAAAATCTTTCTGGAAAAGAACCTGAGTGATGCCAAGTCTCAAGGAAATGATGAGGAGATTGAACTTATCCGCAGACAGTTAAATGATGAAATTTCCGAACTCGAAGCCAAATCCGAAGCAGAAAAAGATAAGATCCGCGAAAGTTAAACCGGTTTTACCCTCAAAACTTTAAGGTTTCGCCATGCTTCATGGTGATGAATTTACTTTTATCTATCGACTTAACCATTAAGGCTTTAGATAATTTGACGGGGGGTTCCTCCAGAGGTTCATCGGTTAAATCTAAAAAAGTACCCCAGTGCATCCCGATCGATTTTTGGCTGTTCACATCGAGATGAATCTGGACTGCTTCCTCGGGGTTACAGTGCATATCTTTCATAAACCAACGAGGTGCATATGCTCCTATCGGAATCAAGGATAAATCCATTTTAGAGAACCGCTTACCGATATCCTTGAAATCCTGAGAATATCCAGTATCTCCGGCGAAAAAGAGCCTTTTATTCGGTGCCTCTACCACCCAACCACACCAAAGTATATCATTTGTATCAAATAAGCCTCTTCGACTCCAGTGCTGTACTGGGACTGCATAATATTTCCAATTAGCTATTTCGTAACTATCCCACCAGTCCAACTCCACTACCTTTTCTTTAATTCCGATATCATCAAACCATTGCTTCATCCCCAAAGGAACGAGAAAAAGTGGAAGATCATCTTTTTGCTTATCTGCGATTCCTAGAACCGAATCTTTATCCAAATGGTCATAGTGATTATGAGAAATCAATACAATGTCTAGTTCAGGAAGTTCACGCAGGGAAATACCAGGCGGCATATTTCGCTTCGTTCCGGCAAAACCGACTGGAGATGCCCGATCCGTTAAATGAGGATCAGTGATTAGGTTTACTCCCTTATATTGCCAAAGAAAGGTGGAATGCCCAATCCAGGTGAGGGTTTCCTCAGTTTTATTCGATTTTAGGAAATCAATATCGGGCTCAACTGTCTCAAATTTTACTTTTTCCTGAGAATTTCTGGTAAAGCGCCACTTAAAAACGGTGCCTAGGCTTTTACTCATTCTTTCCTCAGGTAAATAATTATTTTTAAAACCTGAATCTGAGTGATGCTCAGGTCTTTGATCGGTCTCTTTATTTCCAAAAGAAAAATGTATATTCATCAAGAGTGATGAGATAAGAAAACTAATTTTAATTGGGCAGATTATAAAACAAAATTTCATCGACCAACCGCATCTAAATTTGGGAGAAATGGAATATAAAAATTGATTTCTTTAACCTGATCTTCGCCCAAAAGGAAATGATTGTAGGAGTTTTCTGGTAAGCGGATTAATTATGTGTCTACAAAAAGTTTATGCCCAAACAGAATAACAAATACCTAAATTATCATTGCTTTTTCTTTGTAAAATAACCGTCTGGGTGGATGCAATTCCATTCCGTATGACCGGTTAATTAAACGAAGCCAATCTTCAGGCCATTTTTTGAGATGAGGATTGGTAATGCCTTTGGCTGTATATCCGCTCGAATTAGTGTAGAACATGAAATAATGATCTGCATCAATCTCTCCCGAAAGATCATTGGCAAAATTATCAAAGTTTTCTTTTTCGATCATTTTTAGAAAAGAATCCCAAGGATCTAAGAAATCAGAGGATACTTCAATAGGCACTCGAACATTATGATCTATGGATAATTCTCCATCAATAGGATCAATTTTGATGGTTTCCCGCAAAGGAGCGAGAAAACGGGTAACTCGTATTCTCATTCTGTTACCACAGGAATAAAGATCGACAACAGTTTCTCTTCCCCTTTGTGCCAAGCGTATAAGGCGCAGATAGATTCTACCTGAATGAGGAATGGGTAAATCCATGGCTCCCGAGTATTTAGCAGCTTGGCGTTCTAACAATAGAGGATATGACAACATCTGTGCCCGATAATGAGCATCTTCGATGCCACTTATCTTAGAGGCAAAAAGTAATCTTCTTTCGTATAACCTCTTGGAACACCGACCATTGACCTCAGTAAACTGAATTTAAGCAATGATATCTTTAATCACATGCCCATGGATATCGGT
>JAYODK010000085.1:0-3638 GCA_038106225.1 Opitutales bacterium | reverse complement strand
AGACAGGTTCCGCCCGCCCGTTCTTTCTCAATAACCAGGGCACGTTGCCCCAATTGGCCCGCCCGTATGCCCGCAGCATATCCCGCAGGTCCCCCTCCAATTACAATCAGATCATATGGTTTTTCGAGATTCATAAGCGTGCCGGTTGTGGTATAAATTTTCTTAAATTTTATATAGTTTGGCCAACTCCGTCAACGAAAGGAGATTTCTTTCCCTTGGGCTTGAACTTTTTCGCTGAAAATCTAGCGTTGTGGATTAAGCAAACTCACATGATCGACTCTCTGACCACCCTTCATGACTATCGGGAAATTATTTCCGAAAATCTTTCAAATTGTCTGGAAAATACCAAACTCGATGGCTTTCCAAAATATCATGGAAAAGTAAGAGACCGCTACGATCTGGGCGATCGGTATGCCTTGATCACCACCGATCGGCAGTCTGCTTTCGATCGCGTACTTGCTGCCATTCCATTTAAAGGACAGGTGCTTAATCAAACCGGTGCCTGGTGGTTCGAGCAAACCAAGGACATCATTCAAAATCATGTCATTTCCATTCCGGACCCTAATGTCACCCTCGCCCAAAAATGTAAGCCTTTCCCGATAGAATTTGTGGTGCGTGGATACATGACCGGGAGCTCCAGCACTTCCATATGGACCCAATACCATGGGGGCATCCGAAACTATTGCGGAGTATCTCTACCCGAGGGCATGATTAAAAATCAAAAGTTTCCTCAACCCATCCTTACCCCCACCACCAAGGAAGAGGCTCATGATCGACCGATCTCCCCCCAAGAAATTGTAGATGAGGGCTGGATGAGCAAGGAACATTGGGAGTATGCTTCTGAACATGCTTTAAGGCTCTTTACCCGTGGGCAGGAGCTTTCCGCCAGGCATGGCCTCATTTTAGTGGATACAAAATATGAAATGGGTCTCTCCAAAGATGGTCAAATTCTGCTCATCGATGAGATTCACACTCCTGATTCGTCGAGATACTGGCTCCAACCGAGCTATGAGAAAAGAGTGAAAGAAGGTAAGGAACCGGCAAATGTGGATAAAGAATTTCTCAGGTTATGGTTTCGAGAAAATTGTGATCCATACAAAGATGAAACCCTCCCCAAGGCACCAGACGAACTCGTCATCGAACTAGCCTCCAGATATATTCATCTGTATGAAACCATTACGGGGCAAACTTTCCAAAGTCCTGAACACGGGAGAGGCATCATGGAACGAATACGGGATTCGCTTGATCTGCCTGCCAATTAACCGAATCAAACGAATAGTTTTAAGAATCAGATCTTGCTAATTGCTTCAAGCACACGGTTCGCAATAGTTTCGTATCGAAGAGGATCGGATTTCCCTGGATCCAGCTCCTTAAATCTAATTATAGAACCATAACTAACAACCAATTTTCGACCTATTCGGGGGATAATCATACCCTTACCAAGAACCTCATTTGCACCCCTAATTCTAGCAGGCAACACATCGCACTGAGATTTAGCCAAAAGAAGACCAATTCCTTTTTTGCCACTCTGCATTTGACCATCCGGAGAACGGGTACCTTCGGGGAAAACCAAAAGTGGATTTCCCTGTTTCAAGACCTTTAACACCCGCTTCAAAGTTACGATGTCCAACTGGGAACGGTTCACAGGGATAGAATTTAAATTGCGAATAAGAAGACCAAGTGGCCAGAAAAACAAGGAATCCCTGGCAAAATAGTGTAGATTACGCGGTAATTTGCAGCCAAGGGCAGGCGGGTCAAAATAACTTTGATGATTCGCAGCTAGTATAAAAGCACCTGATGAAGGTATGTTGTTTAACCCAATAACTTCAAGTCGATGAAAAAATTTAAAAAACAACCAACTAAAGAATTTTGCGAAACGATAAAAAAAGGTCACTGTAAAGAAGATATTTCGTTAGAAATTAATTGAACCACCTTACCAAGGGGCAACTTTCCTGTATCTATTGAGATAGCATCATCTGGGCATGCTAATGGTGCTATCTTTCGAGTGCTATCAATTTGATCACGGGCGGAAATTGCATCTTGCTCTCCATCAGATAAACGACGGCTTTGCCTGACCTGAAGGTCGGCATGAAGAAAGATTTTGATATGTGCATCGGGTAAAACAACACTGCCGATATCTCGTCCATCCATAATTATTCCAGAAAATCCTCTATTTTTCCCAAAATCTGGAAGACTTCTTTGATAATTAAGTAAAAGATTACGAACTTCCGGAATCCGGGCATAATAGGAAACCTCACGATTCATTTTTTCACTCCGTAAAGATGACTGGGAATAATGGGTCCCATCAAGGAATAATTGTACGGAAAACTCGTTCAATTTGGAGGAAAAAATAAGCGGAGTGGAAAGAAGATAATCGGGAGCACATTCTGGATTTATATTTAATTTTAATAAATGAAGTGACACCGCTCGGTAATGTAAACCGGTGTCCACATGAATATATTTATATTTTTCACAAATAGCCCGTGCGGTAGTCGACTTACCGGATCCCGCAGCACCATCAAGAGCAATAATAATATATTTATTTTTATCCATAACTATCGTTTCTTGCAGTGTTTAAGCAGTCAAAAAACAATGGAAAAGTTTTAGAGCAGCAACTTGGATCATTAATTTTTAACCAAGGTTGCCCATTTCCAAAAAGATCATAAGAACCTAAAATCCCAAAACTCATCGCAAATCTATGATCTTTATAAGTGGAAACCTCAACACCAGATTTTGCAAGTAACTTTAATTTATTTAAATTTGGTCTAATGATCAAGCGGTCAGATTTTTCGGTTACATCCTGGCCCAATTTGACTAATTCACGAGCCATAGCAGCGACACGATCTGTCTCCTGTTTGCGAGTATGTTCAATTCCATAAATCTCTAAAGCGCCACTTAAAAGTGGACTGATCGCAGCCAATGTCAGAAAGGTGTCGGATATATCCACGAAATCAAAGGATCCTCCACTTAAAGGCCTTCCCTGATGGCTCGTAACTCCATCTTCACTAAAGGTAATATTAGCACCCAATCTATTCAATACCGTAAAATACGATATATCTCCCTGCAACATTTGTTCTTTCATTCCAGGAATCACACATCTGCCACCCACCACCTGCGGTAAAGTCATAAAATAACTTGCTGCCGTGGCATCCGGCTCAATATCGTAGCTAAAATTCTCATTTTTATAGCTACATTTTTCTAATTTTATAGAATTATTTTTAAAAGTATAATTAAAGTGATTATTTTTACAGAATGTACGCATCATATCTAGCGTCATCTCTATAAATGGAACAGAAACTGTACCATTATTAAAATTAATCTCACAGTCAGATTTGAGCAACGGGCATTGCATAAGTATTCCAGATACATTTTGCCCGCTCTTTCTTGCATCTATATTTATCTTCTTTTTATTTAATCCATTGGTGTATAGAATGAAAGGGAAACATCCTTTTTCACCCTTGTATTCTATATTACATCCTAAATCCTCCAAGCAATTAAGCAGTTCATGCATGGGTCTTTTTTGCATGGCTTTTGATCCAAACATACTAAATTTTCCTCTTTTTTGAGAGGAGAGAAAGCATGTAAGAAAGCGGGCAATAGTTCCTGCGTTACCAACATTAATTGCACACTCTTTATTT
>JAYODK010000084.1:0-3699 GCA_038106225.1 Opitutales bacterium | reverse complement strand
GCGTCCTGATCTTCATACTGATCAAAAAACTTGGCCACGATTTCTTTACTTTCGTTAAGAACCGTACTGACAGTACCAAGTCCAAGTCCCGAGGCATCTGCCACTCTTTGCCCGTTGATTTCCCAGTGGGAGAAATAATAGCCATGGGACAAGCCTGATAGAGTATTGGTCGAATAAGTGGAATTGTTTTCCAGAAAGAGGGTCACGGTGGGAATCAATCCGGAAGGGGTACTATATTGCCTTACCCTAGTGGCTCCGCCTAGGTTTACGGGGATGATGGAAGAGCGACGGCGGGAAATCCCCCCAGGCTGCAACATATCTTTAATCGCTCCATTAAGACCAAATTTTCGTTCCGTAGATAAGGGGATAGAATCATTATCATTGTCCGATAAATTTCCGTTTTCCAAGGTGCCAAAAGTGTGCCACTCGTACCAGTCTGGAATGCCGTCTGCATCTTCGTCCAGGTTTTGGTCGAAGTATTTGGCCACGATTTGTTTATCGGTATCCATAAGCTCAGTGACCTGACTCAATCCGATGCCCACATCATCGGCAGCACGCACTCCGTTGATTTCCCAGTGAGAAAAATAAAAGCCACTGTTTGCACCAGATAAACTTGCCGAGGTGAAGGTGGAATTGACCTCAGGATAAGTAAGCTGACTACTGACCAAGCCGGGAGGATCACTGGATAAAGTAAGCTTCCTCGCCCCACCGAGGTTTACAAAAGTAGTCTGGGAACGGCGGCGGGAAATCCCGCCCGGTCTGGGTTGATCAGCGATGGTGGGAGTAAGGTCAAAACGATACTCCTGAAGCAAGGAAATCCCATCTCCATCAAAATCGTAGGATTGATTATTTTCCAGGGAACCCAGATGGCGAACCTCAAACCAATCCGGCACATGATCGTTGTCCGAATCATGATTTATATCCAGATAATGAGCAACCGCCACGCTGTTGGAGTTAATCAAAAAAGAAAAATTGGTGAGGGCAGAGCCATTCGTCTCTTCTATCCGCACACCATTAAGCTCCCAGTGGGTAAACGCATAGGTTCCCGAGATCAGGCTGATGGCACGGGAATTTACTGACGCATTGGACTCATAAGTTTGGGTAGCCGTGGCAAATATGCCTGCTGGTTCTGATTTTTGCTCAAAGGTAAATTGAGCCCACACGGAGGGGACAACCATGAGACTGAAACAAAGCAATACCAACTTGGAGAAAAGTTCTCTTTTGATGGTGCTTGGAGAAGTCATCAGATTATAGGTTTAAGAATTTAAATTTCTCTGGAACTTTGCCCTACCTGGTTGCTTAGGGATTTGTGGCGTTGGGAACCACCCAGACCCCGTTGGTCGTGTAAGTATCGAATCCGTATTCATTGACTCGCTGGGGTCGTTCGTTGGGCCCGACCTGGAAGCTTGGAGTAAACTGGTTAACACTACCGGAAATTGCCCCCTCCCTGGCTCGCTGAACTTCCTCGGTAGTGGCTTCCCGCAAATTCATTTTGTTCAAGATGTACTCCCGGCCGGCAGGAGTGGTTGAACTTCCGTCGGCGTAGGAAGAACGAATCCCCCATTTGTAGGCGAAGTACTCATTGAGGCTGGAAAGTTCGCTACTGGAGAGTGCCTTGTCATAGGCAATCATTTCACAGATGTAACCGTTTAATTTTTCGCCCGAATACCCACCACTGCCTGCTAAGTGTAGAGTGCCTGGGACGCTCCTGCTAGAAGAATTTTCGGTTTCGTCTTTTCCATTCACATAAAACCTCGATTCCTGATCAGTAGTTATTCCAACCGCCAGATAAAATTTTTCCGCAACTAGGGAAACACGATTTGATACCCATCCATTATTGGGATGATACCCCACCCGGTTGGAATGCGGACCGATTAACCAATTGGTGGAACCTTGAACCGCTCTTCTGCCAACCCCGGAAGTATTTAGGCAATTAAAGAGGACTGCCACCGTGTAAGGATAGGCATTGATTTGGAGGGTGGATGCCAAGCCGTCGTCCACATCGTCAAAAAACACCCCGGCCTTATTGTTTAATACATTTGTGCGAAGGGTGGGCTGCTTGCTTGTATTGGTTTGAGTAAATGGCTTGGTGGAATCCGCAAGGTTGCCCCATTCCGTGACCACGGTGCCATCTTCTTCGGTTGCGGTTGATGAATTGGCGTCCAAGTCATTGGCATCCAGCCACGCGAGTAAATTACCAGGATCACTGGGCTGAAAACTGGGAGCCTGCCCCTCTAAAATGGGGACAATGGAAGAACCTATCAATTCAATCCCCGAATCTCCGGTGGCCAATAGCCAGTACCACACGGAAAGAAAATCGGCGTCGGTAAGCGGAGATCGGTTAATGATCAAATTACTGGCGTTTCCATCTCCCCCGACAGGGAGAGATAGAAAGTGGAGATCGAGCAAGTCACGATTATCCTTGGCGAGAATCTCCACCTGTAATTCCCCAAACCCTGCACTCCAGTCCTCTCCCACATTCCAGGCTACCGAATGTTCTTGGTTGGTCGAAACATTGTCGTCCAGTTTGCCCGCAATCGATCCACTGAAAACACTGGGAATAATCACTTTGGATAGATCATTGCCTCCATCAATAAAGGCAAGCATCGCGGCCTGTACTTTGGAATCATTGGAGTCATTAATGGTGAAGTTTATGTCCAGGAGGTTGGTACCTTCTCGCTGGACAACCGAAAGTACTTCAGGCAAAGGAATTCCGTCGTTCGGGTCTAAGCGGACATTGCGGTATGACGAACGATAAACTTTAAGCGTCTTTGAATAGTTTGAAACGCGAGCGAATCCACCATCTTCAAGTGAAACAGTCTTAGCTTCATTAAGTTGTGAGTCATGCCACTCTTTCAACCTTACCCCCTTTAGATCGAAAACGCCCAAATTGTTATGCCTAGTCAATAGAAGTAAGCCATTATTTAAATTGCTAACAAAGTGCTCATGGTCGGGAGTTGTATATTGGCGAACAAAATGACCGGAGGTGGTCATGTGCACCAATCTCCGGTTGGAATGATCGACCACGACAATGTTTCCCTCGTCATCCCAGTCCATATCCATGGGGCTATTAAATTTTCCTTCCAAATTTCCATAACCCCCGAGCACGCGAAGATAAGTCCCATTGTGATCGAATACTTGAATCCGGTGGTTATACCGGTCGAGGACGAAAATTTCATATTCCGAAGCCAAGGTAGCCCACGGCTGATTGAACTGACCATTTGCCGATCCGTAGAGACCGAATGTTTTTATAAAAGTTCCGTTGCGGTCAAAAATATGCACCCGATGCTGGTTTGTGTCAGAGACATAAATTCGATTATCTTTGCCGAGGTGGACATCCCTAGGGTGATTGACTTTACCCTCTCCATTCCCCTCACTGGCAATCACCCGAACAAGGGATCCATTCTGGTCAATTTCCACAACCCGATGGCCAGAGATCTCAGTTATCAGAAAAGATCCTGTATCCGTTTTGTCCAAACCATAAGGACTGTATCCTGTCGATCCGTAAAATCCAAATAGGCCCAATTCCGACCCATTGGTATCAAAGATCTGTATTCGATGACCGTTATACTCAGATACATGCAACCGCCCAGTCGCGTCGAAAGCAAGGGATGTGGGATAATTAAGCTGTCCCGGTGCATTTCCATGCTGCCCAAAATATCCGAGCGAGGTACCATTTAAATCGAACACCTCAATTCT
>JAYODK010000023.1:4437-24929 GCA_038106225.1 Opitutales bacterium | reverse complement strand
CAGTCTTGCGACCCGCGTCTTCTTAACCGAAGACGCGGGTCTTTTTATTTTTATTAATTTTAATTTATTACATTCTAATCTAGTATTTTATGGGTAACCTGAAAAAGAAGCGTCGTTTGAAAATGAATAAACACAAACGCCGCAAGCGTACTCGCGCCAATCGTCACAAGAAAAGAGATTGGTAAGACTTAGTGGAGTATTTCATGCTCCCTAATTTGTCTGCGTATTTCTAACCACTAGACTATTCGTAGATGAATATAGATTGTAATAGTCTCAATATTTCAAATGATCTGCCATATGAGGTAAGATCAGCCCGTTTTATTGAATTTTTTGAAGCCTACCTCGTTGATTCCCTTGCTAGTTTGGACAAGGAAATCAGCAACCATGCCCTAGAGGCTGCCTTGGCCGGTGGAAAACGAATCAGGCCATTACTGGTATACCATTTTGCTGGTCATGGATTGGTTTCCCAGGAATCTACTATCAAGGCATCCGTAATCCTTGAGCTTGTTCACCTGGCCACGCTTATTCACGATGATATACTAGACGGTGCAGAAATCCGGAGAAATCTTCCGTCCATGCATGAAAAAATAGGATCGCATGCTGCTATCCTGCTTGGCGATGCACTATTTGGATATGCTCTGGAACTGGCATCCCAGTTTCCCACCACCCGAATTTGTGCAACCGTTGCCGAGGCTACCCGAAAGACTTGTTCCGGAGAAATTCGGCAAACTTTTGCCCGTGGTTTGACCAATATAGATCTTGAAAAATATGTTGGTTTTATAAACGACAAAACTGGCGAGCTCTTTCGTGCATCCTGTGAAATAGGTGCTTACTTGGCAGGTGCAGATGAAAAAACTATTCGTAAGGCAGGCAAATTCGGATTGTCCCTGGGAATCAATTATCAAGTCTTTGATGATTTGATCGATGCTTTTGAGAAGCCAGAAAATAGTGACAAAACCCTTGGCTCTGACATACAAACTGGCAAAGCAACCCTTCCCCTTATTTTCTTGAGAAGTGCATCCACTGAAGCTGAAAAAATTGAGCTAGATGATTTGATCCTAGGTCAAAAGACTGATTGTCTCAACCTAGCCAAAAGGAGAAGGATTTTAGAACTTTTTGAAAAGTATCACATACTTCCTGCCTGTATTGATTATCTGGAGCAAAACTTTGCCCAGACGAATAGTATACTTAATGAATTTACTAATTTGGCATTAAAAAATGATCTTCGGGCATTTCTTAACCGTTTTTCAGTCAAATTTGACAAACTATCAGCCCTTAAAACAAGTAATTTCCTTGCTGTTTGAGCATAAATCCCGCATTATGTGCGGATGGAAAAGTCAATGGAAAGCACAGTCAAAACTGGTTCCATTGTGCACTCAGATGATACAGAGGATGTGTTATCCCTTGTTCAACGTGCTAAAAGTGGGGATCTGAGTGCGTTTGATTCCTTGATTATTCGCTACCGGCAACGCCTGTATTCGGTTCTTTACAACATGACCATGAATGCTGAGGATGCGGCCGATTTAACTCAGGAATCTTTTGTTAAGGCATTTCGTTCATTGGCAAAATTCCGTGAAAAATCTTCCTTTTACACCTGGTTGTACAGAATTGGGGTGAACCTCACCCTTACACACT
This sequence comes from Opitutales bacterium, assembly GCA_038106225.1. Lineage (GTDB taxonomy): Bacteria > Verrucomicrobiota > Verrucomicrobiia > Opitutales > Seribacteraceae > Chordibacter. The sequence goes on along the minus strand of JAYODK010000023.1, from coordinate 23,294 downwards.
TGAAAAAGCGCAAAATCAGACAGTTTTTCAGTTTTGATCAAGCCAGTGAAGACGGGGGAATGTCCAAGGACCTGGAGGCTGTTTCCTCCACCTCAAAGACATCTGTCAAAAAGGCACTCAACAATGAATTGCATGAAAAATTGAACGAAGCGCTTTCTAAGTTGTCAGATAAACATAGAACAATTGTGGTATTATTTGAAATAGATGGACTTGGGCACAAAGAAATTGCCAATATTATGAAATGTACGGAAGGTACTGTGCGTTCGCGTTTGTTTTACGCTAAACAACAACTCCAGTCCTATCTGGCGGATTACATTAACTAAGATTTTAAACTCCAATGAAACAGAAACCTACACTTGACGAACTCTTTCAGTCCAAAAAGTTGGATCTTCCAGAGGATGATTTTTGGAACGGTTTTCAGGACCGAGTCAAAGGTAAAACGATGGCAGCTTTGAGCCAGCAGACCAAGACTGCAAAAGCTCGCCGGGCTGGTTTATACGGTGTTGTTCCTGTTATGGTATTGGCATTGGTCGGATGGAGTATGTTCAATTTCAATGGTGTTAGCACTGAGGGAATTGCTGTTACTAGTGAGAGCACAAATCTTTTTGAGGCTAGTTACAACGAATTATCCACCGTGATGGAAGGTGATTTCAGTATCGAACGGGAAGGTGCGATTCAACTCGCCAGGCTTGATTCCTTTGATTCGTTCGCTAATGCCCGTATTCAAATAGCGGGTGGAGATGAAAAATTTAATTTTCATACTTTAAGCCTCTCCAAGACCTCCAGTCCTTCCCCTCAGTATACATTCTAATCCATGAGGCGGCTTGTTTTCACAAGCTTGTGCGTTGCTTTTATATCCTGCGCACTTCAATCTCAAAACCCAGATGAACACCCTTCTCTATCTTTACAAGATCGGATAAGAGACATTTTTGAAAGTTCTCAGGGTTGTGTGGTCAGGGTAAAAGCTACCCGTAAAGATAGCAGTGAGGAAAAATCCAACCGCATTCTTAAAATGGGAAGCGGTTTTTTTGTCAGTAAGGATGGGCACGTCCTGACCACTGGTCTTTTACGAAATGCAGATCAGATATGGATAGAACACGAACAATCCTACTATATTGCCCAGTTGATTGGCCACGATTCCTTGTGTAATCTTTCCATGCTCAAGGTGATAAATTCTGAAAAAGAATTTCCATATCTTGCTGTTGCCGATCGAGCCAATGATCTTGGTCCTGGCTCAATCCTGGTGGGACTGACCTGTGCGCTGGAATTTAAAGTCGCTCCCACTTTTGGACTTTTTCAAAGTGAGGAGATTTCATTTGGTACCAGTTTGTTTCCAACCAAAATGATCCGTAGCAGTTTACCCCTTGGCCCTGGAGAAATTGGGGCTCCAATCTTTGATCTTAATGGGAGGTTTGTGGGTATTTCTCATGCGGCACTTACCGATCTTGGATCCTCCTTCATTCTTCCGGCAGATGCATGCTTGCGGATTCGGGATGGACTATTGTTTTCCGGAGAGGTTGATTATGGATGGTTTGGTGTTACCGTATCGCGCAAGCTAAATGAAAGAAATGCATTTGATATAGTGGTGGAGGGCACGGTTGATGGTTCTCCGGCGGCAAAATCCTCGCTGAAAAAAGGAGATCTTATCAAAAAGATTGGATCTGTTGAGGTGCGTGATCGGGGAGATCTTGCTCATGCCGCCTTTTTTGCCAAACCAGGTACGGTGGTTAGTTTTTTGGTCAACCGGGATAAAAAGATTGTTACTGTGCCCATAAAAGTGGAAAAACGATCTATAGTTGCAAAAGAGGAAGAATCACAGATTGCTGAAGTAGACGGTGCGGTGCCTGAGGATGATTCTGTAAAAGTTGAAAAAAGCACCAATCCCTGAGCCTTGCTTTATCTTTTCCCCGAGGAGATAATTATGGAACAGCAAATATTAATTTCATTTATTTCTACTGTGGAAATACCGAATTATGTCTGAACAAAATAATATGTTTCCATGCGATCCATATGCCGGTACAAACTGGCGCAAGATCGATGGATTGGAAGATAGTATTGAAATATTGTCTATCGATAATCAATCAATTTTGAAAGTTAACCTCCTTGCCCTTGAGCGTTTAGCAGAGGAAGCTTTCCATGATATTTCACATTTTTTGAGACCAGGACATCTCCGGCAACTACGAGAGATTTTGGAAGATCCAGATGCATCCGCGAATGACCGCTTTGTTGCTTTGGATCTTCTAAGAAATTCACAAATTGCAGCGGAGGGAATTTTACCCATGTGCCAGGACACTGGCACAGCCATCGTAATGGCTAAAAAAGGTAGGAGTATTTGGACCCAAGGTGGTGATGAAGAGGCTTTGTCCAAGGGAATTGAAAAAACCTATGCCACAGACAATTTAAGATTTTCTCAACTTGCACCGCTGGGAATGTTTGAGGAAAAAAATACCCGAACTAATCTGCCTGCACAGATCGACCTGTACCATACTGATGGGGAGGAATATCATTTTCTCTTTATGGCTAAGGGTGGAGGGTCAGCCAACAAGACATTTCTGCATCAGGGAACGCCTTCGCTCTTAAAGGAGGATCTTCTGCTTGAATATCTTGATGAGCGGATTGCTGCCTTGGGCACTGCTGCCTGTCCGCCATACCATCTGGCTGTGGTGATAGGGGGAACTTCCGCGGAAGCAAATCTTAAAACTGTCAAGCTGGCAAGTGCCAGATATTTGGATAGCCTGCCAGTAAGGGGAGAGGATCGTGGGCATGCCATCCGCTGTCCGGAAATTGAAAAAAAGATTCTCGAAATGACCCAAAAGCGGGGAATAGGTGCCCAGTTTGGTGGCAAATATTTTTGCCTCGATGTACGGGTCATTCGATTGCCTAGACATGGTGCAAGCTTACCCATTGGTATTGGGGTGAGTTGTTCGGCTGATCGGCAGGCATTGGGCAAAATAACCAAAGAGGGCGTCTTTCTTGAACAACTCGAAACCAACCCCAGTCGTTTTCTTCCTGATTATGAATCGGAAAGTGAGTCTGGAGGAGAAGCGGTTGAGATCGACTTGAATATGGGGATGGAAAAAGTACTGGAGGAATTATCCAGGCACCCGGTTCGTACCCGTTTATCCCTCAATGGTCCTTTGATTGTTGCCCGAGACTTGGCACATAGCCGCTTACGGGAAAGATTAAATGCAGGGGATGGATTGCCGGAATATTTTAAACAATATCCAGTATATTATGCCGGTCCGGCCAAGACTCCGGATGGATATGCATCGGGGTCTTTTGGACCAACCACTGCCGGACGGATGGATGCATTTGTAAACAAGTTCCAGGAAGCGGGCGGTTCAATGGTTATGTTAGCCAAAGGAAACCGGTCGAAGATGGTGGTGCAGGCATGCAAAAAACACGGGGGGTTTTATTTGGGTAGTATTGGTGGTTCCGCTGCCAGGCTCGCCCAAAATTGTATCAAAAAAGTTGAACTTCTTGAATATGAAGATTTAGGGATGGAAGCGATTCGCAAGATAGAGGTCGAGAATTTTCCTGCTTTTATCATCACTGACGATAAAGGAAATGATTTCTTCCTCGGCGACGGTGCGGCTTAGTTTAGTTGCTTCCTCCGAAATAGTTCAGGGCATAGGTATAACCATCCGCCCCCAAACCCGCAATTACTCCGTGGGCAATACCCGAAATTAAAGATTTGTGCCTGAAGTCCTCGCGGGCATGGATGTTAGAAAGGTGAACCTCTATGGTGGACAGACCAGAGGCAACAATTGCATCACGCAGAGCCACACTGGTATGGGTAAAACCGCCGGGATTAATAATTAATCCGGAAAATCCGGCATCTGACCACTGGTGAATCTGGTCAATCAATGCACCCTCGTGGTTTGATTGAAATGCATCCACATCACAACCAACTGTTTTTCCCAAAGAGACAATATCGTCGACAATTTGCTCAAGGGTTTTGGAGCCATAGATTTCTGGCTCTCTCTTGCCCAATCGATCGAGGTTTGGTCCGTTAAGCAGGCCTATTTTTTTCATACATTTTGAATAAACTTTAAAACAATAAGTTTCGCAATCCTGTATAAAGAATTACAAAGGACAATTGGTCTCTATAAATTCGTAGGGAAGATCAAATTTCTGGGAAACCTCCTTTGCCAGAGCATCCACCCCAAATCGTTCAGTTGCATAATGGCCACAGGTGTAGAGGTTTAACTCAAGTTCCTGGGCTAGGTTGAAATGTTGTTGTTTTAGTTCCCCAGTGATAAGCGTATCTGCACCCGAGTCTAAAATCTTCTCTACTGCACTTTGTCCGGAGCCTGTAAGAATGGCAATTCTTTCAGGTTTCCCCATCCCAAATTCCATGGCATGAAAACCATCTGGAAATAGGTCATTTAATCGTTCCACCAATTCAACCCGGTCATATGAACTGATGGTCAATAAGCCAATATCAACCCCTTGGTAAGGAAGGAAAGTACCACAAGGTTCGAGGCCAAGCTTAGTTGCAAGAATGGCATTATTACCAATCTCTGGATGACAATCCAATGGCAGGTGGGATCCATAAATGGCCAGATTCCCATCGATACAAAGTTTTATCTTTTCATAACTTGAACCGGTCAGTGGGGTAGGTGGTGTCCAAAATAGTCCATGATGACAAATGAGAAAATCGGTTTTCTTTTCAATAGCTATGCGGAAGGGGACCAATCCGGCGTCTACACTTGCCCCAATTTTGGAAATCTCTCCGTTGTTTTCCACTTGTATGCCATTGTATGCATCATCAAAATCTGGGATGTCTTCCATGGATACCCGCTGGTCACAGAAGCTAATTACATCGTGTAAATCGACCATGTCTCAGAGATAAGTGTGGGAATAAGAGCGTGCGAGAAAAAAGTTTTTCGTTGCACTGAAAATTAGAACATATATTTTGAATCTTTTTGCAGCAGGGTGGAGCAGTCTGGTAGCTCGTCAGGCTCATAACCTGAAGGTCGCAGGTTCAAATCCTGCCCCTGCTCCCAAATTACTAACCATTAACCAAATCCAAAAGAAAATTATTTCTCCCGTCCAATCGTTCAGGACGGGCTTTGAACCTAAATTATTATGAACGTATCTGTTAAAGATCTTCTGGACGCAGGTGTGCATTTTGGCCACCAAGTCCGCCGCTGGAATCCAAAGTCAAAGCCATTTGTCTATGATAATCGTCATGGAATTTCCATTATCAACCTGGAAAAAACCTACGATTTGTTAGAGAAAGCCGCCCAAGCAATTGAAGAAATTGTTGCTTCCGGTAAACAAGTACTACTGGTTGGAACTAAAAGGCAGGCAATTGAACCAATCCGTGAGTTGGCCGCGGCAACCAATATGCCATTTTGTGTAAATCGTTGGATGGGTGGTACACTTACCAACTACGAGACGGTATCCAACAGTATCGCCAAATACAAAAAGTATCTTCGAATGGAGGAAGATGGTAGCCTCGATAAGATGCACGGCAAGGAAAGTGCCGCGATCAAACGTCAAATGACCCGAATGAACCGTGATTTTGAGGGTCTTTTAAATTTGCAGGGTCTGCCTGGTGCATTATTTGTGATCGATTCCTTCAATGAAGATATTGCAGTTGCTGAGGCAAACCGTCTCAAAATTCCGGTGATTGCACTGGTGGACAGTAATTCCGACCCGTCTGTACTATCCCATCCTATTCCTGGAAATGATGACTCCACAAAATCTATCCGTATCATCGTCGATGTTGTTTTGGATGCGATTCAATCGGGGGCGTCGAAACGGGTACAGGCTCCTACCAAGCGAAAAGATATCACTCCGGTTACACAGGAGCCCGATTTCTTGGAAAATGAAGACGAGCCTGAAGTTACTTTGCCTGAAGGTTACGACGAGATGGATTTTGACGACCGTAAAAAGTCCGAAGATGCAGACGCATCCCCGGAGGCTGAAGCAGCTGCTCAGACAAGCGATGCAGCAGTTAGCCCCAATGGAGAAGAACCTGAGCAAGTTACTGGTTCTTCTGAGGATGAGCCGGTTGCGGAAGAGGCAAAAAGTTAAAATTAAATTCCTTACTGTAAATTGTTAATCAAACTTCGAGTTATTAAAGATGTCTATTACCAAAGATAGTGTTATGGCCTTGCGCGAAAAAACCGGCGCCGGCTTGATTGATTGTAAGCGTGCCCTGAGCGAGAGCAATGGAGATATGGAAGAAGCAATTTCCATTCTTCGTAAAAAGGGAGTTGCCACGGCTGCGAAAAAGTCTGGTCGTAGTGCAAGCGAAGGAATTATCGCCCAATCCATATCTGCTGATCGTTCTAAGGGTATCCTTGTGGAAGTTAACTGTGAAACTGATTTTGTGGCAAAAAATGAAGACTTTGTCGCATTTTCCTCTGAAATTGCCGGTCAGTTGCTTGATAATCCATCGGTTGATTTAGAGGATCAAAGAACCGAGCAAGTCGCAAAGATTGGAGAAAACATTCAAATCTCCAGGTCTGAAGTACTAGCACCGGAGACTTCAGGAATAGTCGAATCTTATGTGCATACTGGTGCGAAGGTAGCTGTTTTATTATCTGTAGGTTCTGATTCTGATGGAACATCGGTTAGTGACCGGGTTGTTACAATGGCCAAGGATATATGTATGCACATTGCAGCTGCGTCTCCGGTCTGTGTGTCCCGCGGAGAAGTGCCATCTGAGTTGGTTGAAAAAGAGAAAGAAATAGCCCTTGCCCAAGCGGAGGGAAAACCACCCCAAGCAATTGAAAAAATTGTAACCGGAAAACTAGAAAAGTACTACGCCGGTGCTTGTTTGCTGGAGCAGCCCTTTGTTAAAAACCCCGATCAATCCATTCAGCAATATGTGGATGAGGTGGGCAAAGAAGTGGGGGCTCAATTGAAAGTGGAAAAGTTTCTCCGCTTTCAGGTCGGAGAAAAATCCTAGTTCTCTGGCGAATTCCCTATCACAAACAAGTTTTTGGTTGTGTTACAGGAATCAGGAATTAAGCACCCATGTGCTTATACTTGCGGCTAGGTACATCATTAGCAGATAGAGACCGTGTTTTTTGGTCAGGGTATTTCCTTTTAGCCAGAATAGTAAAAGTAAGGTAGCAAACATTAAAAAGATATAATCAATCCATGCGTTTTGGGATCCATTACGAACGGGCCCCATTAAGCCGGCTAATCCACCAATCAGGGCAATATTAAAAAGATTTGAACCAACAATATTACCCAAAAGCATTTCGGTTTGATTTTTTCTGACCAGACTAATGGAAGCAGCCAATTCAGGCAGGCTTGTTCCTACAGCAAGTAATGTAAAGCCGATTAGTTCTTCTGGTACACCCCCGAGTTGAGCAAGACTTTTAGATCCAAACACCAAAGTATCCGCACCTATCCATAAAAAAGCGGTCGAGACAAGTAGCATGATAAGGGAGATGGATACCCCACAGGATAATTCTAGTGATTCCCCACCTTCCAGGGCGTGAGGTGCACCTGTATTGCTGTTTAGTGCAAAAAAGGTAAGAACAATCAGATAAATGGTGATAAATCCGAGCAAAGAAATCCCTGCAAAAAATCCAATTTCATGATTTGGAGAAAAGGTGAGAACCAGGCAAAATGATAATGTTATAATGAGCAGGCAGATACGCTGGGATAAAGAAACCGCATTTTTAGTGGGTATGGTACCAACAAGAAGAGCGATTCCTAAAATCAGGCCTATGTTGGCGATGTTCGAACCAATAATATTCCCCAGGATTAATCCAGGCGAATTACTTTTAAGAGCAGAAATTGAGGTAAAGAGTTCGGGAGTGGAAGTAGCAATAGAAACAATGGTTAATCCAACAACCACTGGAGGCACGCCCAGATTAAACGCCACATTTGAACTATGATCGCTTAACCAGTCTCCGCCCTTAATCAGTAAGTAAAATCCTGCAACAATACAGATAAACAGTAAGAATATATACAGTCCAATAGATTGATCCAGTAAAGGAAATATCCAGTTGTGCAACAATTCGTACATCAATAAAAAGATGGCTTAGGTTGGATGTTGATATATTAAAGGCAAGAAGATTCCCAGAAGTTTGGGCATCCGCCCTTGACTTGGCGGATTATTGCTACATCTTTTTTCCCCTTGCGCGCGACATAGTTCTAATGAATTCCTCTGAAAAACTTAAGGATACTTTAAATCTTCCCCAAACTGATTTTCCGATGCGGGCAAATGCAGTGGAGAGAGAGCCTGCACGAATGAAGCATTGGGAAAAATCTGGTGTCTATGCCAAGATGCAAGACAGGAACCAGGCAGGTTCTTCTTTTGTGCTTCACGACGGACCACCATTTACCAATGGCGATGTGCATGTGGGAACCGCATTAAATAAAATACTCAAGGATTCGATATTGCGCTATAAAAATGCCCGCGGTTTCCAAACACCATATATTCCGGGGTGGGATTGCCACGGTCTTCCTATCGAGCACAAGGTAACCAAAAAGCTCAGGGCATCTAAAAAGGAATTCAATTCGGTGGAGTTACGTCAGGAATGCGAGGAATTTTCCAAGTCCTACATTGAAACCCAGCGTCAACAATTCAAAAGACTGGGAGTTCTCGCAGACTGGGAGCAGGAATATCGCACGATGGCCCCGAGTTATGAGGCGGAAATTTTGCGAACCTTTGCAGACTTTATCGACCAGGGTCTGGTATACAGGAGCAAAAAACCAGTTTATTGGTCTATTCCTTGTCAGACTGCACTAGCGGAAGCTGAAATTGAATACCAGGACCATGTAAGTCCCTCAATTTATGTCCGTTTTAAATTGAAGGGTGAAAAAGAGAATACATTTTTGGTTATTTGGACAACCACCCCCTGGACTTTGCCTGCCAACCTGGCCGTTGCAGTTCATCCACGGGAAACATACTGTAAAGTAGACACCGATGATGCAAGTTATTGGATCGCTCAAGCAAGAGTTGAGGAATTTGCCAAGCAGTGCGAACTGAAAAATGTTTCCACCAGCGATACCTGCTTGGGCACGGATCTTGCCGGTATGGTTGCCCAGCACCCATTTATCGATCGTGAAAGCCCGGTGGTTGAGGCAGAATATGTTACCATGGATACCGGGACCGGGTGCGTGCACATTGCCCCGGGTCATGGACTGGATGATTATCTTACGGGGTTGGAGCACGGGCTGGACATTTACTGCCCGCTGGATGATGGGGGCAAGTATTTAGATGATGGACAAATTCCAGAAGAATTAATTGGCATATCAGTCCTAGAAAAACCAGATGGTTCAAAAGCAAATTATGCGGTGCTTGATATTCTCACCAAATGCGGTGCCTTGCTTGCCCAGAAAAAACATCATCATCAATATCCTCATTGTTGGCGCAGTAAATCTCCGGTGATTTTCCGGGCAATGGATCAATGGTTCGTATCTCTGGATAAGGATGGGTTGAGAAAGCGCTGTATGGATGGTCTTAAAGATGTTTCATTTACCCCAGAATGGGGAAGAAATAGAATAAACGGATTCTTGGAAGCCCGTCCAGATTGGTGTATCTCCCGACAACGTTCCTGGGGCGTTCCCATACCCGTTTTTTTTGACGAGGATGGCAATCCATTGCTTGATTCAAAACTTATTAAGTTTTTGTCAGATAAAATTGCTGAGCATGGCTGTAATTTGTGGTTTTCTCAGTCCGTAGAAGAATTGCTCGATGGCTTCGAATTACCTGATAACTGGAAATCCAGAAAATTATCCAAGGGTCAAGATACCCTCGATGTCTGGATTGATTCGGGTTGCAGTCATCGTGCCGTGCTTCAGGCAAATGACCAACTGTCTTCGCCTGCCGATTTATACCTTGAGGGGAGTGACCAACACCGTGGATGGTTCCAAAGTTCTTTATGGACGAGCATGGTGTCTGCTAGGACTCCTCCTTATCGTAGAATCCTAACCCATGGATTTGTGGTAAATGGGGAAGGAAAGAAAATTTCCAAAAGCGATGGCAAGCCACAAACGGCAGATTCCTATGTCACCAAATATGGGGCAGATGTTTTGCGAATGTGGGTTGCTTCGGAAGATTTTCGTAGGGATATTCCATTATCCGATGAGATTCTGGATCAAGCGGTGCGGGCATATCGTACCTTAAGAAATACTATTAGGTTCCAGCTTGGTGCACTATATGATTTTTCATCAACGGAAAATCTCGTTCGTGTGGACGAGATGTCACCGGTAGATATCTGGGCTCTAGGAAAAACCAACGATTTGATCAAGGAAGTTACTGAATTTTGCGAAAAGTATGAATTTCACCGGGCTATTCAATCGGTGAATCGATTTTGCTCGGGTGTATTATCTTCCACTTATCACGATATCATAAAAGACAGATTATACACCTTAAGCACCAATGATCCTTTACGTCGGTCCACCCAGTCTGCCTTGTATTCGATTTTTCAGTCTTTGATCAAACTGGTCGGTCCCTTTACTCCCTACATTGCGGACGAAGCATGGTCTTTTTTGCAAAGCGGGCATGAATACAGCGAACATTTTCTTTGCCTGGAGGATTGGCCAGTAGTCTTAGATCTCGGAAAAAACATTCAAGCCTGTGAGGATGTACAATCCCTGCTCGATTTAAAAGAATCCAAAGTGAACGAAGTGCTTGAAAGTCTGCGGGTAAAAAAAGAAATTGGTCAGTCTTTGGATGCTGAGGTGGAAATACAAATCTCCAAAGATAGTCCGCTTTGTGGCATCCTTGAACGTTGTGCATCCGAGGAATTATCCGAAATATTTATCGTTTCTTCGGTATCCGTAAAAATTCTGGGAACCATCGACAATGTTCAAGTCATTGCCGGGCATGCTTCTGGGGTGCGTTGCCCACGTAGTTGGCGCTGGGTGCCTGAACTTGTTCAAGTAGAACCATGGGGGGAAGTATCGCCCCGATGTGCCGAAGTGCTTGCCAACCTCCGTTGAAGCCATATCCTCCCGAAAATTTATCAGTTATGACCGCAAAAAAGAAAGTATCTTCTTCAACTAAACCTAAACCTGCCAAGTCAAAAGCAGTTGTTGCCAAAGCACCCGCTAAAAAAACGGCCAAATCTTTACCTTCGCCAAAGAAAAATGCTGTCAAAAAGCCAGCAAAAACTAAAGAACCCGCAGTTGCAAAATCTGCCAAACCAAAGAAGAGCAAGACTGGTGTGTCGAAAGCTCCAGTAAAGAAACCAACCCCCAAAGTTGCTCCCAAGTCCACCAAGGTAAAGAGTAAGCCTTCCGTAAAAAAAGAAGCTTCCAAAAAATCACCAGCGAAGACAAAGGATTCAAGCACTATCAGCAAGGTTAAAGAAATTGTCAGCAAATCCCTGGGTAAGTCCCAAAGTGAGGTAAAAAAGGTGGAAAGTAATTCCTTTTCTTTTGAGGATGTTCTGGGATTTCTGAAATCGAAAAAGAAAGATAAACCAAAGGCAGGGACTACCCAAGGAAATGCCAGTTCACAGGTGGCAAAAGTTGGAAAGGTTAAGGAAAAAAAGGCAAGTAAGGTAAAAAAAATCACCACTGCTTCCATCGATGATATTCTTGGATTTGGGGCCCCTGTTGTGGGTACAATCCGGCCAGTTCGTGATGAAGCAAAAGTGCCCAAACAATGGCTGACATATTACCATGCCCTGATGTCTTTGCGGACTGCACTTAAAGGATCTCTCGGTGAACGCTCGAGCGAGACAATTGGTGCTTCTGCACGTGAATCAGGCGAGTTATCAATTAATTCGAGCGATGCAGGGACTGAAACTTTTGACCGGGACCTTGCCCTTTCCATGGTTGCAAATGATCAGGAAGCACTCGAGGAAATTGAGGATGCAATTGATCGGATATTTGCGGGCACCTATGGCGTGTGCCTGGAAACGAAAAAACCAATCAACAAGAATAGACTTAAAGCGGTTCCCTTCACCCGCTTCTCCGTGGAGGGACAAATTGAATTTGAGCGTGGCAAAATAAAAGATAGGGATTTGGGTGCTGGTTCGTTTGCTACTTTGGCGGATTCAACTATGGGCGAAGAAGAGTAATTTCGAACCTTTTCTTTTTTCTCTTTTTTTCTCTATCTACCTTGTTTTACTATTACAGATTGTGGGTGATTTTGATTGGGGTACTCGTACTCGATCAATTTTCCAAGGCTTGGGTGGTCAATCATGCACTTGAATTAAGAAGAAATCCGATCGAATTAATTGACGGACTGGATGGACCAGCCGCATTCCTGGAGTTTACATATGTTACCAATCCCGGTGCTGCATGGAGTCTCTTTTCTGATTATCCGGAAGCTCTCACACTCCTGGCCTTAGTTGCTTTATTTTGTATTTTCTTCTTTCGCAATCATCTGGAACTTCACCGCCATTCCCTTCAGTTTATATTTGGCGGAATTGGTGGTGGAATTGCAGGTAATCTGGGTGATCGTTTATTTCGCCAACCTGCGGAAGTGGTCGATTTTATTGATGTTTACTTACCTTTGATTGAGTATGACTATCCAATTTTTAATATCGCAGACTCCGCCATTTTTATCGGGGCTTTTTCATACCTGTTGATTGGTATAAGAGATTCGAAAAACAAACAGAACACGAAAACTCTGCCCGATTCCTCTTTGACCTAGAAAATCAAACTTTTGTTTGCTTCAAAGGTCCTTATTCAATGTTCATTACCTGTTCGCGAATCTTTTCAATCTCTACTTTTGCATCAATGACCAGACTGGAAATCCTGGACTGGGTAGACTTTGAGCCGAGAGTATTAAATTCCCTGCCAAGTTCTTGAGCAATAAATTCTAATTTTCGCCCGATTGGATTTTTAGAATTCAATCCAGCTACGAATTGTTCCAAATGACTAAGAATACGGGTAATTTCTTCTGAAATATCTGATTTTTCCGCATAAACTGTAAATTCCCGCCGGACTGCCTCATTATCACAATCAATATCCAGTCCACTCTCAGATAATCTATGGAGGAGTCTGTCTCTCCAGTCCTTGGCAAGGTCTTTTGTATCGTGCTTGATTTTACGGACAAATTCTCTGAGGTTTTCCGCCCGTTTCTGTAAATCTATGTTCAAGGATTTGCCCTCTTCTTGCCGCATTAGAATCATTTCCTTAAGAGCATGTTCTGTTGATTGAATCAAAATATCTTTTACTTCATCGAGGGTGGGAAGAATTACATCACGGGGGATTAAAGAGACAATTCTTTGAATAAGTTCAGTGGTGGGGGAGTAGGGTATATTGCCATCATCACAAATTTTTTTAAGCACATCTAATTGCTCACTTACCTTTTTCAACTGACACTCTGATGAATCGGAGGAGATTGCACTTTGTGGATGTAAGAGGATGGACAGTCTTATCCGTCCTCTTTCTGCTTCTGAGCGAATGATTTCCTGAGCTTTTTTCTCAAAAAATTGCCATTCTTTTGGACCGTGCAGCAGAAATTCAAAACCCTTCTTATTAACGGATGAAATCTCGATCACTCCAGTATGTTCAGGCAGGGATAGTTCGGCCCTCCCATATCCAGTCATGCTATTCATAGGGAAGGCATTGTGGGCAATCCACTGACGCCCATTAATCGGGCAGCTTCCATGGCATCCTTATCCCCTCTGCCGCTTAGGTTTACACAAAGTATGTTATCTTTGCTCATTTCTTTAGCCCGCTTGAACGCATGTGCCAGCCCATGAGAAGTTTCCAGAGCTGGCAGAATACCTTCTGTAGAGGAGAGACGTTGAAATGCAGCCAGAGCATCTGCATCTCCCGCATGGGCAAATTCTATTCTGTTTAAGTCACGATAATAGGCATGTTCCGGGCCTATCGCCGCATAATCGAGCCCGGCAGATACCGAATGGGTGGGGTTGATTTGACCCTCTGAATTTTGTAGAATCCAGGTTTTACAACCCTGCAAAACGCCCAGTTTTCCTCCTTCAAAGCGGGCGGCATGCTCACCTTCATCGAGAGATCTTCCACCAGCTTCCACACCGATCAGACGGACATTTGCTTCCTCAAGGAAATCAAAAAAGAAACCAATCGCATTGCTTCCACCGCCCACGCAGGCAATCATTTCATCAGGTAAACGGCCTTCCAATTCGAGAAATTGTTTCTTGGTTTCTATGCTAATTACCCGGTGGAAGTCTCTGACCATACCAGGGTAGGGGTGGGCACCCAGAGCGGATCCAAGGATGTAATGGGTTGTGCGTACATTCGTCACCCAGTCTCTCATTGCCTCATTAATTGCTTCTTTGAGGGTTTTGCTCCCAGCTTCGACACCATGTACTTCCGCTCCACTCAATCGCATGCGAAATACATTGAGTGCCTGTCTGCGCATATCCTCTGCACCCATGTAGATTTTACATTCCAGTCCGAATTTTGCACATACCGAAGCGGTGGCAATCCCGTGCTGTCCAGCACCAGTTTCCGCAATGATTCGTTTCTTGCCCATTCTTTTGGCAAGCAGTGCCTGTCCCAGTGCATTGTTAATTTTGTGGGCACCAGTGTGTAAAAGATCCTCTCTTTTAAGGTAAATTTTGGCTCCCCCAATTTCTTTTGTGAGACGTTCAGCAAAGTACAGTTCAGTTGGGCGACCAGCAAATTCCCTGAGCAATCGATTCAGTTCGTCCTGGAATGCTTGATCAGACTTTGCCAGCAAGTAAGCATCGCTAAGTTCCTTTAATGGATGGTAGAGAGTTTCTGGCACATAGCTACCTCCGTAGGGTCCAAATCGGCCTTTTTCATCGGGTAAGGAAAAACGATCAGGAAAGGGGGTGGGGGTGGTAATTTCTGGAATTTCAACTGACATGATATACAACATAGTCTAATAAGCTATTTGCTTGCGACAACCCAAGAAGTCACCCAAAAGGAATCAATAGATTGTATATGGTTTCTGAAACTTTATTACCCACGATCATAGTGCCCGCCAGGCTGGCTTCCTCGCGTTTTCCCAGGAAACTACTCGCAGATGCTGGGGGGTTGCCATTGATTTTAAGAACTGCAAACCGTCTGGCAGAACAGGTGCCTGAGTATGAACTTTTTTTTGCAGTGGATGGGGAGGAACTTGCCACACCACTTGAAAAAGCTGGTTTCTCCTGCATTTTGACCGATCCTGGTTTGGCTTCGGGAACGGATCGAATTGCCCGGGCCAATCAAATTTTGCAAAAGGAAGAGGTCTTGAATGTACAAGCCGATGAACCAATGGTCTCCCGGAATCATATATTGGCGTTGACCAAGGCATTAAAAAGAAAAGGTGCCGATCTTGCCACCTTAGCCACTCCATTTGGTAATACGAATGATTTTAAAGATCCAAATCAGGTAAAAGTTGTGTTGGATAGTACGGGGTTTGCCCTGTTTTTTTCGCGCAGTCCTATCCCCTATGACCGGGAAGATGGTGGTGGATTGAACGAACTGTCCTACAAGCATCTTGGAATGTATGGATACCGGCAAAATTTTTTACAAGAATTCATTAATTTACCCATTGGAAGTCTCGAAGGTTTGGAAAAGCTTGAACAATTGCGAGCATTGGAACAGGGCAGTCGAATTGCAGTCGAGCTGGTAAAAGATGGAACCATAGGTGTCGATACCGAGGAAGACCTAGCCTTACTATCGTTTTAGTGAATTCATGAAGGAAAATGCCCCAAGGATTGTCCGTTTCTATGTGTTTAGAGAAATACTTGGATCAACCTTATTATGCACCCTAGTACTAACCTCTATTTTATTGTATGGAAATCTTTCCAAGCATGATGACGACCTCTTTCTTGCCCTTTCGATTTCACCTTTTTTGTTTTTGGAACTCATTTCCCTGATGCTGCCATTTGCACTCTCCTTAGGTTTACCCTTTGGGTTTTCACTGGCGGTCATCTTTTGTGTGGGTAGATGGTCTGCCGATCGTGAAGTTCTGGGGATGCAATCTTTAGGCATTCCTTATTCGGTATGGATTAAGCCTATTGTTTTGTTGGCAATTTTTGTGTCCTTGCTCGGTTGTTTGGGTTCTCTTCATTGGGTTCCAATAGCCAGACAGAGTTTTGAGCAAACGATTGAAAAAATGCTTCATCAAGATTTAAACAAACTAGCAAACCAAGGAAGAAGCATAGAATTTCCGGTGTCATCCAAGGATAATGAAAATTTTATTGGTACCTCTTTTTCTTCCAGCGAAAAGAAAATCACCCGGGCATCTATGAATATTGGACATGTTTTGAATGATGAGTGGAGAAATATCCGTGTCCTCCTTTTTTCTCCGGATGAAGAACTTCGCGGAATTTTACATGCCAAAAGAGGGCGTCTTGATACCATGGAAAGCGGATTTTTTGATCTTAATTTATTTGAAGTGGATTATGAATCTGTTGCGACTCCCAAGTCTTCAGGAAATTCTTCCACATTCGTTTCTTTTGAGAGGTGGAAAAAACCACTACGGTTGAAACTAGGCAGTAAAAATTTTAACCGTTCAGGAAAGTACCTTTCGGTATTACAATATATTACTAAAATAAGGCACAATAATATTACAAGAAAAGAATCGGATATTGTACAGAAACAATTTAACAAGTATGGGTCTCTCGCTTTTTCTTCAACTGCTTTAGCTCCATTATTAATCTTCTTCGGATTAAACCGTGGTCGAAGAGAGACATATGCAAATTTGTTTATGGGCGTCTTTATATGCCTTCTTTATTTTCTTTTTTGTAAAGTTCTTGGCGAGATGTTTAAAGATAATGGTTTTGGTTGGTGGTTAGGAAATGGAATTACTCTTTTATTTGGGGTAATAATATTAAAAAAAATTATAAAATTATAATAAAAATGCCTGTTTTTCGTTTTGGATCCAAAAAAAATAAACTTTCTTGTATTATATAGGATAGCTAAGCTAATATTATATGTGTTCAATTCTTTCAGACTAAGCCCTCACTTATGAAAATTAGATATTCCCACCTTATCCCTTTATTCATTTTATTGCTCCACTCTTTCTCGCAGATTACTGCAAATGTTGGAGGAGTGAGTGGATCGAATCAATTTACTGTTGTCTCTGATGGCACATCCACAACCTGGAAAATTGTCAGTGTTTCTGTCACAGGTGATCCTATTTACAGTGGTGCGGTTGCATCGATATCAGACAATAATCTTACCTTTAGTACCGGTTTGGATGAGAACAACAATACCACCTATCCATTCTTTGCAAGCGGTTCCCTGAATAAAGATGTTCAGGTACCATCTATTGCACCTACTGTTTCAGGTGGAGCTATAACTGCTCTTACCGTAACTTACACAGGTGGGTTTGACTCTGACTTAACTGGTTTTACCAATACACCAGAAGTTATTATTTCTCCTTCTGATGGAGGAGGCACAAGTGCTACTGCGACTTTGACCTTAGGAACAGGTTTAGAATCGGGTAAAGTTACGGGTTACACTATAACTGAAGGTGGATCCAGTTACACAAATACTCCTGATGTACAAATCGTAGGAGGTCCTCATTTTGCAAGAATAATTGACGAGGATAGTGATTATTTTGGAAGAGTTTTCTTAATTACAAACAATTCTCAAACCACCGTTGCATTAGACATGGCGTCATCTTCGGCTGCAGTCAGTGGTGAAACTGCTGCTGCCTCGACTTTCTTTTCTGTTGGTACCCTTGTTGAAATTGTTCCAGCAGCTACTTTAAGTTCAGTATTTGGTTTGGGGAATACATTGGTTTCAGGATGGGATGCAGCTAGTAGCTACCTTAGACCTTCTACCGGAGATTCGATATTTTTAGCAACTGATGGTGGCGGGTATGAAGAATATCTTTATGCAGATTATGCAGACGGTTCTTCCAGGTCTGATGGATGGTATAAAAAAGGATCCCGTTATCTTAAAAATAATGCGGTAATCTATCCTGATGAAGCAATAATTATTGCCAAAAGAATGAATGGGACCGCAACTTTTGACATAGACATTGCCGATAACGATTCTCCTGCCCGTATCTTTCTGCCTGAATTTGGTTCCTTATTTGTGGCCAATAATCCATACGGTATGAAAATGTTGCTTGCTGAACTCATCCCATCCACTTCAATTGGTACTGGCACCAATCAATTTAAACCGGGTGCAACTGCTTCTACTGAAGGAATTGATCTCATAACCGTTCTGGATGGTTCTGGTTGGACTACTTATTGGTACAAAACGGGAGATAATGATGGGGGTATAACCGAAATGATGCAAGCTGGCTCCCGAGCAGGAACAGCTGGAAGTAATGCTTTGCAGAGCACCGACTTGTTAATCGCTAATGGCTCTATTACCGCACTTACAAGTTGGGAAAATAGTAATTCAGCTGGATCGGTTACTGGAAATGACGGTAATTATACTTACATTTCCACGACAAGCCCTCCTTCTCAAGGTTTTAAAGTGACAATTTCTGATCTCGATGGATTCATGCTTAATGATGATGGAACATCAGAAATGAATGCAACTACTGGAGAAAATGTGGCGGCAGGTAGTGGTTCTCAAGTTTTTTCAAATATTAACGGAGTACATGAAGTATTATGGGCAAACGGATCAGGCTTTGTTATCGAAAAACAATTAGATGTAAATCATACGACCGATGGTAGTCATAGTGCATTTACTGGGACTTGGAAAGTTGGGGATTTAGGCACTGGTTACGATGGAACTGCCCAATGGTATGCGATTGGAGGGAACGGTACCGGAGCTAAAGGAACAGTCACTACTGGTGGTAGTTTTAGTGTAACTAGTGGAGGCTCAGGCTATACCTCTGCTCCTCAAATTATAGTATCAGGCGGTGGATGGAGAATATCAACCGATGCAAGTGCTCCCAAAGGTGGAGTTGAAATAGGAGCCTCAGATGGTATTATTATCAGAAGAAGGCACTCTACTGGAGTAAGTGCTTACATCGAGTTAACCAGTGTTTCCGACTAAGATTTACTATTTAA
>JAYODK010000023.1:0-4337 GCA_038106225.1 Opitutales bacterium | reverse complement strand
AAGTTAATAAGATCCTAACACGGTCTATACTTTAATAGTCCTGACGGTAAAATTTTAAGTTAGTTCTGAAGAATTTTAGTTCTGTTCAGAAGATAAAAGATGAGGGTCAAATTATTTTGATATCCATTCAGCATCTGTACCGTCGTTGATTCCAAATTTGTAAATAATCATTTTTGTCGGGGTCGATTTCTCCGTGTCTAGGAAGAACCATCCAGTATTTGTCAAAGATTCAGCATATAAATATGGGAATATTTCTTGATTTGTCCAAAACCAGTCCTCAAATCTGTTTATCCATACCCAAATCGAGCCATCCGTTTCTAAATTCATATAAATCCAGCCCAAGCTTTGGTGATAGGACCATTCTGATGAATCTAACTTCCAATAAAATCCAAACCACGGATTGGACCACCATCCATTACCCAAGGATTCTGACTGGCCAAGTTGTCCCTCATCTGGCCGTTCAACAATTGGTCTGAAATTAGCAGTTAGAGCAGTGTCATATTCGATAAGGATGTCGCTACTGGCTATCTGTTTATCAAGGTTGCCGAACCCGTCCCAACCGAAAAATTCATACCCTTCCTCAGGTAGTGCTTCTATATTTACGATCTCTCCTGCCAGATAATTACCAGAGCCAAATACACTTCCCCAGTTATCATTACTGGAAAATAAAGACAGTGTGTAGGGTTGGGGAATTTTTCTAAATACAGCCTTGATGATTAATTTATCCCGATGGTCAAAACTAACATAAGCTTGTGGAGAATTTTTATCGGTTATTTCAAAATCTCCGGTTGCATCTGTCTCCCAATGGGAGAACTCATAGCCTTCATTTGCAAAGGCTGATATTTCATGATTATCAATATAATCGCCTGTTAATTGACCATGCCCAGCAACCGTTCCACTTCCCTTGGGAAAGATTGGAAGAAATAGAAAGGTTTTATTTGGTACCGGTGGAGTAATATCTGCAAAATGTGCAATTATTTCGATATCGTCTTCGATGATAAAAGCGAGTGGGTGCTGGGTATAAAAATTTGAATTGGTTGAACCCTTTATTTCCCACTTTGAAAATTCTTTTCCAGATGCGTGACTGGCTGCGAGAGAAACATGGGTTCCATAGGTTAATTCTGTCTTCTCAACTTCGAGGTTTGCGGTGACAGTTTCCCCATCCCTTACATCCATACTGATAGATCCAGTCTTGGGATTTAAAGTAACATCAAATTTCTGCAGGTATGTAACAGCGGTAATAGAAGAATTTTTATCTGCAGATAGAGTAATTTCATTTTGGTTACGGTTTTCACCGTCAATGATCCAATGCTTAAATTTATATCCATAATTAGTTAAAAATGCTAAATCTACCTCATCTCCATGCCTGATTTCGCTTACTATATCAATGCTTCCTGACTGGGCATTTTGGGAAGATTCCTGCCCAATTATATTTGTAAGTTCAAAGGTTTCGTAAGTTTCTATGGTAAAGGAATAATTAAGGGGCAAACTTTCAAACCTTGCAGACAGGTTGAGATCTTTGGTTAATGAAAATACAATCTCAGGATCTTTCTCATCATAACCAGGCTGGAAATTAATCAGAGATGAGCCTTCCCATTGTTTGAATATTTTGCCCTCTTTGGGAATTGCAGTGAGGGTAATCTGTTCGTCATAGGTAAATGTATTCCAATCAAAAGGAACTTCTGATGAACTATCAATAATTTGTCCATATCCGGGTAAATCAATCAATGTGTTAATCAGGTATTCTGTTTTAACAAAACTCGCCTCAATACTTAATTGATCATTATCAATAGTAATAGAGCGGGATTGAGTAAGATCAGGTATGTCTGACCAACCAGAAAAAGTCCAATGTTCCTGAGGTTCTGCGAAGAGGTCAAAGGTTAAGCCAAAGTGTAAATTCTGTTCATATTCAGGTAATCCTAAAATTTCCCCGCCAACAATTGTAGTTTCCGGAAATACATCCTCAAAGACCTTTGATTTTTTCTCGAAAAGAGCGGTGAAATGAAGGTTGCTTCTAATGGAAGGTAGATAGAGATAAGAAGTTGAACGGGGTATGGTTGAGTTGGTCTCGTCGAACCAACCCTGAAATTCAAATTGAGGGAATGTCTGGATGGTTAAATTGGACTCGTTGTTGTACTGATATAAAGATGAATTCTTTTCGATTGATTCAAAAAATACTTTACCTGGAGTCTCTGATATCTCATTACCATAGGAGTCCAGGGCAAGGATGGTGACAGAGAGATTATAATCAATCGGAGCAAAGATTGCGGTCAGATTAACATCATCAATTAGATTGAACTCTACAACTTGGTCAGTTGCTGAATAACCAGGTAGGAAGGATACCTGATTATTCATTTCCCAGTGCACAAATCCTATGCCTTGGTTTGGACTGGCATTTAGGTTTACAGTCTCACTATTTGTGAAATTCTGGTCTTCGAAAATGACTCCGTTTGGATTAGTTAAAATCTGGCCATAATTACTAATATTTGCAACCGCGTGCAAATTGTATTCCTTAGCATGGTAAACTGCTTCAATGATTAAGTCATCCAAGTCATCTGGTACCGAAATTACACGATTTGCATCAGTGTTGTCCGGGTTGTCAGACCAGTGGGCAAATTTCCAATGATCTGTTGGATTTGCAGAAATGCTGTAAGAATCACCAAAGTAGAGGCGGTTGTTTGTGGGTAATCCACTAATAAAGCCCTTGTAGTTGTTGTTATCTGGAAATTTTTTGGCAACTTCAAAGGATTGTTTTTTGAAAACCGCAGTAAATGTGCGATTATTTCTGATCCTTGGTGTGTAGGTGGTTGTGGAGGAAATGTGGTTATCCACTTCATCTAACCATTTGATGAAAGAAAAATTAGGGTTGGGCACAACCGTTAGATTTGCTTCTGTGTTGTAGCTGTAGCTAGAGGAATTCGCTTCAACCCCATCAAAATATAATTCTCCTGGAAAAACCTGAATTATATTGTCCGAGTGGTCGGTTGCGACAAGATTGACCGTTACCTCAAAGGTGATCGGTTCGAAGATCGCGGTAAGATTCAAATCTTCAATCAATTGAAATTCGATTTTTTGATCACTAATGGAAAAGCCTGGTAATAGGTCGATACTTTGTGAAGTTTCCCAGTTCACAAATTGATTGCCCGGTTTTGGAATTGCCTCAAGAGAAACAACTGCGGAGTTTTTAAAAGTGCCAGATGTTATAACGGCTTCACTCACACCGTCTATTATGCTTCCTCTTAGGTGGTTGTTGGAGAAGATTTCTAGTTCGTATTCAATTGCACTGTAAACTGCTTTGATGGGGGAGGATTGAACAGTATTGGGTATACTGAATATACGGACAGGATCAGTTTTAGAGGCTGAATCGGACCAGTAGAGGAATTGGAAATGGTCAACCGGATTGGCAGTTAGCTCGATACTTTCGCCAAAATACAAACGACCACTCTGAGGAAGTCCTGATATGGAGCCCTTGCTGTTGTTATGATCGGGAAACTTTTGCTCTACCAAAAATGATTTCTTCTGAAAAACCGCCGTCAATGAGATAGGACCACGGATGGCAGGTAAGTATGAGTGGTTGGTAGATATGATATTATTAGCGCTATCCAACCAGCGGACGAATTGAAAATTGGAAGAGGGCAGGGCAGTCAGGTTTGCTTCATCATTATAATGATAATTTGAAGAATCTGCATGGATCCCGTTAAATGATATCTCTCCCGGAATATCCTCAATCACATTATCAAAGTAATCGATGGTGGAAAGGGCGACAGATACATTGTAATCGATCTCTCTAAATTGAGCCGTCAAAGTGGTATCCTCGACTAGGCGAAACTCAATGGTCTGATTGGTCTCCGAATAACCAGAGGAAAAGGAAATATTCTGGTCTGTTTGCCAGGAAATAAATTCACTACCCAGTGCTGGGCTGGCCCTGAGTGAAATAATATCTGAATTCACAAATGTATCCGATGAGAAGGGTGCATCGGTTGTGGCGGAGAGTACAGTACCTAATGAACTGTCATTTAATGCAGTGCTTAAATCGTATTCAATCGCAGTGAAAACTGCCTCAATTGAAGATGACTGGATGTCAGCAGGTATATTAAAGGTGCGGACAGGATTTGTTTCCGAGGTGGAATCGGACCAGTGTGAGAATTGGAAATATTCAACTGGATTGGCAGTTAACCCGATACTTTCTCCAAAGTACAAACGCTCACTCTGAGGGAGTCCTGAGATGAATCCCTTGCTGTTGTTATGATCGGGAAACTTTTGCTCGACCGCAAAAGATTGCTTCTGAAAAACAGCAGTGTAGGATTTTTGATCACGAATGACTGGCAGAAGTAAGG
>JAYODK010000003.1:89553-95375 GCA_038106225.1 Opitutales bacterium | reverse complement strand
TTTATTTTTTCTCTGAATCTTTCTTGGGTTCCGCTGGCTTTCCAACAGTCACCTTAATCATGTGATCCGGGTCGGTCACGGATCCATTGTCTCTACTTGAGCCCAATTTGATTTTGTCCACATGCTCCATGCCTTCTATTACCTGACCCCAAACCGTGTACTGTCTATCTAGAAAAGGGGCAGGCTCGAAACAAATAAAGAACTGACTGTTTGCACTGTTCGGACTGGAGGAACGAGCCATCGAGCAAGTGCCACGAAGATGTTTTTTGTCGTTGAATTCTTCCTTGAGGTCAGGGAAGTCAGATCCACCGGTACCAGCCCGGAAGGAACTGAAGTCTTTGATGTTGCCGAACTCAACATCACCAGTTTGTGCCATAAACCCTTCGATTACGCGGTGAAAAGCTACGCCATCGTACTTACCAGCCTTTGCCAGTTTTTCGATGCGCTCCACATGCTTGGGGGCGACATCCGGAAAGGTTTCAATAACAACCGGGCCATCTTTCAATTCGATGACAATGACATTTTCGGATGAGGATGAGGATGTTTTGGCTTCTGACACAATGAAAGGAAGCATGAGCGCAAGGTAGGCGAGATACTTCATATTTGGAGGGTTTAAGATATTTGTGAAGCGGATTATCCTTTACCGACTGGCGGAAAAAGGTCGAGCCTAAAGAAAAAGGATAAATATTGTTTTTACATTTCTTGACGAAATCTAATTGGATGCCATCAAGTTCAATGACTGGAACGATTTGCTCATTGGGTTACTTTACCGAATGGACACAAAATTGACCAAGCTTTCATGATCAAATTTCTTCATCTTAGAAGCTTGTTGTCTAAACGCAGGTTAAAATAGCTGGGTGAGCGGCTGTCCTTTATCAGAAAGGGTAAAAGGTCTGCGGGAGGGTGAGAAAACAATTTCATCCAGAGGAAGGCCAAGGGCGTAAGCAATGGTGGCATTGAAGTCAGGTATCTGGGTGGTTCCCTCGACTACTTCTCGTCCTTCATCGTCTGTCGAACCCCATACCTGTCCCCCGCGAATGCCACCCCCAGCAAGCATGCAGGAAAAAGCCTTGGGGTAGTGATCCCTGCCATCGTTGACATTATAATCCGGAGTGCGGCCGAACTCGGTCGCAACTACCACTAAGGTTTCCTCTAACATACCGCGGTTATATAAGTCATTGAGCAGTGCGGATAGGGCCTGGTCCAGTATGTCGCAGCGTTCTGAGACCCGGTCATAGTTGCTGTTGTGGGTGTCCCATCCTCCCAATTGAACTTCGACAAAGCGCACCTGCTTTTCGACCAATCTGCGGGCAAGCAGCACCCCTTGTCCAAAATTGTCTTTTCCATACTCCTCACGTATCTCTTTGGGTTCTTTACTGATGTCAAAGGCGTCCAAGTCTTTGCTCCGCATCAAACGAACGGCGTCTTCGTACATGTCCGCATAGGAACGAACCTTTGCCAGATCATATTTTTGAACGAAGGAAAGGTCGAGTTTTCGTGATAGCTCCAAGTTGCGGTTGAATTTTTCATCCGTGAGTCCACGGTGTTCGCAATTCATTAACCCTCTGTCAGGTCTTCCGATCTTTAAAGGTTGATGAGATGAAGGAAGAAAACCGGCAAGAGGGTGCTCATTGCCAGTTCCCACGATCACGGCACCAGGCAGGGTAGGGTTGAAGCGACCGTCCAGTCGCGTAACCCAGGACCCCATGCTAGGATGTACAATGGTTCCACGCTTGTCGTAACTAGTATGCATGAAATAGTTGCCCTGTTGATGGGCACCTTTGGTCGAAGTAAGTCCACGGATCACCGCAATCTTATTACTATGATTGGCAAGAAGTGGGAGCGTTTGGGCAAGCATTATTCCATCCGTTTTGGTGGGTATCGATTCCATTGGTCCCCTAACCTCGGTAGCTTTCGGATCAAAGGTATCAAGGTGGCTCATGCCCCCGGACATATATAGATAAATAACATTCTTCGCTTTGGGGGCATAATTGACTGGCCGGTTCAGACCAAGCCCGGCTGCTTGTATAGGGTTGGACGATGCCCAAGGCAGGATACTAACTCCAAGAAAGCCCTTGGCAGCCATACTGAGGTATGCCCGGCGGTTAAGTTCAGAATGATTGGAAAAAGGATTTTTCATGGCGTTCTTATTGGATAAAGGAAAACTCTCGTGTATTGAGCAGAGCCCAGGTCAAATGGCGCAGTTCGTCATGCACTCGATTGTAGTAGTGCTTTTTTCTGTTTTCCCAATCCTTCAGAACTTTAGCGTCTTTTTTGGGGTCGTTTTGCAAGGTTGGCTTTTGCAGGACACTGGGATCAGGAAAATCGAAGGTCTGGTTGCAAAGTGCTACTTCCTCATAAGAAGGAGGTCGCTGTAAAATTCCCAAATAGATAGTCTTGATTTTTTCATTCACGGTATTCTGGGCTATAACTTGCTTGCCCAGGACGGAATGCTTATCTGACAATCGATTTCGCATATTATTGTTTAAAAGATTGAGGGCTTGGGGAACCGATGCTTCCCTGCGTCCGTTATCGATTAAGTCTCTATCAGATTGTCCAAACTCACGCAAAAAATGATCAGCCCCAGTGGGTGACTGGTACTCGGATGCACGACGCAAATAATCAGGATAAACTTTTTGTTCTTTGGTGAGCGGTACTTTAGGTCTGACAGCATTGTTTCTGTACATCGGAAGAACATTGAAGTCCTCCCCCATAATCAATTGGGCAACAGCCGACCTCTGTTGATTGCGTTTTCGGTTAAGTTTGTCCTTTAGTTCACCAAGTCCCTGTCGATTATCATTGCTTGAAGCTTCCTTAATTTTTGCACTCAATTGATTAATTTCCTCCTGCAGGGATAGAGTAATTTTCTGCCCTTCAAAAACCAGGCTTAATAGTTCTTCCGTACTCAAATTTTGAACTTTGGTCAGGTATTCATCGAACTTTTTCTTTTTACGGTTAAGAAAGTCATTTTCGTATTGCACCGTCCGGTTATCGAGATCGGGCACAAAAATAGACAGGATTGAATCCCAAAGCTGTTCGGCAGACATCCGGGTAAGGGCAGGGGCGGGAAAATAATAAGGTTTTCCTGGCTCTATTTCCTTATCATAGGCTTCCCGTTCAAAGATTTCCAGATTCAAGAGAACCCGTTGAAATTCGCGCAGGTCATAGTCTAGACGAACCATTAAATCAGAAAGGTGATCAAGCAAAGGGGGAATGGATGCAACGGAATCATCCTTCCAGTCATTCATTGGTTCAACAAGACCGACTCCATAAATTTTCTTCCACATGCGATTAACAATAACCCTGGTAAAACGTGGGTTGTCTGGAGAGGTCATCCACTGGGCATATTGTTTAACGAGATCAAGCTCTTCCGATAGGTTGTCATCGGTATCAAATATCATGCTTGGTGCGATCACTTGCTTGGGTTTGGCGTCGTCGTATTTGTAGTCATGCGGAAGCTTTAACTTCCGGTCATTATGCTTGGCCCCAAATTGAAGGGGCAGCAGCATGTCCTGCACAGACTGGCGAAAGGCCCGCTTTTCCTTGGTATCGCCCTTGGCAGTCATCGAAGACATTTGCATACCGTTGATTTCGTTGAACTTAATCTTTGCCATTTTGTTGAGCTCCCCTGCAACCTCTCCCTGCATGCGGGTAACCACGCCATAAGTGTGGGCGGCCATTTGGTAGTATTCCATTTGCGTCCATTTGTCGAAGGGATGGTTGTGGCACTGGGCACACACCATTTGGGTTCCCAAAAATAACTCTGTGGTATTAGACATATTTTCCAGCGGCATGCCGTCGTCTCGGAGATAATATCCGACGGCACCATTTTCCCAGGGATAGCCCTCAGATGCAATTACACTCCGGGCTAATTCATCAAACGGTACATTTTGAGAGACTTGGGATTTTAGCCAGTCTACATACAAATAACCCGCCCCAATCTGATTGGCGGCACCCATTACATAGGTCTTCGCCCTTAAATGATCGGCCCACCAGTTAAACATCTGACTGTCATATGCCTGAGAAAGGAGTAACTGATCGATTAGGTCCGTCTTCAAGGTTGGTTCTTCAAAAGGTCTGAGGGCTTCGAGTTCGGGATAACTTGGGATCCTGCCTGCAGCAGCTAGATAAACCCTTCGTACAAGAAGGCTATTCGGAAGATTCTGTGTAGGTAGTATTTTTCTTGCTTCATGTTCTTTCAGCAAGATTTTGTTCACGGCAGAAACTTCAATTCTTAAGTCCTCTCGGGAAAGACGAAATTCTTTTGCCAACAGGATGGATGAAGTGAGAAAAACAGAAACGCAAAGGGCAAGTGATAAGCGTGTCATAATAAATATATTAATTTAATTAATCATTACTTCCAGAAATTTTAAAAAGCACGGAAAAAAATTAAAAAACCCAAAGAAAAAATTTTTAAGGCAGAGGATAAAATCATTAAAGGATTCTTTCAATGGTCCAAAAAATGCCAACTCCGGCAATAATCAGAGACAAGGGAATTACAATTCTTCTGCGGTAGGACTTTTCATCCTGAAAGGGCAAAACCGCTGCAAAAGAGAGGAGGATGATAGCAAGTTGCCCTCCCTCAACCCCAAGGTTGAATCCGACCAGGGAGACCAGGAGTACGGATGGATCAAGATCCAGGTCGGAAAGAGCTCCGGCAAAACCAAGACCGTGAATCAAGCCAAAGATAAAAACAAGGATGAGTCTACGAGTATGGTATTTAGGAAAAAAAATGTTTTCCAGTGCAACAAAGGCAATGCTTGCGGCTATGATTGGTTCGACAATGGAGGAGGGCATTGATATCCATCCAAGAGTAGCTAGCCCCAAAGTGATAGTGTGTGCTAAGGTAAATGCTGAGACTTGTAGGATCAAGGGTTTCCATTTTCGGGAAAGAAGAAAAATTCCCAGAACAAAAAGGATATGATCCATGCCCAAAGGCAAGACATGCAAAAACCCTTGCCTCGCAAAAGAGAGGAAGGTGCTTTGCATATGCTTAGATTCAGATTGATCATCTCTATTGCCCAAACGGGATTCCATCGTTTTTGTAATCTTAACTGGATTGTTCTCAAGGGTGGGCAAATTGAGCACAAAACTCTCCTCTCCTGGAAACAGCACATTTACTCGTCTATGGGGTATACCATTGATTTGATTCGTAAAAATTAAATCAAGGGTGGCAGTTTCTTTAGCTTTGATCTGGTAGGTGGCATTGCCTTCTAGAAAAATTTCTGAAATAGCTTGAATTAAAACGATCGTTTGGTTGTTTTCATCCTTTTTATTCGTTTCTGTAAATTCGTACTGAAAATGGGGAAGGTGCCATTTTTGAGCATTCATTCGAATGAGGAGAGAGCTTTCAAGCATTTGAGATGCCTCTCTCAATAAATCCTTTTGGGAGGATGCATCCAGCTTAGCTAAAGCAGGAGCAGTTAGAAAAGGTTCCTCTTCAGGGTCCTTTGCAAAGGCTCTCGGATCTATTTCAATTATTATTTGATTACTTCCATTTTTATCAAAAATCCCGAAAACGGGAAGGTCGGGAATTGGGTGTGCATATAGCAATGTATTACAAAAATGAGTAATTAAACACAGGAGAAAGGTCTGCAAAACACATTGGGGTTTCATGAAAAGGATTTTAAAATTATGGTACTTCTTTCTTGTCTATTTTGAAATAGTGGATTGGTAGTAACAGTTACTATGTTTCACAACCCTTAACCATCCTACATGTATGAAATTATTTAGCTCTATATTGTGCAGTCTCTTCTTAACCGCATCCGTCTTTGCCGGCTGCCCTTCCAAAACAATCAAGGGAAAAGTTGTTAGCTTCGATT
>JAYODK010000003.1:26691-89453 GCA_038106225.1 Opitutales bacterium | reverse complement strand
GTCTTTGCCGGCTGCCCTTCCAAAACAATCAAGGGAAAAGTTGTTAGCTTCGATTCAGATTCCAAGACTCTTACTGTGAAGCAAGGCAAGAAGGAAAAGCAGGTCAAGGTATCCAGCAAAACAGAGTTGGACGGTTTTGAGTGTCCCACAAAACTTGCTTCTGGAGACAGCGTATCAATTGACGGTTGTAATTGCTCCAGTAAAAAAGCCAGTAAAATTGCTTTAGCAAAAAAGTAACTCTACAGTTTCAAATGACTTCGCAAAAGCCCTCCGTTGTGAGGGCTTTTGCATTTTTGGGAGGATCAGGGTGCCCTCAGATATTTTCCCGAAATTTTGAGTCTCAACTTTGAAAGAATGCCACCTTTGGGGCCAAACAGACAACATGGCATAAATATCCCTACTCCAACCAATACCATCGAGGCGGAAATCGGAAAGTTCATCCAGTAAGCAAGCTGAATTCCGCCAAAGGCATAGATAATCGAAAATGGAACACAACTCAAAAGAATGATTGGTAGACGATCGAAAAGAAAAGAAGAAGAGACGGTTGGTAGAATCATCATCGCTAAGACGAGAATAACTCCTACCGATTCAAAAGATGCTACAAGCACTAGGGCAAGCAGGAGCATAAGTCCGTACTGAATCATTACAACCGGCATACCAAGTGATCTCGCTAGACTGAGATCAAAACTGGTCACCAATAATACTCTGTAAAAGAAAAAAATCATGGCAATGGTGCCAAGGCAAACCAGCCCCACTATCCAGATAGATTGATTACCCAAAGAATGACCCCAAAGCTTTAACTCTTGGTCTAAGGGGATAAGGCCAATCTCTCCATAAAGAATACAGGCTGGGTCCAAATGAACATGGCCTGCTTGTAGGCTTAGTAAAACAACGCCAAGTGCAAAAAAAGAAGTAAAGGTCAGCCCCATCGCAGCATCTTCCCGCAGGGGGGTTTTCGTTCTCAGCCATTCTATTGTTATCCCACACCCCAAACCGGCAAGGCATGCTCCTATCCACATAGGGCCAACTGCCAGACTATCCGTTAACAAGTAAGCCAGTACTATGCCCGGCAAAATCCCATGGCTTATTGCATCGCCCAGTAGAGCCATTCTGCGAATGACAACGAATGCACCAACCAAACTGCAGCACAAACAAACTAAGCTGCCCATGATAGCAATTTGCAAGTTCCATGACGCCTGTTCCGGGGTTGCCCATGGCTCAAATATTATTTCCCAAGCAGAGAACATGGCTAATTTGCGGCAGATGGACCGGATGTCCATCCGCGTTCAATATCATCCTGACTGGGAATAAGTTTGCCGTGAGGGTCTAACCTAGGATTTGAAAGGATGCGCTCCAGATGACGGACTGCCTGCTCGCCTAAAACGTGTTCAATTTTTTCTGCATCATCATGAACATGATCTGGGGCGTAAGAGGCTTTCTTCGTTAAATAAAGCTCCCATAATCTATGATTGCGAATCATGCGGCAGGCTACCTCCCAGCCACTTGGGGTAAGTGAGATCATGGTATCAGAGATATTTTCTCCAAATTTTTTGGATGAACTTTTAATCCTCGTGGCATAACCATGGCGGATTAGGTTGTCGATTTCCTGTTCGATTTCTCCGTCACTTTTTCTCCGTCTTCGACTAAGTAAAGACTGGGGGAAGCATTGCTTATTGAAGTCGAATCCTTCCAAGACTTGGTAACAAGCTTTAAGGGTGTTTTCTATACGGATCTTATTCCCGCGTTTTCTCGACCTTAACCACGAAGGTACCATGCCTTTAGTGGGACTAAATAAAAGCATAATTAGAAACAAAATAGTTGAGCAAAGAACAATGGTTGGACCGGCTGGTAAATGATTTGTAAGAAAGGAAAAAAAGCATCCCAGAAGTCCGCTTAATCCACCCAGAAATGCAGATAGGATTAGCAGATGATTCATTCGATAAGTGAGTAACCACGAAGTAGCCGCGGGAATTATTAAAAGGGCGGAGACCAAGACCACGCCAACGATTTGCAAGGAAGATACTATACAAAATGCCAAAAGCCCCCAGATTAATAACTGAATAAAATCAACAGGCAGACCAATAGAGCGGGCGAAGGAGGGATCAAACCCCGAAACCAGTATTTCTTTATGGAGAAGGATGAAACCAACTGAGACCAGACAAAGGCAGGTTATGATCGGTGGCAGATCACTTTCCGAAAGTCCGACCAATGAGCCGAAGAGATAGTTTTCTAAATTTACCTGGCCTCCACCTGTTGATTGCTGCAAATGGGTGAGCAGACATATGCCAAGTGCATAAAATGCTGATAATACTAGCCCCATGGCACTATCCACTTTCATTTTAGTGTATTTTTTTAAAAGCGAAATGATTGCCACTCCAAGGAATCCAGAAATTGTTGCCCCGATCATTAACCCCCATTCTTTTCCAGATCGACTAAGGGAATACCCAATTGCAATGCCAGGTAAAACAGCATGGGATAAGGTGTCTCCGAACATAGAAAGCCTCCGGGTCACCACATACCCCCCCATCAGACCACAATTTATTCCAATAAGAAGAACTCCTATCAGGATTACCTGCATGGAAGGATCCTCAAAAGACCAAAAGCGTATAGCTTTATGAATCCAGGTGCCTTGATCGGACGCAAAGATCTGTTCTGCACCAAGTGGAGCTTGGATCGAGTAAATCAGCAAAAAAGGGAAAAATAAAAATCTCAATGTACGATTACTCAAGGTACTATCAGGACTTAGGCAGATGTTGCCGATCCTTGAACTTCCGACCACCAATTTCGGAAAGAACGGTTAGTTTTCCACCGTAAGTTTTTTGCAAAAGATCATTGGTGAAGACTTCTGATGAGTTCCCGTATGCCACAAGTCGTAAATTGAGTAAGGCTAGTTGATCAAAATATTCCTGTGCCGTGGAAAGATCATGATGAACGACCATCAGAGTCTTTCCTTGATCCCTTAACTGTTTAAGCAAATCTACTATTGATTTTTCGGTAACTGCATCAACTCCTTCAAAAGGTTCATCCATCAAGTACAGATCGCTCTGTTGTGCAAGTGCACGGGCAAGAAAAACTCTTTGTTGCTGGCCACCAGAAAGATTACCAATTTGACGGTTGGCAAAGGGAAGCATGTTCATTTGCTCCAGGCATTCTGCAGCGAAGTTACGATCGCGCTTACTTATCTTTTGAAACCATCCAGTGTGGCCAAATCTACCCATAAGTACAACATCCATTGCCGTGACAGGGAAATCCCAGTCTACACTTTCTCTTTGAGGAACATATCCTATGCGGGTTATGGATTTGGTGTTTTTCTCTCCAAAAATTTTGATGTAACCGTCCTCAGGTTTGATCATGCCCATCACTGTTTTAATTAAGGTTGATTTTCCTGCGCCGTTTGGACCAATTATTCCGACCAATGATCCTTCCTCAACTACCAAATCAATTCCATAAAGAACAGGTTTTTGTTGATATGCTACCGTAAGATCATGGATCTCAATGGGGCAGGGTAGGGAAGTTTTCATCGGTTTTCTCTGAGGGCCGTTGCTATGGTCCTCAAATTGTGAGACATCATCCCTTGCCAGGTGCCAGTGGAAAGATTTCCATCATTAGGGCCAATGGCGGCTAGTGTTAGCGGACCTAAGGCATCTGAAAATAGTGTGCCCCCGACAAAAGAGCCTGTTTCACGGGCAATTTCCTTTAGGGCTTTTGGGTTGACACTGCTTTCCACAAAAAGTGCGGGGGAATTATGCTGACGGATGAAATCTATGAGGTTTGCACGGTCAGCTAAGCCCGCTTCGGCTAGCGTATTTATGCCCTGTAGGGCAACTACCTTAACATTATAGTGACGCCCAAAGTAACGAAAGGCATCATGGCTAGTGATCAAAATACGGGAATCTTCGGGGATATCCTTGATCAAGGACTTCCCCCATTGG
Organism: Opitutales bacterium; assembly: GCA_038106225.1. GTDB lineage: Bacteria > Verrucomicrobiota > Verrucomicrobiia > Opitutales > Seribacteraceae > Chordibacter. Next base: position 85,521 of record JAYODK010000003.1, on the reverse strand, counting down.
TCAATCTCTTTGACAGATTTTTCAAATTGTAAAAAATTTGATTCAAAGAGAGCATGATACTGAGGAAGAAACTTGGAAAATTTATTTGCCAGCAATCGACCACACTGAACCCATAAATCAGGAGAAAACCAAAGGTGAGGGTCAATTGGTTCGTCCATTTCTTGACCTTGCAGTAATTGTTCTTTCGGCAAATCTAAACAGGGAGAAAAATGAATCTTCCCCTCACGCTTGGTATCCTCCAGAACCCGGGCAATTTTTCCTTCCAGTGAAAGCCCGTGGAATAAAACGAAGTCTGCACTATGTAGCAGGGAGATATCCCGTGCTGATGCCCTGTAGGAGTGAGGGTCCACCCCCGGTTTCATAAGACCAGAAACTTCGATCGTTTCTCCCCCAATTTGCCTGGCCAGATCAGTTAAATGGGTAGTAGTGGCAACCAGTAAGGGTTTTCTTTTCTCAGCCTGTTTATTTTCCTCTGGCATTACGCAACCAGAGAAGGAAAGCAATATCCACAAACCTGTAAATGTGGCAAAAGATTTAAACATGATCAAATTCGTATGCTAAAATATTAGACTTTGATTAATCAAAGTTTATTTTATTAAGCTTGAAAACGGAGATAGTCAAGATCAAGGTAATGAATCTTCCCGTCTTACCATGCTAAGTCCAACCGTAGAGAATTATCTCAAGCAAATACTGATTGAATCAATTCAGGCTGGTTCTTCCGAGGTAGCCATGGGTAAAGTTGCAGAATGTCTCCAAGTTACTCCCGGTACTGCTACCTCGATGATGAAGAGCTTGGAGAAAAAAGGATGGGTCAAATATAGACCGCGAAAAGGAGTTAAGCTAACCTCTTCGGGCAGGAAGGTTGGAATGAATATGCTGCGCCGGCACCGCTTACTGGAAACATTTCTAGTGGAGACCTTGGGGCTGGATTGGGGAGAAATTCACGATGAGGCAGAGGAATTGGAGCATGCAATTTCAGAAAAGGTACTTGAAAAACTCGATCAGTTTCTAGGACGGCCAAGCCATGACCCGCACGGTGACCCCATCCCAACAAAGCACGGAAAACTTCCTACGGCATCCAAGCGAAGTTTGTTAGATTGTAGTGAAGGCGAGATCGTTCGAATTGAGTCGATACAAGATCAAGGCAGTGAATTTCTTTACTTTGCGAGAAAAAACAAGTTGGTGCCAGGAAAGAGGATTGAAGTGGTTCGGACCGACAAAATTGCTGATTCAATGGAGTTAAAAGTTGAGCAAAAAACCGTGCTTAATCTGGGGTCAAAAACGGCTGAAAAGATTGTTATCCGTGATTGAGCCAATTAATTTTATAAAAAAAGGGGTTGCGCCCAAAGTTATGATTTTGTGAAACAAACAATCCTATCTTAAATTTAAACCCCGTTTTTTGTTATGGCTAGATCTGTTACTTTATTCACCGGCCAATGGGCCGACCTCTCCTTACCTGACCTTGCTGCTAAAGCTTCCCTGATGGGATATGACGGTCTAGAACTCGCCTGTTGGGGAGATCATTTTGATGTAGATAAGGCTGCTGTTTCAAAAAAATACTGTCAGGAAAGGTGGGAGATTCTAAGCGACCATGGTCTTACTTCCTATGCCATTTCCAGCCATCTGGTCGGTCAGGCGGTGTGCGATCTGATTGACGAGCGTCACAAATCGATTCTTCCGGCAGATGTATGGGGTGAGGGAGATCCGGAAAAAGTGCGTAAACGTGCCGCAAAAAAATTAGCTAAAACTGCCAAGGCTTGCCGTAATTTCATAAATGCCAAACCAGGCAGAGGAAAAAAGGACGATTTTCCCGCAGTGGTTAACGGGTTTACAGGTTCCAGTATTTGGCATTCAATCTATGCTTTTCCTCCAACGGATCAGGCTTACTGGGAAAAAGGATTTGAGGATTTCGCAAAACGTTTTGGTCCGATCCTCAACGAGTTTGAAAAGCAAAATGTTAATTTTGCTTTGGAAGTTCATCCAACTGAGATTGCATTCGATATTGCCAGTGCTCAACGGGCAATTCAGGCAGTCAATGGCCACAAAAGATTCGGTTTTAACTATGATCCTTCCCATCTTGGTTATCAAGGAGTCGATTATGTAAGGTTTATCCGGACTTTTTCTGATCGGATTTATCATGTGCACATGAAGGATGCATGGTGGGGCCATGGAGACGGCTCCGTGGGAGTATTTGGCGGTCATACCACATTTGCAGACCCCCGCCGTTTCTGGGATTTTCGTTCGATTGGAAGGGGAGATGTTAATTTTGAGGAAATTATAATTGCTCTAAATGATATTGGGTATGCAGGACCACTTTCGGTTGAGTGGGAGGATAGTCGGATGGATCGTTTCCACGGTGCTGAAGAATCCTGTGCTTTTGTTAGAAAGCTAGATTTTAAGCCTAACGAAATGGCATTCGATTCTGCCTTCGACAAAGAAAATCAATAAATCCTTTAATTATGAAAAACAGAAAACTACGCATGGGCATGGTTGGTGGAGGCCGTGGAGCTTTTATTGGTGGTGTGCACCGCCGGGCCGCTGCCTTGGACGGTCAGATTGAACTGGTCGCGGGTGCTTTTTCCTCTGATCCTAAAAAATCTGTCCTCTCCGGAAAAGATTTTTTCATCGATCCATCCAGGGTTTATTCATCTTTCAGGGAAATGGCGAAAAGGGAGAGTTCATTACCGCTCGGAGAAAGGGTTGACTTTGTATCTATCGTGGTTCGCAACCATCTACATTTTGAGGTGGCCAAGACATTTCTTGAGGCTGGGATCAATGTGATTTGTGACAAGCCCGCAACTTTTACTTTGGCCGAAGCAAGGGAGTTGAAAAAGATTATCACCAAGAGCAAAAAAGTATTTGCCCTTACTCATAACTACACTGGTTATCCCATGGTCAAACTTGCCCGTCAAATGGTGAGCAAAGGAGAATTGGGCAAAATTATCAAGGTCGTCTGCGAATACCCGCAAGGCTACGCGATAACTGCTTTGACTGGGGAAGATAAATCGATTGCAAACTGGCGGGCAGATCCAAAAGTTGCGGGCATTTCCAACTGCATGGGTGATATCGGAACGCATGCTGAAAATTTGGTGCACTATATCAGCGGACTGGAGATTGACTCCTTGTGTGCGGATTTATCAGTTAATATTCCAGGCAGAAAACTCGACGATGACGGAAATGTTCTGGTACGGTTTAAGGGTGGTGCTCGCGGTATTATCTATGCATCCCAGGTTTCCAACGGAGATGAGAATAACCTGAATATACGAGTATATGGGACGAAGAAATCAATTGAATGGCACCAGGAAGAGCCCAATGATTTGATCGTTAAGGATGCACGCCAGCCTAGGCAGGTTTATCGCAGAGGTAATGGATATGTGACTGGTGCAGCAGCTGACCATACGCGGATTCCCTTTGGGCACCCGGAAGGTTTTATAGAAGCATTTGCAAATGTTTATAATTCTGCCGCAGTTGCTATCCGCGATGAAATAGCAGGAAAATTTCCTCGCAAGTCAGGCTATGATTACCCGGATATTCGCGATGGGATAATTGGGATGGCTTTTATCGAGACTGTGGTGAAGAGTTCAAACTCAAAACAAAAGTGGGTCAAATTCCCGGCAATTCCCAAGTAATTATTCATACGATAAAATATTATGAGTCAAAAAATAGGAATAATCGGTGCCGGTGGTATGTTGCAATATCACGCTCCTGGCTTTAAGGCCGGGGGGGCGGAAATCGTTGCCATCTGTGATATGAATACCACAGCAGCAAAGGAAGCTGCGGAGAAATATGGAGCGGAACATGTTTTTTCTGAATCCAAAAAAATGCTGGACGAGTTGCCTGACTTGGATGCGATCAGTATTATTACTCCCAATCGTACTCATAAGCCTCTTGCCATTCAGGCGTTGTTAGCTGGTAAACATGTTTTTTGCGAAAAGCCACCTGCTTTGAATGCCGTGGAAGTCGAAGAAATGAAGAGAGCCGCGGAAGAAGCCGGAAAAACCTTGATGTTTAATTTTAATAACCGAGCACGGCCCGAATCCTATGCAATACGCAACTATTTACAATCTGGGGAGCTTGGTCAGATTAATTCAGCTCAGGCTAAATGGATCCGACGTACTGGTATTCCTGGCTTTGGGGGTTGGTTTACCAATCAAGAACAATCTGGCGGTGGTCCCTTGATTGATTTGTTACACATGATTGATTTGGCACTCTTTTACATGGATTACCCCGAGCCCAGTCATGTACTTGCTCAAACATTCGATAATTTTATTACCGACAAAGGATTTAAGGGACCATGGGGGATTCCCGATGTAGCCGATGGTGTAACTGATGTCGAGAGTGCTGCTCATGGATTTGTGCGTTTTCATTCTGGTCAGGTTTTAAGCTTTCAAGTCTCTTGGGCGGAAATGAACAAACGCGAAGAAGTTTCTGTTACTTTTCAAGGATCCAAGGCAGGCGGCATGGTTCGCCGTTTATTTGGTCGGGATGGCATCGATGCGACGGCACTGGATGATTGCGAGCTTTACTTTCAAGAGCATGGACGTTCGGTTAACCGCTCCATCATAGTCGAAGAATGCGAAGATATGGGCAGAGTTCGGTCCGCACAAAACTTTGCACTTACCCTTGAAGGTAAGGAAGCTCCATTGAACACCCCAGATCAAGCTTTAGCATTGATGAAAATAATTGATGCCACCTATGAATCTGCCCGGAGTGGCAAACCAGTTGAAGTTGCTTAACTCCACCGTTGACTCTACTGGGCTTGCCAAGCAGGCATACCTCGTTTAATCTATCTTCCTTTTATGAGCAAACAGTATAACAAATTAATCAAGCGCCGTCGTCGGACAGCCTATCTGGCACGCCGAAAAAAAGCACTTGCAGAGACAGCTCCCAAAAATTCCGCACCCAAAGCGAAGCCAGTCAGAAAAGTTTCCAAGTCGGTTCCCAAGAAGCCAGCAGCTCAAGAAGAACCCACCAGTGTTGCAGCTAAAGTAAAATCATCTGATAAGGCAACTGCAGCAGATGTCCTTGGGCCCGATTCTGGTGCACCTGAGGTTACACCAGCCGAAGGGGCTCCTTCTGCTTCTGAGGAGTAATTTTTTTCAGATAATGGAATTTTTGGGGAAAAGAATATTTTCCTCAATTATTTTCTTTTCCTTATGTGCTATTACGCCTCTGCTTCGTGCAGATGTGGAAATAGAAGTACGAAATAGGGCATTTTTTTCTGACCGGGATTTCAAACGGATACCTGAGTTTTTTACAGGACAGGAATATTCTGGATCGAAAGTCTATCACCGTTCCAATCCAAGCGAAAGGGAGGGGTATTATTTCGTGGTCAAAGTAAATGGCTTGTTACCCGAAATTTCTACGGATGCCTATTGGAGACTGGAGTGGATTTCTCCCTTAGACCCAGTCTCTCAGACTGTGAAAATTCCGATTAAAAATCTGGAGATTTTTGGGAAAGAAGTATTTATCGGTCTTACGGGAAATAATTGGCCCGGCCAATCGGTCCAGCCTCTTGCCTGGCGCCTCTGTTTGATGGAAAAGGCAGAAGTGGTGATTGCTAAAAGTCAGAGTTTTTTGTGGTCGAAATAATACCTCACCTTACACCAATGAAAGGTAGGTGGAGGCCCGTTGGCAGGAAGAACGCAATCTCACTAACTGGTCTCAATGAAACATTGCTGGGCGGGCAGAGCTTTTCTTGGTCGCCAGAGGCAGAAAATCAGTGGATTGGCGTAATTGAAAATGCGATTGTTTGGTTACGTTTGATAGATGGTCAGTTGGAATGGAGGTCGGCGGGGATCAAACCAATCAGCGAGAGTAAACTCCGACACTACTTGTGGCTTGATGATTCCTACGAATTAGCCGTTGAGGCACTGCCCTGGAGAAGCGACCGATCTTTACACCAGGCTATCCAATGTTTTCCTGGGTTGAGAATTCTCAGGCAATCTATTGATGAAGCTCTGCTTGTTTTTCTTCTCAGTTCGGCAAAGAGCATTCCACAAATAAAAAAGCTCAGGGAGAAAATCTATTTCTCTTGTGGTGAGCATCTAGGCATGAATCTTAATGCTTTTCCTGGGTGGAAAAGGCTGAAGAATTTAAGCGAGGCAGAAGTCAGGCAACTAGGAGTGGGCTACCGGGCTGCCTATCTTGTTGGAACTGCAAGGTTTCTTGATTCGAATCCGGCGTTTTTGAAAGAACTAAAAGGGATGCCTTATCAGGAAGCCAAATTAAAACTGATGCAGCTTCCTGGGGTTGGACCAAAGGTGGCGGATTGTGTTCTGCTCTTTGGTGGAGAAAAACCGGAAGCTTTTCCCATCGATACCTGGATTCTTCAGGTTATGAAAAAACAGTATGGGATGAACGGCTGGAAAATTTCTCAAATGGATGAGTTTGCCCGGATACATTTTGGTATGCATGCGGGTCTTGCCCAGCAATTTCTCTTTTCTTACCAGCGTCAATTTGGCAAGGAGATAGGCGCCCAAATAGCAAAAAATTGACAATGCGCTTTCCAATTTCACTTAGTGGTGCAAAACTTGTTGTCACAATATGTTCCCTTCTTAATGAGCACAACCAGTCAATTTAAAGGTTACACCACCGATAATTTCTTTGATGAAATGTTTTATGATGGAAAAAAATTGCAGGCCCGTGCTCACTACGAAAAAATTTTTCAGCGAATTGAACATCTCACTGAGACAGAAATCTCTGACAGGAGACAGCAAGCAGACTCATCATTCCTTGAGCATGGTATCACCTTTACGGTTTATGGCGACGAGGGTGGTACAGAGAGAATTTTTCCATTCGATCTAATTCCCCGAGTAATTCCCGATAGTGAATGGAGAATGGTCGAGGATGGACTCAGGCAGCGGATCATTGCTCTGAATCTTTTTCTAAATGACATTTATCACGGAAGAAAAATTCTCAAGGATGGAATCATCCCCGAGGAAATAGTTAATTCTTCCAAGAATTTCCGACCGGAAATGGTCGGCTTTGATCCTCCTCAGGGGGTATATGCCCATATTTGTGGAACTGATTTAATTCGAGACGATCAGGGGAGTTACCTCGTTTTGGAGGACAATGCACGTTGTCCATCTGGGGCCTCTTACCTTCTGGAAAACCGGGAAATTATGAAACGTGCATTCCCTCAAACATTTGGCGGATTGTCCGTTCGGGCAGTGGAGGCTTATCCAGACTTATTGCTTCAGACCTTAGAGTATTTGTCTCCCCGTAAATCACAAAAACCGGTCTGCGTATTGTTGACTCCTGGCGTATACAACAGTGCTTATTTTGAACACACCTTTCTGGCCAGACAGATGGGTATTGAGATTGTGGAAGGAAAAGACCTGATCGCTATTGATTCATGCATCTACATGCGAACAACCAGAGGCTTAGTTCAGGTTGATGTAATCTACCGCAGGTTGGATGATGACTTTCTTGATCCGCTGGTATTTCGTGAAGAATCGATGCTTGGAGTTTCTGGTTTGATGGATGCATATCTCAAGGGAAATGTTGCTTTAGCAAATGCGGTGGGTACCGGAGTGGCGGATGATAAGGTAACCTATGCCTATGTTCCGGACATGATCAAATATTATCTGGATCAAGAGCCGATTCTATCCAATGTGCCCACATATTTGTGCTGGCGGGACAGCGACCGTGCCCATGTCTTGGAAAACCTTGACAATCTAGTGGTCAAAGCAGCCAATGAATCGGGTGGGTATGGTATGCTTATTGGAAATCAGTCAACGGTTAAGGAGAGAGAGGAGTTTGCCCGGCTGATCAAAGCACATCCCCGTGAATATATTGCCCAACCTATTGTTTCTCTTTCCAGGCATCCCACTTTTTGCGAAGACGGGATTGCTGGCAGGCATGTGGACTTGCGGCCATTCATCTTATATGGAGAAGATGTGGAGATTGTTCCCGGTGGCTTAACCCGTGTGGCATTGAAAAAGGGGTCCTTGGTGGTTAACTCATCTCAGGGCGGAGGAAGTAAAGATACTTGGGTTTTGAGGGACTTTTAAAATGCTTTCACGGGTTGCTGATAATTTATACTGGATGAGCCGTTACATTGAGCGGGCAGAAGGAATGGCCCGTATGATTCAAGTACATCAAAGCCAAGCATTGGAGTACGCACAGAATGACAATCAATTGGAAGAGTTCTGGCAACCGGTTCTTCAATCAATATGTGCTGAGAATGTTCACCCATTTGAGGATGGAGTGCGTAAAATTGGAAAAACTTTAATTTTTTCTTCATCTTATGAAAATTCTATTCAGTCATGCATTTCTCTAGCCCGTGAAAATGCACGTATGGTCAGAGATCAATTATCCGAAGAACTATGGCTGGAGCTTAACAACATATTTTTGTTTTTCCGTAATGGAGATGCTGAAGATATCTATAATCAGGGTTCTGATTTACTGCTCGATCGAATATCCCGTTTCTCGCTTATATTTCAGGGACTTGCGGATGCAACTATACCCCATGCTGAGGGTTGGAGGTTTCATTCACTTGGTAAATATCTTGAGCGGGCAGATCAAACCAGTCGAATGCTGGATACACTCAACCTGAGAAAAAAAGAACCTTCTCGGGCCGATTTGATGTCTGTTTTAAGATGCTGTATTGCATTATCTGCTTTTCGTCAGCAGTTTAGAGGGAATCTTTCTCTCCAAAATGTAGGCAGCTTCCTGCTTTTCTCAGAAGATTTTCCTAGGTCTATCCGTTTTTGTGTACGAGCGATTGATCATAGTTTACATGCCATTTCTGGAGTTCCTACTGGGACATTTTCCAATGAAGCGGAGCGACTGACGGGCAGCACCCTGGCGATGGTTAATTTTACTAATTGGAATCAGGTTGATGCCAAGGGGTTACATAAGACTTTGGATGAACTACAAGCCACCCTTATTGATATTGGACAGCGGGTTTTTGAGACTTATGTCTTGCTGCCTTCTGAAATAAAAAGTCTGGGCGAAAAAAGCTCTACCCAATTTAGCCAAGCTCAACAACAGCAGTGATTTTTTCTGGAATTATACAAAATTTTTCCTGAGTAAGACTACTCCTCTGTTCTATGCGATTGTATGTTTTTCATCGGACAAGCTATCGGTATCCTTCGCCGGTAAAGCAGAGTTTCAATGAGTTGAGGTTGTATCCTCTTAGTAATGATTGGCAAAAATGTATCTCTACAACCCTATCTATTTTACCTATTTGCCGTCCGCAAAGCTATTTGGATTTAAATGGCAATATTGTCCACTTTTTTGAACTGCCGGATGAACATCAACAACTGGTTATTGAGGCACGCTCGGTAATTGAGACTAGATCGCGGGTCGATTTTGAAAATTTTCCATACGGTGTTACTCTTTCCACGCTTTCAAAAATGGAAGGTGTGCCTGAGTACAGGGATTATTTACAAACCTCAACCTTTGTTGAAATAAATCCGGAGGTCTGGCGAATGGCGGTGGATCTGTTGAGTGGATCAACCGATGTTTTTCAGACTGCTTATCAGGTGATGGAATTTATCTATCAAAACTTCGAATATTGCAAATCAACCACCACTGTGGATACCCATGCTAATGAAGTTTTGAGAATTCGTCGGGGCGTATGTCAGGACTTTGCCCATGCTGCTCTTGCCCTTTGCCGGTGCCTGGGAATTCCAGCCCGATATGTGAGTGGTTATTTTTTTGACTCCACCCGTGATCGCCGTATGAGGGGTGCGGAAGCTTCTCATGCATGGATTGAAGTGATGGTCAGTGGACACGGATGGTTCGGATTGGATCCAACCAATAACCGGGTGGTTGATGATACCTATGTGACTTTAGGGACGGGTAGAGATTATCGGGATGTCGCTCCGGTCACTGGTTCATATTACGGACCAAGGCCCAATGAGTTAGAGGTCACCGTGAGGATAAAACGTACTGATGATTAAACCGAAAAATTGACTGAACGGTTGGCAGCAGGTATGGAGTTGATAAGTTTCTGAGTGTAAGCGTTTTGTGGGGTATTGTAGATGCTTTCAGAAGGTCCGCTTTCAATCACCTGGCCTTTTTGCATAACAGAAATTTTATCGGACATAAATTTTACCACTCCGAGATCATGAGAAATAAAAAGATAAGTTAAGCCACGGGAACCTTGAAGCGACTTTAAAAGATTAAGAACCTGTGCCTGTACAGATACATCCATGGCACTGACACATTCATCACAAACAATAAAGTCCGGCTCTGTGGTAAGTGCCCTGGCTACACATATCCTTTGCCGCTGCCCCCCAGAAAACTCATGAGGATAACGGGACAAATGCTCTTCTCCTAATCCAACTTCTTCGAGCAAGCTGATCACCCGTTTAGTGAGTTCTCGCTTTGTGCCAGTCATTTGATGAACGATCATTGGTTCAAGCAGAGTCTGCTGGATGGTCAGTCTAGGGTTTAGAGAGGCATACGGATCCTGAAAGATGATCTGCATAGATTTGCGAAAATTCATTTCCTGGCGACGGTCTTTGGGTCCGATTTGTTTACCTTGGAAGAAAATTTCCCCAGATTTTTTTCTTACTAAACCAAGAAGTGCTCGACCCAGAGTAGTTTTCCCAGAGCCCGATTCTCCAACCAAACCATGGGTGGTTCCTTTTTCAATGTGGATACTTACCTCATCGACCGCCCGGACGGATGCCTTGCCGGTGGAGAATTCAACCACAATTTTTTTTGCCTCAATTAATGTTTCCCCAGCGTGCAATGTTCTTGTGGACTGAGCTGATGCAGTTGCCGCATCCTGAGCCCGACCGGGAGGGTTGATGAAATCTTCTACCGTGGGGAGTCGCTCATGGGAGCTTTCAAGCGTTGGGCGGCATGCAATAAGTGCCCTGACATAGGGGTGCTGAGGATTGCGAAAGATGGCGGAGGTATAATTTTGTTCAACTATTTTTCCACGATACATCACCACTACTCGATCTGCTAGTTCGGCGACCAATCCCAAGTCGTGGCTAACAAAGAGAACACTCACCCCTAGGTCAGAACACAATTCTCGTAGAATGCTCAGTACCTTAGCCTGAACTGTAACATCAAGTGCTGTGGTTGGTTCATCAGCCAGAAGAAGGGAGGGTTCAGTGATCAATGCCATTGCAATCATGGCACGCTGGCGCATGCCTCCAGAGAATTCATGGGGATAGGATTTTGGAAACTCAATCACTCGTTGAACCCCAACTTTAACCAATATTTCCTGAGCCTTTAATTTTGCTTGTTCTGGGGTGCATAACTTATGAATGACAAGCGGTTCAGCAACCTGATCAACGACCGGGAGATATGGATTGAGGCAACTCATCGGATCCTGAAAAATCATGGAGATCTCTTTGCCCCGAATCATTTCCATGGCATGATCGGTTTGATTAAGTAAGTCCTTGCCATTCCATTCAATCTTGCTGCTTCCAAACAAGGCGGGGGGAGAGGGGAGAAGTTTTAGGACTGAATTACAGGTAACCGACTTACCTGATCCAGACTCACCAACCAACCCGACAATTTCTCCAGGATTAATGGAGAGATTTATCCCATCAACTGCCTGAATGACTCCATCTCTACCGAGAAAACTGACCTCCAGGTTTTGGATATTTAGTTTTCCCAACTGGCTATTCATTTGATGATTTGGGATCAAGTGCATCCCGCAATCCGTCTCCTAAAAAGTTTAGGGTAAAAAGAGTGAGGCAAAAAAATGCACCAGGAAAAAAGAGTAACCAAGGGGCAGCGTCCATTTTTTCTGCTCCTTCTTTAATTAAACTACCCCATGAACTCATAGGTGCCTGAACGCCAAGCCCAAGAAAACTGAGTACTGCTTCTAAAAGCATCACTGCTGGAACTGTAAGGGTAGCATATATGATGATTGGTCCAATCAAGTTTGGGAGTAGATGACGGAAAAGAATCCGGGCATGAGAATAACCCAGTGCTCGAGCAGCCTCAACAAACTCGGCATGTTTCAGGTTCAAAGTCTGAGCCCTAGTGATGCGGGCCATAGTGAGCCACTCCACCGCACCGATAGCAAGGAACAGTAATAGAAAGTTTCGCCCGAACAGTACCATTAACAAAATGACGAAAATAATGAAGGGCAGGGAATAAAGAACATCGACCGCACGCATCATCCATGCATCGATCCGGCCGCCAACATAGCCAGACAGCATTCCATATGTAACCCCGATAACGAGGGACACCATGGTGGCGAGCAACCCCACTGCAAGTGAAATTCTTCCGCCATGAGTGGTGCGGGCGAAAAGATCTCTTCCCAAATTATCTGTGCCAAAAAGATGGTTTTTGTCAGGACTCTGAAAAATATGATCCAAGTCTTGCTGCTCGTAGGAATAAGGACATAAAAAAGGGCCAAGCAGAGAAACCAGAGTAATGCCTGCAAGTAAATAAAGACTAATCATAGCCATGCGGTTAGCACGTAAGCGGTGCCAGGCATCCCGGCCCAAGGATGAGGATGAACTCTTCATCTTTCTTGGCGTGCCCTTGGGTCGAGCCATGCTTGCAGAAGGTCGACTGTAAGATTTAACAAAATGATGAGAGATGCATAGAAAAGAACAGTGCCAAGGACCATGGTGTAATCACGATTGAATGCAGCGGTAACAAAAAATTTACCCAGTCCGGGAATAAAAAAAATACTTTCGATAACAAAGGAACCACTTATTAATCCAGCAAATGCAGGACCTAAAAAGGTTAAAACCGGCAATAGCCCCCCCCTGGCCGCGTGCTTGAATAATATTCTCCAAGACGAAGCTCCTTTTGCTCGAGCAGTTCGGATGTAGTCTAGTTGAAGGGTTTCTAACATGCCAGCCCGGGTGAGTCGGGCGATGTATGCTGCATAAAATAAACCAAGGGTTAGGGAGGGAAGTACCCAATCCGATAAGCCATACCATCCAAGGGGCGGAAAAATCCTCAACTGGGTAGATAGTGTGTAGATGAGGATTGGGCCGAGCACGAATGTTGGTAAACATATTCCAATCATGGATAAACTCATGGGTAAATAGTCTATCCAGCTATTTTTGCGCAGGGCAGCTATCATTCCTGCTGGTATTCCAATAAGTAGGGCAATGAGTAACGATAAGGAACCCAGAGTTAAGGACACCGGGAATGCAGTCGAGATTAACTCAGATACTTCCCATTCCGGGTATTTAAAAGAAGGGCCAAGGTCGCCTTGCAGCAAGTTCTTCAAATAGCGCAGGTATTGATAAAACAGGGGCTGATCGAGTCCGAAATGACTTTCCAGTTTTACTTTGATCTCTTCAGGAATGGCTTTCTCAGAATCAAAGGGCCCTCCTGGGGCATAGCGGGTCATAAAAAAGGTCAAGGTGGCAATAACCCATAAGGTCGGAATGGCCTGCAGCATACGGGAAACCACCAATTTAGTCATTCGTTGTTCCTTTCTCTAAATAAACATACTTGTAGGGATGGTGATCAAGCAGGGTAGGATACCAACCCTTGACCGAAGGATGGCGCAGGGTAAGATGCACATAAAAATAGAGAGGCAAAATAGGTGATTCTTTAGCTAAAAGATCTTCGCAGATCTGAAAATTTGCCCACCTCTCCTCCTGGGAAATCGAAGTTTCTGCTTTTTGCAAAGCATTGTCATAAAGATCGTTAGACCAGCCGGTCATATTTAATCCATCTCCTGTCCTCCACATTTGAAGAAAGGTATGAGGATCTATATAGTCCCCGATCCATCCTGCTCTGGCCAGAGTGAATTCACCCTTGGCTACTGTGGATAGAAAGACTTTCCATTCCATGTTTAGCAGATGTATTTCAACTCCAAGGATGTCTTTCCACATGCCATACAGTGCCTCGGCCACTTTCTTGTGCCCTTCCGATGTATTGTAAGTAAGTTCAATAGGAGGTAGTTTATCCATTCCTTTTTCCTGCAGATAAGAATTGAGCAAAGATTTCGCTTCGTTGGGATCAAAGTGCAAACTGGCGTTGGGGTAAAACCCACCTGTGCCAGGGGGGGTAAAAGTTGTAGCTGGCGATTGACCACCTTGAAGGACTTTTTCAACCAGCCTTTTCCTGTCAATCGCTAAGCTGAAAGCCCGACGTACTCGTTGATCGTTAAATGGAGGGATCTTGTTATTAAAACGGTAAAAATAGGTGCCAAGGTAGGGTTCGGAATGTAGTTCTCCTGGATATTTTTCGCGGAGGAAATCAATCCGGTCTGTGGAAACACTCTGGGTCAAATGAAGAAAGCCAGTGCGGTATGCCCTTTCTTCGGTGTATACTTCCTCAATTGGGTAGAAGCGGATACCTTGCAAACGAACATTTTTGGCATCCCAATAAGATTCGTTTTTTGTAACCTCAATTACTGAGTTGATATGATGATTCCTTAAGCAAAATGGACCATTTCCAACAAAATTCATTGGCTTTGTCCATGCTGTACCAATTTTCTCATAGGCATCAAATTTTTCAATGGTTGGTTGATGAACCGGAAACCAGGAATAATGGTTAAGCAGTTCCAAAAAATAAGGAATAGGATACTCAAGGGTAAGTTCCAGAAGATGGTCGCTCAGTGCCTTTGCCCCTAATTCATAATCCTCTGAGGATTTAAGACCGAGGTGAAGTGGCTTTGCATTTTTCAGTGGGTAGAGCATGGATGCATATTGTGCACCCAAATTCGGATTGAGAATGCGGTGAAAGGAATAAACAAAGTCATGGGCCGTAACTGGGTCTCCGTTACTCCATCGGCTATTTTCTCTCAAAGTGAATGTATATATTTTACCGTCGTCAGAAATTTCCCACGATTGAGCTATGCCCGGTATTGGTTTCAATGTTTTTGGGTCCTCGCTTACTAGACCTTCGAGAAGGGCAGATATGATGTTGTGGGCAGCTACACTAGTGGCTAAATGTGGATCAAAATATTGAGGTTCAGAGCCCAGCCCAAAATGCAAGATTTGTTCATCCAACGCAGTTTCCACATTGGAGGGCTGGGTACAGCTACACAGGGTGCACAAGAATATCCAGGACTTACCAATAACAAAAAATTTGTGGAGTAACGGCGATGGCTTGGTGCGAAACATAAATAAAACTGTTAAAAATACGAAAGAGGCGGGAAGTTATGGCAAGCAAAAGGTTATGAATATTAAAGATTAGTTAGATACATTTATAATGGGCATGATATTTTTCTATCTTTGAATATTATGGCTCGACGGGATTTATTTAGTAATTGGATGGGAAAAAGAAAAGGCTTGCGGGAATTTCGAGCTCTGTCTTTTATCCGAATTATACCCTTTTATACCTGCCATACAATATGCGTAAGCCTTACATAATTTGTATTCGTTCCATCCTCTTTTTCCCTTTATTTATTTTCGGGCAAAACCCAGCGGATATGCCAATGCGTCAAGTGATGAGCGAGGCTCAGCAACTTATTGGAGCAGGTGATTATGCTACAGCAGCACCATATCTTGACCAGTTGGAAATTCGTTTTTCTGGTGAAGGAAATCCCGAAGTTGAGAAAATTTTGGAGCAGTTTGGATATGTGCGTGGTGTAGGGTATCTTCAAAACTTCGGCAAAACCGGCGATATAGCCAACATGCAAAAGGCAGCCGATGCATTTGCTAAGTTTGTCGAGAAATATCCAGAAAATGAAAATGCGGTCTCCGCTATGCAGCAAAGAACAACCTGTCTCCGTGCATTGGCAGGAAAAGATCCAAGTAAATGGGATGAAGCAGCTGAGGTTATAGAAACTCTCCTTGATGAAAATAAGCCTTTTAAGAAAAAAATTCTCAAACGGGCTGAATTGATGAACCTCTACTATGGCAGAGCTCAATGCTATCATATCCGGCAAAATTGGTCGAAGGGGGAAAAGGCATTCGAAGAATTGCTCAAGTTTGCTGACTTGATAAAGGATCAGGATGCAGCTGCTTATGCGGTATCCTGTATGGTCGAAATGTTCGTTGAGGAAAAACAAATTGATAACATCTTCCCGCTACTCCCTAGGCTATCGGGAGACACGCCTGCTCGATTTGATCTTCGGCTAAATGTTAATCTGATGAAAGGGGCAGAAGTGTTGAAAGGACAAGACAGGCATGTGGAGGCTTCCTTATTGTTTGCCCTGACAATGACTACAGAAGAAATAGTTTCTTTCTACACTACTCGAAGAGAGCAGCTGTCATATGAAATAAACAAGTATCAAACTTTTATTGATTCACAAGGTGCTCGGCTTCCTCCTCAGCGAGCAACCGCCCTTAAGAACAGAATTAATGAATTGGCAGTTAAGAAAACCACCGCTGAAATGCATCTTAAACTAGCTAGTGATACTCAATCCTTTACCACGGTATTAAGATGGCGAAAAGCGGACAATTTCCAAGCCTGTAAAAGAGAGTGGGAGTCTTTTTGGGCATTTTATTGGCTCTACAAGGATTTTCCTGAACATGAAATGGTCGAAAATTTTGTTTACGCCGCATTTGCCTCTGCTAACACGGTAAAACACCGAGAAAAATCGATCGAATTGGGAGAAGAATATTTGGCTAATAAAGACCTTCTTCAGTTCCGCCCGGATGTTACCTTTATGATGGCAAATGCATACCGTCAGGAAGCGGTTACTCAGATGCAAATTGTTGAACAACTTCAGTCTTCACTTGCTACCGTTGACAAAGAAAAGGCTGCCGCTGCCAAAACCAAAGCAGATGATTATCAGGCACGGTTTTTTCAACTGTGTGATGAGTTTTTGGAAATCATGCCTGAGCACAAATATGCTCGTGAATTTATCGGTATGATGGGTGCAGAATTTTTCAAGAGACAGGAGTTTGACAAATTACTTAAAAAATTTGCCGGCTTTGAAAACGGAACTTTCGATTCCTCTGCCGGGTATGCAAACAAAAAGGAACTACAAGGCACTATTGCGATGGGGCGGGTCAACTACATGAGTGGGTTGGCGTTTTTGGCTAGCGGTAATTATGATGCCGCGAAACCATTTCTTGGTGCAATTGTCGGAGTTAGTGTTGACGGGCTTCCCCTGGATGAAGCTGCAATCGCCGAAGAATAATGAGGTTTTATCAACTAGCTTTTCAACTTCACCAGATGGTTTTTACCAAGCATTTTCTCATGTTCGCAAAGATTAGTTTTTGTATCATTTATTCTTTATTGTTTTGGGGCTGCGGGGGTGAGGAGGAATCTAGTATTACAAGTGAGCCCTCCGAGGAAACAGAAGCGGCAAATTTGGAAGCTCCCAGCACAAGTCTGGGTGAGATTGATGCACCTCTCGCGGCTGAGCCTGCTGAACCAGAACAGGATGATGAGCCATTTGAGGCACCGGATCCGAATGGAGTATTTTTGCCCTTATATGAAAATAAAGACGGCAAGTTGGAAATGACCAAATTAAATGACGAACCTGTCTACACGAACGGGCAGGGTTATTTTCTTTGGTCGCAGGGTTCTATCTGGAAAATTACCACAAAAGCAGGATCTGGCCGAACGGTTGCTTCTGGAGGAGAGAACATTGTTGATTCTTGGCCAAATGGTGGCCGGGCAAGATATTCGCCGGATGAAGAATATGCAAAACAAGCAATGTTCAGGTTGGCAGTTGCTTTTCAGGGATCTAGGGATAATGAAAATGCAATTCGCTTATTTAATCAATTCGTAACTCTTTTTCCCGAAGACAAGTTAGTGGCTGAGGTTTACTTAAGTATGGGTGATCTAGCCACCAGTGGTTTGGGCCCTGACACCCAACCCAGTATCAGTCAAATTCGCCAAGCTTTAAACAGCTACAGCAAAGTTCGTGAAAATACTGAAGAAATTGGGCTTATTTCTGATTCTACTGCAAATGAGGGAGGATTATTGGAAAGAGTGGGTGAGAATCCTGAAGGTCTAGTCAATCACTTCCTAAGTTTTGATAAGGATTCGGACAAATGTGTAGGGAAGGGGGAGTACGAGTCTATTCGTAAAGATCTGGCGGATTCTTTTCCATTTGATTTTCAGAAACACGATCTTAATGGAGATGGAAAATTGCAGTTCGAAGAATTGTATGATGCTGCAACTACTGCATGTTTCACCGAGCTTGAATCTCTAAACACAAACTACTTGGAGAAATATGGCTCATTTAGTGGTGCTCAAGTTGCCAAGGCCACCGAGAAAATTGGGTTCGCGAAAGAAAAACTTGGTCAACCTTCGGCAATGCTAAAATTATATTTTGATGACATCCAAAAATATGGAAACGATCCCTCAAATCTTGGCGTGGATGATATCCTTAAAAAATACTGCGAAAAATATCAATTCTATGAAGATCGCTTTGATCAAACAATAGAGATTCTTTCCAAGCTTCAAAACCCTTCAGAATCTATTTCTTTCTCCTACACTGACCGAAAAGGAATTGAGCAACAAGTTTCCGGTACTGTGGAAGAAATAATATTAGACCGAGGAAAAAGTCTATCCCTGCTCTCTTCACAGTACGGTCAGATGGATCCCAAGATTTACGAAGAAATTGTCAAGTATCGAGGAGGTGTCTTTAACAATCCTCAGCATGTCGAGAAGTTCAAAGGATATTATAAGAAATATCAGGATTTAGCAGAAAAGTTCCCAAAGGATTTATCGCCTGGCAAAGCATTTGCCCGCATGCTTCAGGAATCTGAATCAAATGGACAAAAGACACTAGAATTGCGAATGCGTGCAAATTTAGATCTGGTTGGTTCTAGGGTGGGGTCTGACTATAACCCACAAACTAATGATTTTCCGGTGGCCAGTCCTAGTGTTCTAGTCTGGATGGCCAACAAAATGCTCAACCAGAATTCGCTAAACGATGCACTGGCGGCAATGGAGAGACTGGTTCAAGTCTATCCAAATGCGGAAGGTGAGCTGCTCTTTTCAGCTAACTACATCATCGGCCAAGTTCATCAAAAAAATAAGGATTACGATGAAGCAGCTACAAGTTTTGACGCCGCAATCACCAATGCTCCATGGCATATGAATTCTAATGATGCCAGACTCCGCAAAGGTTATGCTTTGTTTGAAATTGCCAAACAAAACAAGGACGAGGAAAAATTCCTTCTCGCACAAGCTTCATTTGGTGAGGCCAGAGACAGTGATGAAAGTTCCATGGAATTAAAAGGCGAGTGCTCTTACATGATGGGTGAATGTCTCAAGGAAACAAAAGATTATGACGGTGCATCGCGTCATTTCGATGACACAACATCCCGTTATGCGTCATCCGGGAAATGGGCAGAAAAAGCCTTTGATCAGGCGATCAGTTGTTATGAAAGGTTGGGCAAATCCGATTTCATTAACCGGCTAGAGAAAAGAAGGGATGATTGGTTAAGGAAGTACCAATGATGATAAAATTTATAAAATTTTTTACTTTTGTATTAGGTCTAACCAGTTGGCTGGGGGTATTGGACGCGGCGGAAGACTTCTTTAAAAAGTATGCAGGAGTCATTCCAGTCAAGGTGCATTATACCAATTCTGCCTCCACCAGACCAATGAACCTCAGAGGAATAGATTCAGCTAGAGGAATCATTTACGCTGAAATGGAAGGTGCTGGCTCTTTAGAATTAGAACTTCGCAATTTAGCTAGGCAAAACATCAAAAAGTTCGAGTTTAACTGGTCTAGAAATACCAAGTTGTATTTAAAGTATTTAGCCAACGAACAATATGACCCCCGGGTTTTGGCGGCTTTACGTCCCGAGGTATACAAAGTCATGCTCTTTCTTGAAATGCCCTTTCAATACCTGGCGATCCATGATGATTGCCTTACCTACATAAAGGGGTTGTTGGGCATGGAGCAATATCAAGAGGCCTTTTATCTTTTGTCCCGCTTAAATCTTGGTAAATTGGATGAGTTCGGTTACCGCGATTTTTCAGAAGCTGCCTTAGAATTATGTGGTAAAATGATCGCGGCAAATCCTGATTCTGCAAAAGCTTCAAGAGCCTTGCTCCAAAGAATTACGATTCGCGACAACACAGGGGATCATCTATCATACCTCGCCATGGCTGATTCTCTTAGAAGAGAGGGTCTTTATTCTGAAGCGATCAGCGAATACACTCGCTTAGCTCCAATTGTCGCCAAAGATCCCAACAGTCCCTTAAATCAGATCTTAAATATTTGGCCGATCTACTGTTATCTTAAACTCTATGAAATTTACGCTCCAGCTGCCGCAAAGGATAAGCGCTACAAGGATGCGGCTTACAAAATGTTTAATTCTGCTGATCAAGGGCTTAAAAAGATTGATGAATCACCACCCGCAAGGGACACTAATGAGTACTCGCTTTATAAACTGTTGCGAGCACTGATCCAGGTGCAATATGCCCGTCAACTTGAAAGCAGCGGCGATGAAATAAGATCCAAAGAATATTACCGTCAGTCCGTGCTTGAGGTAACTGAGGGTATCGTAAATGCCAGAATTGGACTGGACTGGTTGCCAGAATCACTGATGATGGCTGGAGACGCATACGAGAAACTTGAGCTACAAGAAGCGGCTAGAAATGTCTACAACCAGGTGAAGGTATTCTTCCCAAAAACCAAATGGGAAAAGCTCAGCTTAGAAAGAATAGCTAACCTGCCTGAGTCCTGACCGCTTAAATCCTCATTGACCTCCCGTCGAAATATTACTTTTCTAATTCTAAAAACGCAAAGTATCACTCTATGAAAATTCGCAAACTACGCTTAACTGCCTACTTTCTACTTATTTATTCCTTTCTTTCGCCGGGTATGTTTGTCAATCATGCAATGGCTCAGGACAGCAATCTTTTCGTTGCGGCATGGACTAATCTTGGCCCGACATTTTTCATCGTATTCCTGTTGCTCATTATTGCGGGAATTACCTTGATCATTTTCAATTCGATTGCCGTAAGGAGAAAAGCTTTCATCAAGGACGATGTCATCAGCCCTATTATGGATGCGGTAAAAGGTCTAGATATTGAAGGTGCGAAATCTCTTTGTGATCAATACAAACTTCCGGTAACTTCTATTCTTAAGGGCGGTCTTGAGCGCATCCAAGATGACGAGCTCGATATAGAAGCAATTGAGAAAGGACTAGACGAAAATGCCGCTTTACACATGTCCAAACCTTTCACCTGGATCAATATGCTGAACACGGTTGGCTCAATTGCTCCGATGGTTGGTCTACTTGGTACGGTTGTTGGTATGATTGGAGCATTTGCCGTTCTTACCAGTGCGGGCATGGGCGGCGAGGCCAGCAAACAGATGGCAGGCAACATTGGTAGTGCTCTTTGGACTACCGCTGCTGGACTGGTTGTGGCTATTCCTTGTTTAGTTTCATACTTTTTATTTAAGACGAAATTTGGAAATATTGCGGCTGAAGTAAATCAGGTGACTGGAGAAATGGTCTTTACTCTAGTCAGGGCTGCCCGTGGTGGATTTGACGCTGAAGGTGGTGAAGAAGTTGACGAGGCGTATGATGAAGCTGCTTATGAAGATGTGGCTCCAGAGCCTGCATAGAATTTTAAAACCTCATCTTCTCCAATTTAAGATAGTTCCAATTTAAGTATGGCAAAATTTGAGGTGCCAGAAACGAACGATTCACCGGATCTTACTCCGATGATCGATGTGGTCTTTCTGTTAATTGTATTTTTTATGGTCGTTGCCCAGCAGGTATCCGAGCAGTATATTGAGCTATCTGATCCAAAGCTTGGAATAGCATCGAATGCCAAAGTCCCAGAGTCTCCGCCTTCCCGTACTATAATTTCGGTTGATGACGACCCATCTATGGGACAAATGATATATTGGGGAGAGCAACCAATAGATATGTCGCAAATTTCTGTGGCAGTTGCAAGGAACCCAAGCTGGAAAGTTTTTTTGCGCTACCATGTAGATATTCCTGCTTCGGTTCTTAATGATGTCCATGAGCAGGTGCTTATTGGTGGACAATCTAATATTATCTTTGCTGCTTTTAAGTCAGCCGAATAAAATCCTCTAGGAATGGATACTTTTAAAAAGATCTTGGATGATGTTGATGAAGTCGATCTCACCCCCATGATTGATGTTACCTTTCTACTGCTTATTTATTTCATGGTAACTACCATGATTAAGCAACCGGAAGCTGAACTTTCGGCCATCTTGCCTGGAAAGTCAGCACCGAGCAGCAGTTATAACAAGCCTAAACCAGAATCTCATATTGAAATAGAGCCAGATGGCTCAGTGCGTGTGGATGGTAACTATATGGGCAATGCGTTTGAAGATTTAGAACTTTCCGATGTAAAACAATACTTGCTTGGTGAAAAAAGTAAGCATGGGGAAGAATTTGTTGTTCATATTTGGACGGATCCCTTGGCCAATTGGCAGGCACCTTTGGCTGCTTTAAATGCATGCGGGGCAGCAAAGATCAAGAGCGTATCACCAAATATGAGGCGCAAATAAATTTTTCGCAGAAATGATAGTCTGTAAGTTTTTACATACCCGCATGCGGGTAAACGATTTGGAGGCTACACTTGAATTCTACCAGAGGGTTTTTGGTCTAAAGGTTACCCGCATGCACGAATCTCCCCGAGGTTCTAAGCTTGCCTTTTTGGCGGTTCCTAACAGTGAGGAAGAAATTGAAATCACTTATTTTCCAGGTTCAGGTTCAGTGAAAGTACAGGAAGATCTGATGCATTTGGCATTTGAGGTTGAAAGCATGGAGAACTTTCAAAAGCATTTGGAGTCTGTAGGGGTGGAATTAAGCGATGGACCAACCCAAAGCTCAAGCGGTTCTGTTTTTGCCTTTGTCGATGCTCCTGAGGGCTACGAGATCGAAGTAATCGAGCGACCTAAGTAAAATCTATATCAGGTCTTATTTTAGAAAGCATGATTTAAAGACTATGTCATGTAAACCTCTACTTTTTTTCTTTATTCTTTTTTCAGCATCTTTACTCGCAGAAAATAACCATGGATTATCGAGAATCCTTTTTGACGGCAGCAACCTCGATAACTGGGCTATTACAGATTACGCTGGTCATGGTGGTGTCAGTCTTGATGGGAATGGTAGTGTATGCCTTGAATTTGGTATTGCATTGACTGGGATGCATTGGATCGGGGGCAAGCTTCCAAGTTCAAATTATGAAATTCAATGGGAAGCGATGAAGAAAATGGGAACTGATTTTTTTGGGTCTCTCACTTTTCCTTACTTAAATAACCATGCTACTTTAATTCTTGGTGGTTGGGGAGGTGCATTGGTGGGTATTTCCTGTATTGATGGCTTTGATGCATCAGAGAATGAAACCGCCACCGCAAACTATTTCGGACCGGATCAATGGTATCGATGCCGTCTAAGAATTACCGATACGCATTTCAAGTTCTGGGTCGATTCAGAAAAATTAATCGATTGTGAGGTTGAAGGCAGGGAAATTTCTATGCGCAGTGGTGAGATTGAAATGTCTAAACCTTTAGGGTTTTCCACTTATGATACAACTGGATTAATTCGGAAAGTTATTCTTACAAGGGTAAACAATAATTAAGCCCTGAAAATGTAAGAACTATTCTACTGATTGCTTCTGGTTCACTCAACAAGTGTACCTTGGGTCTCTCTTAAGCGCAATTGACCGCATGCTGCATCAATGTCGTGACCTTTTTCCATGCGCAAGGTAACTCGGGGTGGATTCCCTTTCTCAACAGTTTTTTGAAAAGCATGGATTTGTTTGAGACAGGGACGTTCCCATTGGAGCCCATCTACCCGGTTGTAGGGGATAAGATTTATTTTGGCATGAAGACGGCGGGCATGGGATGCGAGTAATTCAGCCTGTCTTAAATCATCATTTACTCCCTTAATGAGAATGTATTCCAGTGTGATCATCTTTTTTCGTTCCTGAATAAATTGCTCACAGGCAAAAAGAAGGTCGTTGATGGGAAATCTCTTGTTGATAGGCATGATTTTTTCCCGAGTTTCATCATCTCCTCCATGTAAAGAAATGGCTAAACGAATCTGGGCTGGATATTTAGATAACTCTATAATCTTGGGTGCCAGTCCACTGGTGGAGAGGGTTAGGTGTCTGGCCCCAATACCCAATCCTTTTGGGGAAAGGATTTGATCCATTGCGGGCAGGAGTGCAGGAAGATTGGCAAGGGGCTCCCCCATTCCCATAAAGACTAAATTATCAATCCTTCGATTGGCCAGTTTCCTTGCGAGAAGAATCTGTCCAACTATCTCACCAGAACTGAGATTTCTTTTCAAACCGTCAAGTCCACTTGCACAAAATTTGCATCCAATCGCACACCCAACCTGAGTGGATACGCATAGGGTTATACGGGAAGCTCGGACGCCGTGGGTTCCTTCGGAAGCTGGAATTAGTACGCTTTCAATCATTTGTCCGTCTCTAAGTTTCCAAAGGAATTTCCTGGTTGTATCAAAGGAGCCCTGTGAACGCATTAATTCCATAGGTAGGAGGTGCCAGTCTTTAGATAAATTTTCTCTTAGCGGTTTTGGCAAATTGGTCATTTCATCCCAGTCAAAACAATCTTTTTCAAATATCCAGTGACGTAGCTGCTCCAATCGATATTTTGGAACCTGGCCTAACTGCCATTTCTCGAAGGCTTGATCTAAAAGAAGAGGGGACACGATTTTATTGATAAATGAATGAATAAATGATGGCAAACGATGAAGTGTATTACGGCTTGCCCGAAATCAAATATAGTAAGAGCATGAATAGCGATTTTATGATGAGTTCATTGGTTGATCACTGTTTACATAATTTGAGCAGTGCAGGTTTGCGAGTTACCAAGCAAAGGCGTGCAATGCTGGAAGTTTTAGCTAAAGCAAAAAATCCTTTGTCTGCAGAGGAGACTCATACGGAGCTTGATCCCGGAACTTGTGATTTGGTAACTGTGTATCGATCGCTCGAGCAATTTGAACGAATTGGTGCAGTTCAACTTGGTGTTAGGGAAAATGGCACCAGAGTTTATTGTTTATCACACGGCCATGATCATCATCACCATTTAACATGCCGGATTTGTGGTCGTACGGAGCGCGTAGATTTATGTATGGGAGAAGAACTAGAAAATGTAGGCCGTTCCCATAACTTTACGGAATTGTCCCATGTTATGGAAGTTTTCGGAATCTGCCCTGATTGCAGGTGACCAGATTAAAGCGTTCGCTCTTAAGAAAGAAAATTTCAAATTCTTAAAGCTTCTCCCTTGCTTGATTCATTTGTTTTATGAAAGAGTACGACTTTTAACGAAGATGAACTCAAAAGTAATAAGATTAATTCTATTTTATTTTCTCATCTCATCAGGATTTATTTTTGCAGATGATGAACTAAAACAGATTAATAGTGCCCTGAGTGAATTTAGTGTATTGCAGACGAAGAGGACACCCCAAATCCTGGTTTATTCAAAAGCCAGTGGTTTCGCTCACAAATCTATTCCCACAGGGGTTAAATCAATTCGATCAATGGCCGAAAAAACCAAAGCTTTTTTGCCAGAATTTTCCACAGATGTTGAAGATTTTGCTCCCGAAAAACTACAAAGTTTTGACGGTATCATCTTCAATAATACTACCCGCGTAGAGAAAGCATTTCTAACAACTGAACAAAGAAATGGATTACTAAACTTTATTAAGCAGGGAAAAGGATTTGCAGGATTTCATGGTGCATCAGATGCAGGAATGCCCAAATGGCAGGAGTATACCAATATGATTGGGGGTTGCTTTGATGGACATCCATGGAATGCAGGTGGGACATGGCCCTTTAATGTGGAAGACCCCAACCATCCGCTCTGTAAGAGTTTTTCCTCCACCAGTTTTCGCTTTTCCGATGAGATTTATCAATACAAAGGGTATCACCGGAAAAATCTTCGCGTTTTAATAAGTTTGGATTCCAATCAGAGCGGAATATCCGGGAAATCCCCAGAGAACGATTATCCAGTTTCCTGGGTAAAATCATACGGTAAAGGAAGAGTGTTTTACTCGAACTTCGGCCACAACAAAGCGAGTTGGTGGACACCTTCCATTCTTCAGCATTTTTTAGCCGGTATTCTATGGTCCGTTGGCGAGTCGGATGGCTCACTTGAAAGTCTACCTTTATCGAGGAGCAATTTGGAAAATTAAATTTATCAATTAATAAACAACCCATATATAATAAATGAGTAATCAAGATTCAGTTAGTCGAAGAAAATTCATCGGGTCGGCTGCCTTAGCTAGTGCTGCAGTTTCCTTCCCCAATGTTCTTACTGCAGAAAGCAAAGGGAAAGAGGTCATTCGTTTTGCCCTGATCGGATGTGGTGGTCGTGGCAAAGGAGCTGCCGCACAAGTCATGAATTCACCTCATAAAACCGAATGCGTGGCCTTGGCTGATGCTTTTATGGATACCGCTAAGGGTGCGGAGGGTTATCTTAAAAATGTGGGACATTCCGATAAGGTAAAAGTAACTGATGATACCATCTTCGCAGGCTTGGATGCTTACAAGAAGGTCATGGAGATGGACAATGTGGATTTGGTACTCCTAACCACCTCTCCCGGATTTCGTCCGTTGCACTTCGAGCATGCAGTAAACAAGGGCAAGCATGTATTCATGGAAAAACCTGTGGCTACAGATGGTGCGGGGGTAAGGAGGGTCTTGGCGGCCAATGAAGAAGCAAAGAAGAAAAATCTGATGGTTGCTGTAGGTCTTCAGCGTCACCATGAACCAAACTATATCGAAACGGTTAAGCGAATACAGGACGGTGCGATTGGCGAACTCAATTATGCCCGTGTATTTTGGAATGGCGGAGGAGTTTGGACCAAGAAGAGAACATCCAGCCAAAATGAACTCGAGTATCAAGTGCGTAACTGGTTCTACTTCAATTGGCTGTGCGGAGACCACATTGTGGAACAACACATTCACAACACCGATATCATCAACTGGATCAAGGGTTCTTATCCGGTGAAAGCCAATGGACACGGTGGCCGCCAAGTACGGGGTAATCCTGCCAATGACCCGGATTGGAAAGATCACGGCGAAATATACGATCATCACTTTGTGGAGTTTGAGTATGCAGATGGATTTCGTATGTACAGCCAGTGTCGCCATATTAAGGGTTGTTTCCAGAAAGTTTCCGAACACATTTATGGATCAAACGGACATAGTGACGTGAGTCCCCATATCATAATTCCCAAGTCGGGTGACCCTTGGCGTTACTCTGGAGAAAGAGTTGGCGGACACCAACAGGAACAGCTCAATATGATTGATGCACTGGCTAAGGGTGAAGTTTACAACGAGGGCGATTATGGGGCCAAGAGCACCATGACTAATATTCTTGGTCGTTGTGCAACCTACTCGGGCAAAGAAGTTAGCTGGAACCAGGCACTCACTTCCAAGATCGAACTCTGCCCGAATATCGATTCTCTAACTTGGGATAGTGAAGCACCTGTACAGCCAAATTCGGCTGGTGGCTATGATGCTCCCGTTCCTGGAAAAACCAGAGTCGTATAACTTAAACTAAATTTTGCAGATCTGCGGCCCTGTTGTTCTTTGAACGACAGGGTCGCTTTGTTTTGACCAAGCATCAGGAAAATGTTGCAAGATAAGTATGATACTATCAGACGGAGCCATTTTAGCCGCCATTGACCGGGGTGATATCGTCATTGAGCCATACGATCGTACCTGCCTAGGCACAAATAGTTATGATGTTCATTTATCTGCCCATCTTGCTTGTTATGTCGATGAGATCATTGATGCCAGAAAGCATAACCAAGTGGAGCATTTTGATATACCAAATCAAGGATATGTGCTCCGGCCCGGACAAACATATCTTGGATCTACGATCGAATATACTGAGACAAGAAAATTCGTTCCTTTTTTGGAGGGAAAATCAAGCGTTGGCCGTTTAGGAATTGATATCCATGCTACCGCAGGAAAAGGGGATGTAGGGTTTTGTAATCATTGGACTTTGGAAATTTCGGTATCTCAACCAGTACGGGTGTATCCAGGTATGCCGATCGGACAATTGATTTATTTTCTAGTGGAAGGCGAGGTGGAGATTGATTACTCAAACAAGACATCTGCAAAATATAATCTACGATCCTCTTTGCCGGTTGAGTCAATGATGTGGAAAAATAGTTTTTGAGTGAAAAAAGATGAGGATCTTCTGAGGGCAATACTGGAGGAGCACGCCCGTAATCCTCAAGGAAGAGGTAAACTTTTAAAAGTATCTCATGCAGGGGAGTGGCAGAGTCCCAAGACAGGAAACTCTTCCAAGGTTCAGATAGAAACTGAAAGTAACAGAATGGTCCGACTGGTTGCTCAGGTAGAAGGGTCAGCCTTAGCAAATGCATGTGCTTCTATTATGTGTAGTGAACTTGAGGGAGGCTCCATAAACTTCGCCCGTTCCATCCTACAGGATTTGGAAAAATGGATTGAGCACCGCACTGCTCCGGTTGCCTGGAAAGGTGACTTAGTGGTATATGAATCTTTGGTTCAATTCCCTGAGAGGATGGATTGTGCAATGCTTTGCTGGCGATCCTTACAAATAGCCCTCAAAAATTAGAGTAATTCTAAGTTTTAATATTTGCGAAACCGGTTGCTGTAATTTCCCCAGTTTGTATTTACGAAGGGCCTAGTTTGACCATAACCATAATGAGCATGAGCATTGTGCAATTCGTAGCGGGACTTGGGTAGCTCTTTAATAAATCTGCTTTGCATTAATCGCACGGGCGTCCCCTTTTGATTTGCTAGGGTAGGGTAGAGTAAGTGGAGAGATTTTTCCGCCCGAGTAGATGCAACATAGAATAGTCTACGTTCCTCCTCCAGGTCACCCTCTCCGTCAATCGCTCGCTTATTTGGAAACAAACCGTCTGCTAAACCGATGATAAATACATGGGGATATTCGAGTCCTTTGGATTGATGAATAGTTGATAGACGAATGCAGCTTTCGCCATTTTTTAATACCCGATCGCCAGATTCTGAGCTTAAAAGAACCAATTGCGAAAGCATCTCGGCCAAGTTGTCATATTTAGACGCAAAATCAACTAAGCTTTCGAGATCTTCTTCTCTTCTCGGCCAATTTTCATAGGTTGAACGAAGATAGAATTGATACCATCCTCCGATTGCTTCTTCAACAACCACAGAGGGCGAGGCATCCAATGCGGTTTTATTGATATGAGCCAAAGTTTCAGCCATTGACTCCCAATCTTCCTTGGCATCCTTGGGCACCTTATTCAAGACCTTGATATCCCCTAACACTTCGCAGACGGAAGTTGAGTTTTCTAGACCGATAGAATTTGCAAGCTGAAGTAATTTAATGGCAGTTTTTTCACCAACTTTGGGCAGCAGGCAGGCAAAACGAAGAAAGGCAGTACTATCCTTCGGGTTTGCTACGAATCGCAGTTGTGCAACCAAATCTTTAACATGTGCCTGCTCGAAAAAACGAAGTCCACTGGTTATAAGGAAGGGCAATCCACGGCGCGACATCTCGACTTGTAATTCCATGGCGTGATAATGAGCACGATAGAGAATTGCAATCTGATCGTATTCGACACCTGAATTGTAAAGATCCTCTATTTTAGAAATAACGAAATCTGCTTGTTGATAAGCATCCAAGGTGGGTACCACACGGGGCAAATCCTGATGGGGACGGGAGGCTTTTAATTGCTTACTAAAGCTCTTTTCGGCAGTTCTATTTTCCAGAATTCCATTGGCAAGTTGGAGAATCTCGGGAGAACTTCGATAGTTGGTCTCAATCTTAAAAATTTTGGTCCCAGGATGACGGTCTGGAAAAGATAGGATCTGATCGAGATCTGCACCACGCCAAGTGTAAATGCATTGGGCGTCGTCTCCAACGGCCATGACTTGATGATTGATGGCTACCTGATCGACAATTTTCGCCTGTAGATAATTTACATCCTGATACTCATCGACAAGTACATGAGAAAATCTGTTCTGAAAGTACTGCCTAGGCTCTTCAAACTTTTCCATTAAAGTAAGCCAGAAAACTAAAAGATCGTCGTAATCAGTAAGTCCGCGTGCTAGTTTCGTCCGGGTGTATGCATCGTAGAATTGATCGATTTTGGTAATTAGTTCACGGTTTGCCGGATAACGTGCAAGAGCTACTTCCTCGACATCTTTTCCCACATTTCTTGCAAAGCTGAATAGTCCCTTAATAGGCTTGGCTTTGGGGTTTTCTTTTGACTTGAAGAATTCAGGGTCAATTTCTCGAATCACTTCATTTAGTAAGGAATCTGAATCACTATCGTCTAGGATGGTAAAGCTTCTTGGTAAATCGATCAGGTCTCCAAACAATCGAAGGGCCTGTCCCCCGACATGATGAAATGTCCCACCCAGAAATCTGTGACTTCCTACACCAGTTAACTCCTCCACTCTTTCTAGCATTTGCCTCGAGGCTTTGTTGGTAAAGGTAAGTAGCAGTATGGATTCGGGTGAAACTCCATGCTCAAGAAGAAAAGCAACGCGATAAGTTAAAGTCCTGGTTTTCCCAGAACCCGCACCAGCAAGAACAAGAGCTGGGCCATCCTGTGCGGTAACAGCTAAAAATTGATCGTTATTTAACTCTTTCTTGTAATCAATCCCTCTTTTTGTGGCAGGCTTGGCAGGCTGGGGGGGGGGACCAAATAAATCGTCCTCTTCATCTTCATAGTCGTACATGGTTAACCAGATTCAACAGAGGTCTTAGTAAAAAGAGGAGCGAGAAAGTCACGATGGACCACTTCTGGTTTTCTGGACCAAGTTAAAGTTTTTAGAACAGAGTCGTTGTCCAATCCGATAATAGAGGCTAATTCATCGCTACTAAAACGGCTTATCCCTCGGGCAATAATTTTACCACCTGGATTTATAATTGAAACTACTTCAGACCGCCCAAATTCTCCACTTGAGCGAACTACTCCGGTGGCCAAGAGGCTAGCTCCATCATCCAGGATGGCATCACTTGCTCCCGCATCAATTTCAATCGATCCTTTTGGACTTGGAAAAAAAGCCAGCCATTTTTTGCGCCGATTTAAAGGTAATCCTGCTGGGGCAAAAAAAGTGCCTTCTGCTTGTCCTTCGATAATCTCAGACAATCGACCGGGAGTTTCTCCACTACCTATAAACACAGCACAACCAGACTTTGTGGCAATCTTTGCTGCCTCAATTTTTGTGGCCATGCCACCCACGGCAGTAGCACTAGTAGTTCCTTCAGCCATTTTTTCAATATCTGCACTTATTTCGGACACAAAGGGGACCAGAATACCAGAACTTTCTGAAGTCATTAATCCCTTTGCGGTGGTTAAAATAATTAATAACTCTGCTTGGCAAAGGGAGGCGAGGAGTGCGGATAGAACATCATTATCGCCGAATTTTAATTCGTCATCGCTTACGGAATCATTCTCATTTACGACTGGAATAACACCGTGTTTAAGTAAGGTTTCTACTGTTTCCCTTACTTTATCGGAGCGTGCGTGCTCGTTAAAATCTTCCCGCGTTAGTAAAATCTGGGCAGCCAGATGGCTATGCTTACCTAATGAGGATTTCCATGCATGCATCAATTCGCTTTGTCCGATCGAAGCACAAGACCTCAGTAGCGATAAGTCCTTTGGTCTATTATCCAGTCCAAGCTTCCCCATTCCAAGACCAACAGCACCAGAACTAACCAATATAGTCTCAATTTGCCGGTCCTTTAACAAATGGACACCAGCACAAATCTGAGAAATCCGTTCGCTCCGTATCTCACCATTACCAGCGGACAACAAGCCGGTTCCCAATTTAATTACCACGCGCTTCATAAGTCACACCTCTAAATTAAGATGAGGTAAATATGAAGAAGGGCAACCTCAACCTGCTTCACCGCAAGCCTGAAAGTAAGATATTTAGCTTAAATATTTTGGGATCAGATTTGCCTCAAATCTGATTCTTTTGAAGATAATGCCTGGTTTATCTGATTAACCATATCATCGGTCAGTTTTTGAACATCTTTTTCAGCACGCTTGAAATCGTCTTCTGGCAAGCCATCCTTTTGCAGGGATTTCAAAGAATCCAGTCCATCTTTTCTGGATGCCCTAACCCCGATTCGGCCATTTTCGGCAAATCCTTGAGCCATTTTACAGAGTTCTTCCCGTCTTTCACCGCTGAGTTCTGGAATGGGTAAACGAATCAGTTCACCGGTGACTACAGGACTAATTCCTAGCTTAGCATCGATGAGTGCTTTTTCGATTGGACCTACCGTGCTCTTGTCCCATGCCTGAATTTGGATTGTTCTTGAATCTGGGGTTGTAATTGCTGCAACATCCCTAAGTTTCATGGTAGAGCCATATACATCTACAGTAACTCCTTCCACCATTGAAGGGTTTGCTTTACCAGTGTGCAAAGTGGCGAATTCACTCAAGACATGATCAACAGATTTCCTCATATCTGCTTCTAGTTTTTCAAAGATTTTTTCGGTTTCCATAATATATTGGGTGTTGGGTGAGAATTAAAAGCAACCCGTTTAGTGTACTATTGTTCCGATAGATTCCCCGCAAACGGCTTTCTGAATTGATTGATCTTGCTGCAGATCAAAAACTAGGATGGGTATACGATTATCCATGCAGAGTGAAAAAGCGGTGGAATCCATGACAGAGAGTCTATTCTCTAGGCAATCCATGTAAGACAGTTCAGAAAATTTCTTTGCATCATCATTTTTATGGGGGTCCTTATCATAAATTCCATCCACCTTAGTCGCTTTGAGAATGATATCAGCAGAAATCTCGCTTGCTCTTAATGCAGCGGTAGTATCAGTCGAAAAATATGGATTTCCAGTTCCTGATACGAAAATAACAATTCTTTCCCTCTCAAGGTGCCTAATTGCCCTTCGTTGAATATAAGGTTCAGCTAATTTATCCATGGGAATAGCACTTTGTACCCTAACGACCGCACCAATCTTTTCCAGTCTGTCCATCAGGGCCAATCCATTAATCACTGTGGCAAGCATGCCCATTGAATCACCGGTGGTCCGATCAATTCCCTTGTCCGCTCCCTGAAGACCTCGAAAAATGTTACCACCACCAACGACAAGTCCAATCTCTACCCCCATGTCAGAAACTGCTTTTATTTCCGCACAAATATTTTCGAGGGCTTCAGCATAAATAGGTTCGCCTACATTGCGGTTTCCAAGAATTTCTCCACTTATTTTCAAAATAATGCGTTTGTATTTTGGTTTAGACATGGTGCTTTGTAGTAATGTAGTTCCTTGACTTTAGTTTACTTAGGGACAGAATGTGACTGCTCTAGCCTGGTGGTGTAATGGTAGCACAGAGGTTTTTGGTACCTTTAGTTGGGGTTCGAGTCCCTACCGGGCTGCCACTTTAATTAGGAGGTTGCTAAAATATCTTCTAATCTGGACGTTCAATTCTCGAAAGGATCAAAAGTGGGAGGTTCAGGTGGAGCATCTGGTAAATCAGGAAAGTCCTTCACTTCATTGTCGTTTGAGGGTGGGTCGCCAAAGACATCTTCAAGCAGGACCTCATCTGCAGGTTGACTCTCATCTGGGGTTAAAGGATCGGTATCAAAGGGGTTAAAACTTGGTGCGGGGGAAGAATCAAATGGATTGATGGGCTCAGCTTTTTCTGGACTTTTTTCAAATGGATTTGCAGGGGGGCTTTGATTAAATGGATCTAAAACTGGTTGATTTTCATTGATTTGATCAGCAAATGGATTTGCGGCAGAATTTACAGTTTCTTTATCATTATTCTGTAAAGTATCAAATGGACTTGCCGGCAGTGTTGGAGCTGCCGGCAAATTCTCAGACGGCTCTGATTCAGGATCTCCCAAATCATTAAAAGGATTTGAGGGCACCGGTGGCGATGGAGGCGGTGCAGGTAGAAAGCCTGCATCAATTGCTTCCTCATTTTCTACAGGTGATTCAATAACTGGTACAACTTCCGGGAGTGGATCAGATGCTGGGGGAAGAGGTGGTGGTTCAGGCAAAGGATCTTGTTCTGGAGCCTGCTTTTTATCGGAGGAAGATTTTTTAGATCCAACTTGCTTCTTCTTTTGAGGTTTTTCTTCTTGAATAGGTTTGTCCACAGCTTTTTTAATTGGTTTTGTAACTTCTGGGGCAGGAGGAAGAGCAGTTTCGTTTTGATCATTATCTGGAGATGAGTTGTCCCGATTCTCTTTCGCGGAAGCATCCTCATCCGTTGTATCGGGTGCGGGAGCAGGGCTAACAATTTTTTGTCCGGTCAGCAAATCTTGTGCTGGAACACCATTGTCAAACCTGATTTCAGATATCTTCTCGCCTTTCTCGTTCCACTCGGCGCAAACCCCATGTTCTAAATTGTTTTTGAAATTATAATCGAATTGCTGCTGTCCGGAAGGAAACCAACCTTTAGAATTTCCTTCCATCAAATCATCTATGAATTGAGCAGAAAGTCTCTTTTTGCCATTTTCGTACCAAATTGTCCGAAGTCCGTGTTGTTTATCTTTTTGATAAAACAGACCAATTTTCTGCTGCCCACTAGGATACCATTCTGAGGACGGCCCTTCTCTTAGTCCATGGCGATAAATCGTAGAGGATTTTTCCGTGCCATCGGAGTACCATTCCTTTGCTTCCCCGTGTGCAATTCCATCTCTCATTTCAACTTGAAAACTTTTAACTCCATTAGGATACCACTCCGACTTTGATCCAGTGAGTTTATCATCTTCATAGTTTTCTTCCCGCCACAATTCACCAGTAATACGAAACTCCTGGGATGGGCCATGTCGCTTTCCCATTTTATAAACTATGGAAGTCCGCTTCCTACCATTATAAAAATATTCAATTGTGGTGCCGTGCCGCTTGCCATCTTTCCAGGAAGAAATTGATTTGGTCGGGCTTTGTTCAAAAGTTTCTATCGCTTTTCCGCTAAACGGATCGTTTTGCTTGGTGGAATTGCCGTCGGTTTCGGTTTCACGAACAACCCCGTCATTATCTACTTCGAGCCAGTCCAGCATAACGGTCTGACCGGTAGAGAAAGTAAGGTGGTCAGTGTGAGTTTTATTGCTTTGGATACAGGAAACAAGGGGCAAGAGGAAGATTATCAATAACCAAGGAACCAGAGACTTAATCATACTTAAAGGTAATGACTTTGGGAGGGGGTTCTGGCAAGAGGTTTTTCACGACCAAACCTTTATGCTCGCAAAGGGAAAAATCCCGCAGTGAAAGAATTATTCCGGGTAAAGAAAATCATCCAACTGACGACGCTGTTTTTTTGTTGGTCGACCACAACCTTTGGAAGTAAGGACTCTTGGGGAAATATTTAATCTATCAGATTTTGCCTTCTCGTATGCTTCAGGTGAAGTGAGATCAGTAAGCAAACTGGCAACCAAGGGGGCAGAAATTCTCTTATCTGTTATTCCATCAACTTGTACGATCTTTTGTAATGGTCCAAGTTTGATAATCACAATGTCTCCTTTACATACTTCTTTCGATGGTTTGACTGGATGATTGTCTATTTTAATCCAATTTTTTTTACATGCTTCTGTAGCCAGATTTCTGGTTTTGAAAATCCGGACAGCCCATAGCCAACGGTCTATTCTAATTTTTTCTGGTATCTCTTTTGTGGGCATTACTTTATCAATGAACAGCTCAGAATGATCTCATGAATGGTCTATTCTCTGATGAGTGCACGATAAATCTTGGTGCCTGGCTTAAGGGTAGAGTTTTCTTCATTTGCAATTTCAACAGGAGATAATTCCAACAGAAATGGTTTGGGCTCAGAAGAAATCATGCTCGTTGATTCAGAAAGAGGATTGGGCAAAACATAGGAATTTTCCGTATGAGGCTTTAGTTCTAAAAAGAGTGATTCTGCTTTTTCCCAGTTTAAATAAAGCCATGTTCCAGTTCCACCGAGAAAAAGTAAAGAAATCAGTAGAAATAAAGAGCCAGTAATGCCCGGAGAGTCGTTAGTTGCTTGGGAAGCAGAGTTTTTCTTTTCGATTAAGGTGCCAACGAGGATAGACAGTTCGAAGAGAAAGTAGAGAGGGATGGTGAGAATACATAGACTGACAGGATCTCCGCCCGGGGTAATCAAGGCAGCCGAAACCATCAGTATAACAAGAACAATTCTTCTGCTCTTGCGTAGTTTATTGACGGTAAGTACGCCGATTTTAATTAATAAAATAAGGACTAGAGGGAATTGGAATGCCAATCCCACAGCAAATGTCATCCAGATTACTGTACTGTAATAATTGCCAGCTTCTGGTCGGTAAACATCCAATCCTAATACATTGAATGAAAATTCTATCGTAAATGCCAAAGATAGAGGAAGGATAAAAAAGTAAGTCATCCCTGATCCGGCAAGAAAGAGAAAGGTTGCTGCAATGCAACCAGGAAAAAAGATTTTTTTCTCACTGATAGTAAGCCCGGGAGTAACAAAAGAACCAACATAATAAAGAACGAATGGGAGTGAGAGACCCAATCCACCAAGGAAACAAATTTTCATGGCAATGAAAATGGGAGAATAAGAACGAATAACTTGCAAAAGATTACGATCCTTCCCTCCAGCAAAATGAATAAGTATACGAAGGCGATGCTGTGGGTCTTCAATTCCCCAACCCAATAAATCTTCATCTTTAGCATTGATTAAATCGAGTAATTCGACTCCCTTGTTCTCCAGGCTAGTTTGATACTGAGTTAGTCCAACTGCTTGTAAATCGATAGAAAGATTACCAAAGTCTTGGACCGCTGAAATAAGTGGGCGCTGCAGGATCCGGACTGAATTATCAAGAAATGCGGCAACAACTAAACATCCAATGATGAATGCAACGGCCGACTTAAATATGACCCACCGCATCTCTTCCAAATGTTCCAGAAAATGCATTTTATTTGGATCATTGTTATTATTCTTGTTCCTGCTCAAGGCACCGACGAGACCGCGTTCACGAAAACGCTGACCAAATGTTTGTGGGCCCTCAGATGATGGAGGATTCATAACGCAAGAAAAGATAGAAAGGTAAGTGAGATCTCAAAGCTTCGGAAACTTTGAAAATAAACAGCTTAATCTAGCATGGAATCTACCCAACAAACAATATCAGAATGGTAAGGACAAATGAAAAGGGGCGGGGCGTTTTGGGGTAAATGATTAGAAAATGAATGATAAGTGATCCATTGACAAGAACCTCAAATGTTTAGATATTTGTCCATTTGTTATTAATTCTCGGACTAGATACTGATTCGCCATACCCGTTATCCATATCTGTTCATAACTTCAACCAACCACTCAGCAATGGCACAGAAAAAGAAGACCAAATCCGCCAAAACAAAGCCGGCCAAAAAAGCCCCTGTAAAAAAGACAAATAAATCCAAAGAGATCAAGTATGTCTACGATTTTGGAAAAAAGACCGATGGAGACGCCAAACAACGTGAATTACTTGGCGGTAAGGGTGCCAATTTAGCTGAAATGGCAAGAATCGGGTTGCCGGTACCTCCTGGGTTTACCATCACTACTGAAGTTTGCACATACTACTACTCTAACAAAAAGTCTTATCCCAAGATTCTTGACACTCAAGTTCGTGAGTCAGTTGCTTTAATGGAAAAGCAATTAGGAAAGAAGTTGGGAGACTTGAAGAATCCTCTACTGTTGTCTGTACGTTCAGGGGCTCGGGATTCTATGCCTGGAATGATGGACACCATTCTTAATCTTGGATTAAATGATGAGACTGTTGAGGCACTGGCTAATTCTTCAGGTAACGAACGGTTTGCTTGGGATTGCTACCGTAGATTCATTCAGATGTATGGAGATGTTGTCATGGGAGTACAAAAACTTCCCTCCGAAGATCATGATCCCTTTGAAGAAGTTATAGAAAATTTCAAGTCTGAGATTTTCCCCAAGGAAAAAGGCGAGGTTGACGATTCAAAAATATCTGCGGCTCAAATGAAAGAGCTCGTACAGCGTTTCAAAACCTTGGTCAAGAAACGTTCTGGTAAAGATTTCCCAACTTGCCCTTGGGAGCAATTGGAAGGTTCTGTTGGTGCTGTTTTTAGTTCCTGGATGAACGACAGGGCAATTGTGTACCGACGCAAATATGGCATACCTGCTGAGTGGGGAACCGCGGTCAATGTTCAGGCAATGGTTTTTGGCAATACTGGAAAAAAATCAGGCTCTGGAGTGGCCTTTACAAGAGACCCAGCTTCTGGAGAAAAAGTACTCTATGGCGAGTTCCTTACTGATGCCCAGGGGGAAGATGTAGTTGCAGGAGTTCGTACACCTCGTCCGGTTGCCCAACTTAAAAAGGTACTCCCAAAACCATTCAAGGAATTAACTGCTGTCCAGAAAAAGTTGGAGAAGCATTTCAAGGACATGCAGGATTTTGAGTTTACGATTGAGAATGAAAAACTCTATATGCTCCAGACACGAAATGGAAAACGCACTGGGCTAGCAGCAGTCCGCATAGCAGTTGAAATGGTAAAAGAACGTTTGATCGATTGGAAAACAGCTATTAAGAGGGTACCAGCTGATCAATTAGACCAAGTCCTATCTCCTGTTTTCGATGCGGCTGCACAAAAGGCGGCTGCCACACTTTGTAAAGGCTTGCCCGCTGGCCCCGGTGCTGCATCCGGTCGTGTTTGTTTGAATGCTGAACGTGCAGTTGAGGCAGCGAAAAAGGGCAAGGTATTGCTGGTCCGCCAGGAAACATCTCCCGAGGATTTACGTGGAATGATTGCTGCCGAAGGAATCTTAACTGCCAGAGGAGGTGTTTCTTCTCACGCTGCTCTGGTTGCCCGTCAAATGGGGAAGGTATGTGTTTGTGGTGCTGCGGAGCTCCAGATCGACTACCATGCTCGTACTGTCAAAGTGGGTAAGAAAACCTTCAAGGAGGGAGATTTTATGTCGATCAATGGTACCACTGGAGAAGTATTTGGTGGTGAGTTAAAAACAGCTCCTTCTGAGATCATCCAGGTGCTGATCGATAAAAAACTCGATCCTAAGAAAAGTCGCGATTATCAAAATTTCTCAAAATTGATGAACTGGTGTGAGCAAGCCACTAAGATGAGTGTCCGTACCAATGCGGATTCGCCCTCACAGGTGGCTAATGCGGTTGCTTTCGGAGCTAGCGGAATTGGACTTTGTCGCACCGAGCATATGTTCTTTGAGGGCAATAGAATTGATGCAATGCGTCAAATGATTCTGGCAGATGATGAAAAGAATCGGCGTGCCGCTCTAAAAAAATTACTTCCATTCCAGAGAAAAGATTTCACTGGAATTTTTAAGGCACTAGAGGGTCGTCCTGCTACAATTCGTTTACTTGACCCCCCCTTGCATGAGTTTCTGCCTCACGATCAGTCATCCCAGCGGGATCTTGCCAAGAAGTTAGGCGTAAGCCTTGCTTCGGTGAAAAAAAGGGTTGAAGACCTTCATGAATTCAATCCTATGCTTGGTCATCGTGGTTGCCGTCTTGGAATTTCTTACTCTGAAATTACTGAGATGCAAACCCAGGCTATCATTGAAGCAGCTATTGCAGTACAGGAAAGTGGTATTGAAGTAAATCCTGAGATCATGGTACCCCTGGTTGGCTTTTCTAAGGAACTTGAATTACAGGTTGAAGTAATTCATGAGACCGCCAAGAAGGTGTTCGCTGCCAAAGGAAAGAAAGTGAAGTATTTGGTTGGGACAATGATTGAGATTCCCAGGGCAGCTTTAGTGGCTGATCAGATTGCTAAGACTGCTCAGTTTTTCAGTTTCGGTACCAATGACCTGACTCAAACAACACTTGGTATGAGCCGCGATGATTCTGGTAGCTTTCTTCCAAATTACACAGAGCTTGAAGTTGTGTCTGCCAACCCATTTGCAAGCGTTGATCAAACAGGAGTTGGTCAACTTATGGAAATTGCCGTTAAGAAAGGTAAATCCGCCCGTCGTGGAATTAAGCTAGGCATTTGCGGAGAGCACGGAGGCGATCCATCGAGCGTTAGATTCTGTCATCGTATTGGATTGAACTATGTAAGTTGTTCTCCATTCCGTGTGCCTACTGCCCGATTAGCAGCTGCTCAAGCCGCTGTTTAATCCTCTATTACGATTATTTCCAATTTATCACTCAACAAGGTCCGGTTGTTTTTGCAGTCGGACCTTGTTTTTTAGAAACTCTTCAAAACCAAGGTGTTTGAGGTAAAGGAAAAACCGAGGCTGGTTGAACGGGCATTTTTGTTGTCTTGTATATACTCCGAGAAAGAACGGGCAGAAGCAGAGTCACTATTGGATGAATTGGATGAATTAACCCAGAATTTGGGCGTGCATGTGGTTGAGCGGAAAGTTATCCGAATTCGGAAAAGTTCCCCTCGGTTTATTCTTGGCAAAGGAAAGGTGGATGAAATTCTTCTGGAAATTAATCGTTCAAAAGCGGATGTCTTAATCTTTGACAATGAAATCTCTCCAGCCCAGCAAAGAAATTGGGAAACTGAGAGTAAAATTTTGGTAATTGATCGGCATGAAATAATTTTGGATGTTTTTGCAGAGCGTGCACAGACCAAGGAAGCAAAGTTACAGGTCAAACTTGCAAGATTGGAGTATTCATTACCCAGGCTTCGCCGGGCATGGACCCACTTGAGTCGGCAGCGCGGGGGAGGCGTTACTCAGAGAGGAGAAGGAGAGGCCCAAATTGAACTTGATCAGCGGTTGCTTAGGGATCAAATTGCAGCTACCCGAAGAGAGATATCTCAAGTCTCCAAACAACGACAGACCGGCAGATCGCGCAGACAACGATTACCTCTTCCTTCAGTGGCAATAGTCGGCTACACTAATGCTGGTAAATCCACCTTGCTTAATCAACTCACCGGGGCACAAGTAAGATCTGAAGACAAATTATTTGCTACATTGGATCCAACTAGTCGCCGATTAAAACTACCATCAGGCAGAATAATTGTGGTTACCGATACGGTAGGTTTTATTAGGAAATTGCCACATCGTTTGGTGGACTCTTTTAAAGCGACATTAGAAGAGGCTCTTGTAGCCGATCTAATTTTACATTTGGTCGATCTGTCCAATCCAGAATATGAGGCACAGATGGATACTACTTATCGGGTGCTAAAAGAATTAGGTGCCATGGATAAACCGTTGTACACAGTTTATAATAAAATCGATCAACTAGATGGCGACTTAGTCAGGATTAAAGCAAAAAAGATTTCAAAACAATCAGTATTCATAAGTGCTCATACGGGAGCAGGTTTGTCCACTTTGCTGGATAAGTTAGAAGAAGTTTTTTGCGAGCAAACTAATGAATATCATTATTTGATACCCCTAAGCCGATATGACTTAGTAGCCCGCCTGAAGTCACAAGGGAACCTACTGGAAGAAGAAACAAGCGGGGTCGGTTTTATTGTAAAAGGATCCCCGCAAGGGGCATTGATTCACGCTCTTGAAAGATTCAGGAAGGAGAATGAAACTAGTCCTTCTTGGGCTGATTTCTGAGATGATCAACCAAGGTAACCCGGAACATTCCAGCAGCTAACCAAAAGACACCTGACATACAAAAAGATGTCATGCTCGATACAATATTTACAGCTAATGGGTCCTGGGAAGGAACATGGGGTATAAGAACCTCACGCATGAAGAAGAAAAAAAGTACGGTCAAAAGGAGATCAATGACAGTCCCTTTTTTGGAAATAAGGGGTTGGTTGGAAGAATCTTCAGACATTTTTTACAGGATGTCGCGAAAAGTAATTTGGTCAATCCAATCTAGCAGGCGATGTTATGTATGTGCAGAATTCTTTTTTTGATTTCATCAATTTCAAGATTTAGAAGCACACGAGGTTGAATGCGATTCATCGGAAGTGGGGGAAGATGATCTAATTTTTCAGCTAAGCAAAGATTGCGGTTAGCAGAAACTTCGTCCACTCGATCAATAGGTGTAAAATGCGGAGCACTTGCAATCACTTCCGGATAATTTTCGATTAAATCTTTTATTGCAACTACAGCGTTTGCAAATCGGTCCAGTTCACCCATGGTGTAACTTTCTGTTGGTTCAATCATCAATCCGAATACTTCTGGAAATGCAACGGTTGGGGCATGGAATCCAAAGTCGAGAAAAAGTTTTCCCACTTGCGGGATTGCCTGGCTTTTAGGGATTCCCGCATGCTCCAGTCGTTCAAAGTCTTGATCACTAAGAGTAAGAATAAATTCGTGCATGCGGGGAACTTGATCTGCTTGGTCAGGAAGGGTGGGATAGCGAGAACGAAGCAATTCAAAAAGATATCGTGCAGACAAAACGGCGATGGATGACATCCTGGGCACCCCCACTTTCCCTAACCGAAGAAGGTAAGAGAATGCACGAACCTTGTGACCGAAATTCCCCCAGTGCCTATGAAAAGAACCAATGCTTTTTTCAGCCGCATAGGATGAAAAGATTCCATTCTCATCTTTACGAATTTGTTTGCCAGGCAGGAATTCAACCAATGGTTCAGAAACAGCTACAATGGCATCTCCGGGACCTCCTCCGCCGTGCGGAATAGTCCATGTCTTATGCAAATTATTATGAACCGCATCAACTCCCAGTTTTCCAAGATCAACGATCCCAGCAATAGCATTCATATTGGCACCATCCATATATACCAATCCTCCGGCGGCATGGACTTCTTTTGCGATGGTTGAAAAATCCTTTTCAAAAATCCCAGAAGTATTGGGATTGGTTATCATGATTCCGCATAGATTTTTACCGTGCTCTTTGATTTTTGCCCGAAAATCATTGAGGTCAATCATGCCATTGTCATTAGCCTGCAAATAAACTATACCAGATCCGTAACCCGCGGTAGCAGCAGTGGCAAAATTCGTTCCGTGGGCAGATTTAGGTATCAGCACGATGGTGCGGTTTTCTTCCTCACGGGAGCGATGATAAGCCTGAAATAATTTTAAGCCTACCAGTTCTCCTTGAGCACCCGCGACAGGCTGCGTGGTTACCCCAGCAAGACCCGTTATTGCCTTAAACCATTCTTGAATTTCGTAGAGAATTTCCAAGGGGCCTTGGACATCTTCTTCTGGTGATTGGGGGTGTGCTTTGGAAAATCCATCTAAACCAGCTGCCCAGTCGTTGAGGAGAGGGTTGTACTTCATGGTGCATGAACCCAGGGGGTAGCAACCATCATCTGGACTCACATTCAAGTTTGCTAACTGTTCATAATAATTTAGCAACTCATCGTGAGAGAAACTGGGTAGATTAGCAGGTTCAGAACGAAGGAGATTGGAGGGGGTTTCCGCTTCTTCCTGTAAGTTTGAACAGGCGGGAAATCGATTAAAAATAAAATCCCTTAAAGTATTGATTGCATGCTCATCATGCACATCAGAAAAGTAAATTTTGAATAGGGAATTTGTCTGTGTTGGGATAATGCTCGAAAGTTCCACTCCCAAATGAATACCATGTGTTCTGGCATCGCTTAAAAAAGAATGAGCATTATCGGTTACACGAACCAGTAAATCATTGAAAGCTGGTGTCTCTGGGTAGGCTAGTTCTATGCCTTTCCTTTGACGGATCCATTCCGAAACCTGTTTGCGAGCGATAAGTGCCTGAGAAAGGGATTGCTTAAGACCATTTTCTCCCTTGGCGAGAAGGTTTGCCCCCGCAATTGTTGCCAAAAATGCTTGATTTGAACAAACATTGGAAGTTGCTTTCTCTTTTCTTATATGTTGTTCACGGGTGGAAAGTACCATAACAAAGCAGTCCCTGCCCTGTGTGTCCTTAGCTTTGCCAATGTAGCGACCCGGTGTGTTACGTAGATCCTTTCTGGCCTTTTCGTTATGACGGCAGCCAAAAAGACCAAGGCCAGGACCCCCAAAAGATGGAGGGATCGCCAGATGCTGTGCTTCACCTGCAATAAAATCTACCCCATTTGTACCAAATTGGGCAGGTGGTTTAAGCCCTCCAGTCACTAAGAGCATAGGATCAATAACGGCAATTGATGGAATGTCCCATCGCTTAGCAAGATCCGCTAACCGGTCTACATCTTCCAATAAGCCAAGGGAATTAACCTGAGGAAATACAAAGGCTGAAATCTGTGAGTTATTCTCCTCAAATATGTTTTCCAAACGGTTATAGTCCAAGCGGCCAGTCAGTGGGTCAATTGGAGAGTATGTAAAGCCAAGTGAAGTCCCTTGTGCGTGGGTTTGCAGAAAAGTAATATCGTTTTCAAATAGGGAATGTGCAAGCAACACATCTCCTGGCCGTTTTCTTGATCTTCGGGCACAATTAATGGCTTCAAAAATAGCGGCGGACCGATCATACAAGGAAGTATTTATGGCTTCAAAGCCGGTAAGTGCAGAGATTACACATTGGTAAATCCAGTGGGTAACCAATGTTCCTTGGCTTCGTTCAGGTTGATAAGGGGTGTAGGAGGTGCTGAGCGGTCGGAGTTGTGAGACTTCCTTTACAATCGGGTGAACTGTCCAAACAGGAAGCATGTCACCGACAAAAGAAGTCAGAAGATTGGTTTTGCTGGCAATTTCCAGAAGGCGAATCGAAGCGTCGTTGTAAGAAAGTTCATCTGGAATGTCTGGCTTGTCGGAGAATTTAATCTCTTCTGGTATATTTGAAAATAGATCATTCAAATTCGTTATGCCAACTCTTGCCATCATCGACATGATATCGCTCTCTGAAGCAGAAATATAGTGACGAGCAATTTCTCTTGGATATTCCTCAGGATTATATGGGAGTTGAGGTGCTGCTAGTTGTTGAGACCTAGTAGAAGAAGAATTTGCATTATTCATAAACGAATTACTTTATTCATGGTGATCAAACCGATGAACGCAAAACCATTA
This sequence comes from Opitutales bacterium, assembly GCA_038106225.1. Taxonomy (GTDB): domain Bacteria; phylum Verrucomicrobiota; class Verrucomicrobiia; order Opitutales; family Seribacteraceae; genus Chordibacter. Next base: position 40,936 of record JAYODK010000003.1, on the reverse strand, counting down.
ACGTTTACAAAATTTCCAGATGCTTCCTCTCGGATGGTGAGGAGGCTAGATCAACGCTCTATTTGACGGCCATCCGCCCAAGAAATCTTTTCAACAATGTTACCCTCACTGTCGTAGAAAATTTCATCACCATGAAGGCGACCATTAAGTAGATTAACCTCTCCCTGAGTTTTACCTTGTTGGTTTTGGATACTCATTTTGCCAGTGAATGGAATTCCACTTTTGCGATCGCTAACGACATCTACTCCATCAATTAAATCTGTTTTAAAGAGTTCCTTTGCCTCGGCAACTGTGCCAGACCAGTCCGGAGGGGTTGTGCTAGGTTTTAGGTTATTTTCGGCGTTAATACTGATGGAGTCTTCTGCACCCTCTAACTGATCCGAGATCAGCACATCAGCATCCGAAGTCGACTCAATATTCAATTCATCTGCTGCTGGATTGGACAATGAATCAGAGAGGGTTTGGGGTGGGTCAGATGGTTCGATTGCGGAAAGATTGACGGGACTCAATGAAGTTGATGGAGTCTGAGCAAGGCTAAGAGAGTCATCATTTTCCTTCTCGGAAGAAGAGATCGAGGATTCCGCTTCCTCACGATTATCCTCGAGTTCAAGTTGAGACAGCACAGGTTTTGTTGATGATACTGGAAGAACGGCTGGTTTTGATAAGAGAGTGCCTTTTCGCCAAATTCCTTTCAAAGTGCGGCCATCAAATTGGTTGAGAATTCCATGTCCGTGCTGTAAATCATCGAACCATTCTCCATCGTATATTGTGCCATTTGAGGATTGGAATTGGCCCCGCCCATGCCTTTTGCCGGATAAGAAATCGCCTCTATAAAAAGATCCATCGGGCCAATGATAAACGCCTTTTCCAGTACGATCATCTTTGAAATAAATACCATCATAACTTTCTCCGTTTGCCCAGAGGAACCTACCTTTTCCATGTCTCAAATCATCGGAATATTCACCCTCGTAAACAGAGCCATCAATCCAGCGGTAAATCCCAAAACCATGCTTTTCACCATCACGATTGATTTGGCCCTCATAAGAACCATCCGGGAAATCCAATTTGGCATTTGGAGATGTCTTACAACCCGGCAAGCAAATGAGCAAAAATAGAGAAAGGGATATATGGAAGAACTTGAAGGACATTATTAAATTATCCAAAATCATCAGAAGCATTCGGGCAAGCGTGTAAATTGATCAATTTTAATATCCACAGAATACTCGTATAGGATTGCCACAATTTAAGTAATGAGAAATATAAGATTCAATTTTGGGAGAGGTGGCAGAGTGGTCGAATGTGCCCGACTCGAAATCGGGTGTACCGCAAGGTACCGCGGGTTCGAATCCCGCCCTCTCCGCCACCCATCAGACTCGTTACCTGGAATAAAATTCGTTAATTTTTTCCGCAACATCCCTGAAGGAAATATCTGCTGAGTAAATTGCCTTGAATTCTTCAATGGCTTGCTCTTTCTTCCCCATTGATTCGTAGCAGCATCCCAGTTCGTAACACGCATCTTTTTTACGGTCATCCATGATTTGGATTTCAGACTTTAAAGTACTGAATTGTTCTATCGCCAGATCATAAAATTTCTTCAGCCGGTAGGCTCTTCCTAAATAAAGAATTGCACTAAGTCGGGATTTGGCGTTCCTTTGAGCGAGTTGAAAATGAGGCAAACAGGCATCGTACTCCTTCTCATCGAAAAGCAAAATTCCCAATTCGAACCTGTATCCAAATTCGTTTGGGTAGCGTTTAACAAGCGATTCTAGCTGTGATCTTTGATATGATTTGCGAGCTTTAATGGAATCATTTAACCCCTTTTCGTTTTCTTTGCTAGTTGGGTTGGTCTTACAAGCCTTTTCCCATTGTTCGATTATGCTATCGTAATATTCAAGAGTGAGGGATCGCTCTTTTTCCTCCAGTGAGACATCTCCTTTGCCGGCATCCAGTTGGCGAGCTTGCTTTATCCAGGCAATGGAATTTTGAAGGTCACCATATCGATGATAATAGTCAGATAATTGACGGTAGTGACCAAGATTCTCGGGTTCAGCTTGGACTAGTTCGTATGTTTTCCGAATCAGGGATTCTAAGCTTTTTTCATCATTTACGGTTTTGGATGCCTGCTCGAGTGCTTCAGTTTCCGCTTGATCCTTGAGTTGGTCTCGGAAATCTGTGGAACCTTCCCATTTGCCTTTATTCATTGCAACGGCAACGGAGGCACGTTTCATCATGTCCTCCGCGTCTCCATCACTTGGATTAATGGTTAAAATAGCATTGCCAGTCTCGATTGCTTGATCAGACAAGCCTGCGTCAAGATAGGCATTGGCAAGTTTTTTTAGATTTGAGAGATCCTTAGGCAGAAGCTTACGAATCGTTTCGTATGCAAAAACAGTTGTATGGGTAAGGTTTAACGAAGAGGCAGCGTTAGCTAACATTTCGTGAGCGGCCACATTTAACGGATTTTTGTCGATTAATTGCTCAGCATTTTTCAAGTCTTCTTCAGGATTTTTGCCTGATCGACCACGCAGTAAAAATGAAGTACTGGTAAGTTTACTAAAAAAGGATCCGATACCTTTGTTTGACTTGCCGCATAATTGTAATTGTTTAGTCCTAAGTTTTTTTCTGAGCTCAACACAACCAGGTTGTTGTTGTAAGATGGCCGAGTAAATTTCAATGGAGTAGGAGGGATTGCTTTTGAGGGCTTTATCAGCAGTCTCCAATTGTTTGATTAATCTTGGGTCGAGATCCGAAATTGCGAGTTCTTCAATCATTAATGTCTGGGCAACTTATTATTTAGAAAAGATAGAAGATAATTTACAATGCTTTTTGAATAACAAGGCTAAGGTTTTTGAAACATTGCTCGATCAATTTCAGCGAATGACCTTCGACCAAGAGTCTTACCTTAGGTTCAGTCCCAGAGTAACGAATCAAAACCCGGCCATTTTCACCAAGTTTATTTTGGACATTCTTGAGTTCCTTACTAATCGGATGAACTTCCTCGATTGGTGGCTTTTGGGAGACATTAAATGATCCGGCGACCGACGGCCAAAGTTCGATTTCTTCAGCCAATGAGCAGATTGAAACTTCCAGTTCTTGGATAGTTTGGAGAACTGATAGAGCAGCAAATAGACCATCTCCAGTTGGGAGATAATCTGTGCATATAATATGTCCCGATGACTCACCACCCCAATTACAATGATTGTCATTCATTTTGTAGTAAACATTTCGGTCACCAACTTCGGATTCTAAAGATCTAATTCCTTTTTCATTTAGTGAGGAAACGATTCCCCGGTTGCTATGGATTGTCGATACAAAGGTATTAGATTTTAAATTGTTTCTTCTTTGAGCATGAAAGGCAAGTACACCAAGAATTTGATCTCCATCAATCACTTGACCACTTGCATCAATAAAGCGAACCCGGTCCCCATCCCCATCGTGTGCAATTCCAAGGTCTGCTTTTTCCTCTTGGACTAATTTTTTGAGACTTTCCAAATGCTCGGACCCGCAATCTTCATTAATGATTCCTTCTCCCAAATGGACGCCTAAAACGGATGCACCGAAATCTTCCAAAATGCGAGGTGTTGTCTTACTTGTGGCACCGTTGGCACAATCCAAAGCGATACGAAGACCCGACAGATCCAATTCCGAAAAATATGACCTTAAATTTTTGATATAGTCCTCGAGGATATTGCATTTTATGGCTTCATTTGAAGAGGCACTGACCTCATGCGTTTGTGCAATCAGATCTTCCAGAAGAAGCTCCTCTGTTAATTGCAGTTTAGTGGCATCTTTGCTGAAGCATTTGATTCCATTGTCAGCAACAGGATTGTGCGAGGCCGTAATCATGATGCCAAAATTTGCCTGATGTTTAAGCACTGCATATGCAAGTGCAGGCGTCGGAACAATGCCAAAGTCTAGCACTTTGACACCCATGGATCGCAACCCTGAAATGACTGAGTTTTTGAGAGAAGATCCGGAGGGGCGAGTGTCAGATGCTACCGCAACTGTTGAGTCCTCTGGATAGTCTTTTTTTAGGTAAGTCCCAATGGCTTGGCCGGCCTTGTTGGCAAAATGCTCGCACATAATTTCAGACCCATAGAGACCGCGAATCCCATCTGTTCCAAAATATCTCATCACTTTGAGAAATGTTTGCGTGCCAGTGTTAACCATTTCGATACACTGCCATTGGCAAGCAATTCTTTGGCATGTGAAACCCCAGCTTCGATTGATTCAACCTTTTTTGCAATCCATAACGCAGTAGAAATGTTCATAATTACTGTAGCAAAGAGTCCAGCAGGCACATCCCCCGATAATAAACTCTTAAAGATACCTAAGTTTGTAGACAAATCCCCTCCAGTTAAATGGCTTACAGGATAAGTATCCATATTCCAGTGATCTGGCAGTAAGGTGATAAGGTTATTTTCCAGGGTTCCATATGGACGCACAATATTGGGGCCGCAAGCGGTTAGCTCATCCATGCGGTTGCCTAATGATTGGTTTACTATGCCATTTACGATCCATCCCGACTTGCCGCCGTTTTCGGATAAACTAAAAGCGATTTGTTCGAGGTAAGCAGGATCATAAACTCCAAGAATCTGGTGTGCTGGTTTTGCCGGATTTAGACAGGGACCCAAGCGGTTGAAAATAGTAATTACTCCCTCTTGTGCCAAGTTTTTACGAACTGGGGCTAGGCTTTTAAAAGCCGGGTGAAAATGTGGTGCATATAAGAAGCAAAAATTTATTTCAGATAAACTGGCTTTCAATTTCTCGGGATTACTCTCCATTGGTATGCCAAGTGCCTCCAATAGGTCTGCACTGCCACATTTCGAACTAATGGATCTATTTCCATGTTTAATTACAGGGACACCAGCGGCGGCTACAGCCAAACTTACAAAAGTTGAGATATTGAAACTGCCTGATTGATCCCCGCCAGTGCCGCACAAGTCAATTGATCTGTCAGCAAATTCCTCGAGTCCAGGATTTTTTGCCATCTTGCGGAAGGCGGAAACAAAACCAGCAAACTCTTCGTTGGATTCTCCTTTTGCAGAGAGCTTTTTGAGGAAAGTACACTTGCACTCACTTTCAACGCTATCATCAGTTAAAAGACTGGCGATCAGGGGAATTTGATCGGGACTTAAATTCATGCCGGATTCCAGCAGCTGATTGTATTGGAATAATGGGTCAGTCATAAAAATTTTACTTGCGGGCAATTCAGCATATTGACTTGCTCACTCATTTAAACTCACCAAGTAAGAGAATACTCCATGTTCCTACAATCAAAATTGCTATTTTTGCTCACAATTACCCTATCTTTTTGGGTCCCAAACATCTATGGCAATATTGATGAAAACAAAGAGTGCCCGGATTCTGTTATCGGGTACAATGAAGCCTTCATTTTTGGATTAGTGGAAGGAATAACTGAATTTTTACCGATTTCTTCAACTGGTCATCTCATCCTTACCAACGAATGGATGCTCAATCCCGCTGAATTAAAAAGGGCAGAGCAAGATGCTGTAAATTCATACCTCATAGTGATTCAAGCTGGGGCTATCCTAGCGGTTGCATTGCTTTACAGTAGAAGAATTGTAACTATCTTTTTGGGCTTTTTCGGCCTGGATCCTGTTGGGAAAAGATTGGGTATCAATCTATTAATTGCCTTTATGCCAGCAGTTGCCTTGGGTCCTTTACTTGATGGGTGGATAGAATCTATTTTATTCGGTCCAATTCCTGTCTCCATTGCACTCATTGCTGGAGCCTTCCTCATGTATTGGGCAGAGAAGAGAAAGAAATTTATGGATGGTACCGATGGAGATAGGGGAAGAAAACTCGAAGATCTTACGCCCAGGAGTGCCTTCACGATTGGTGCTCTGCAATGTGTGGCTATGTTCCCCGGCACGAGCCGATCGATGATGACCATAGTAGGGGGATACCTCGTTGGATTGTCTAGGGTTCAAGCTGCAGAGTTCAGTTTTTTATTGGGATTAATTACCTTGACCGCAGCGGCGGTCTACAAGGCGATTACAAACGGTAAAGGGCTTATCGAGTACTTAGACTTTGGTCCTATGTTATTTGGATGTTTAATTGCAGGTATTGCAGCAGCAATGTCTGTTCGTTGGCTAGTGGGATTTTTGAGCAGACATGGTTTATCTCTCTTTGTTTGGTATCGAATTTTGTTGGGAAGTTTGATGCTAATCTATTTCCAGTTTTTTTGATTTTTCGAACCATAATTTGTTGATTACAGTATTCTTGACGATACCCATAGTGAATGATTTAATAATCACTATGGGACAACCTAAAAGAAAACAGTCAAAGCAGCGCAGTCGTAAACGCCGTGGTGCCAATCGTTTTAAAGCCCCTCTTCTTATTAAAGAGCCAGACGGGTCATTTTCTCGTCCCCACCGTGTTAATCCTGAAACAGGGGAATATCGCGGAAGACAAGTTTTGGACTTGGAGGTTTAATACTCCTTTAGAGCTTCTGTATGGCTAGTCCAGAGGCTCGCATCACCCTCGCTGTAGATGTAATGGGTGGAGATAAAGGTCCTGCTGAAGTGTTGGCAGGCTTGCAAAAATCCGCCTCCTTTGTCCCCAGAGACCTTCGTTACATTCTTTTTGGTCCAGAGAAAGATTTGGACAAATTATTGAGCGAATCTTCAGATTGGAAGGGCATGGATTTTGAAATCAGGCATGCTCCTGAGGTAGTGCTGATGGATGAAAAGCCTTTGGCTGGAATAAAAAATAAGAAAAATTCCTCGATGGCATTAGCATTGCAAGCACTCAAAGATGAAGAGGCTGATGCCATGCTTTGTTGTGGTAACACGGGATGTCTGATGGCTGGTGGTACCATTAGGCTGCGTACCTTGGAGGGAGTTGAAAGACCTGCACTTTGTACAATCTGGCCTGGTAGAGAGAGATATTTTACTTTGCTTGACGCTGGGGCAAATCCCCATCCCAAGCCCTATCACATTTTACAAAATGCGATTCTGGGTTCAAACTATGCCCGTGTGGCACTTGGTCTTGTCCGTCCGAAGGTGGGCTTACTGACTATCGGAACCGAAGAGGGCAAGGGAAATGAATTGATTCACGAAGCCCATTCCATGCTCAAAGAAATTGATGGAAGCATTCTCAATTATGCCGGATTAATAGAGGGTTTTCAGATTTTTGAAAATGTAGTCGATGTAGTTGTTTGTGATGGATTTGTTGGCAATATTGTACTTAAAGCCTGCGAGTCTTTAAGTAAGCTGATTGGTAGCTTCCTTGACGAAGAATTAAAAAGAAATGCCCTTCGAAAGACTGGTGCATTGCTTTCAATGGGTGCTTTTCGTGGGCTTAAACAGAGAATAAATCCCGAACAATTTGGAGGTGCACCACTTCTAGGTCTCAATCGGAATGTTATCAAAGCACATGGCTCATCTAACAGAAATCACATTTGCGGAGCAGTTAATATTGCTTTGGACTTAGTCAGGCATGATATGCTTGGACAAATGCAAGAGGATATAAAGGCAGCAAATGAATTGTTAAGGCCATTCCCGCAAAGAGCTGATAATGCGAAATCCTGAAGATTATGGTTAACACATTGAACACTCGCTTGCTTGGTATTGGATCTTACGGACCTTCCCGTTCCGTAAGTAATCAAGATATCAGTAAGTTTGTTGATACTTCAGATGAGTGGATTCAATCTCGAACCGGTATAAAAGAGCGCCGGTTTGCTTCTGATGACGAAGCGACCAGTGATCTATCATTGGAAGCTGCTAGACTCGCTATTGATAATGCCAATATTCAACCCCATGAAATTGATCTTGTCATTGTAGCTACGATTACTCCTGATATGGCTTTTCCTTCGACAGCCTGTTTGCTGCAGCACAAATTAGGACTGGGAAAGGTAGCCTGTTTTGATATCGAGGCTGCTTGCTCAGGATTTCTTTATGCTTTGGATGTTGCAGACGCTATGCTTTGTTCTGGTAGATATAGAAAAGCTTTGGTCGTAGGAGCTGAAAAAATGTCTAGTATAATGGACTGGGAAGATCGTACAACCTGTGTTTTATTTGGAGATGGTGCCGGTGCTGCGGTTCTTTCCAAGGAAGGGCAGGGAGCTGAATTACTTGGGTTTTATTGTGGGGCAGACGGATCAAACCCATCCCTACTTTGCCAGCCAGCTGGTGGCTCAGCCCTTCCGGCAACAAATGAGACCATTAGTGCCCGTAAGCATTATCTTTCCATGAATGGCAGGGAGATTTTTAAGTCAGCAGTCCGGGTAATGGAATCTTCATGCCGTCAGCTACTCGAACAAAATAATATTTCAATTGAGGAAGTTGATCATATTATTCCTCACCAGGCGAATATGCGAATTGTTGAGAGTTTATCACAGCGGCTAGGGGTATCATTGAACAAATTTTACTGTAATCTTGACCGATTTGGTAATACATCGGCCGCTTCGATTCCTATTGCCCTTGATGAAGCATGGAAAAACGGTAAATTCAAACCTGGACAAATGGGCATAATGGTAGCTTTTGGTGCAGGGCTGACATGGTCATCTGCACTTATTCGTTTCTAGTACGATGGACCAATTTCCTAAAATTCTTGCTGCCTTATTGATTATTTTCGCTCCTCTGGATGCCGGGTATGCTTTTACAAATAATCAAGATGGTAGAGGGGAAAAAGAAAATACGCAGATCTTTCCCGGAACTGGCTTTTTTATTAAAAATTACGACCCATATGAAAATGATCAGGCGAGCGATTGGTTTTATACTGCGATTGCCCATGAACGAGCAGGGGATAACGAGAACGCACTTAAAATTTATAAAAATTTCACCAAAAGGCGTACCGATCATGTGATCGAATTCGAAGGTCAAAAAACTTTGATTGGTCCTGAGGCAATCTTTAGGGCTGCTTTGATACAGGAAAAGAAAGGGGAATGGAAAACCTCATTCGAATACCTTGAGCTCATTGCTAGAGCTTATGTCCTATACGACTTTAACAGAGTGGCAGAATCCCTTCTTCGTATAGCGGAAAAAATAGCCACTCAAAAACAACCGAAGAAATGGGGCTTTTTACCGAGGTTCAGCTCTGGATCTGAAAACCGTGCTCGATTTAAGGAGATTGTTGAGCTCGCAAGAGGACCTAAATTTGCTCCTCGTGCCCTTATGATTCTTGCCAATCTAGCAATAAAGGATGAGAGAGAAAGTGAGGCGATTGATGCTCTTGAAAGACTGATTAATTTCTATCCTGAAAACTTTAGATCAGAAAAAGCATTCTTTATGCTTGCTGAAATATACCGTAAAAAAGCTACTGGTCCTTCTTATGATCAGTACGCAATTAAAGCGGCCCTTCATCATTATCAAGATTACCTGATACTTTATGATAATCCTCCTGTAAAAGATCCCTCGGAATCTATGGATCAATACAACCAACGTTTGGAAGAATCTTCTAAAAGAAAAGAAATAGCCCAGTTGGGTGTAAATGAAATGTCTGAAAATCTAGCTCAAAGCAAAATTGAGATCGGAGAATATGTAGAAAAGTATGGAAAATATTTTCTTGTCCGTTGGAGAGAACTTGGCAATGACCCAGCTATTAAGTTCTACGAAGAGGCAATTGATAATTACACTGGAACGCAAGCTGCCCGGGAAGCCGAAGAAAGGGTCAAATCTTTACGCGGTGATAAATAAATTTTTTTTCTGTTCTCTATTAATTGGAGTTTCGATAATTCTACCTTCAGGATGTGCATACAAGTTAGGCTCTCATGTTGATATTCCTCAAAGATTTAACATTGAGGTGTTCAATGACACCTTGATTCCTCAGTTAGAACAAGCAGTAACTTCCCAGATAAAAAAAGATTTTATCAGAGCTGGAGTTGATCTCGAAGCTAAGGAATCTGATTTCGCCAATTCAGCCAGCCTTACAGTCAGGATTTTTGATTCTTCTGATAAAGGGGAGATATTTGCGAAAGATGACACTCTTTTAGCTCAGGCATTTCAGTATAGGATTTTTGCTGAATTGACTTATGAAGATCATGCAGGGAGGGTTGTTGGGAAGGAAACTGTTTCCGCCGAGTCTATTGCTTCCCGACCTACTGACCGGTCAAGTCCAACGAGACGAAGTGCGATTACTGCACTAGCTAAAAATCTTTCAGCGGAAGTTATGTTTAGTCTGCAACAAGTTGCTTGGTAGAGCCAAAACGATATAAATTATGAAAAAGATTCTGGCACCTTCTCTCCTTGCTGGTGATCATGGTAATCTCAGAAAGTCATTGTCGGAGGTAGAGCAAGATGGACGGCAATGGATACACCTTGATCTGATGGATGGCCATTTTGTGCCTAATTTGAGTTTCGGTCCCCAAACCGTTGCCGACTTGCGTCCCCATTCCAAGTTATTTTTTGATGTCCATCTGATGCTTGAGCGTCCTGATTTATATTTGGATCCATTTATTGATGCAGGTGCAGAGTTGATTACTATTCATCTTGAGCCAGAATATGATCATAAATCTGCTTTGGACCGGATTCGCAATGCGGGTTTAAAAACTGGACTAGCAATCAATCCTGACACCCCTGTTGATCTCTTCTTTCCTTACCTCGATCAGGTGGATCTTTGTCTTTGCATGACAGTTAATCCCGGGTTCGGTGGCCAAAGCTTTAAAAGCTATGTTTTGAACAAAGTAAAAGAATTATCAATCATCCGCGAGAGAGAAAACCATTCCTATCTTATCGAAGTCGATGGGGGTGTGGGGCCCCAGCATGTGAATGAATGCCTGGAAGCAGGAGTAGACATATTTGTGGCCGGCACTTCCTACTACAAATCAAACTCCGAAGAGCGGGAAGAATTTGCCCGCTCTGTCGGAGAAGATGTTGCTTAAAAATTTAACTGAAAAGACCGCTAATCGTAATAAAGGGAGCTAAAACTAAGGCGACCACCGAAATAAGTTTAAGTAGGATATTGAGGGAAGGACCAGAAGTGTCTTTCAATGGATCTCCAACGGTATCGCCTACAACAGCGGCCTTGTGAAGTTCAGATCCTTTTCCGTGGCGTTCACCATTAATCTCATATCCTTCCTCAACCATTTTCTTGGCGTTATCCCAGGCACCTCCGGCATTGGATTGAAAGAGGGCAAGGAGTACACCGCTCACAGTTACTCCGGCAAGTAATCCGCCAAGCATGGTTGCCCCACCGCCAAATCCAATTATTACAGGGGTGGCGATGGCAACAAGACCTGGTGCCACCATTTCTTTGATTGCAGATTGGGTTGAGATTTCAACACACTTTCCATATTCCGCTGAATCAATAGCATCATCAAAACATTTCTTGTCTTCTTCAGACCATTCGGAGCTTTCCTTGCCTTCGTTTTGATTCATCACTTCGAGTGCTTTCTTAAGGGCAGGTATGTTGTGAAACTGCCGGCGGACTTCCTGAATCATAGACATGGCTGCACGTCCAACGGCACCCATCGCCAAAGCACTAAACAAAAAGGGAAGCATTGCTCCGACAAAGAGACCTGCCATTACTTTGGGATCGAGGATATTTATTTGAGACAAAGGTGTATCAGGATGGGTCTGGTTGAAAGATGCAGTAAATGCAGCAAATAAAGCCAATGCAGTAAGAGCAGCTGATCCGATAGCAAATCCTTTACCAATTGCCGCAGTAGTATTTCCTACAGCGTCCAACTTGTCTGTTCTTTCACGGACCTCTTTGGGTAGTTCAGACATTTCGGCGATTCCACCAGCGTTATCCGAGATAGGTCCATAAGCATCTACTGCAAGCTGGATACCTGTGTTTGAGAGCATGCCTACAGCAGCGATCGCAATACCGTAGAGACCAGCCATTTCATGAGCTCCGATTACTGCTGCAGCAATTACTAAAATCGGAAGAGTGGTGGAAATCATTCCAACTCCCAGACCGGCAATTATGTTAGTTGCATAGCCAGTAATGGACTGGTCAACAATTGCAATAACTGGCTTTTTGTGTGTGCCAGTGTAATGCTCTGTAATCATGCCAATAGCAAGTCCAGCAACTAATCCAATTATAGTAGCCCAAAATACTCCCATGGCTGTAAAGGAGGCATCCCCAAAGGTCCATGTTTCGGGCAAGAACTTGTTGATGATGTAGTAAGAGGCGGCGATCATAAGTCCGGAAGAAACAAATTCTCCGGTATTTAGAGCTTTTTGTGGATCACCATTGTCACCAACTTTAACCAAGAAAGTACCAAAAATTGAGGTGATGATTCCGACTGCTCCCAAGATCAATGGAAGAAAAACAGGGGACAATCCACCAAGAAAGTCCATAAAGTCCGCCGAACCAGCAACCATAGCAGCACCTAAAACCATGGTTCCAATTATTGACCCAACATAGGATTCAAAAAGGTCAGCCCCCATGCCGGCAACATCTCCAACATTGTCACCAACATTATCAGCAATCGTTGCAGGATTTAAGGGATGGTCTTCGGGGATACCTGCCTCAACTTTTCCAACGAGGTCAGCCCCGACATCCGCTGCTTTCGTGTAGATTCCCCCCCCCACGCGGGCGAACAAAGCGATGGAGGATGCACCAAAGGAAAAACCGGTAAGCACAGACAGGGTGGTTCCCAATGCATCTTTATTTTCAAAAGCACCAAAGTAATCACTAAAGTAAGCGAACAAACCGCCTAAACCTAAAATTCCAAGACCTACGACGCCCAGTCCCATTACCGCTCCACCGGAAAAAGCAACTTCCAAAGCTTTTCCCAGACTGTCTTTGGCAGCGTTGGCAGTACGGACATTAGCTTTGGTCGCAACTTTCATTCCCAGATAGCCAGCTAAACCAGAGCAAAAAGCACCTACAACAAAGGAAACAGCAACCAAACCGTGACTGTTTGGATTATTGTTACCGCTCCAATAAAGAAGTGCAGCTACCGCAACTACAAAGAAAATCAGAACTTTGTATTCAGCACGAAGAAAAGCCATTGCACCCTCTTGAATGCTTTTGGCGATTTTTGACATCCTTTCCGATCCTTCGGAAATAGCATTAATGGATTGAGTTTTCCACCAGGTAAAGAGCAGGGCAATTGCTCCAATTGCAGGTAAAACGACAGGAAGTTGTTCGAGAGTCATTTATTTATGATATTAAGTTAGGCTGGTAATAATCGATCAGTGATCGAAAATGATAGAATCCGATCGTTTATGATCGAAATGCTACATTTAATCAAGTTTGAAGTCTTGCAAGTAATCGCTGAAGATTATCCTTCTCACTTGCAAAATTTTTATCAAATGATTGGATGTAAATATGATGAAGCAAATATTATGTTCATTGCTTGTCCTTCTTTTCTTTGCTTCCTGCGAGAACAGATATCGTAGGGGAGTCCCTTCATCTCATGCCACTGTTGATTCAAAATTTGTCGGGCAGACAGGCGAGGACTCTTATCAGGTTAGTAAAACTGAGTATGAAGATAACTTCGTATCCCGTTATGGACTTTTGTATCTTAAGGCAGGACAAGAACCATTTAGCGGAAGAATTTTAACAGTTGATATCGGAGATAGTGGTGAATTCGTTTCTTCTGATGAATCGTGGAAAGAAGGCAGAAAACATGGCAAGAGCTCAAAGTGGTTTTCTAACGGCATTAAAATGTATGAGCGCAACTATAAAGAAGGTAGGTGGCATGGTTCGGTAACCCGGTGGTGGCCCAATGGACAGAAGATGTATGTAAGAGCTTACACCAACGGTGTTAGGCATGGTAAAGAGGCAACCTGGCGATCTGATGGCACTCCGCTTTCTTTGCCTGAAAATGGTCTGCCAACCGTTTTGCAATCGGATGAAGAATTAATTCCAGAGGCAACAGATAATTTTATTGAACCTGCAGAATCCTCCGATTCCGAAAATATGGTGGATGATCTTGAATTTAATGATCCCGCACCATCTTTTGAAGCTCCGATTTTGGACATTTCGGAATCATCTACTGATCCCGTTATTGATGGACCTGATGATGCGTTTTCAGATTTACCAGATTTCCCTCCTGCTGAGGATTCATTACCTGATTTTGATGAAGAAATGCCTGTGTTACAGGATTCTGGTCAAGACAGTTTACCTCTGCCCGGCTTGGACGCAATTGAGGCTCCCTTGGATGATATATCTTTACCTGAAGATGACTCCATCTCGAATGAGCTACCCGGTTTGCCTGGTTTGGATATTGATGAACAAATTAATGAAAACGACGCCCCAGCACTGCCTCCTATTTCTGATGATTCGGATGCTGGCGGACTGCCTCCTTTACCTGGATTAGATGATG
>JAYODK010000003.1:0-26591 GCA_038106225.1 Opitutales bacterium | reverse complement strand
ATTTCTGATGATTCGGATGCTGGCGGACTGCCTCCTTTACCTGGATTAGATGATGGTGGACTTCCGCCCCTACCTGGAGGTGGAGATGATGGTGGACTTCCTCCACTACCTGGAGGTGGAGATGAAGGTGAACTTCCGCCCCTGCCTGGAGTTGGAGATGAAGGTTTGGGAGACCTGCCTCCCTTGCCTCCACTTCCTTAAAATTAATTTGCCTTTCTTTATTTCGGCATCTTGACAGATTTGCTCGGTTAGCTTTTCACTTTTAAATAATGAGTGAACCAAAGGAAGAGGATTCCAGTAGAAGAAAGTTTATCCGCGTAGCGACTGTTGGTGCATCCGCAGCTTGTGGTCTTTTTCCTGTGGCGGCTGGTATCCCATCTCTATTAGATCCAGTAAAGAAAAGTGTGGCAGATGGAGGAAGTATTCCGTGGTCAAAAGTTGCTCCAATTGCTTCTCTGCCAGATGACGGAACGCCAGCAAAATTCGAAGTTGTTCAAGAAAAAGTAGTGGATGCATGGACAACTTATAAAAATGTGCCAGTTGGAGCAGTCTATTTAAGCCGTAAGGATATGGAAGTCATTGCTTTTAACCTCAAATGTCCTCACCTTGGCTGTGCCATTGATTATCGTAAGCAAAACAACGATTATTTCTGTCCATGCCACAACAGTTCTTTTGGTTTAGACGGTTCAATTACAACCAAGGATAGCCCGAGTCCACGTTCCATGGACACGATGGATACAAAGGTGGAAGATGGGTATGTATGGATTCGTTTCCAGCACTTTAGACCAAACATCCCTGAGAAAACTCCTCTTTCATGAAGTTTGTATTTGATTGGCTTGATGATCGTTCAGGCTACCGTAATCTCTTACACGAAGTTTTATACGAGAAAGTACCTGGTGGTGCCCGTTGGCGCTATGTTTGGGGCAGTTGTTTAACATTCGCTTTTTTTACTCAGGTTGTAACCGGTACGCTACTTTGGATGTTCTACAGTCCAAGTGCCCAGACTGCCTGGGAAAGTGTATATTTTCTACAGTATCAGGTCTGGGGAGGATGGTTCTTGCGGGGAGTCCATCACTACATGGCACAAGCGATGATTGTTCTCTTGGTTCTTCACTTAATGCAAGTGGTTATTGACGGGGCTTATCGTGCTCCGCGGGAATTAAATTTTTGGTTTGGTGCATTAATGATGGGGGTAACTCTAGCTTTATCACTGACGGGATATTTACTACCTTGGGACCAGAAGGGATACTGGGCAACTGCAGTCGCCACTAATCTAATGGCGGAAGTTCCATGGATTGGACCTGCTTTACAGAAAATAGTTGTTGGTGGAGTTGAATACGGTCACCATACCTTGACCCGCTTTTTTGCTCTTCATGCTGGAGTGTTGCCTGGAATGCTAATTGGTTTGGTAGTGGTTCATATCTATTTATTCCGAAAGCATGGAATACATGTCAAAGAACCCCGTCCAAAGAAAGACTCCTACTTTTGGCCTGATCAAATTTTAAAGGACGCGATTGCCTGTCTTGCAGTGCTTCTTGCAGTTGTCGCATTGACCGTTTATTTCAGAGGTGCTCCTTTAGGACCGCCCGCAGATCCGGCAAACGAGTTTCCTGCCCGTCCCGAATGGTACTTTCTCTTTCTTTTTCAACTGCTTAAATATGTGCCTGCTTTTTGGGGGGCGGTTCTCATACCTGCCTTTCTGGGTTTATGGATATTTCTGCAGCCATTTATCGGATCAAGCCGATCCGGCCATCAGATTAATATTGGCTTTTGGTGGACCCTTCTGGCGGGATCCGTAGCCCTTACTTTGTTGGCCTTTGCAGAAGATCGTGCCAATCTCAGGCATTCTGCAGCTCTAAAGGAGGCGAACTGGCAAGCGGATCGTGTTCTTTCGATTGTTCAGGATCAAGGAATTCCACCTGCCGGTGCAGTGACTTTACTTCGAGCAGATCGTGAGAATAGGGCGAGGAATCTATTTGCTGCCCATTGTGCAAGTTGTCACCGTTACAATGGGCATGATGGACGGGGCTATCCGGTCGACGATGCCCAATCTGCCCCGGAATTGGCAGGGTTTGCTAGTGTGGAATGGCTGACCAAACTTCTGGTTCACAAACATTATATATCTGATGAATATTTTGGCGGTACAAACTTCAAAAATGGTACCATGGCGAAAAAGGTTTTGGCCAAGTATAATGAAGAAGAGACCGCCTTGCTTCCTCTCATAGCCAAGTTGCTTTCGGATATGGCTGATCTCCCTTACCAAGAACCCCTTGAAGAGGATGAACGAGAGGAACTCTTGTCTCTCTTTTACAATGACGACATGGATTTTCAGGATGGCTTGGCCTGTATAGATTGTCACGACATTGACTCTGAAGAAGAAGGTTATGCCCCGGATCTTACCGGATATGGATCCAATGAGTGGACGGTTGCTTTTATTAAAAATCCCGAAGAAGAACGGTTTTATGGCGATGAAAATGATCGTATGCCATGTTACGGTAGAGATGCAAAACTTACTAATGAGGAAATTCAAATCCTTTCGGATTGGATAAGATCAAAGCCTGCAGAATAATTTCTTTTCATTGGCATGATTAATTGAAGGACTAAAGACTTCAATTGGCTATATAAAATACTTGGATTGGTTAGGAAAATGTTCTATCCAATTATTCTGTTCCCTTGATGAATAAAGCTGAAATAGAAATGGAAATAACAGATTTATGACTCAAGTATTTCTTTACCAGAATGGTCAGCAAGTCGGTCCCTATGAAATGGATGCTTTACAAAGTTGGGTTAATTCAGGTCAGCTTAAAATTACTGAGCAGGCATGGTTTGAAGGATGCGCAAACTGGGTGACCTTAGCCGAGGTACCAGGAATTATAGTACCTCAAGGAGGACAGGGTAACAGAACCGCAGATGTGCCGCCATTTGAGGCATACGAGGGAGAAGAACCATACTTGTTTATCAGTTATTCTCATCAGGATGCTCATTTGGTTTATCCGGAGATTATCCAGTTGCGGGATGCTGGTTATAATGTTTGGTATGATGAGGGAGTTGCGGCCAGTAACGAGTGGCCCGAAGAGATCGCAAACGCGGTCATTGGATGCAGTGTATTTGTTTGTTTCATTTCTGCCCGTGCCACAGAGTCTATTAACTGCCGTAATGAGATTAATTTAGCTCTAAATGAAAAAAAACCTTTTCTTGCCATTCATATAGAGGAGACTGAATTACCTCCGGGTTTACGACTTCGCATGGGTGATTTGCAGGCCATTTTAAAAGATAAAATCCCCGCAGACCGATACTTTTCAAAAGTTACCACCACCCTTGACCAACTGCTAGGGCGCAAAAGCAAAGTCAACTTAGGTGCCTCAGAAAATGCGTCTGTGCTATATGTTTCTAGGAGTGGTCAGACTTTCGGGCCTTACGATTTAATTCAAGCCAAGCAGTTTTTAGAAACCGGACAATTACTTGCTTCAGATTATGCCATGCTGGAAGGACAGACGGAATGGAAGTTTCTTCCTGATGTGGTTAGATTGCTAGAAGAGGCAGCAACTAGACATGCCAGGGCAGTCAGGGCTGATTTGCCCATCGCTAAACCAGTTGCCAACGCTCAGCCCACCAAAAAAACGAAGGCAGTTAAAAAATCGGTTAAGGTGAGCGGCATGAACGCCAAGACAACCACCATAAAAGTAAAAGAAAAAAGTCTAGTTTCCAAATTAATTGCCACTGTTGCGGTGTTTCTCGGCACTGCTTTGGTCGTTTCAGGATCTACGCTCGGAGCTTATTTGATTGCTCCCGAACAAATCGGTCCAATTGTACGAAAGTTTGGAGTTCCTATTGAACAATGGTTTCCTGGGAAAGAGGCAGATTCTGTGGAAATTATTAAGGCTCCGCCGGGCACAATACATGATGCAAAACTTCCTTCAGAGCATGCATACCGGCTCAAGTCTTCAGGTATAATGCTAATGGCAATCGAAGGAGAATCTGGTGTGCAAGTTATCTCTTCGGTCGATCAAAAATTGGCTATGAATGATGAGGATTTGAAGGTTTTGCAACACATTGCTCAACACTTGGTAATTTTGGATCTAACTAATTCACAGGTAACCGACGAGGGATTGGCTATGTTAAAGAAATTCCCCAATCTCAAAAAATTGGTTCTCGAAGGTTCTCAGAAAGTTACATCAGCAGGAATTAGGCATCTTGCATCAATCCCAAGTTTGGAACTCCTCAATCTGATCCGCGTGGAATTAGATGATTCGGTAGTTGATGACTTATCAAAGATGATCGGTTTACAGCAAATATATCTCTATCAAACCGGGCTTTCCAGCGATGCTATCCAAAAGTTAAAGGATGCACGTCCCCGAATTTTTGTAAATGCAGGTTAAGACTTTTGAGTTAATATTTTACTTTTCCTGCCCGGAAAACACTTTCTACAAATGATGCATTCCAGCCCAAAGCAATTCCTTGCAGTGCAGTGTTCACGGGCGTAGTAAATGATCTGCAAATGAAGTGCATTCCATCTTGCTTTGGGGAAATGTCGTTTTAAATCTTTTTCAGTTTGGGCAATACTTTTCCCAGATGATAATTTCCATCGTTGGGCAGAGCGGTGAATGTGTGTATCTACAGGAAATGCTGCCTGCCCAAATGCCTGAGACATGACCACCGATGCCGTCTTATGTCCAACACCAGGAAGTTTTTCTAGGCATTCCAAATTATCAGGCACCTGACAATCATGCTTCTCCATGAGAAGTATTGATAAATCGCGGATAGCTTGGGCCTTTCTCGGTGCAAGTCCGCAAGGTCGGACGATTGAATTTATCCTATCAACTGTTTGTTTTGCCATCTTTAGAGGATGGTCGGCGAGATCAAAAAGGGCGGGAGTGACTTGATTCACCCTTTCATCCGTGCACTGAGCAGATAGAAGGACCGCCAGTAAAAGAGTATATGGATCGCGGTGGTTTAGTGGAATTGGCGGGTCAGGATACAATTGAGCCAATTTTTGGTCAATGTATCCGATCCGGTCCCTGAGAGTCATCTCCTAGATGATTTTCAGAGAATAAGTTTTTATTTCCTGTAATTTGCAGCTTCCTCGGAACCAGAAGTTGAGGAACCTTTCGTGTAAGAATGAGCCCCCATGCCAGCTAGTTGTCCATTTTGTACAATTAAGTAAGGATCACGGATCGGTGATCCATCAAAAAAGCACTCCAGAATTTCACGAACTCCAGCAGCATATCTAGCTTGGGCCGAAAGGGAGGTCCCAGAAGTGTGTGGAGTCATCCCATGATTTGGCATCCTTCTCCAAATATGGTCATTTGGGGCTGGTTGAGGGAACCAAACATCTCCGGCATAGCCACTTAATTGCCCGGATTCTAGGGCACGGGCAATTGCCTCACGGTCGCAAATCTTGCCCCGGGCGGTATTAACAATGTATGCCCCTTTTTTCATTTTCCCTATCATACTATCATCAAATAAATGTTCAGTTTCCGGATGGAGCGGGCAGTTGATCGTAACGACATGGCAAACCGACACCAATGACTCTACACTTTCGTGGTGAGTAAGATTTAGTTCTGCTTCAATTTCTTTGGGAAGGCGGTGGCGGTCAAAATAATGTAGATGCACATCGAAGGGCTTCATTTTCCGTAAAACATCTAATCCAATCCTCCCAGCTGCAACCGTGCCCACATGCATACCTTCAACATCATAGGAACGATGAACTGCATCGGCAATGTTCCATCCACCTTCATTAACAATTCTGTGTTGGTTGTGGTAATCTCTTACTAAAGAAAGGATCATCATAACCACATGTTCCGCAACCGAGCGTGAATTACAGTAGGTCACCTCAACCACATCAACATTGTGATCCATTGCGGCTTGCAAATCCACATGATCAGAACCAATGCCAGCAGTTATAGCCATTTTTAGGTTAGGGGCTGATTTCATGCGCTCCCGGGTCAGATAATAGGGGAAAAATGGCTGCGAAATAACAACATCGGCATCGACAAGTTCTTTGTCTGCCTGGCAACCTTCGCCATCTTTATCAGAAGTAACTACAAAAGTATGACCAGAATCCTCTAAAAATTTACGAAGACCAAGTTCACCCGAAACGCAGCCAAGGAGTTGCCCTGGAGTAAAGTCTATTGATTTAGGAGAGGGCAGGCTCATCCCGTCTGGATAATTATCAAGATGAGGTAGGTCATTCAATGGATAACTCTCGGGCATGCCAGCTTTGGGGTCATCATATAGTATGCAAAGTATTTTCATGATTTTAGGGCTTTGGGTAAATTGGGGTTAAAGAAATTTATCTTGAATTAAACAACCCTTAGTTGTCACGATTTAATTTCAGTACAAAAACCACATTGTGCGACAAAGTGGCACAGTTTTGTGACTAATTTTTAAATAATAGTCACAAAAGCTATGATTGTAACAACATGCAATCCATTGATGATCAATATTTTAAAAGTATTACCATTGGTATGCATCCTGCAACAGCTTTGCTTATATGAATGTTGATCCCGAAAAATTTACGGAGCTAGGAATTTCTGCAATTCAGGAGATGGCTGAGATTGCCAAGCGAAATGGTCAGCAAGAAGTAGAAGTGTGGCATTTACTTTCCGCATTAATGAATCAAGAAAATGGGATAGTGCCTGCCCTTATGGACGAGATGGATGTTGGTACTGCACCAGTGCAACTCGCTTTACAACGAGAACTACAAAACCTTCCTAAAATAGCCGGTAATGTTAATACTGCCCGGTCCTATGCGTCCATTGCTCTGACCGAAGCAGTGGAAAAGGGACAGGATATATCTCGTGATATGCAGGACGATTATGTGAGTACTGAACACTTACTTCTTGGCTTATCTGCTGTTGGGAAACCTGCAACTTTTTCAAAGTTTCTAAAAAATTTCAATCTCTCACAAGGGAAAATAAATGAAGCAATTAAACAGGTTCGGGGTGGGCAAAAGGTTACCTCAAAGACTCCAGAAAATTCTTTTCGGGCACTAAAAAAATATGGCATAGATTTGGTCGAACAGGCAAAAGCGGGCAAATTAGATCCAGTTATCGGTAGAGATTCTGAAATCCGTCGGGTGATTCGTATACTTTCCCGCAAAACGAAAAATAATCCTGTTTTGATTGGAGAACCAGGAGTTGGAAAAACCGCAATCGTTGAAGGTTTGGCACAGAGAATTGTTCGTGGAGATGTACCGGAAGGTCTTAAGGACAAGACAATCTTTACGCTGGAAATGGGATCTTTGCTTGCAGGCGCAAAATTTCGCGGTGAATTTGAGGAACGGTTAAAAGCGGTGCTTAACGAAGTTAGCAAGTCAGATGGACGAATCGTATTATTCATAGATGAAATGCACACCATTGTTGGAGCAGGCCGGGCAGAGGGGGCGATTGATGCCGGTAATATGTTAAAACCTATGCTTGCTCGTGGTGAACTCAGATGTATTGGAGCAACCACACTTAATGAATACCGCAAATATGTGGAAAAGGATGCCGCTCTTGAACGCAGGTTTCAAACCGTCTTGGTCGATCAACCTAATGTGGAGGATACCATTTCCATTCTTCGTGGATTGCGTGAGCGTTTTGAAATTCATCATGGGGTCAATATCCGGGACGAAGCACTGGTCCAAGCAGCAGTACTCTCCAATCGGTATGTGTCGGATCGTTTCTTGCCAGACAAGGCGATCGATTTGGTTGACGAGGCATGTGCCATGATTCGTACCGAATTGGACAGCATGCCAGCTGAGCTCGATGAAGTAAGCCGCCGGGTTCTCCAATTGGAGATTGAGGAAACTGCCCTCAAGCAGGAAAAAGACAAGTCAAGCAAGGATCGATTGGAGGTTTTACGCAAGGAGCTTGGCAATGCCAGGGACAAGATGGAAACCATTAAGAGGCAATGGGAAAATGAGCGGAAAGGGATAGATGATGTTCGTATCTTGCGTGAGCAAATAGAATCTACCCGTGCCGAAATGGAGCGTGCTGAACGTGCTTATGATCTTAACCTCGTTGCAGAATTAAAGCATGGAAAACTTCCCAAATTAGAAGCGGAACTCGAAGCACTTGAGCAGACCGAGCGTAAGGAGGATGCTATCCTCAAGGAAGAGGTTAATGCTGAAGAAATTGCTGAAATAGTAGCACGTTGGACCGGTGTTCCATTAACCAAATTAATTGAGGGAGAAAGAGAAAAACTCCTGCGTTTACAAAATATCCTTCACCAACGAGTGATTGGGCAAAATGAAGCTGTTGATGCAGTAACCGAGGCTATCCTTCGTGCACGGGCAGGAATAAAAGACCCACACCGTCCAATTGGCAGCTTTCTTTTTCTTGGGCCAACTGGAGTTGGTAAAACAGAGCTGGCAAAAACCCTGGCTGAAAGTCTATTTGATAGTGAAAACAATGTCGTTCGGATTGATATGTCCGAGTATATGGAAAAACACTCAGTTGCTAGACTGTTGGGTGCACCTCCTGGCTATGTTGGCTATGAGGAGGGTGGTCAGTTAACTGAAGCGGTCAGGCGTAAGCCGTATGCCGTTATTCTTTTTGATGAGATTGAAAAAGCACATCCGGATGTCTTCAATGTGCTTCTCCAATTGATGGACGATGGTCGCTTAACTGATGCTCAGGGTCGAACCGTGGATTTTAAGAATGTAGTGGTAATCATGACTTCCAATGTAGGAAGCCGATATTTACAGGAGAATTTGATGGATGACGAAATTTCTGAATCTGTTCGGGAGTCAGTAATGGCCGATTTGCGCGACCATTTTCGTCCAGAATTCTTGAATCGCATTGACGATGTGGTTTTATTCAAGCCGCTATCGCTTGAGGAGATTACCTCAATTGTAGATCTCTTGCTGGATCGTCTGAATAAGAGACTCTTGGATCGCAAAATAATCATTTCATTTACCAAAGCTGCAAAAAAATGGATTGGAGAAAAGGGTTATGACCCTACCTACGGGGCGAGGCCTTTAAAGCGATTCCTTCAAAAACAAGTAGAAACTAAGCTTGCTCATGCCTTGGTTGCTGGAGAAATTCCAGAGAGTAGTGAGGTGTCTTTTTCAGTCAAAGACGAGCAGTTGATCATGAAAATCACTTAGTCATATTTCTCAAAACAACATGATTTGATTGTATTTTGGATTACGAGATGATTGATCGATGAAAAAAGTAGGGCGTATAAAATTGCCCCTGCCCAAGTTTCCCATCCTAAGCCGCTAGCCAGCTCGGATCCATGTGCAAGGGCTAGTTTTACAAAATAACTTTTGCATAGAGAAACAGCAAAAATGGCGGAAATCCAAATTAACAAAAATATCCTAACAAATCGCTTTGTGAAAATTCCGGACACTTGTGAGAGGGAAAATCCAAGTTGCACAAGGTCACGGGAAGTCTGGCTTGATTGTACCACCATTAATCGGAAGCAACTAGTAAAAGTTGTAATAGAGAAAAAAGAGAAAAGGGCACCTAGTCCGGCTACTGCCCAAATCAAAAGATCGGTAGCCCGATTAATCCAATCTGCTTGAATGTACTCCTTACTTGTTTCGTATCCGAGTGGTTCGATAACTTCAAAAAAAGGAGCAGCAGCAGAGTTTTCGAGTTTTGCAATCAATCTCGATGGTCCAGTCTGGTCAGGCTGTTTTTCCAGCAGGCTCGATAAGGAAATTTGCACAGCTGGTTTGTCAATTTCTGAAATTATAATTTCAGAACGGTTTTCCTCTTTGATATTTTTAAGCTCAGATAGAGAAACGGGTGGGCCATGAATGCTTTCATTCTTCCAGAGGAAAAAATATTTTTCCTGATTATATTCGCCAAAAAGAGCGTTGGCCCATTGCAAAAAATTCTGTGGTACAAGAACGCTGTTTATTCGTTTACTAAAAGCAATAAATCTACCAATCATTCGCACCTTTTGATCTTCACCAATAAATATTTCGATTGGCATTGAGGAGGCTGCCTCATTGGAGAGTGAAGGATATTCAGCACGTGATGGTGCTAGACCGAAATTCCAGAGATCCAAATAAAATTTTGGAACGATAATAGGAACAAATGATTTATTTTGATCCCATTTCCAATCTTCAGACTGTTGATCAATAAACCGGTCGGGAATAGATTCAAAAAATAAATCAGCCCGGGCAGCTGAACCTAAACCTATCTTTCCAGTTGGCCATATATTTATACTCAGCGGAAAATGATTTCTGGAAAAGCCCGCAATATCGATCACCCCCGGGATTTCCTTGATCTTCATTACTTCTTCAGGCGAGAAAGTCTTACCCTGTTCGGAAAGATTGATCATCAATCCCCCTTTTACTTTTTTGCTTAAGCTAACAAAACTGCTGCTTTCATTGGGGAACAAACTCTTGGAGTCGGAGTAGATTTGGATTGCCAGAATAACCAAAAAAGAACCGAGCAGACAACCGAGGGATGCCACAACCATCGCTTTGCCAGGTGATTTTGTTTGGAGGCACCGGTCAAGCAATCGGTTAAGATTATTCTGCATCATAACTGGATTATCTGATCAAACTCGAATAGAACTGTTGGTTGCAGCGAGGTAAGGATAAGCCCAGCATCCTTCGAGCAAATGTTTTCTTTAATCAATAAAGCTGCCTCTTTGGCATTATCTTCATCCAAATGACTAAAAGGTTCATCAAGTAATAACCAACGGAATGGTTTTCTTAAGCAGCGAATTATTGCAAATCTCTGACGCTGACCAAGGGAGAGGTTCTTGACCGGTTGATCAAGTAGATGGTCAACCTGTAATCTTTCGCACATATACCCGATCTTCGGCGCGTCTGGATCTACGATTGGCAATAATTGCAGATTTTCTCTGGCACTCAAGTTTTGAAAGAGGCGAAGATCCTGAAAAAGAAGGGAGAGTTTTCTGGATCGCAAATCCTTCCATTGATCTGTGGATAAGTTGGAAGTATTTATTCCGGAGATTTCGAAATTGCCCTGATAATCCGAGCGTATGCCGAATATAATGTCCATAAAAGTTGATTTACCTTTGCCGGACTGTGCTACCAACTGAATAGATTGTGCTGGTTCAAAGATGAGTTCCTTTCCCCAAAGAGCTGAGTTTGCCATTAAACATTCGGCTAGTGGGTGAGGCATGATATTTCGTAGAGAAATTCTCATGACAGTAGATCTGCAAAATTGTTACCTAGAATATCATTCAGCTCATTATCATTCAACTTAACGGAATCTTTAAAATTGGAGAGAAAGGAAAAGAACTCCGGGTTATTGGAGATAGATGGGTAAATCAGCAAGGGATAGTCGGTGCCCCAAAGAATTTTCTTTGATCCTGCACAATCAATCAATTGTTGATAGATTTTTTGGTCATAGAGCAGGGGGCAGGCAGCAAGGTCATAAAAAATGTTTTGCGGGGTCGGGTAATCAAGGGCAAGAAGTGCACCGGCATGGGCAAGAACGATTTTTAGATCGGGCAATTCACTTGCTAACCAATGGAAATCATCAAAGGGAGTAAGGGTTTTACCGGGATAGTTTCTTCCAGATGGATCCGTAACATGAAAATTTACTGGCCATCCTGTCTCACAACAGAATTCCATCGCTTCCATCCATTGCTTGTTTCTCATGGAAAACCCTTGAGCCCATGGGTGGCACTCACCAATTCCCTGAAAGCCGTCGTCATTTGCCTTTTTTAAGTAATCAGTAAGTTTGGGAATTTCTGGTTTCACTGAAAGAAAGGCAATAAAGCGATCCGGGTCCTGTTTGAGCCAATTAAGGTGCCAGTTATTTGCCTCGAGACAGGTTTGATAATTTTCCCAGTACCAGCCAAGTAGCACACAACGGTCGACTCCCGCATGGTCCATATCATCCAGCATTTTTTTCCGGTCTGCCCATCCTTGCAAGCTTGGTCGATCTCTAGGAGCAACCATGTTTAACCAATTCTGCTCACCACGAATTTTAGCAAATTTTTCAGGGTTTTTAATTACCTCTTCTGGGTAGCGGTGAGTATGTGCGTCGATGATCATACCAATTATTGCTTATTCCGATCATTCTTGGGCATCGGGTAAAGCCCAAAAGGAAGGGAATAAACTCAGGATTTTTTGGCTTTTTCGCTACCCGCAAGTTTGCGGGTTAGCGTGGCTTCAATAAAAGCAGCAAAAAGGGGGTGTGCCTTAGTTGGTTTTGATTGAAACTCAGGGTGGAATTGGACCGCCACAAACCATGGATGGTTTTTAACTTCGACAATTTCTACTAAGTCGCGTTCAGGGTTTACTCCAGCCACAATCAATCCAGCTGTTTCCATTTCCTCCCGGTAGGCATTATTAAATTCAAAGCGGTGGCGGTGCCTTTCCGATACCTCCTCTTTGCCATAAGCAAGACGGCTAGCAGTTCCTGTTTTAAGTCTACATGGGCAAGCACCTAGACGCATGGTCGCTCCTTTATTTGTGACCGATTTCTGATCGTCCATAATATGGATAACCGGATCATCTGTGTCCGGATCAAACTCAGTACTGTTTGCATTTTCTTTGCCAAGGACATTCCGTGCAAAATCAATTACGGCAATTTGCATTCCCAGGCATAATCCAAAATAAGGTATATTTTCCTCCCGTGCATATTTGGAGGCAAGTATTTTACCTTCAGTTCCTCGATCACCAAAACCTCCAGGGACTAAGATACCATCTAATCCATTTAAGTGTGCATCTGGTCCATCTTGTTCGATAGC
The DNA here is from genome assembly GCA_038106225.1 of Opitutales bacterium. Lineage (GTDB taxonomy): Bacteria > Verrucomicrobiota > Verrucomicrobiia > Opitutales > Seribacteraceae > Chordibacter. The sequence continues at coordinate 13,919 of JAYODK010000003.1, read as the reverse complement.
CTCAGCGTCAAGATGGACGACCTCGACGCCGGTATCATTTCTAATACCACCATGCACAAGGGACTCATTAACGGACAGATAGGAATCCTGCAGGTCGACATACTTTCCGATCATCCCAATTTTTACACGGTGTTTTGGATGAATCAAACGATGAACGACTTCTTCCCATTCGTCCAATTTTGGTGCGGGTGCATCCAGTCCAAGAAAGCGGGTAACCAAAGTATCAAGACCTTCTTTCTTGAGCATGTGTGGAAGTTCATAAATTGAATGGGCCACATCCATTTCTTCGATCACAGCCTCTTTGGGCACACTGCAGAAAAGGCTAAGCTTTTCACGAATCTCATCGGTGATAGCCTGTTCAGTACGGCATATCAAAATATCTGGCTGGATGCCGATTTCCCTTAACTTGGCAACACTTTGCTGGGTAGGTTTTGTTTTGAGTTCACCTGCCGCCCGTAGACTGGGTAAAAGGGTCATGTGTATAAAAAGAACATTTGCCTTGCCCACCTCGCTTGCAAATTGACGCATAGCTTCAGTGAAAGGAAGTCCTTCAATGTCACCAATGGTACCGCCAATTTCGGTAATTAAAACATTTACTCCTTCACCAGCGGCATAGATGCGGTCCTTAATTTCGTTGGTCACATGAGGAATGACTTGAACGGTTTTACCAAGGTAGTCTCCTCGTCTTTCCTTGCGAATCACAGATTCGTATATTTGCCCGCTTGTTAAATTATTAAAACGGCTAAGTTTGCCAGATGTAAAACGCTCATAATGACCCAGATCAAGATCGGTTTCCGCACCATCATCCAGTACATAGACTTCACCATGCTGAAATGGACTCATGGTTCCAGGATCCACATTCAAATAAGGATCAAATTTTTGGATACGCGTGGTTAGGCCACGCTGTTCAAGTAATGCCCCGAGAGCTCCTGAAGTTAGCCCTTTGCCCAGAGACGAAACCACCCCGCCAGTAATAAAAATATATTTCATTTCTCTTTTACGATAATCCTTACCCATGACATAGGAGAGAAGGGGGTGGCAATCAGGATTTATTCACTTAATGCAAAGATCTCCTGTCAAAAGCTAGTGATTTGTGTTTGCGCAATTATTAATTTTACTAATTCTTCATTCTAATACCTCATTTATTCCCACCTTTTCTCTCGTAATGCATTTGTGTGGTGTGAAAATGTTTCTATAAAACAGTTTAGTCATGCAATCCTCATTGATAAAAAAATATTTAATGGCCCTTACCGGAATCGTTCTGGTTGGATTTGTTTTTGTTCATATGGCCGGAAATCTTCAGGTTCTACTGGGTCAGGAATCAATCAATGCATATGCTCATGCCCTGCAGAACTTACCTGCTCCAATTCTTTGGGGTTCCCGCATTTTCCTATTTGTTTGCGTTGTAGTTCATGCAATTACTGCATACCAATTAGTTAAAGAAAACCGGGCGGCACGTCCCCGATCTAATGAAGTGGAAATTACCAAACGTGCGGGTTGGTCCTCTCTACGTATGGGGCTTACCGGATCTATCCTACTTGCATTTATTGTATTTCATCTTCTACATTTTACCATCCGTTCAATCTTTCCTGAATACAACGATCTTAAGACCACGGTTGGCTCTCCGGATGGAACTGAAATTCATGATGTCTACAACATGATCCTTGCAGGGTTTCGCGTAGATGCCATCTCCATTTTTTACATTTTTTCGATGTTTTTACTCTGTCGGCATCTTTCCCATGGGGTATCAAGTATGTTTCAAACCCTGGGTCTGCGATCGGAAAGTTGGCGTGCGAAACTGGACCTTGCGGCCTCTGCTTATGGTTGGATTATTTTCCTCGGATTTTCCATAATTCCAGTTCTTGTAATCGCTCAGAAGTATGGATTGGTCAACTGCCTAGAGACCAGTTGTGGTTCTTCTTGTACTGCGAACCTGTAAAATTTTTAGTGTCATGATTCTCGACTCCAAAATTCCTGAAGGTCCACTTTCTGATAAGTGGGAAAATCACCGCTTTTCCTCTAAGTTGGTTAACCCCGCAAACAAGAGAAAGTTTAATATTATCGTTGTAGGATCGGGTCTGGCTGGGGGTTCAGCTGCTGCCACACTTGGTGAACTGGGCTATAATGTGGACTGCTTCTGCTACCAGGATACTCCCCGCCGGGCTCACTCAATTGCGGCACAAGGGGGAATTAATGGTGCAAAAAATTACCAGAACGATGGCGACAGTGTACATCGTTTATTCTACGATACCATTAAAGGTGGTGATTTTCGTTCAAGAGAAGCTAATGTTCACAGACTAGCTCAAAATAGTGTTAACATAATTGACCAATGCGTTGCTCAAGGCGTTCCATTTGCCCGTGAGTATGGTGGATTACTTGCCAATCGTTCTTTTGGCGGTGCACAAGTCAGTCGTACCTTCTATGCCCGTGGACAAACTGGCCAGCAATTGCTGCTTGGAGCTTACAGTTCGCTTAGTCGGCAAATTGCTTGTGGTCAGGTCAAAATGCATGTGCGGCAAGAGATGCTTGATTTGATTGTGATAGATGGTCACGCAAAGGGTATCATCACGCGCAATCTCGCTACTGGAGAGCTAAAAGTTTGGACTGCCGATGCAGTGCTTCTATGTACCGGTGGATATGGCAATGTTTACTATCTTTCCACCAATGCAATTGGTTGTAATGTTACCGCCACTTTCCGTGCTTACCGGAGGGGGGCGGGCTTTGCTAATCCTTGTTTTACTCAAATCCATCCAACTTGTATTCCAGTTTCTGGGGATCATCAGTCTAAACTTACCCTGATGTCAGAATCCCTCCGTAATGACGGACGGGTATGGGTACCGAAAAATGCGGATGATTGCGGAAAAGTACCATCGGAAATCCCCGAAGATGCAAGGGATTATTATCTTGAGCGCAAATATCCCAGTTTTGGTAATCTTGCTCCCCGCGATATCTCCAGCCGTTCCGCCAAGGAGGCATGTGACGAAGGCCGCGGAGTTGGTCCAGGAGGTCGTGGGGTTTACCTCGACTTCGAGAACTCGATCAACCGACTAGGAGAAAATGTAATTCGTGAGCGCTATGGCAATCTTTTCGAGATGTACGAGCGGATTACGGGAGAGAATGCATATGAGCGCCCCATGCGCATTTACCCAGCCATTCATTACACCATGGGAGGGCTCTGGGTGGATTACAATCTCATGAGTACAATTCCCGGATGCTTTGTTCTTGGAGAGGCAAACTTTTCAGATCATGGAGCAAACCGTTTGGGTGCCAGTGCACTTATGCAGGGTCTTAGCGATGGTTATTTTGTCATTCCATATACCATCGGTAACTATCTCACCACAATTAGTCCTGGAGCTATCGACCCAGATGGGGAAGCTGCCCGTGAAACCCTTGATTCGGTCAAAGAAAGGGTAAGTCAATTAATCTCAGCCAAGGGCAAGCGATCATCCCGGTCTTATCATAAAGAACTGGGACACATCATGTGGGAATATGCAGGAATGGCTAGAAGCGAACTGGGTCTGAAAAAAGCAATTGGTCAGATTCAGGACCTTCGGGATGATTTTAATAAAAATCTGCTGGTTACCGGAAGTGGTGAGGAACTCAATATGGAGCTGGAAAGATCAGGGAGGGTTAGAGACTTTCTTGATTTTGGTGAATTGCTTTGTCGCGACGCTCTTGATCGTAATGAATCTTGCGGAGGGCATTTCCGTGAGGAATTTCAAACCGAAGACGGAGAGGCTACCCGAAACGACGATGAATTCGCCCATGCTGCGGTTTGGGAGTTTAAGGGGGATGGTGAAGCACCTTCCCGTCATGAAGAAGATTTAAAATTCGAGGAAGTCAAACTTGCCGTGCGCAGTTACAAATAAGGAAAAGATTCTCATGAAATTATTTCTTAAAGTATGGAAACAAGACGGCCCAGAATCTGAAGGTCATTTCGAATCTCATGTTCTTGATGGTGTGTCCGAGGACTCATCATTTTTAGAAATGCTGGACCAATTAAACGAACAATTATTGGAGCAGGGGAAGGAACCAGTTGCTTTTGACCATGATTGCAGGGAAGGTATCTGCGGCACTTGTTCCCTTAATATCAACGGATTTGCCCATGGGCCTGAAAACTCAACTACCACCTGCCAGTTGCACATGCGCAAATTTGAGGATGGGGATACCATTACGATCGAACCTTTTCGTGCCAAGGCATTCCCAGTTGTTAAAGACCTAGTAGTTGATCGTTCTGCTTTTGATAAAATTATCCAAGCTGGTGGATATATTACCGTGCGTACGGGGAGTGCTCCAGATGGCAATGCCCTGCCTGTTCCGAAGGAGGATTCTGATTTGGCAATGGATGCTGCTCAATGCATTGGCTGTGGTGCCTGTGTTGCCTCTTGCAAGAATGCATCAGCGATGCTTTTTACCTCTGCCAAGGCGGGACATTTGAATCTGCTTCCACAAGGACAGGCGGAAAAAGATAGTCGGGTACTGAACATGGTAGCAGCGATGGACGAGGCTGGTTTTGGAAATTGTAGAAATTATGGTGAATGCTCAGCCGCATGCCCCAAAGATATATCCTTAGATTATATCGCTAAGCTCAACCGAGACTACGCCAAGGCGAAGATCAAAAAAGTTTTCTCTTAAAGAATTCGACATTCTGATGGCTGATTATTCAAGCTATCAAATAGGGTTGCCGGATTTATCCTGCTTTGGGATTATATTGAAAGTATGAAGGACAATGGAAAGCAGCTCACCTGGGGAGGTCGGTTTACTGATGAACCGGACGAGCTAATGCTGGCCTTTGGCGAATCTGTGTCTTTTGACCATCGGCTTGCCCCTTACGATTTGCAAGGCAGTCTAGGACATGCTTCGATGCTTATGCAGGTTGGTATAATCTGTCAGGAGGAATTCGATCAAATCGAGCAGGGACTTAAGGAACTGTCCGATGAAATAAAGTCTGGAAACTTTGAATGGAAGACCGAACTCGAAGATGTCCATATGAATTTGGAACAAGCTCTCCGGGCAAAGACTGCGGCTGCAGACAAATTACATACAGGCCGAAGTCGAAATGATCAGGTTGCCACCGACATAAGATTGTTTTTTAAGGATGCCTGTTTCCATCTGCGGGAGGGAATTGAGCGGGCAATGTGTGCACTCTTGGTATTGGCAAAAGAGCATGCAGGTACGCCCATTCCAGGGTATACTCATTTGCAGCGTGCTCAACCAGTCACCGTGGGTCATCACCTCCTCGCCTATGTGGAAATGCTAGGGCGTGATCATGAGCGTTTCTCCAATGTGGCTAATCATGCCAACGTCTGTCCATTGGGATCTGGTGCTATAGCCGGTTCCACCCTGCCGCTGGATCGTGGTCTGGTTGCCAAAGCCCTTGGGTTTATTGACGAATCCGGTGAACCGAGGATGACCCCCAATGGAATGGATGCAGTGTCAGACCGTGATTTATTTATCGAATTTGCGTCTGCTTGTTCACTTTGCTCCCTGCATCTTTCCCGTTTGGCAGAGGATTTGATTTTGTGGAACTCTGCAGAGTTTGGATATCTTCGTTTGCCAGATGCTTTTACTACGGGTTCATCCCTCATGCCCCAGAAAAAAAATCCGGACTGTTTTGAGTTAATTAGAGGAAAGACCGGGAGGGTAATTGGTAATCTAACCAGTTTATTGGTTATGATCAAAGGATTACCCCTTACATATAACCGGGATTTACAGGAGGACAAACCCCCGGTCTTTGATAGTTTTGACCAATTGTCCATATGTTTGGCGGTAACTGCTGGTGCACTAGATGGTGCAGAAATTAATCAGGAAAGATGCAGGTCAGCAGCATCCGACCCCTTGCTCCTGGCTACGGATCTCGCAGATTTCCTGGTTGAGCAGGGATTGCCCTTCAGGCAGGCACATCATGTGGTTGGTTCTATGGTTGCCCGCTCGGAGGAACTAAATATCCCTTTGCCTGAATTGAGTGATGATGATGCCCAATCAATCTGCCCCCAAATTGGTAATGATTGGAGGAAAGTATTTGATTTGTCCCGGGCATTTTCGCTTCGTGAAAAACCTGGTATGCCCGGTCCAAAGGAAGTTTCTGGACGGGTGAAATTCTGGGAGGGGATCCTTAAGTCTTGAAAATAGTGGACTCCCGGACCCCGGGCGTCTGTATACTCGGGTTACTTCTTTTTGGGTCTTTTTTGCCGGGAAGAATATGGACTACCCAAGCAGGCAGTCGGACAGAAGGAGAACTTCTTTCAATGGATGGAGTAAGCGTAACTCTTTTAATAGATGGAAGAGAATATATTTTTCCAATCAGCAGATTCTCATTAGCAGATCAGGATTTTTTAAAGAACTGGAAAAAGGAGGAAAGATGCGGAGTATGCCGTAAGAAAGTGGGGACTGAAAAAATGCAGGCTGGGGACAGGATTTTTCATCCGGACTGTTTTGCCTGTCTCGTGTGCGATCGCCCTTTTCTTGACCGGCAATCAATTCGTAGTGATGAGTGGGGTGGGATGGTTCATGCGGAACATTTTCGTCAGGCCAGATCCTGCGGATCATGCGGTAGATTGTTTTCCTTAAAAAAATCAAAACCGCAACAAAACTATCGGGATGGTCGGTTCAGTTGCCTTACTTGTTTAAGGGAAGCAGTTACGGATGTGGTCACATTAGACGCAGTTGCTAACCGGGTAAGACGGGCAATTTCAGATCTTGGACTTCCAGTACCCGTCGGTCCTTTGACCATGCGGTTAGTCAATCAGGATAAATTAAATAAGGAAGTCGAGCGGGTGCATGGACGAGGAAGTTTGCGCGGTTTGACCTTAACTACTTTTCGTACAATTACTGGTGGTCCCTATGCGGGTACTTCTTTTAGTCATGAAGTCTGGGTACTTGCAGGACTCCCTGTGGTCGAGTGCGTGTCAGTACTTGCCCATGAGTTTGGACATGTCTGGATGAATGAAAATTACATTGAAATGTCCCCACCTGCGGTTGAGGGATTTTGTAACCTTCTATCCATGCATGCATTAAATAAGGAAACGAGCAAGTTGGCCGATATTTTGCGGAAAAATTTAGAAATGAGTGACGACCGTGTTTATGGAGGAGGATTTCGGGAAATGAACAAAAGATTGAAGAAATTGGGATGGCCTGGATTGATCGATGATCTTTCTACCCGCCGGGTTCCTTTGAACCATCGTGGAAAATAAGGTGGTTGATTTTATATTTTTGAAAATTCCAAAGCTTTAAATAAGCAACTTTGTACCTCGGTGGCAGGGATTGGGTTTTCGGACGGTTCGATCGAATGACCAAAAATGACTGGCCAATCCAGCATATTCTTTGGGCGAACCCCATGCGTTCCCTTAACTAAAGAGGGATTGAGGGGGATTAGATCCATGAAGATTCTAAAACCAAGTCTTTTGGCTAATAATTTTCCTGCTACCTTTAGAGTGGGAAAAGAAATATCTGGATCAATGAACAGTTCAGCAGGATCATATCCATATTTACGGTGAACATCCACACATCGGGCAAAGTCAGGGGCGAGGGAATCATCTAACCAGTGGTAGTAAGCAAACCAGGCATCTTCTTCTGCTAATAAAACAAGGTCGCCCGACCGTGGATGATCCAACCCATAGGATGCCCGTTCTTTTCCGCTTAGTATTTTGGATACACCATCGAGTTTTTCCATCTCTTTTCGTATACGAGAATGAAAGTCTTGGTCTTTTCGGTTTAGATAAATATGGGCAATCTGATGATCGGTCAGGGCAAATGCTTCGGATCCTCCACAATCCAAGTATTCCAATCCAAGTTCCTTTTTTATATTTAACCAGCCATTCTTCCGAAGAGCACGGTTTGGATAGCTCACCCGCTTGGCTTTAGTAAGTCCATATTCCGAGAGAATGATCACTTTGACATCGCGGGATTGATAAAATGCGAGTAGGTCACCCACCAGAACATCCAGTTCCCGAACAGCTACTTCAGCCTTTTGGGAGGAAGGACCAAATCTTTGCAAATCATAATCGAGATGTGGCAGATATATCAGGGATAGTTCAGGAGCCTCCCTTTCCTCCATCCACTTGGCGGATTTTGCAATCCACTGACTCGAAGGCAGACCTGCCCGGGGTCCCCAGAATGATGGAAAGGGAAATTCCCCCAGTTTGTTTTTTACTTCGTCCCGAATTTTGAGCGGATGAGAATGTATATCAAAAGTCTTCAGTCCATCGGACCGATAGAGAGGACGGGGTGTGATCGAAAAATCCGCACTGCTATGCATATTAAACCACCAGAATAAATTAGCTGTGCGGAAATTTGGCCGTTCCTTGCGAATGGTCTCCCAAATTTTTTCACTTTCTACCAAGCGGTTGGATTGTTTCCAAAAGTGGTGTTCATTGAGGGTGCGGTCATACCATCCATTACCAACAATCCCATGATCATTGGGTAGTTTCCCAGTAAGGTAGGTTGACTGAGCTGAGCAGGTGACCGCTGGAGTTACCGGATCAATCACGCGAACTTCACTTGAGTTTGATTCTATAAAACGGTTCAGATTCGGCGTGTTTTTTCCGAGCAGTCGTTTGCAAAGACCGACCAGATTTAAAACCGCCAACCGGGGGTTTCTGAATGCACCCCTGCTGGTCATAGAGAAATTAAGTTATGCTTGCGTAAGGGCAAGAGAGCGGGTGCGTAAATCATCTATGGCAGAAAGGACTTGTTCATCATCCATCTGGTGCACCTCCACCCCCTGTCCAAGAGCCTGTATTAAGGTAATGGTTAATTTTCCTCCGAGGTGTTCACGGAATTCTTCCAATCCATCCAGAATGATCGATCCACGGTTTTCATTTTTCGCATGGAGTAGGGGATGGTAAATTTCAAAACCTAGTGATGATAAAAGTTCGAGTACCCGCTCCGCTGCTTGTTGTTTAAGAAGGCCAATCTTTGTGCAGTAAATTACATCGGTGGCGAGTCCAATAGCGACTGCATCTCCATGACCTATCTCAAAGTTGGACATTGGCTCTAATTTGTGGGCAATCCAATGACCAAAGTCAAGGGGGCGGGCGGAGCCTCGCTCAAAGGGATCGCCTGACCCGGCAATGTGGTCAAGGTGAAGAGCCGCACTTCGGCGGATCAATTGTTCCATCGGTGCCGGAATAAACTGGGATAAATCCTTTACCCGTGACTCGATCCATTCAAAAAACGCACGGTCCCGAATCAGGGCTACCTTAATTGCTTCGACATAACCTGCCCGTTTTTGACTGTCTGGCAAGGTGCGAAGAAAGGAAAAGTCGTTCACCACAGCATCGGGTACCGCAAAGGTTCCCACCCAATTCTTCTTTCCAAAGAAATTAATTCCATTCTTAACCCCAACGCCACCATCCCCTTGGCTGAGGGTAGTAGTGGGAAAGCGGATAAGCCGGATGCCACGGTGAGCGGTGGATGTGGCAAAGCCGACCAGATCAAGTGCAGCACCACCGCCTACAACAATAACATAGGAGTGACGACACATTCCATAATGGTTGAGCTCCGACCAGATAGATTCTACAAACCGCCAATCGTTTTTTGCTTCTTCACCGCCGCGAACGAAAGCAGGAGCACAGACCAATTCAAGAAAAGCATCATTTGCTTTGAAGTAATTGCTAACAACTTTGGGAAGATTAGGATTCCCATCTAAAATTCCCTCATCTAAGTAAACAAATACCTTGGTTCTTTTGCCAGGTTTGTTGTTCTTAAGCAGTTCAACCAAAGTAGAGTTGCCCAAATCAAATGCATCCCGGGTAAAAAATACCTCATGAGATATATCTAGCCTGACATTCCGGCTTATGGATGAATAGGTATTAGGCATGGTTATATCTACAGACTAGGGGTGCCTTAAGTTGCGGCAAACTTCTTTTGCAGGTGATGAGCAAATGCTCCCAAGAGGATGCAAGGCCCTACCAACAGGGGAGCATGGAAAGAAAGAGCGGTTGCATCCACTGCACAGATACCGGCGAGTAAACGGCAAACACCTTTGCTTAAAGCACCCTCCTTCTCCTGCCGCATCTTGATAATTGCAAAAAAAGCAATGCAGCCAGCAGATAGTCCCACTATGTTAACCAGAAATACACGGATCGGATCTAGGTTGTTCCATAACACCAGATAGGCCAGGGCAATCAAGGGCATGATAAACAAAAGAAGAATTGGGATACGGTCGAGAAGGGTGTAAGTGGTATCTTTCTTTGCGGATCCATTCGATTCGTTCCGGGCATACCAACTGATGCCAGAAACATAGGCACCCACTGCAACTGCCCAGACATAGAGTAGGGGGGCAGGTTGCATTCCAGATGCAGCTGTTCCGGCGGTTATCCATAACATACTCCGGCAGCCACCCATAAGTAAAATACCCCAGGCGGTTTTTTTATGAATCAGGTCATAGGCAAGAATACACACCACTAAGCCCAAGGTCCATTTCCATGAACATCCTGCACCTAAGATTAACGCACATGTACCCAGTCCAAGTTGCAGTATCCCCAGAATCCAAACTTCAGCAAGCGAGAGGACACCAGAAGGAATGGGGCGTTCTGGTCTGTGCTCCTGATCAAATTCATGATCACATGCATCATTCAAAAAGCAGCCTCCCGCATAAACGAGGCTACCCCCGGTCAGCAGCCAGAAGAGTACCGAAAAATTAAAAAAATTCATATCCGTCCACTCTGGCATCCAACGGAGGGAGGGACCTGCACCGGCATTGATTGCCCATGCAGCTATAACATTTGTCCAAACAGTTGGCAGATTGGCACCGCGTGACAATTTCATAAAGTGCATGAAAGTAAGCCTCATCTTCCTATTCCCCGTGCCTTCAAGGCGTCCAGAGTCCAATGATATTCCTTGGTTATCTGATCCACCACATTGATAGTGCGTAAGCTTTCAGGCAATACTTCCCAAGTGTATGTTTCCATTTCCAGATGCCTGCATGCAGTTGGATTTTCTGCCAGCCAATCCAAAGTTTCGGTCACATGCTTGCGGGTATCATCAAGTCCGTTACCAGGCGAGGAGTGCAGGGGTACATGAAAATGAATTCTCCACTCATCTCCACCTATATTGTATTCCTTTGCCTGATTTAGGGCGATGTCCAGATCCTTAATCCGGTTGGTTACTTTCCCTCCTTCAGCGGTTATAACCTGATGGAGGTATACCTCTTCGATATAATCTTCCAAAGTTCGGAGGTTTTCCTTATTTGGCTTGGCACATAGTGCAGAGCTCAAGTGTAACTTGCTTAGGCGGATGCCGGCATCCTGCAGAGCATTTAAGCCTTCTTTGGCATCTTCATACTCAAGGGCGAGATGACAACAGTCATAATTTACGCCAATCCTCCTCCTGACAATTTCTGGATTATCCGCCCGATTAAATAACTCGTCAAAAAATGAAATGGTCTCGGGTATGGTCTCAAACCAACCGAGTGGTTCTGGTTCCAGTCCCAGGTGCAGGTCTTGATTCTTTTCCTCAGAAAGCTTTTCGATCTGCTCTGCACATTCGAGCAAATTTTCGTAAGCTGTTTCGGGTAGTTTTCCGTCCGGGTGAAATTCCTTAAACGATATCGGTAGGGTGCTAACACTACCTTCCTCCCCGTGTGAGAGTAGATGACTGAGAATTTTAAATAAGCTAATGGTGTAGGACAAGCGTTTAGGATCGGTCCAGTCTGGTCGGTAAACATCCTCTTTGACCCTTTGTCCATGAAAATTGCCGTAGGGAAATCCATTGATGGTAAAAATGTATGCATTCTGCTCATTCAGCCATTTCTGAAAGCCTGACAATTCAATCTTGTTTGACAGTTGATCCGCAGCATCTGCACCTAGTCGTAATCCAATTGCATAAGGTTGTTCTGGGCAAATAAGGTCTCTGACTTTCAAAACATAATTTTTTAGGGAATAAAAAGTTTCCTGCCAACTATTCCCCCGATGAACATTTGTGCAATAAGCAAGATGATGCCCCTGAGATAATTTCATTTCCGGGTGGTTTTCAAAAGATCTGCAAAATTTTTGGTGTACCTGACCTCTGCAAAGATTTCAAGGAATCTTAATTGATAAAAAGAAAAGCGGGCGACCCAGCCCAGGTCGCCCGCTACTTTGTGTTTCACCTAGTAAACTAGGAATTTGCCCTATGTATTTGAATTTTGCATATAGTGTGCCAAATTTAAAATCTCTAGGTAATTGTCAGAAAATGACCTTACAAAGACGGAAAATTTTCAGAGTTGGTTGATTTTTGAACATTGATAGACAAAATAAAATTTGTTCATCGCTTCAACCCCATGAAATAACCTTATGAACACTGAACCTATTTGGAAATCCTGGTTTGCCCGGCACGGTGCAAAACTCTTGCTATTCGCACGCCAGCAGTCCCGCCGTCCGGATGAAGCGGAAGATTTGCTTCAGGAAGCCTTTGTCCGTATCTGGCGTTTGTATGGGCATACGGGGGAGGTTGCCCCAGGGTTGGTTTACCGGGCAATTCGCAGGTTGGCCATTGATTGGGCACGGAGTATTGACCGGCGACAGGTACGTGAAAACAAGGTAGCGTTGGATTCTCCCTTATCTTTTTCTTTTGAACGGACTCTGGAGCAGGACGAGCGCAAGCATGCCCTTTTACGTGCAGTAGAACGCCTGCCGGATCAGCAGAAAGAAGTGGTTACCCTTAAAATATGGGGTGAGCTCACTTTCGATGAAATTGCCCGCACCCTTGACGAGTCATTAAATACAGTCGCTTCGAGGTACCGCTATGCCTTGCAAAAACTCAAGGACCTGGTCCCTGAGGAAATGGAAAGAAAAAAGGAAGACCATTCCGCCACATCATGAACGAGTTTGAAAAACTGGAGGCGGAACTGAAAGAACTTCGCCCCCTTCAACCCAGTGAGGAGTTTACCACCCGTTTAGAAAAGGCCTTGGGGGATGCAGGGAAGGTGGCGATGCGATGCCTCCCGGATGAGGAATCAGATGCAAATGTGTCCGCTCGCACCGCATCCTCCCATACGGTTCCATCTTTCCCCCGCCTGCTTGCCTTTGCCGGGCTTACCGGACTGGGCCTGGCCGCGGTCTGGGCAATGGTCTTTTATATTTCCGCCTCTTTGACTCCCGATGATCCGGCGGAAACTCTCTCTGGGGAAGCACCCTTGTTGGTTCAATCAACAAATGAGGAAGTAAGTCTTCCTTTGATAGATGATCCAGACAGTCCTCTTCATGGATTATCGCTGGATGAAATACAGGATATATCTGTCATGCCAGTAAGTGGATGGCTTGATCCCCAGACCAATGAAAGGTTTCTCCGGATAGTGGACGAAGGAGTGTTCGACCGACCCAGCGGATTGCCTGCCCGCCGTGTGCGTCATTACTTTATGGATGAAACGCTGTGGAGTCATCCCGCATCCGATACCCGTATTCTTTCCACCACACCCCGGGAAGAAGTCATTTTCATCGAGCTGGATACTTATTAAATATCATGAAAAAGTTTGTCCTTTTCGGATGGATCCTGTTCAGCTCCTTCGCATTTTCCCAACCGGATACTGATTACGCCTACCTCGGGGTGCACACCTCCCGGTTGGATCAGGGGTTGAGTCATCAGTTAGGACTTCCTCCCGGTGCCCACCTTCGGGTCGACCGCGTGGCACAGGGGAGTCCCGCCGAAAATGCCGGACTCAAACTGTATGATATTTTACTGAAAATGGATGATCAAATGCTGATCAATCCCGATCAGTTGAAAACCCTCGTGCAAATGCGAAACCCTGGTGAGAGGATCTCCCTATCGGTTCTTCGCCAGTCCAAACCTCTGACTGTTTCCGTTGAACTTTTGGAAATGCCCGAGGAGTTGAGAGACAGGCAGAATCGTGACTGGATGGATGATCGTGATCCTTTTGACTTCGATGGACTCTTTCCCCAGGATCGCATCCGCGACTTTTTCCGCCGCCACTCCTTTGA
>JAYODK010000083.1:0-3833 GCA_038106225.1 Opitutales bacterium | reverse complement strand
CGGTGTAGTGAATGATCTCACTATCGATGACCACTCCATCCATGTCGAAGACGACCCCACCCAGTTTCTTCATGCCAGTATCAGAGAAGCTTCCTTTCGGTTTTTACTGGATCGGAATCTCCTAGCTCGCCAAGTTTCCTGTGCAAAGCCTGTTGTAGCCTATGACCTACTTTCTTGAATTTTGGATCACCGATTAAGTTAACCAGTTCAAAGGGATCGTTGCGTAAATCGTAAAGTTCGTACTCCTTGCGGTGATGCAATTTATGAACGAGTTCTTCCTCAGCAGTAGTTAAGTTTGCTTTGGTTACCCATGATGATGCGGGATCCAGAGTGCCTTGTTTCTTTTTACCAGATTTGAGGATTCCCAAAGCTTGTGAAAGCGTAACATTGGATGTGATTCCACCTTTGAAGTTTGGGTTAAAAATTAAAGAGTAATGCTTATCCCGAATGGAGCGAATGGGAAAGATTCGCTCCCTATTGTCGAGGATCCGGCAATTCGTAAAGGCACCGTATACATATTGATGAACAGGCTCACCATTTCCCCTAATCAATGAGGCGATGTTCATCCCGTCGCAATCACCTTCCTGTAAATTACTTCCAAGTTCCTGTGCCAGGGTTGGGGTAATGTCAGCGATCGAGACTAATTCCTTCACCACGCTAGCTTCTTTTGATAACCCAGGCCAGCGAAGTACCAAGCCGATGTGTAAGCCGTTGTCGTAGCAGGTCCACTTGGCAAAGGGAAGTTGAGTCCCCTGTTCACTGCAAACGATAAAAATAGTGTTTTCCCAAAGGTTTCGTTTCTCAAGTTCGGCACGGACCATTCCCACCAAGCTATCAAAGTTTGTAACTTCGGCGTAGTACTTGACCATTTCCTCGCGCAGTTCGGGCGTGTCCACCCAGTAGGTAGGAACGGTTAGTTTTTTGGCATCGTATGCGGACTGATCACCAGTGGTGAAGGGTGCATGCGAATCATGGGAAGAGATAAAGAGGCAGAAAGGCTCATCTTTTTTCTGGCAATCATCGAAAAACTGAACTGATCTTTTGATCATCTCTGGATTGGCATCCTCTTTTTTGCTCACATCCCCAAGCCCTTCAAAGGGGTAACATTCTTTGGGGCCCACATGCGACTTCCCTAAAAGAGCCACCCGATAGCCGAGAGGCTGAAGATAGTGAGCGATGCTCTTCGTTCCAGCCACTGACTTGGAGTGGTTCGGCAGTGTGCCCGTCCGCCAGGGGGATCGACCGCTGTATAGCTCCTGCCTGAAGGGGGCACACATGGCGACGGTACAATATGCCCGGTCAAAACGGGTGCCCTCCTTGGCCAATCGATCGATGTTCGGAGTCTTGCAATCCTTGCTGCCATAGACACCCCATGTGTCCCTTCCCATATCATCCGCCAAAATGAAAACCACATTCAATTTCTTTGCCTCTAGGCAAAAACAGAATGAAATCAATGCAAAGGCAGTCCGTAAAATCACAGCATAACACTACCTGTAAATTAACTGAGCGGAAGCACGAATATCCTCATTTGATTGAAACCGTATCCAATGAGCGGCAAATCCATCCGGGAATTCATAGGTAAATTCTTCGCCTGCTTTGAGCTGAAAAGATTTATAGGGATGAAAGCCGGTCCAATGATCGATATCGATCTCCGCGGAAATGGTGCAGTCCTTATCTGCTTTGAGTAATAGAGTCTTACGGTCATATCCGGACATGAGATAAGGATCGGAGGGAGTACCCGCTATAACAGGTGTGTTTTTCCATGGTCCCCCCACTCCAACCGGTTTGCCAAATTTCCAGAGTTCATCGATTCCACCCATCCACAAAACAGTTTCTTTATCTTGAGAGGAATAGACTCGAGGGTCACCAGTGGAAAAACCTGACTTCAGCCCAGCTAAGACCAGTAAACCGTTCCAGGTGGTAAAATCTGAGATTTGTTTGTTGTGGGTACTGACGGGACGCATCTTGGTGTAGAGGGGTGCCTGACCCACAACCCAAAAGGGAACTTCGTAGAAAGTACCGTGAATGTTAGCGAGCATCCGCTCAGATTCAACTTCCCGGTGCATTCTCGGATATCCAAAAGCAAAGGGCTTGTCATGAGAATCTGCCCCCTTGGGCAATCTCAGTACCGTGTAATTTCCTTTTTTCCCTACGATGGAGCGGTTTTCTTTGCTCACCAAAATAACTGAGGCTTCATCCACTTTGAACTCCATTTGGGGAGTTAGAAATTCACGGAGGGATTGCTTCTTAAATTTCTCTTCTCCTATTCTCGTCCCCAATTTCTTGGCGACTTCTGGGCTCATACAGTCCCCTGCCAAAGGTTCCTTGACCAATGGCTTGAATTCAAATGTCACATGATCGAGGTCATAGGCCTTCCCGTTGGACGAGAGCACGGACAAATCACGGTTATGGGCATTGGGAAAAAGTAAGGCAGCACTTACATTTCCCTCGTCTTGGTCAGCAATGGAGCGAAACAATTTTTCTCCTGATGATGAATTTCGGAATTCATCATCCGAGAACTGGAAGGATACGGATGCAATGCAGGTTTTATCCGTTTGAACCCGAATCCATTGAGCATCCAAATCCTCGGGGAAAACATGAGATGCAAACCGATCGACCCTGATGGACCGATAGGTTTCAAAGCTTCCCTTTCCTTCACGGTCAATCTCCAGGTTAAAGGTAACAGGCTTGTTGGTTGCTAAATGAATCATTCTCTTCGGAAATCCATTCATCAAAAAGGGAGGGGATGGTTCTCCTGCTGCAACCTGATCATTCATGTAAATCGACCCCGCAGCATTTCTAGGCCCCCACTCTCTCAATTCATCAAAATCACCAAACCATAAATTGGACTGAGCCTGCCCAACCAAAGGATTTCCCTGAATACTTGCTTCATCGGTGGCCAGCACCACCTTGCCATTCCAGAAGCAAAAATCGGGAAGGTAACGAATATGAGATCCAATTGGCTCAATCCCTCCACTATTTGTAGAGGAAAAATTCCTGGGAAATTGAAAGAACATACCATGCATATCCATAAGCAAATCTTTTTGCCCGACATCCCGAATTCTTGGCCACTCCGTGAACCAACCATGAGCTGCATCATTATTGAGACAGCCCTTAGGAAGAAGAAATAAATGAAATTTTCCATCCTCCATCACCTGTAGGCGTAAGGAGCGTTTATCCCAACCAATTGCCCAGACGGGATCATCGGAACCCTCGGCTGTAGGGTGAAGGCCCCTTGGGCCGGTTACTTCGGTGTATTGTCTCCGCTCGATGACTTCCCATTTATCTCCATCGAAGGTCGCCAGACATCCACGGTCTTCGCTCACCCGATCAGTAAACTTTTTCGATACCTGCCAATGATCTGGGTGATCCAGATGACCAAAGGTAGTCTCACCATTATTGGATACCACCACCCTGCCCTGAGATGTATACGCTCCTTTCCCATGGTATCCGGGAATGGGGTCCTCGAACAATTTCGTGAACTCAAGGGTATGCACATTGATTTCATAAAACATATTCTCCATATCGAAGAGATAGACGAAGTTTTCCGGATCCTTGAGATGCCTCATGATAGCGGTTACACGGGCAGGCATTTTCTGCGGACTGATGACCCGAATTTTGCCGGTCTTATCGATCACATAATGACCAAGAAAGAGCTGCTCGGACTCATGATGGATCATCCGGCCTGCCGGGGTGCCCCCAACGCTTTTCGGATGTACCGTCATGGTTATGTTTTGGTCGATGGAATAGAGCTTATGATCGGACCCCCTGGGCTTGTGGGGTGCATAGGTAATCATCCATAATTTGTCCGCCCATGGGACCACAGCTCCAAT
>JAYODK010000082.1:0-4020 GCA_038106225.1 Opitutales bacterium | reverse complement strand
GCCTGATCGCCCGGTTTCCGGCGTGCATCCACCAAATCGATTCCCGTTGGATGGTGCGATCTTCCAAGAAGGTTGAAACCAAACTTTTGCCGGGTGCTTCGGGTATGGGTTTCCCTTTCCATACTTTTGGTTTTTCCACGCCGGCTAATTCCAGAATGGTGGGTACGATATCGATCACATGGCCAGGGGAATGTCTAAGCTCTCCTTTTGCTTTTATGCCATCTGGCCAGTGAGCGATAAGGGGTGTGCTGATTCCTCCTTCGTGCACCCAGGTTTTATGCCTGCGAAAGGGGGTGTTAGCCGTACTGGAGAATCCAGGCCCGAGGCAGAGGTAGGACTGGGCACTGCCCATGGGGGCGTCGGGGTCATGACCGCCTCCACGCACCATGATTTCTGCACTGGCCCCATTGTCTGAAGCAAAAAAGATCAGGGTGTTTTCGTAGGCTCCCATCTTTTTGAGTTGCTGGATGACACGGCCCACTTCCTGATCAATCCGGTCGATCATGGCGGCATGAATGGCCATCTTGGTTGCCTGAAAACGCTTCTGTTCATCATTGAGGGTATCCCATGGAATAGGTCGGTTCACTTCGCCCGGTCCTAATTGCTCGATCGCTTGAGGAAATGCATAAGGTGGGCCGACCTTGGGTTCGAGGGCGGAGAGCGAGGATTTATGCAGTCCGATCTTCTTTTGTTTGGCAAATCGTTCTTCCCTGAGTTTGTCCCATCCGCTGAGGTATCGGTCCCGGTATTTGGCAATATCTTCAGGCTTGGCATGAAGTGGGAAATGGGGGGCAATAAAGGCGAGGTATTGAAAGAAGGGCTGGTCACCATGGTTTTGCTGGTGTTCCTGTAAGAATTCAATCGCATGATCAGCCGTGGCCGTGGTGGAGTAATAGTCCTGATTCACCTTTGTTGGATGATACCTTTTGCCATCGAGTAAATTAGCATTGTGGCTAAAAAAGCCGTCCTGATTGGTGACATACCAGGAGCGGTTGAATCCTGTATCAAGAACCTTTCCGTCAATATGCCATTTTCCACTGTGATAACTCCGGTAACCCACAGGTTTTAGAAATTCTGGAAGAAGGGGTGCCCAGGTGGGCCGCTTGCCTTGACCCCCGCCACCTCCCATCGGTAGGTTGTCGCGTCGGATTTGCTGGGCATAATAACCGGTGAGTAAGGAACCACGGGTGGGCCAGCATCTACCGGTGTTGTAAAACTGGGAGTACCGCAGACCATTGGCTGCCAGTTTATCGAGGTTGGGAGTTTCTATCTCACTACCGTAACAACCGAGGTCAGAATAGCCCATGTCGTCCACCAGGATAAAGAGAAAGTTCGGCTTCTTCGCTGAAAGCGAGGTGCCTTTCAAAAATACTGTCAGGCAAACCAGAGAGATGATTTTAAAAGAGAATAACCTCATTTTGGAATATCTTTTCGAATCCGTCTGAAAATGAAAAGGGAAATGAAAGCTCGGAAAAAGTTCTTTTTATTCAACCACGGTCCACAATTCCTCCTCTGGGATAGAAAAGGACCCCATTAATTTTTCCTCCATATGGGCCTGCAGGTTGCGCAGCCTGGAAGTTTCGTTGCGGTTAAAACCCTCGGTGGCAAAGATGGGCCATTTGGGCTGTCCCCAATAAGTGGATTCATATTCCACCCCTTCCTGTTCGATGAGGAGCACACTGGATGTGAAATGCCCCTGTGATTCACCAAAGAGAATATCGATTTTCACCGGACTTGAATCGACCTCAAACCACTCACCCGAAGCAAATCCGGCACGGGCATTGAGGCAGGGAAGGGCAGGATGATTGTTTCTGGGAACTTTCAGTTCGGTTCTGAAATGGGAATCGTAACGGGAGCCCTCAAAGACAGGCTTGCCATTGATGGATACGAGCAGGTTGTTGTCTGCATATCCCCAGAATCGGAACTTTCCTTTTTGGGGTGGGGATACCTTGCCCTGAAACCACGCCATCCACCCGTGTTGCTCAGAAAACGGGGACAGGTTGTATCTTTGGGGAAACTGATCGTAAGTACCGGCAATTCCACGAAACCTGAGAGGATGTCCTTGTTTCATTGAGCGGACGGATTGTTCATCCTGAAACTGCGACTGGATTAAAGGAAGAAAGAACCGGCTGATCGCACCTGCATCGTTGGCAGCAGGATTGGAAATACCAGCTTCTGGAAAAGCGAGGACTTTACCTATCAGGGATTTGGACCCTTTGGAGGATGCATCGATTCTGGTATCGGGAACCCCACTGGGCTTGGTGCTTTTTGGGGAAATTTTCCCGTTGCGGTCAAAGTCGGCCAGCCCCCCTTTACGCATCAGCATGGACTGCTTGCTGTTGGGATCTCCCACTGCGATTTCCCCATCCAGAACAAGCACCCGGGAACCAAGGCTGCTTGCCTGCACCACAAAACTGGTTCCTAGATCCACAAATTTCCGCTCCATCGTATCCACCACAAAACCAATCCCTTGAGGCGGAACCACCAGTTTGATTTGGCCCTCCCGTAAAAAGAGCCGGTTCTTATCGACCAAGGTCATATCCAGTGGTCCTGTTCCAATCAAATGGACTCCGGTATCCTTGAAAGCCAGTTCCACCATTCCTTCGGCTAGTTTGAATTCTTCTCCTTTCTCGAGGTTGTTCCATTGCCTGCTCTCAGCAAGTGGTCCTTCCACCCGGATAAATTTGGCAACCTGATTATGGGTCGAGTCCGGCTTGTTCAGAAACAGGGCGAGGACAAAAGCTGCCGCGATTCCAAAACCGGCAAACTTGGAGAAGGATATGATTTTATTCTCTGGTGTAAGAGGCCTGGAACTAATTTTCTCCCAGACTTCGTTCTCGAAGTCATTTTTATCTGCATGAGGAATGCCTAGTTTTTCTTCCAGGTCCAGCCATCTTGGCTCACCACTTTGTGCCGCCCGGGTGAGACCGGCCATCTCAATTTCATCGGCCAGTGCTTTGCGTAGATCAGAGTCTTGGTTGAGTCTCTTCAGCAACTCCTGGCGACGGGTGGGGGAGAAGGATTTATTTTCGCACCAGGCGGAGATAAGATCGAGGAAATCGGGGTCGTTTAGAAAGTTCATTTAGGATTGGGGAAGAGGGGGTTCCTGATTCATGCAGTCTTTCAGGGCAAGATGAGCCCGGTGTCTTAACTGGTAAATGGCATTGGGTTTTAGGTTAAGCTCCTCACTGAGGTCATCGATCCGTTTACCTTCCAGTCCGGAGCGTACTACTTGCCTGAGGTTTTGGGGGAGTTTTGAAATGCATTGAAGAAGCTTCTTAATCTTCTCCTGATTCAGGTCATCCGAGGATTGCATTAATTCGGGCTGAATGGACTCGGCAATTTCCTGGCGGAATTTTTCCATCACCGTGGCCCGCCGGCCATATTTCCTCCAGTGATTATTAAGCAAAAATTGAGCAATGCTCATGAGCCAGGCACGGAAGTTCGTGCCGATCTCATACTTTCCCAATTTTTCATAAGCGGTGACAAAAGTTTCCTGAGCCAAATCCTCCGCATCATCGAGGTGATAAATACGGGCAGATAAGAAACCTCTGACCAGCAAACTGTACTCGGCTACAATAAGCCGGTAAGCATCCTTGTTTCCATCAATTACCTGGGAAACAACAAGGTCCGGATCAAAGCTCTGGAGATTTTGGGGCATGCATATTCCTTATGTGGTTTCTCCATTTTTTCTTACACGGAGAGAGTAGGCAAACCTTTGGAATTAGGGGGCTCAGTTAGAGAAAAAGGAATGATTAGTATCCCCTCCGCTGAGGATATAAGCCAGAAGGTCCATGATCTCATTTTCCTCCATCATATTTAAGAGACCGGGAGGCATGGGGGAAACAGGAGAAGGTCCCATGCTGACAACATCTTTTCTGGCCACATTGGTTCTTTGGTTGGGATTATAAAGATCAGTGTTAAGGGTGATGTTGTCGCCACTTAAATTTACCACCACTCCAGTAAGGGCGTCCCCATTTTTTAAGGTCACAAAAGTTGGGACAAATTGTTCGTTGATTT
>JAYODK010000081.1:0-4094 GCA_038106225.1 Opitutales bacterium | reverse complement strand
TTTTGAGAGTTTTTCAATAACTTGCTCAATTTCTCGAACCAATTTTTGGTTATTTCCATCTTGTTTTTCGGATGCATTGTTCTCCAATGCTTTAGCCAAAAACTTTCTGGCTTCTTGTTCCTTCGCGTCTTGTGCTTCGATCAAGGCACGTTGTAGATGGAAATCTTGTAACCTCTTGGCATATCTTGAATCTTTTCCTTTAGCTTCTTTCTTTTTTTGCAAGTCGGCAAATTTGGAAGCTTTTTTAATGAGTTTCTGGTTTTCCTTACGGGCTGTAGAAAAATTTCCGGCACGAAGATTTGCAAGAGAGTAAGCGGTCTGGACACTCCAGTCTCCAGGTTCGGCTGGTAGCTTAAAAAAATGTAGAAAGTCCTCCATCTTTGTATTAAAGCTTGGTTTAAGAAGTTTCACGAAGAATATTGCCCTTTCTTTTTCGAGACTTTGACTGTGTAAAGGAGGCAAAATCGCATTGGCCAGTAGCGAATGTCTCTTATAGTAGCTTACGGTTAGTGAATGTTTTGAATGTTCAGGATGTTGCTCTTCTATTTCTTTTTTCAGTTCCCTGGCTTTTTTGTCCGTTTGGGGAAGTTCGCAATAGCTTCTGACCAGAGCGTTTAAATATTTGGGATAACTTGCCTCCACTTTTTGCCATAGTGGAACCCATTCCTTGAGTGCTTTTTTCCATTCCGGCCCACTGTTGGGCATTTTCTGGTCCTTGTTTTTTTCGAGAATTTTATCTTTTGTCTGGTTGATTTGATCAAGAGCAGCCTTGTCGGCCAGATATTCCTTTCTTAATTGATCGAGCTGTTTTGTACTTTTTCCATTACTTAATTCTCCGTAGCTAATGGTCAGCAGGGTTAGATAAAACAGAGGAAAATTTAAAAATCTGTTCATCTAATCAACTGAAGTTATTTTTTCTGCGTAAGCAAGTCTACTTTTGCTATCAGAAAATGTACCAACCAGTCAGGCTAAAGAAAGGTAATAAGGAGTGACAGGTTGGGAACGAACACAATCACTCAAATTCAATTGGAGCCTTCCCAATAACCATTCAAAGTAACTGCTAGTTTCTCGGTTACTGGGGTTATCTTACGCTTATCGACAATACTACGAGCTACCACCAGTGAAACATCCGTAGGTTGTAAGGAAGCAGGAACATTCACATGAAACTTATTCATCGAAGTTGGGTTGATTCGATTTTGCGTTAGGCGAAAGCGGAGTGCACCTTCGGATGTTTCAATGACGAGGTGACAGTCCGAGGGCTTAATAGCGTGACCATCGTCTCTGTAGCAGTAGCCATGTTTACCATGCAATGGGGGGTAAATATAGCTAGGAAATTGTCGACTTGGGTCATAATAGCCAACTAATGTGACTACTGGAATCCCATAGAATTCTGGCTTTCTAAGCTGTAATCCTTCGTCGATCTCTCCTTTATTCCATTGATTGCCGTCCGAGATGTAACAACTTGCAAGGCCCTGCTTCAGTAGTACCTTAGTATCATTGATTTGCATGGTCGAGTCGTAGGTAGCTTCATGGTTAATAAACAAAACACAGCCTTTGTTGCCTTCAGAGGCTAAAGGCACAACAAATTCTTTAACCCAGTTTCCATCCCGCATATTTACCCGGATATGAGAATTTTCACTGAACATTGATGCTAGGGATTTTTTACTAAGATCATCTATGGGTACAGAAATAGGTATAACCGATTTTATGGAGTGTTTATACGGTTCCATTTTGAAAGTTTCCGTGTTCCAACGACTGAAGCCTGTGTCTGAATTCGAGTCAAATACTGCCTTGCTCTCGAGGAATCTCTGGATGATTGAGGCGGTGTTTGGAGTGTAAAGAGTGAAGCGGTTGAAATTGCTAAATGGTGAACCACCGGCCATCGCGTCAAAACCGAAGGATCTACCTTGGAAGGGTGCCTGTGACTGCGTGCCTAGACCAGAAGGTTTGCCACTTGGTATTGCAGCGAAGTTTGGAAGAAAGCGATTTCTGAAAGCATCCCAACCCCATGTAGAATTGATATTGCCTGCACTGCGGTGTACAGAACCTTTAAAGCCGTCGACATAGTGGCCGAGACCAAAATTGTGACCAAGTTCGTGACTAAATTCATTGCCTAGTGATTTGTCGAGTGTGACCATACCGTTTCCTCCTGAGCCACCATGGACCTGCACCCCATTGGAATAAACCCCGCGGTTATTGTGTGCTGTGATTTGGTTAACCACATAAGGATGACTCTTTCCTCCGTTACCTGCGGTGCTATGAAGGCCGTAATTTGCATTGTTGATTCCGTGAGAAATAAGCTCTTTGCCGATAAGTTGGCGCATGGTTCCCGTATGCCATCCACCTTCACCCGGGTCACTTTCCTTGAGTAATTCTCCGGTAGGTAGCATGACTTCCGTAAGATGAAGGGGGGCATATTGGCTTACGATCAATTGTGAGACGGGTAGAGTCTGGAAGTATTCCCGATGTGCCTCAGGATCCTTGGAGAAACTGAATGCATCTCGTGGAGTAGTAAGCATTCCAATATCGATAGTGTGCAGTAAAAGTTGCGTCGGAGCACCAACCTTCAAACCGGTAAGTTTACCGGACAGTTTTCCCTGTTGAAAATGGAAGGATACTCCTGGCGTAATCCATTTGGCTGGCATGATTGCACTCCACGCGTCGGTTGCGTATAAAATACGGTTATTGTCCAATACGGCATTGTGAAACCAGCTACCCTTTACGCATTTTAAAAGTAATTTGGTACCACGGCTAATCTTAACCTGACGGTCTTCGTAATGAATTACAGTTGGATAAGTCGCATCAGCTTTTATCCTTATTGCCTTACCGTCAAATCTCTTGGCTGAGGGCAGGTGAATACGATCTGTCCAACGACCGTCTGCTGTTTGGATTTCGACCATGGAATTATTAGCTAGCCATTCACTTAGTGCTGTCCCTTGTGGATCAGATAACTTTTTGATATCGCTACGATCAATTACCAAGCGTGGAGATAAATCCGTAACCGTAAAGTCTATACCAACTGCTGGGACACCTTTTGTAAAGTAGGCAGTTTTGGGGATTGAACTAGGTGGGTTGAGAGTTCTTTTGCCTAAACTTTTGCCGAATTTATTTAGGATCGTAACTATCATTGGTTCATTTGGAGAGGAATTCACCGGACGCACCATGATAAGCGTTTTACGGAGGCTTACCAGATGTGGCTGGCGGTCGTCGTCGCGAGGTCTGGATGGTATAATCTGGCTTTGGGCGAAAAGAACCTGAGCTGAAAGGTCACCAATTAGATCGTTGGTAATTTTTGTGCTATTGAAGACAAACTCCGGGTTTGCGTGGGAGTTTTCTAAAGGAATTCTATGCGGTGGCTCATTTTGTCCGATAGAAGAACTTTTTCCATTTCCTCGAGCTAAAAAAATTAGTAAACAGCCCAAGCAAAAAAAATATAATTTCATGCCATTATAAATTTAATCTTTTTCTGAGGTATTCAAGACCACTTTCGATCTCGCTGAATTTACCGTCGAGCTGGGCATCGAAACATTGTTCGAGAATGGGGGTAAAGCTGGGCCCTGGTTGGAGTCCATAATCGATCAGGTGCCGTCCTTGAATGATGGGTTTAGGCTCGGCATCCTTGACTTGTAATTCCTCGGCCCGCTTGAGCAACCATGGGCCTTCGGGAAAGTCATCCTGCCTCGGTGGGCGGCCGCCAATATCTGCCGCGGCTACCCGGACCAACCGGTCGATGCGCTTAACCTTGCGGGCAAGCCTGCGGATGGCTCCGTCACTTGCCTGGTCCTTGTAAAAAGTGCGGGGGGTAAGATGCCGGCGGACCAAGGGAACCACCTGCTCGTGTAAATCCACTTGGTTGGTCAATCGCGAAAGGAAAGAACGGGTAGGAGTTTCTCCTCTTGGCTCATGCAGGGGGGAGCGTATCCTGCCGTCTTCCCCGATTTTGGTGGTCAGCGGTTTGCCCAAGTCGTGACAGAGCACCGCAAACCCAACCACCAGGTCTTCCCACTCATTGCCAATTCTTTCCTTTGCAAAGGCATCCAGGCAATGAAGGGTATGTACCCAGACATCTCCCTCTGGGTGCCATTCTGGGTCTT
>JAYODK010000022.1:0-27443 GCA_038106225.1 Opitutales bacterium | reverse complement strand
GCCGGCAAACATAGTCGAGCCCATCGATCTCATTGTTAAAATTTTTCTGATCCCAGACATGATCCCCCAAAGTAATTGCCTGAACCCCAGCTTTTTTAATTTCTGCAGCAGTCTTGGCGGTGATCCCTGCCCCACCCGCAGCATTCTCCCCATTTGCAATCACCGCATCGATCCCATGTTGCTCCACAAAAGTGGAGAGATGACTGGTTAAAAAGTTCCTACCGGGACGGCCGACAATATCGCCAAGAAGTAAGAGTTTCACCATGTTACTCAATCAGCACAAAAAGACTTACCTCGTGTAAAGGAAGGAAGGCTGGGAACAATTCCCAAATTTCCGGTCATGTAAAGGAATTGGCTTAGCCTCTTCAAACTCGGTATCGATTATTTTAATCTCAGTGGCACCACCTCTTGAACGACTGGTAAAGAAAATATGCCTGCCATCATTTGCCCAAGACGGTTGCATCGAATGATCACTCCCTCGGGTAATCATTCGGCTGGCACGGTTATTGAAATTATATTCAAAGATTTGGAAGCCACCACCCACTGCGGCTGTAAAAGCAATACGTGATGGATCAATCGGATTCCACGCAGCTTCGACACAGTGAGAGCTCACATTGGTAGGAATTCTGGAAAGCAAGCCCGTAGATAAGGAAACTTCATACAACTGTGGTTTTCCCCGAGTGTCAGAGGTAAGGATTAATCGGCGGCCGTCAGGAGACCAGCAGGGGCCGGATTCGTTACTTTTATTGTTGGTAATGCGGCGGGGCCTTTCATAGGGAGTATTGGCAATCCAGAGCTCGGGGTTTCCAGAGGTAGAGAGAATTAAAGCAGTCTGGGCAGTCCTCGGATTCTGAACTGCCCGTAGATTACTTCCTTTGTAATTTGCCACAGTGGCTACTCTTCTGCTGGCAATATCGAGGTGATAGATATTATTAAATACCTTGCGGTTACTGGTAAAAAAAAGACCAGTCCCATTGTTATTCCAGCTAGGATTGAAGGTCATTTTGCCAAAAGATGTCTGGGGCTTCGAATAGGTCATCATGGAATCAGAGATATATATCTCCTTGGCACCGGAAAGGTCCGAAAGAAAAGCGAGACGGCCGGAAAAAAAACCCGGTATTCCAAGGATCTTCTCCACCATGCGATCGCACGCCAAAGATACAGCACCCTCTATGGTGGTCTCTTTGACCACAAAATTGGCAAATGGGGACTTCGGGCTTCCTTGAGTAATGGAAACCTGAATGTCGTTGCCCCCCGCCGAGCTGAAGGTCACCGAATAACGGCTTTCTTTTTCTGAGGACAGACGCAGCCCACCATGAACAAAAATTGGTTTACTGATCAAGGGAAGAAGAGCCTTGGGAGTTCTACCCAGATCAATGGGGATTTGTTTCTTGGCTAACTCGCCCTCAATCGGGCCTAGTATAATTGCAGAGTCCGCAGCTCGTAAAAAACCTACAGAACTAAGCATCAGTAAAATTAAAAAAATAATCCGTCTTAGACAAAAACCAAACATAGCCATTTCCACACTCATAATCCCTAGATTTTAACACCCTTCTCTGCTCATCAAGCGAAAACGAATTTAGAAGGCAAAATTTTTTGATTAATTAATGGAAAAACATCTAAAGGAATTCCTATAATTCTTGATTAATTTAAAGTGCCCCTCTTTTTTGCACTCATGAGACTATTCGTAATCTTAAGTTTCTTTAATCTTTTTTCGGGTATGTATCTTGAGGCAAAATCTTCAAAACCGAATATTTTGTGCATTTTAGTAGACGATCTTGGGTACGGTGATCTCAGCTGCTTTGGTGGAAAAGATATCCAAACTCCAGCTATAGACAAACTGATGAATTCTGGCATGCAATTTACCCAGTTCTATTCAAACTGCACGGTTTGCACACCAACTAGAGCATCCTTAATGACCGGCCGGTACCCAGACCTTGTTGGATGCCCAGGTGTAATTAGGCAAAATGCAGAGGATAGTTGGGGACATTTCAACCCGACTGGCCCCACTCTCCCAGAGTTAATGAAGCAGGCTGGATACCATACCGCAATCATTGGCAAATGGCATCTTGGATATGCTCGCCCCAACCTTCCCAATCAAAGAGGTTTTGATTACTTCCACGGCTTTCTGGGCGACATGATGGATGACTACTGGACTCATCTGCGTGGTGGCAAAAATTGGATGCGTTTGAACAGGGAAACGATTACACCCACCGGACATGCCACGGAAATCTTCAGCAAATGGGCAATTGAGTATCTCCGCGAGAAGGCATTGGACCCGAACAAACCCTTCTTCCTTTACCTTGCCTATAATGCCCCCCATTTTCCCATTCAACCGCCACAGGAGTGGCTGGAAAAAGTACAAAAGAGAGAACCTCAACTTGATCTTAAGCGTGCCACCAATGTGGCATTTGTAGAGCACATGGATCATGAAATTGGAAGAGTTCTCAATGCAATAAAAGATTTAGGCATTTCAAAAGATACCCTGATCACCTTTTCATCAGATAATGGAGGATCCCTGCACCATGCAGCCAAAAACATTCCATGGCGTGGAGGGAAGCAGGATCACTGGGAGGGCGGAATCCGCGTACCAACCTGTGCAGTTTGGCCTGAAAAAATACCCAGCAGGAAGAGTGATGAACTTGGAATTACAATGGATTTGATGCCTACCTTTGCCGAAATTGCGGGTATAAAAATTGATCATGAAATAGATGGCGAAAACCTTGCTCCTATCTGGCTGGAGGGGAAGAAAGGAAATCCTGACAGAACCTTGATTTGGGTGCGCCGGGAGGGAAATTCCCGACACCAGGGACGTTGCTACTATGCAATTCGAAAGGGAGACTGGAAACTTTTACAGAATCATCCTTTCGAACCGATGCAGTTAATCAATGTAAGGAATGATCCTTTGGAACAGAGTCCCATGCCTGTATCCCACCCCCAAGCCAGAAAACTAACGACAACGCTGATGGCCCATATCCAAAAGAGCGGAAATCAAACCTGGCAAAGATAATAAATAAGGCAAAGTTTACAGGCATCTATTCTTTTCTCCTTGCCCAGATTGAGGCTAACTTACTTGATAACCCGTTTCCCATTATGAGTAACGAAGTAATTCTAAACATCCTGAAAAATGTCAAGTACCCTGGATTTAGCCGGGACCTGGTTTCTTTTGGTCTTGTTCAACTAGCGGAAATGGAAGGGAAAAGAGCCAAGGTTGTGCTTGAATTATCGACTGCGGACCAAACCCTCCCCAAAACAATCAAAAAAGAGGTAGAAGATGCCCTGCTTGCCGATGCGTTAATCGAAGAGGCAGAAGTAATGATTCGTTTAAGAAAGAGTGCGGGGTCTCAAAATGGCTCGTCCCAGCAGCAAACTGAAAACCTCAGCGGGGTAAAACGAATTATTGCGGTAGCCAGTGGGAAAGGAGGAGTAGGGAAATCCACCCTCTCTGTGAATCTTTCCTGTGCTTTGGCCAGAATGAAAAGGAACGACGGAGAAACCTTTAAGATTGGCTTGATGGACTGTGATTTGTACGGACCCTCTGTCCCCCTGCTTATAGGGACCTCGGACAGACCTGAAATGGTGGGGGAAAACACCCTCGCCCCAGTGGAAAGTTACGGGGTAAAAACCATTTCCATGGGCTTATTGATTGATGAGGAAAGTCCAGTTGTTTGGCGCGGACCAATGATCATGAAAACTATCCAGCAGTTTGCCCATAATGTTGTATGGGGAGAACTTGATTATTTATTGATCGATCTCCCACCTGGAACCGGAGATGCCCAGCTTTCCCTTGCCCAAATTCTTCCCCTAGATGGTGCCATCCTTGTGACCACCCCCCAAAAAGCAGCCGTTGATGTAGCCAGACGTGGAGCCAGAATGTTTGAAAAGGTAAATGTGCCCATTCTTGGGGTGGTGGAAAATATGAGTTATTTACTTGAGCAAGAAAGCGGAAAGAAAAATCATTTGTTTGGTCAGGGTGGAGGTGCGGCAACTGCCCAAGCAATGAAGTGTGCATTTCTGGGAGAAATTCCCTTGCATGAAGAGGTGAGACTGGGAGGAGATCATGGCACGCCAGTGGTGGTGACCAACCCAGATAATTCAGCAAGCAGAGAACTTGTGGAGATTGCCCGGAAAATCACTGAGTTATTTTCTTAGCACCTGTAATTAGGATACAAAAAAGCTCTGCCCCCAAAGGAGGCAGAGCTGAAAATATAAAAAGGTTAACTTTTCTTGATTTCTCGGTGCACGGTACGACGACGAAGAAACGGGTTGTATTTCTTCTTTTCCACGGCTTCAGTCTGCAACTTTTTATTGCGGGTACTTAAATAGCGGGAAGGCGGCTTTCCTTCTTTGCGTGCTTCAGTGCACTCTAAAATCACGGTTTCTCTAGGCATAAGTCCTTAAAAATGCACAAAAAATAAGGATTTCGCAATCAAAAAGGCAGATGGTCTTGGTAATCTAAAAATCAAAAGTTTCAATTGCCAAGCAATTCACTCTGGTCATAGTTTAGCAGAATGGAATCGCATCCACCAGATGGTATCTCGCCGGCAATGGAGCAAAGGTTTAGGGAATTGAATCTCGAAAAATCCAACCAAGAGCCTGCAGAAGTTCCAAAAACAGGCAATGAATCCTCGGTTAAAGTAACCAAATCAGAAGAGGATCTCGATCTTGGAGGTTCTTTGAAGGATCGTAACAAACCGTTAATTATGGATGAACATTGTCAAAAACCTGGTGAACCAACCCCTAGTGTAGACACGGTTGATGATACGGGAATTGATTGCACCAGAGATCCTGACTGGCAAGTGGTAAAGTCAGATAGTTTGCCTGAAAAACCAGAACCTAACCAAGTACACAATGATAAGTACTGGGACGAAAGAAGCCTCGACCAAAAGTTTGAGGATGAAGATTTACAAGATGAAATGATCAGGAAAGACATGGAAAACTTTGACCGAGCTGCACGGGCTGCTGACGACCCTGGAAGATCCTTTCAGAACGAGGTTTTAGACCCGTACTATGGCGGAGGCAATCCACCCTCTGAACCACCCGGATCAAAAAATAGCCTAGATTCGTTTATTTGAAATCCATAAGTGATTCAACTAAGGGTAGGGATGGATGCACCCCTGAAAATTGAGCTTGTTGGGCAATTTCTTGCCCTTCGCTGGCACAATGGAAAAGAATTATTTCTCGATGCCCCCACCCTTAGAGCAAATTCTCCAAGCGCAGAACATACTGGAGAAACTGACATTTTTGGAAAAATTACCGGTGGCTGTAAAATCAAGGAGTACGAGGGTGTCTCAATCAAGCATTTTGAACGGGTGGGAAATTATGCTGTCCGGATTGTCTTTTCTGACGGTCATGGGTCAGGGATTTACTCCTGGGATTTTTTATCCACCCTTGTTAGCAAGGATAATTAGCGACCTGCAGCGTCGCTTGAGCCTAAGCCATTCCCCGGGCACTGGAGCGCGCAAAAGTGACAATTTCATTGAGCACCGTCCCAGGTTCGGTAGAGAAGTTTTCTTCAAGATGTTGAAGAGCTTGTGAACGGTTAAAGTCCTTGCGATAGAGGACTTTAAAAGCACTACGAATAAGTTCAATTTCTGATGATTCAAAGCCAGCTCTTTCAAGACCCACTTTGTTAATCGACCGGACATCTGCTGGGGCTCCATCAGCCAGCATGAAAGGAGGCACATCCTGTACTAGTTTGGAACATGCCGAAACCATACAATGCCTGCCAAGACGACAAAACTGATGCACACCTGCTCCCCACCCTATATTAACATTATTCTCAACCTCAACATGACCACCAAGGGCTGAATGACTACTCATGACCAAATCATCTCCAATTTGGCAATCATGAGCCACATGGCTGTAGGCTAAGAACACATTTTGGGATCCAATTTTGGTGAAATCATCAGCTTTAGTAGCAACATGAGCGGTCACATATTCACGGAAAATATTATCATCTCCAATTTTTAATCCTGGTTGGCCACCTTCGTATTTAAGATCATGGGTAAGACCACCAATCAATGCATAGGGAAAAATGGTGTTGTTAGTCCCGAGTGTAACTTTTCCTTCGACTGTAGCATGGTGTAAGACCCGGGTATTATCCCCGATGACTACATTTCCTCCAATGTAGCAAAAGGGTCCTATCTCGACATTGCTCCCAAGTTCAGCACCTGGTTCAACAATAGCCTGCGAATGTATCTTTACCGACATCTGAAATCTAATCAGGTTTCGTCTCCAGCATCCACAATAGAAAACATCAGGCTGGCAGATGAAACAATTTGTTCTCCTACTTTACACTCCACTTTAGCGGTGGCTAATTTATTTCCCCTGACTTTATCTAGCGTGGCTAAAATAATTAATTGATCACCCGGAATGACGGGCTTACGAAATTTAACTTTGTCTGCACTCATGAAAAATGCAACCTTACCTTCCGCAGACCCCTTGCGAAGAAGCAGAATTCCCGCCGCCTGAGCCATAGCCTCGAGTTGCAACACACCAGGCATAACTGGATGACCAGGGAAATGCCCTGGGAAAAAGGGCTCATTGACCGAGACATTTTTAAGAGCCGTCAGACTGGTATCACCATCCATTGCAATTACCCGATCAATTAGAACAAAGGGAAACCGGTGAGGCAAAACATCAAGGACTCGTCTAATATCAAGCTCAGTTTCCTCAGGAAGAACATAAGACTTTCGTGGAGATGTACCAACCGAAGCATTACCCTTTTTACCAGCTGAAGTCTCGATAATTTTAGTGACTAAATCAGAATTCAGGGAATGCCCAGGACGCACCGCAATGATATGTGCTTTAAGTGATTTTCCAAGCAAAGAAAAATCGCCCACAATATCCAGTATTTTATGCCGCACAAATTCATCTTCAAAACGCAGGGGTTCCTTTGAAAGAACCTTGTCTCCCTTTATGACAATTGCACTGTCAAGACTACCTCCTTGAATCTTACCTATTTTGAGAAGTTCTTCAATTTCCTCATAAACGGTAAAAGTTCGGGCAGGAGCAATTTGGGCAACATAAGTTTCTGGATCGATATCGATCGAGAGGTGCTGAACATGTATGCCTCGATCATCAGCAGAAGTGCAGGTAATTCTTAGCCCATCATGGGGCAAAGCGATGATCGAACGGTTGCCGGAAGTCACAGAGACAGGTTCTGTTATTTTAAGAAATTTCCTATCCTCTTCCTGTTCGACAGGTTCTGCTTCCATGATCAAATTGACGAAAGGACGGGAAGAACCATCCATAATAGGGGGTTCACTACCATCTAATTCGATTACTGCGTTATCTATCCCACAACCAGTCAATGCACTAAGAACATGCTCAATTGTGTGAACATTCGCATTACCATTTGTGATGGTTGTGCTGCGTACTAGATCAGAGGTATTTTCGGCTAGCGGTTTTATCTCCGGTTTCCCATATAGATCGGTCCGACGGAAGAGATAGCCTGCGTTTGGTTCTGCTGGTTTTAATGTGAGAGTAACTTCCTCGCCTGTGTGAAGAGCTTTTCCTTTGATCGCTCGTTCCTTCCGAATGGTGCGTTGCTTAGTTGCCATCTTTCAAGAATTTATGTCACTTTCCAGAGCCTGTAAAGGACGGAAGATAACTGTTTAATCTACCCTTGAAAAAGAACAACATTTTCCTAGAATATTAAATTTGAATTGCCCCAAACTATAGCTTTGCCCGAAGAAACAAACAGTTTTAAAAGACGCTTGAAGCGCGAATACCGCAAGACGCTAGACCGCTTGATACGTTCACATGCATTCCACAAACTTGCCGTGCGAATACTATATTTGATCGGCTTTGTTATCTCTGTTATCTTGGGGGCACTTCTTTACTTCGATAAGTAAATAATTGCCAGTATAGCGATCTACTTATTTCCCAGGAAAGGGAAGTTCAGTAATAGATTTTTTTAACTTCAAGGCCATTTCCCATGCCTTACATGCTTCATTTAAGTCTTTCTGTTTAAGTTTATTGTCCAGCAAAAGGTCAATAAAACGGAAATAACCATGCTGTCTGAGAAGATTCCCCAAAGCGGCATTGGATTGAGGATGCCCAATCAGGGAAAGCACTAAACTGTGAGCGTGTGGTTGATATTCTGACTGGCTCCGTACATTTAAATAAATACCCCTTGCCTCAGTTTCCCTAAACAAATCTTTGAATTTCACCAGATCAACTGGTACCTGATTAAAACTCAAGGTCAGCCGCCGCAGAGATGGCAATTTTAGGATGGGAGATGGATCACGGATCAAATTGCGGGAAAGTCCAAGAGTATGGATATTTGATAATTCAGACAAGTCTGTTAGGTCCGAAATCATATTGGTGTTTAAATCGAGGTCCTGTAGGTTTTTCAAATCACGCAAAATTCGAAGGTCACAAATTTGATTTTCCGAAAGGTTTAACCTTACGAGTTTATTTAAGTTACCAAGCCCATCGATTGAATGAATACGATTATTGCCCAGTGCAAGTATTTTTAGCGAATCAAACTGGGATAAAGTCGAAATAGACTCGATTAGATTCCCGGATAAAAGGATGGTGTTGATTGCAGGTAAGTTATCTAACTGACCTATACTGGAAATTCGATTGTCATAAAGATGCAAGGAAGCAAGCCTGGGAAGATTTTTTAATTCAATTAATGGATCTGTATCCCTTTTACCATTACCGCTTTCATCAGTAAAAGATTCGCCATCATCAAACTCTTTGTTGCGGTTCCGGTCAGCAAAAGCTTCGACTCGACCAAGTTGATTACCTTGTGCGTACAAATTTATTAGTCCCTTTAAATTTCCAACGCCCTCTAGGTCAATCAAGGCATTATTTGAAACATCCAATTGAGCAAGTGCATGGAATCCACCTATTCCAGTAAGTCCAAGTAATCGATTTCTGGAAAGATTGAGCTGGCGAAGAGAATGAACTGGCAATTGGGCAAGTGTGCTAAGATTGGATAAACGGTTTCCTGACAAATCAAGATTTTGAATCTTCGGCAAATTCTTAATGGGAGTAAGATCGTCGATTAAATTATCCCTCAGAATCAAAGCTTGCAAATTGGATGCATGTTCGAGACCTGTTAAATCGCGAATCCCAAGATCATTAGCTTGCAGCCTGATAAGTTTTTCGCCAACCAATGATTTGGTTAGACTACGCTCACTCACCCCCAATGAACGGGCAATGGCCTGTTGAAGGGCGGGTTCGGGAATAATTAAATCTTGGCCAGTTAGTGCATTACCAAAACAAAGCCCAATGGTAAGCAAGAAATGCTTATGAAATAAGGCTCTGGGGCTAAATATCACCATTGGAATTAAATGTTATGGACGCAACCTGGCAATTAAGTCTTTCGACTCTACCGATTCCCCAACTTGAACAAGAATCTCATCGACTGTACCATCAGCGGATGCATAGAGGGTAGTTTGCATTTTCATCGCTTCCAGAACCGCAATTTTATCTCCTTTTTGGACCGCCTTACCCACACTGGTCGCAATACTGCTAATCATAGCAGGAATAGGAGCGGCAACATGAAGAGGGTTGGCAGGATCTGCTTTTTCTCGTGCCTTGGCCTCACCCTTAACTGATTTGTCACCGACAAGGGTAGTTCTTGCTTTTCCGTTTAGTTCAAAAGTTAGCGAGCGTATCCCTTTTTCGTCTGGCTCACCAATATTAAGCAGCTTGATAAAAAGAGTTTTTCCCTCTTCAATCTCGATGGAAATTTCTTCACCTATTGATAGACCGTGGAAATAAGATGTGGTGGGCAGAACCGAGACATCCCCATATTTGGAACGGAAACTCAGGTAATCCTGGAAGACCTGCGGATACATGAGGTAGGCAAACAAATCATCATCGGTGGCTTTGCGACCAATCTTCTTTTGCAGGCTGGCAAATTCTTTTTTCAAATCAATTTTCGGTGCGGATGCACCAGGACGCCCACGCATCGCCTTACGCTTACCAAGAACCACTTTCTGGACTGCTTTTGGCCATCCACCCATAGGTTGTCCAAGATTGCCTGAAAGTAAATCAATCACAGACTCCGGGAAACCAGTCTCGGGCGGCAGATTAATCATATCTTCGGGCTTTACTCCCTTGGTAATCAAAAATATGGCAAGATCCCCCACACACTTGCTACTTGGTGTGACCTTGACGATATCCCCAAGCAGATGATTGACTTCCTGGTAAGTTTTGACTACGTCGGGCCACCGCTTCCCAAGCCCCAGTGCCGTTGCCTGTTCGCGTAAATTAGTATATTGGCCACCTGGCATTTGATGATGAAAAACTTCCGCACTACCAAAGGGTGGAGAAGTATCGAAGGGTGCATAGTACTGACGAACAGCTTCCCAGTATATTGATAATTCATTGAGGGAAATTACATCCAGACCTGTGGATCGTGGTGCATTGCGCAGTGCATGAGCAATTGAATTAAGATTGGGCTGACTGGTGCAGCCTGACATTGAAGAGACCGCCAGATCAACCACATCCACACCAGCTTCTGAAGCTTTGAGCACAGATGCCGATGCAATGCCACTGGAATCATGCGTATGAAAATGAATGGGTAATGAAACTTCATCCCTGAGTGCTTTGACCAGACGATTGACCGCTATGGGGTGACATAGTCCTGCCATATCTTTGATGGCAATAATATGAGCACCCATTTTTTCCAACTCTTTGGCAAGATCAACATAGTATTTGAGAACATACTTTTCTTCCCGGGAATCAGTAAAATCCCCAGTGTAACAAAGGGCAGCCTCACAGATTGATTTGGTGCGCTCACAGACTGTTTCCATGGCCACTTTTAAATTGGGCAAGTAATTGAGTGAATCAAAAATCCGGAAAACATCCATTCCAGCTTCCGAGGAGTGAACCACGAATTCACGCACCACATTATCAGGGTAATTTGCATACCCCACCCCGTTTGATCCACGAAGAAGCATTTGAAAAAGAATATTGGGAATACGTTCCCTCAGTTTCCTTAATCTTTCATAGGGGGATTCTCCCAGAAAGCGCATACAGGTGTCAAAAGTTGCACCACCCCACATTTCCAGGCTAAACAAGCCGGGCAGTCGGCGGGCAATAAAATCTGCAACGGTTAACATATCGTAGGTTCGCATACGGGCCGCAAACAGTGACTGATGAGCATCTCTCAAAGTAGTATCCGTAACCATTAACTGCTTTTGTTCACGCAACCATTGGGAAAACTTGACCGCTCCCTCCGCAAGCAATAGATCCCTGGTACCCCGGGGTGGAGATTCTTTAGGATCATACTCGGGAACAATAAGAGGCAATGGATTTTTAACCCGGTCACGACCTTTCACCTGAGGATTCCCATTAACTACAATCTCTCCTAGATAATTCAGCAAACGAGAAGCACGGTCTCTTCTTGCCTTGAAATGGAAAAGCTCGGGCGTGACATCAATCATTTTGGTAGAGGCACGGCCAGCAACGAATTCCTTGTGTGAAATAACATTCTCCAGAAAAGGAATATTGGTCTTAACTCCCCGGATACGCATTTCTCGAAGGGCCCGGTGCATACGGTCCAGTGCCTGGGAAAGATTAGGTCCAGATGTGGTAATTTTGACCAGCAACGAATCATAAAATGGGGTAATGATCGATCCGGTATCTCCCATGGCACCATCTAGTCGAACACCAAACCCAGCCGATGAACGATAGCTGAGTATTTTACCATAGTCTGGAGTGAATCCTTTTTCGGGATCTTCCGTGGTAACCCGGCATTGCACGGCACATCCATTCCTGGGAATGTCTTTTTGTTCCGGAATACCAATCTTTGCACCGTGTAAGGGTTGATTCATGGCCACCAAAATTTGCGAGCGTACAATATCGATGCCGGTGATTTGTTCGGTCACCGTGTGTTCAACCTGTATGCGCGGATTCATCTCGATGAAGAACCACTCGTTGGTATCCTGATCCAACAGGAATTCGACCGTTCCGGCATTATCATACCCAATCTTTCCAGCCAACTGTACCCCAGCATCACAAAGTTCCTGAACCACTTTATCAGGCAAACCAATGGAAGGAGCAACTTCGACCACTTTTTGATAGCGACGTTGCACCGAACAATCCCGCTCGTGCAAATGAACCACATTGCCCTTACGATCACCAAGAATTTGAACCTCCAAATGTTTTGCCCTGCCAACATAGCGTTCCAAGAACACGGCTGGATTACCAAATGCACGCTCGGCTTCCCCCTGTGCCTCCTCCAGCATCGGTTTGAGATCTTTTTCATCCATGACCACACGCATACCCCGGCCACCTCCACCAAAAGCTGCTTTGATAATGAGAGGAAATCCAATTTTCCTCCCCCACTTCAAAGCCTCCGCCGGTTTGGAAACGGGATTGGGAGTGGCAGGCAAGGTGGGGACTCCCGCCTCCTCGGCGGCTTTCTTCGCAGCCACTTTGTCACCCATACGTTCGATAAGCTCAGGACGAGGACCAACAAATGTAATACCCGCTTCTTCACAGGCACGAGCAAAAGTTGGGTTTTCTGAAAGAAATCCATACCCTGGATGTATCATATCGACACCCTTATCTTTTGCTAAAGCGATAATGGAATCTATGTCTAGATAGGCAGCCACCGGGCCTTTACCCTTGCCCACCAAGTAGGCTTCGTCGGCTTTGAAACGATGTACTCCAAAACGGTCTTCCTCCGCATAGATGGCGACAGTTCTTAAGTTTAATTCGGTGGCAGAGCGAAATATCCGCACTGCTATCTCACTTCGATTGGCAACAAGCAATTTTTTCATGAATCTGGAATAAGGGGTAAAGGCATGCTAGCTATGCCAATGAATGCCTAGATTTCCTTAAATCATCAACGCCAAAATCCACAAATTACTATCTACCAAAGCATTGATCACTCCAAAATAAAATGTTTTAAACCTTAAAAAGAAAGTTCATTGATCCAATCAAACCATGGATCTATCCAAATTTTCAAGCCGAAGAAATAGGCCATAGCAGCAATGGCAAGATAAGGACCAAATGGAACTTCAATTCCAAAAGCCAGTTGATTTTTGTCCAAATTTTTGGCGGTGCCAATCTTTTGCCAAAGGGATATCAACAACAACCAAACACACCCAATAAGTGCTCCTCCAAAAATACAAAAAACTGAACCCTGCCACCCGCAAAATGCTCCGACACAGCCCAATAACTTTATATCACCCTCACCGAGTGCTTCACGATTAAATGCCCAACTGGCCAAAGCACCTATCCAGTAAAGTAGACCAGAGCCAATCAATATTCCAAGCAGGCTATCGAATCCAGCAAGCAAGTGTTCCATTCCATGAGGATGATTTTCAATCGCATGAATGCTGGGAAAGTAGACCGAGAGGAAAAATCCGAGGCATGCACCTCCCAAACTAAAACGATCTGGAATGAGCATGGTTTCAAAATCAGTCACCACAACTCCGATCAACAACCAGGAAAATGCTAAGGATGCCAATAAAATACCTACATCTTGATGGGGCAAGTAATCAGAAAAAATCCATGCAAAAAATAGCCCAGTTATTAATTCTACCAAGAAATAACGCGGTGGAATTCTACTACCACAGCAATTAGCCCGCCCTCTGAGCACCAGCCAAGAGATCACAGGAATGTTTAAAAACCATGGAATGGGAACTGAACAACTCCTGCAACTGGAACCTGGATGCACAACGGACAAACCTTTTGGCACCCGATAGGTTACAACATTTAAAAAACTTCCCAGACACGAACCAATAAAAAACCCAAACCAAGGAAAAAATTCTGCAACCTTATAAAGATCGGTCATTTTAAGGTAAATTACTCGGACATTGCCAGAACAGCAGCCCGGTTCATTGTTTCTGTGCATACTTCCTTGCCAGACCATATTTCCAGCGACCTTGCAGCCTGACCAACCAACATTCCCAGGCCATTTGAAAATCGATACCCCATTTTTTCAGCCTCGATTAATAACTGTGTGACGGATGGATTGTAGATCATGTCATAAACATAGATATCTCCTCTTAACAGCGAAAGGTTGATCGGGGACGGATCCTCCGCGGATAGACCAAGTGAGGTCGCATTGATAACCAGGATTGGCAGATCTGATCCACAGAATGGGTCAGAGAGAGATTCGAGCACAGATATTTCCTGATCAATGCCGTTTTTTCTAATAGCTTGGCGCAATTCGTTTGCACGATTAATCGAGCGGTTGAAAATTGCAATTTGCTTACAACCATCAAACACGCACTGGGCAGTTGCGGCTCGGGCAGCCCCACCCGCACCCAAGATCAAAACATTGAAATCTTTTAATGCTCGGTCAAAGTCTTTCTTGATTGCCCGGGCCAAGCCGATACCATCAGTATTGTAGCCTTTCCACCCATCTTTTTCGAAATTTAAGGTATTGACCGCCCCCATAATTTTTGCCTGTTCATCAATCGAAGAAAGCAAGGGTAAAACCTCGACCTTATGGGGAATAGTTAGATTGATTCCACGAAAACCAAGTTTGGCAAGTCTGGGCAGAGCCTCCGGAAGTACAGAAGAAGAAACCTCAATCTTACGGTAATTCCAATGATTAAATTTGGAATCCATACCGGCCAAGACTTTAAGAGCAGCATTATGTATTTGCGGACTAACCGAGTGCTTAATCGGATTCCCAAGAACTGCCAGTCCAACCTCATGGGGAGGCAGAAGAGAGAGTTGATCGAGAAGAAAGGTTTCCTCAAGCATTCGATGCTTCCTGATGAACTCTTT
This sequence comes from Opitutales bacterium, assembly GCA_038106225.1. Classification (GTDB taxonomy): domain Bacteria; phylum Verrucomicrobiota; class Verrucomicrobiia; order Opitutales; family Seribacteraceae; genus Chordibacter. The sequence goes on along the minus strand of JAYODK010000022.1, from coordinate 12,728 downwards.
CGAACTCATGAACAAAGGATTCAAACAGCTTTGACTTCAGCAAATCATTTGCAGATGCATATTGCCGGCAAAGATTGCGGCATGCTCGGGTCAATGTTTCGGCTACCGTAACCGGAAGCAGGCTAGCCCCAGATTCTTCCACAGGCAAGACTCCCAGCTTATCTTCCATTTGTTCCAACTCCATAAAACGACCACCTGCCCAGCAATCGATATAAAAGGGTCGATGCTCAGCAAAACAACCAACCATAAAACGACCAGGCGTTCCAATAGGATCCAGCTCGAAACCAATCCGTCTAGCAACCAATATGTAAATTGTACACAGTGCGATAGGAAGACCTTCACGCCGGTCGAGAACACGGTGCAAAAAACTATTTTCCGGGTTCTCAAAATTTTCTCGGGCACCCCGAAACCCAAATTCATGAAAAAGCACCCGGTTGATAACTTCACAAGTCATCCGATAACTGGATGGCTGAAGGAGCAACTCCCTGCAGCGATCGGCAAGTTTATCCAGAAAAAAAGAATAAGTTGAAGTCTCCAAATCAGGATATACCGAACGATCCAATAAAAACCATCCGGTTTCTAACTCATAACGGAGGGAACGAATGAAATGGATAAATTCCCCTGCACCATCGATCCAGCCAAGCTGCTTAATCATGTTTTGGGCATGCTTGGCCAAATAAGAATCTTCTCCCTGGGAAAGAGCGAGTAAAAATTCCCTACCCTCTTCCGGTTCTTCCTTTAAAAATTTAATTAAGCCACCACGGACAATTTCAGACTCGTCATCTAGGAGAGATTTCACCGCTCGCCAAGATGCATCTTTGAAATTGTTACTGTTTTTTCTTTCGGCCATACCTTACCTTACTTTCGCACCAATTTCGAAACTGGGCAAGTTTTGCTTCCGGTAGTTATCTGCATCCATATTCGGGAAGTTAATAAATTATCCTTGGTTAATTCATCCTGTTTCCAAAAAGTGCGGAACCAACCCGAATCATTGTGCTCCCACATGCGATGGCCTCATGTAAATCGTCTGTCATGCCCATGGAGAGTTCACGAAGTTCAATTCCAAAAAGCTCCAAGAGAGTGTTCCGTAACTCTGCTAATTTCTCAAAACAATCTCTGGCAACGGACAAATCATCCGGAGCATATGGAGCAATGGTCATGAGACCCTCCACCAGAAGATGCGAACATCCGATTGCTTCTTCAAAAACAGAAACTGCCTCCTTCAACGAAAATCCATATTTTGCGGGATCATTGCCGGCATTCACTTGCAACAGAACCGAAATTTTTTGATCGATATGTTCTGCAGCTGTATTTACTTTCCGAATTAATTTCAATGAATCGAGCGTTTGGATGCGGCTAAAGCAACCGACTACTTGGTTCACCTTATTGCTTTGCAAATGTCCAATTAATTCCCAGGAAACCCCGCTTATTTGCCCCTTTTTTACAAGTGCTTCCTGCACACGGTTCTCTCCAACCCTAATCATTCCAGCTTCCTTGCAATATCTAACCGCATCAATCGGCCAATTTTTAGTGACTGGTAAAAGACAAACATCCTCACGATTCCTCCCACAATCTGAACAAGCTTGCTCAATCCTTTGATTGAGCTCTTCTAGATTTAACAAAAATTCTTGTTGAGTTATCATAAGTATTACTTGTGTTATTTACTGTTTTAAATTAGTTCAGATTATAAGGAAATGCACATTCAGAATTTCAAAACCTTCTGCGACTTGGTCGAGAGTAAAAGCTTCTCCAAGGCCGCAAAATTAAACGAAGTCACTCAATCGGCTGTAAGTCAACAGCTTAAGGCTATGGAATCGCACTACCAGATGCTGATTATTGACCGAAATCAAAAGAAGTTCCGACTAACTCCACAGGGCACGGCTTTGTATTCTACCTTCAAGCAGATCCTTAACCTCTACGATCGTTTAAATTGTGAAATCCAAGAAATGCGAAATGTGGTAAGCGGCACCGTCCAGATATCCACTGTTAATAGCATTGGACTTCATGTTCTTCCACCCTACCTCAAATCATTTCTTAAGGAATTTCCCTCTGTTAACGCACGGGTAGAATATCGACGGGCAAACTTGGTTTACGATGATGTATTGCACGGCAATGCAGATATCGGATTAATCGCGTTTCCAGCACCACAGAAGGACTTGGAGATTATTCCCTTCACGAATGATGAACTTATTGTGGCCATGAGTCCGGACCATCCACTTTCTAAAAAAAGAATGGTCGCACTCAAGGACTTGCAGGGACTTGAATTTATCGCCTTCGAAAAAGATATTCCCACCCGCAAAGCAACCGATGAAATTCTTGCAAAGTCCGGCATTGATGTTTCGATTGTCATGGAGTTTGACAATGTGGAAACAGTTAAAAGAGCCATAGAGATAAATGCTGGGCTCGCCATCCTACCCGCCAGCACTGTGGTCAATGAGGTCGAGCGAAAACAACTTGTCAGTTTTAAGCTAGAGGGAGGCATACATAACCGACCACTTGCAATTATTCACAAGCAATCCAGAATGCTAACCCCTGCCCTTCGTTCCTTCATCGAATTATTAAAAGAGGGCCCTGAGAAGGACTAACCTTCTTTTCCCGGTTAGTCACTCAATTCTTCCTTTTGAAGAGTTGGGTACACATCAGTGAGGGTAGCTTTAAAACTGCCCACAATTACTTTACTGCTTATGCACACTGGTACTTTTCTGTAATCATCAGAAAACCACACCTTTAGCATTCCTTTAGGACTTTTGTTGAATACTCCACGCAAACTTCCCATAGCAGGATAAGTCTCAATTGCAGAAATTTCCCCTAAGGGAAGATTTATAATTTCACTCACACCAGCACGAACGGCTACTTCGCTAAATCTTTTACCATCACATACAGGCAGTCTTGTAACCCCACCTGGGACCAAGGGATGCAAACGAAAAACATATGCAATTGATAATGGATCAAAAACAGGACCTGGTATTGGAATTATCCTAGGTTCGCTTCCTTGCTTTTTATATCTTGCCTGTTTTTTTTCATAGTCGAACTCAACTTCAATCTCTTTAAGGGTACTGCCTTCATGCTGCGATTTCTTATATTTTAGCGTTCTGGAAAAAGAAGAATCCAGGGTACTGGTGATTGTAGTGCGGACTTTATAAAAGGCATCAGCAAATGAATTGGTCCGAACATGAAACCGGATAAGTTTATGTCCATCAGGATTAACTGGATCAACCGCAGTCACCTTCATGGTTGCTGTTCCCACCGGGAAAAAACCCCACTTTAACTCGTATTCCAAACGCTCGCCTAATGCAAAAGGCAAACTAGAGAGGCTGGGAGGTGAATCTTGTCCGCATAAAAAAGGGAACACCCCGCAAAGCAGACTAAGTAGGCAATAAAACCGTTGGGTCAAGAAACGCTTATAGGTTTCAATTTCCAGACATCATTAGCGTACTCGCCAATGGTTCGGTCAGAGGAGAATTTACCTGATCCTGCAACATTACGGATAGCGAGAGCGGTCCAGTTATCTGAATCCAGAAAGGTCTGGGAAACCCTGTCCTGAGCATCGATGTAAGAACGATAATCAGCAAGAACTAAATAGGGATCCCCCCAATCCAATAAGCCCTTGGTCAAATCGGAAATCAATCCACCCTTGCCAGGACAGAAGAAGTCAGATGATAGCCAATCCAAAACAGCCTTCAGTTCCTCATCACTTTCATAGTAGGAAAAGGGGTCGTAACCCGCTCTTCTCAAATCCTCGACCCCTTCTACGGTCTTACCGAAAATAAAAATATTATCCTCACCCACTTCCTCTAGAATTTCAACATTTGCCCCATCCAAGGTGCCAATGGTGACAGCACCATTTAAAGCGAATTTCATATTTCCAGTACCCGATGCCTCTTTTCCGGCAGTAGAAATTTGTTCAGACAAGTCGGAAGCTGGAATAATATTTTCTGCAGCTGAGACTCCGTAATTTGGCCAGAAAAAAACCTTCAGCAAGTTGTTAATCCGAGGATCAGAATTGATTTTTCGTGCAACGAGATTGATCGCATGAATGATAACCTTGGCCATATGATAGCCAGGGGCTGCCTTTGCACCAAAAATAAAAACCCGGGGAGGTATTTCAAGGTCAGGATTCTGGAGGAGTCTGCGGTAAAGAGTTAAAATGTGTAAAAGATTGAGGTGTTGGCGCTTATATTCGTGCAGGCGTTTAATCTGCACATCAAAGAGAGCTTCGTGATTAAGTTCCAACCCAAACCTTTTATTGATAAGCGATGTCAGGTTTTTCTTATTCTGGTTTTTAATTTCTCGAAATTTTTCCCGAAACGATGAATCATCTGCATATTTATCCAAACCGCGAAGTAAATCAGGATTGGTAATCCATTCCCGTCCGATTGAAGCATCCACTAATTGGGAAAGTTTAGGATTGCAGCCAACCAACCAACGGCGAGGGGTAATTCCGTTAGTTTTATTGTTAAAACGGTCGGGATACATCTCCGCAAATTCACGCAGGAGCCTTTCCTGAAGTAGTTTAGTGTGTAGTGCGGCCACACCGTTTACTGAATGGCTACCTACTACAGAAAGATGGGCCATGCGAATCTGCCCATCGGCTACAATTGCCATGCGATTTTTTTGATCATTATCTCCAGGGGCAATCTTTTCAACCTCCTGCATCAAGAATCTTCGATTTACCTCAAGGACTAGGTCATAATGACGAGGCAAGACCTTAGCAAACAAGCCTTCACTCCAAGTTTCCAATGCCTCTGGAAGCAAGGTATGGTTGGTGTAAGCAAAAGTTTTTTTAACCAACTCCCAAGACTTATCCCAAGACATTTTTTCTTCATCAACCAGAATTCTCAGCAACTCAAGGATGGCAACCGCAGGGTGGGTATCATTTAGCTGAACCACTACTTTTTCAGAAAACTTTTCCCATCCGTCATGAGTTCGGCGGAACCTTGCAATGATATCCCTCAAGGAGCAAGATACAAAAAAGTACTGCTGCACCAAGCGGAGTTCCTTTCCGTTCTCGGTTTCATCGTTAGGGTATAAAACTTTTGAAATTGTTTCAACCGTAGCTTTCTCTCGAACCGCCTCGACATATCCACCCTGATTAAAGATATCCAAGTCAAATTCCTCAGAGGCTTTGGACTCCCAAAGTCTAAGAAAATTGACTGTTTTAGCACCGTAACCAACAATGGCTACATCGTAAGGTAATCCATCGACTACTCGTGCACCCACCCACCGTGGACGGTAATTGCCAAGGTCATCATAATCATGCTCGACATGACCATATAGCATCACTTTCTGTATGAACTGCGGACGGGCAATTTCCCAGGGATTTCCAAATCGCCTCCAATCATCAGGCTTTTCGATTTGCCGACCGTCCTCGAACTCCTGCTTGAACAGACCGTATTGGTAATGAATCCCATATCCAATTGCAGGAAGGTCCATCGTCGCCATAGAATCCAAAAAACAAGCAGCAAGGCGGCCTAACCCACCATTTCCAAGCCCCATGTCATGTTCCTCTTCGCAAAGCTCAGGCAATTCATGCCCGAGATCATTGAGGGCTTGTTTAAGGGAATCAAGAATACCGAGGTTACAAAGGTTTGAATTCAGCAACCGGCCCATTAGGTACTCCAGACTCAAATAATGAATACGACGAGCATCGGCATCTAGATGAGCTTTCTGAGTCTTCATGTAGCGGGCCATAATTTTCTCTCGAACAGCAAGGCATACCGCGGTCCATACTTCCTGCTTGGACGCTCCTTCAGGATTACGGGCAAGATTTAACTGGAGTTGACGAAGGATCGACTCTTTCAAGTCCTTTATCTCGGAGGCATCAGTACAATCTTGATCTAATTTTGCTTTTGCAGGCGGATCTTTCAATTTGGTCATGGAGAGGATGGAATTAGAATAACAAAAAATGAAATGGCACGAAGAGTGCCTACCTTAATGCGTCAGTAAAAAAATACGATTCTTTTTACCCAAATTTAGAAAAATATAATTATTTTGTGTAAAACTCGTAAATCGAAAGATGGCTGTAAGTCTCACCGGGTCTCAATACACAGTTTTGCCAGCCCTTTTCACCTTGGTGATTGGGACTGTCCGGGTAAACCTGAGGCTCAAGACACAATCCTGAACGGAAGGGATATGGGCTACCTCTAAGTCCAGTTAAGGAACCATCCAAATAGTTGCCACTGTAAAACTGTACTCCAGGTTGATTGGTGTGAAGTTTCATTACCCGCCCACTATCTGGATCTTCGAGAGTGGCTGCAAGGCTGGTCTCCTCTCCAGAACTGGGAACCGACCAAGTATGATCATATCCCTTGCCAGCAATCAGCTGGGGATGATCCTCTGAAATTCGTGATCCAACAACGACAGGTCTGCGAAAATCAAACGGCGTTCCCACTACTTCCTCTATACTGGTAGGTATGTTGGTTGCATCTGTAGCCACAATTGATGTGCCAGGAAGAGTCAACCGGTGATCAAGAATTGTCGGATCGCCCTCACCTGCTAAATTAAAATAAGCATGATTGGTTAGGTTGACGATGGTGGGTTTGTCTGTAACCGCTTTAATCTCTACCTTCAGGCGGTTGTCATCGGTTAAAGAGTAGACGACGGAACAACTGAGATTCCCAGGATATCCTTCCTCTCCATCCAGGCTTCGGTAAGACAGGCTCACACCAATACCATCTTCGAGCGGCTTACCTGTCCAAACTCTTTTGTCAAATCCCTGCTCCCCTCCGTGCAAGTGGTTAGAACCATTATTCTTGGCAAGCTGATAGTTTTTTCCATCCAGGGAAAATTCACCTTTTGCAATCCGGTTGGCATAGCGACCCGCAATGCATCCAAAATATGGACTTTTCTCAACATAATCATCTAAATTGTTAAATCCCAGAGATATGTTGTCTTTGTTGCCATTCCGGTCAGGAACAATGATTTCCCGAATAGAGGCTCCGTACTCGATTATACTTACCTCCATTCCTTGTTCATTGATCAGTCGAAACTCATGAACTTTTGATCCGTCAGCTAATTCTCCGAAGACTCTCTTGGATATAGTCATTTTCGATGATTGGATAGGTTTATCCTGCTTAAAGCCGAACACCTCCCGACTTGACTGATAAGCAAGTTTGCCCTTGGAGGTAATGTATTCCCCACCGATTTTTAGTTTCTCGATAGTTTGTTTGCTTAATTCCGAATGTGTGCAGGAAAAATTCACCAAAATGGCGGCTCCAAGTAACGAAGCTATGTATGGATAATTTTTCATAATTTTCTAACACTTAAATTGTAAATGGATAGTTTAAATCAATCATAGTTTTCGCTTAAATCGAGTCTCAAAATCCCTGGTTGGAATTTCAAAATAGACAGGCTTGCCTGCTGGGCACACAAAGGGATTCCGGCAACGCAAGAGTTGATCTACCAAATCTATTATTTCGGCATCCGAAAAATCAGCCTTGTTCTCACGACTGTAGTTCGCCTGACTTTGCAAAGCCTGCCTCACTAATGATTCAACCTGTAAATCCCCACCTTTTTCACGGGCGATTTCCAAGAAATCTCGCAGATAGGCAACTGCCAAGGGAGGATCAATCCAAAGAGGACAGCCTTCCAGTCGGTAAAAGTTTCTGCCAAACTCTTCCAAAACAAAACCAACTTTTCTCAACTTTGATAGACTGGCTTCCAAATTCGAACGGTCTATGCCATCAAATTCCAAAGGCTCGGGCATAAGCAAGGTCTGAGAAACCGATTGTTCTGTATCTCGTAAACTGTCCTCCAACTGTTCAAAACGAACCCGTTCATAAGCAGCCCGAACATGCAACGCAACAAGCCCTTGAGGAGTGGTAAAAAGAGATAAATCCCCGTGGGCACGGTCGATCAGCTTCCATTCCGCACCTGGATCTCTTCGTTCACCAACCAGTTTTCGTTCAATGATTGGCTTAATTTCTTTGGGAGAGAGTTGCTCAGAATTTTCGCCACTTGGATGATTCTCACTGGTAGTAAATGTATCAATTGTAGAAGATTTATCCGTTTTCTTTCCCCAAAGTTCGGCAACCGAATTTTGTTTCTTACCAAACAAAGCCAATGCTTGGGCATCTATTTTGGGTACCTCTCTGCCATTTTCCTCCTCATATTCAATTTTGGAATCTGGAGGGCAAAATTCATGGGCAGAAGCAGCGATTAATTTATTGTGATCAAGCACAGTACTCAGAACGAATGATCTTACCTCAGGTTCATTCCGAAAGCGGATTTCCCGCTTTGATGGATGCACATTTACATCAATGGACGCCGGATCCATTTCGAGAAAAAGAATGACCGGAGGGAAGCGGCCCTTTGGCACGAAGGTATGAAATGCCTCGATAACTGCGTAGGAAAGGGTCTTACTATCCACGGGTCTACGGTTGACAAAGAAAATCATTTCCTTCCGCGTGGAGCGACTCTGCCCAGGCTTTCCAAGAAGCCCATTAATTACCATTCCATTGCTCTCCTTTTGTATGGGGATCAAGGATTCTGCCAGACCTTTGCCAAATATTTCCCTTACTCGATCTGTAGAAATTTCGCATGCAGGTGAGCGGAAAATAGTCCTCCCCCCTTCAATAAGAGTGAAAGTAATGGCTGGATGAGCCAATGCATAAAGCTTTGCCATAAAAATAAGATGAGTGGCCTCAGTTATCTCAGTCTTAAGAAACTTTCTCCGTCCTGGAACTGAGTTGAAGAGATGTGAAACTTCAATTCTCGTCCCCTGAGGCATCCCACACTCCTTACAATGAATCATTTTACCACCATTAAGAAAAACTTCAGTTCCTTCATCAGTTGATGAAGATCGTGTACGAAGGATGAATCGACTAACACTGGCAATGGAAGGTAAAGCCTCTCCCCGGAATCCAAAAGTTCCCACTTTATTTAAATCACTTGCTTTACGGATCTTACTCGTAGCGTGCCTTTCTAAGGCAAGCAGAGCTTGGTCTGGCTTCATGCCTACACCATCATCTTCAACCCGCAGGTAAGACTTACCTCCGTTTCTAAATTCAATCTCTATGTTATTAGCTTTGGCATCGATACTATTCTCCACTAATTCTTTAAGCACGGCAACAGGCCGCTCAACCACTTCACCAGCCGCAATTTGGTTGGCTACCAGATCAGAAAGAATGCGAATATCGGGCATCTCATTTAGGTAAGGGGGATACCGGCTTTCGACAATGTGAAAACACAAAAATGTATTGGAGCTTGGGCAAGATGATTTTGTCTGTCATGGTAAGATCACAGTTTTAAACATGGGTAATGCATTGCTAAATCAATCCAGTCCTTATTTAAAGGAATCTTCAAACCAACCGGTAAACTGGCAGCCATGGGGAAAAGCTGCATTTGATCAAGCTAAGGAACTTGATAAACCGTTAATTGTCTCCATAGGCTATCACTCCTGTCATTGGTGTAGGCAAATGGCCCGGGACAATTATGAGGATTCTTACATCGCATCGATTATGAATCGTCACTTTGTCTGCATAAAAGTGGATCGGGAGGAACGCCCAGACCTTGATCTTCTCTACATGGAGGCATCTCGCATGTTCAATCAATCAGCCGGTTGGCCATTGCATGCATTTTGCCTACCGGACGGGGCTCCTTTTTGGTGTGGCACATATTTCCCCAAGGAGGATCAGGGTCAGGGTATTGCTCCCTGGCCACAGGTATTATTGCGCATCGCCGAACATTTTCGCACCAGACGAGAAGAGCTCATAGAGAATGGTAAAAATGCATTGGCTAATCTCGCACACTCAAACCATTCCAGTCTGTCGGATCCCAGAGATTGGCAAAATGAAATCCTTTTAAATGCGGGTGCAACACTTGAGGAAGCACATGATGATGAATTTGGTGGTTTCACTCCTGCCCCAAAATTCCCTTCACCCATGAAAATAGACTTTCTTTTTGCCCTGAGTGAGGCTGAGTCTGTGCGGAAAAATCAAAAATTTTCCAAGCGAATAAATTTTTGCTTAAAAAAGACATTAGGAGCGATGAAAAATGGAAGGTTATTCGATCATGTAAATGGAGGATTTTTCCGCTACTGCTTGGACCGTGAATGGACATCGCCTCATTTTGAGAAAATGCTCTCCGATAATGCATTACTTATTTCAACTTACTCCCGGGCATGGCGAAAATTCCGAAACCCACAAGATCGCAGAGTGATTGAACTAACCTGGGATTGGATTAAGAACGAGATGGGAAACAGTAAGTCAGGTTATGCAAGTTCTCTTTCATCCGAAACAAATCAAATGGAAGGTGCACACTATTTGTGGACCCATGATGAGTTGCAAAAAACAATTGGCTCAAAGGATGCCTTAAAGATGGAGCAGATCTGGGGCCCTTTCGCCAAAGCAAGTTCAGATCTTTTTCTTCCAACTTTGATTAATACAACTGAAATCCCAAATGATCAGCAATTAGTGATCCTTGAAAAACTCAAAGTAGCTCGGAATCTAATCAGCAGTCCGGAACGGGATGAAAAAAAATCCTGTGCTGTGCATGCCCTGCTGGTACGGGCATTAGTCGATGCAGGAGTCGCTATACAGGATAAATCTTATCTGACTGAAGCTTTTGAACTTCTCCAATGGATGGAATCTGTTTTCCGACTTAATGATAGCTCTGTTGCCTCCATTCTCTACCCAGACCAATCTACAAGTTCATTTGGATTCCTTGAAGATTATGCCTTTTGGGCAGAGGCCATTCTTTCCTTTGGAGCTATTGCTGAAATTTGGAACTTTGGAAAATTAAACGATTGGGTAAAAAAAGCAGAAGAACTTATCAACCTGACCGTTTTGCATTTTAAAGACCCTAAACTCCCTGGCTTTTTCACTAGTTTAGAACAGATGGAAAATGCCCCACCTGTTAGAAAAAAATCCTGGCATGATCATGCGATACCGTCTGGCAATTCCTCGCTCTTACGCAGTTTCCATACCCTTGGCAAATTGGGAAAGGAAAAGGGGAAATGGCAAACAGAATACAATGAAGCCTTGGGGGCATACACCAACCTCATCAAGCAATCCCCAGACGGGATTGGACATGCATTGACTTGCCAAACCGAACAAGCAATTGGTCTAGTTCAAATAAGTGGCAGTTTGAATTGGATCCGAAATGCAGCGGAAAGAATGGCAACTCTAAATTACCGCCCTATTTTCTATGCCCAGAAGCAAGAGCAGTGTGTGCAGATAAATGGTCAAAAAATTGATTTAGAAAAAGCGGACGCTCGAGAAATTGAACAATTATTTAAGGCTTAATTAAGCTTTTTTTTGACCAATAGCTTGCTCTGAGATCTACCATCCTCCAGAACAACTTTTTCAGCAATTTCATTAACATTGTAAGATTTACCCTGAAGAACACAAGAGGCCACGTTTATGGCAGCACGAATCAATTTCGAATCTGTTTTAACACGGTGACCAGTCTTTGAAAGGACACGCTCAACCTCATCAAGCATAGTTAGGTCGTCTTCAGTGAGGGTAATGGTACGAACCACCCTTTTGGGTAAAGCATTTTCTGGAGATGTCATTACCCTTTTTTAGGAAATTATGAACAAATAGCAAAGTATAAAATAATTACTTACACTAAAAGAGTAATTCGGGTATAAAACTCTCTGCCCGAAGGGTTAGAAAAGATAAATTCCAATAAATTAATTGCGGTTGATACAATTTAGATCATCGAATGAACGCTTTAACCGCTCAACAAATGCGACCTCACCTGATCGTAGCCAAACTCGTGGATCATAAAACTTTTTGTTCGGTTTATCTTCTCCCTCAGGATTACCAAGTTGTGCCTGTAGATATTCTTTCTTCTCCTTGTAATATGCGTGAACCCCATCCCAAAAGGCCCATTGCATATCGGTATCCAAATTCATTTTAACCACTCCATAACCGATTGCCTCCCGTATTTGCTCGCGGGAAGAGCCTGACCCTCCATGAAAAACAAAGTCAATTGGCTTTCCAGATAAGCCGTGCTTTTCCTTAACAAAATCCTGCGAGTTTTTGAGAATTATAGGAGTCAATTCAACATTGCCGGGTTTGTAAACTCCATGAACATTTCCAAATGCAGCAGCAATGGTAAAACGGTTACTTACTTCTGAAAGCATCTCGTAGGCTTGATTCACCTCTTCTGGTTGAGTGTAAAGACGGGCACTGTCTATATCGGTATTGTCAACACCGTCCTCCTCACCCCCGGTAACTCCGAGCTCGATCTCAATAGTCATATCCAACTGATTCATCCGCTGAAAATATTCCTTACAGGTGGTCAAGTTCTCTTCAATCGGTTCTTCGGAAAGGTCAAGCATGTGCGAACTGTAAAGAGACTTCCCTTCCCTCTCATAAAATTTTTCGCTGGCATCCAGCATGCCATCAATCCATGGAAGCAACTTTCTGGCTGCATGATCGGTATGAAGAATAACAGGCACATTGTAAGCTTCTGCCATCGCATGGACATGCATCGCTCCCGAAACAGATCCTGCAACCGCACCACTTTGGTTGTCGTTGTTTAAGCTTTTACCCGCAAAAAACTGACCTCCTCCGTTGGAAAACTGAACCATAACAGGCGAATTAACCGAAGCAGCTGTTTCGATTACTGCATTCACCGTGTGACTATTTACTACATTAACCGCAGGCAGGGCATATTCATTTTCTTTGGCATCTTCGAAGATCGCTTGCACTGCATCTCCAGTGGCTACTCCTCCAGGGAATTTTTTACTCATGTTCAAACTTTTTGGTTAGGGATGAAAT
>JAYODK010000021.1:0-27499 GCA_038106225.1 Opitutales bacterium | reverse complement strand
CTACCACTGGTGAATAAAATCGTGGCTAGATCACTTCCACCTTTTGAAGATACCAAATATTCTCTAATTATATTGTGGGGGGTAATTTTGGTTTTTATGATTTTCCAAAAAATTGAAATCGGCTTCTTTGCTGAAGTTACAAGATAGTTATCAACCAATAAGATATCCTCTGTCCAAGGAAAATCCGGGAACTTTTCCACCATTTTGGATGCGGTAACAATTGTGGAAATATCAGTGGATTTAAGGAGGTTGCTGTTAATCTCTGGCCCAAGAGTGAAATTTAAATTCACTGGTATACGACCACTCAGGATTAATGCGATGTTAGCAACAAATCCACCAATTCCGGGTGGAAGAATAACCCCAACCCTTTGCCCAACTTTTTTTTGGTTAAGGACTTTTACCAAGCCAAGGGATAGAACTAGGACCAGCCCCCGATTGAAAGTTTTGGGGAAAGGAAGCCCATAATCCACCAGTAATGGATGAAGTAACCGTTTTCTCAACGAATGAAAAATTTCTAATCCTAACTGATTGCCATAGATTTGATTCACTGCAGCCCAGCATACATGCAAAGCTTTGCCGTTGCCAAGACCGGAGAAGAAAAGCATTTTTATCCTTTTCGGAACGCTTATTACTTCTAAACAGCAAGTCAGATCATTTCTTCCCCTATAATCAATTCAGCACCATGGACAATCAGCATGTACTGATCTACGACACAACCTTGAGAGATGGCTCACAGGCAGAAGGTGTATCCTTCACCGTGGCTTCCAAGCTTCGGGTTGCCCAAAAGCTTGATCAATTTGGGGTTGATTATATTGAGGGTGGCTGGCCAGGAAGTAACCCACGGGATATGGCCTTCTTTGAACAAGCCAAAGGGCTTAACCTGAAGCATGCCAAAGTTGCTGCCTTTGGATCCACCCGACGGGCCAGCACACCAGTGGAAGATGATGCACAGGTAAAATTACTTTTAGATGCAAACACTCCTGTTGTTACGATATTTGGAAAATCATGGCTTCTCCATGTAACGGATGTTTTGCGGACAACTCCCGAAGAAAATATCCAAATGATTGAAGATACGGTCCGATATCTCAAAGAACAGGGAAAAGAAGTTATTTATGACGCAGAACATTTTTTTGACGGTTACTCGGACAATCCCGATTATGCACTTGCCACCCTTGAGGGTGCTCAGCGAGGAGGAGCTGATTTTCTAACCTTGTGCGAAACGAATGGCGGAAAGCTAGTCACTCCTTTTCAAAACATTACCCAAGCCGTGGTTAATCATTTTCCAGGTTCTAAAATCGGAGTGCATTGCCACAATGATGCCGGCGTAGGTGTTGCCGTTAGTTTAGCCGGGGTCGAAGCCGGTGCGGTAATGATTCAAGGGACCATGAATGGCTATGGTGAAAGAAATGGTAACGCTAACCTAACCACTATTATTCCAAACCTCGAATTAAAGATGGACCGGTCCACCAACTGTGGAAAAAATCTTTCCAAGTTGCGTGATCTTTCTCTCTTCATTGATGACTCAACCAACTTGAGGCCAGACATTCGGGCACCCTATGTTGGGGCGGCTTCTTTTGCACATAAGGGAGGAGTTCATGCGGATGCCGCATCCAAATCCACCCGCAGCTATGAGCACATCGATCCAGCAACTGTTGGCAACCGTACACGTGTGCTTGTTTCCGACATGTCAGGGCGGAGTAGTATCATGCTCAAAGCAAAGGAAATGGGGATGGATGTGGACGGAAGATCCCCCGAAATGAAATCTTTTCTTGAGGAATTAAAATCATTGGAGTTTAAAGGATATGAATTTGAATCTGCCGATGCATCCTTTGATTTGCTGTTGCGGCGATTCCTTAGGGGAGAAGATCTTGCCTTTGAAGTTTTGCGTTTTCATGTGGGTGTTGAAGGCTTGAGCCAAGAAGACGGAGTAACCTCCGAAGCAACTGTCAAACTTAAGGTCAAAGATGAAGTCAGACATGTGGTTGCAGAAGGCAACGGTCCAGTATCTGCTCTTGATCATGCCTTGCGTAGGGCACTAGAGAAAGACTTCCCCTTTATTTCCGAGGTTACATTGATTGACTTCAAAGTACGCATTCTGGAAAGCAACCAAGGCACCAACGCGATTACCAGGGTGCATGTGGAATCAACCGATGGTAAAACAACCTGGGGGACAGTGGGAGTGAGTGATAATGTGATCACTGCCAGTTGGGAAGCTTTGGTTGACTCTGTTACTTATAAAATTCTCTTGGAATCAGCATCCCAGTAATAAGTCTTTACCCGAGGACCAGTTGGTCTCCACACTGATTTATTTGTCCCGCAAAAAGCTATTTCAACTGGAATTCCAAGGTTCGCAGCCAGGTGACCCGGGCCTGAGTCATTACCCATAAATTTATCTGCTCGCTGGACCATTTCATCTCGAATCTTTTGAATATCAACGGAGTGGAGCGTTTCTACTCTTGAAGATTTTACCAGCTCAGATTCTTTGAAATTTCCCAACAATTTATAATCTGCTTCTCCAAAAGAAAAAATTACCCGGCGGTCTTTTCTGGATTCCATCCATTGCTGTGCCGCTTCCTCAAAATAAAAAAAGGGCAGGTTTTTGTATTCTCCACCACTGCCTGGATGAATCCAAAGAGTTTGATCCCCTCCCCTAAAATAATTGCCCAGATAAGATTTTTTTTTCCATCCGCTTACTAGAGTCCAACCAAGCGAATCTATTGCTTGTTGAATGAAATGTGCGCCATCCGTAGGTCTCGGATTAATAAAAATTGTTCTCGATGCACCCAATATTTTAGCCTGCTCCTGCCAATATAAATCACGCCAAAATGTAACAACCAGAGAAGATTTTGGCAGATCTGAAAAGGGGTCTGGCTTTTCATCTATATCATATTTTTCAAGCCAATCCCAATCGTCATCAAGTAAGGCCAGGTAGGGTGATCTTGTATATAAGCAAACACGAGATCCATATTTCCGGGCAACTTCCAGAATAGGTAAAAGTAGCAAGAAATCGCCCATTGCCCCTCCCCTGAAAAAAACGATCGGTTCGGTCATTGACTTAAAAATTTGCTTACTCTTTTTCTTGAGAAAGTTTTGTTCGAATAAAAGTCTTAATGCTCAAAGCATCGACTCCAACCTTGTGCTTCACTGGTTGTTGATTCAATAATACCTCCAATACTGGTGATACAGGACGATCCATTCCCGCATCTGTAAAAACGCTGGGGAATTTTGCCGGATGAGCAGTCGCAAGAATTACCGAGTCTTTATGTTTATCCAAGTCCTTAAATGCACAGGCAGTGTGAGGATCCGCCAAGTAGGAATACTCCTTCCAGACTTGTTTAATTATAGTCGGAATTTCTAAATCCGTTGCACTGGCACTGGAAAAACTGGGTATATTAAAATGCTCAAATGAATACCTTCCTTTTTGTCTAAAAGTCTGCATCACCTCACATACCCTTTCGGGGTTGCCATCCAAAAAATAGAAAAGCAAACGTTCAAAATTAGAGGCAATCTGAATATCCATTGAAGGAGCCAAACTTGGCGAGACTGAGGCCAATTTATACTGGCCGCTTGAAAACAAACGATGCAAAACATCATTCTGATTAGTCGCTACACGAAAGCCTCCCAAAGGGATTCCCATTTTGGTAAGCAGCCAACCGGCAAATACATTGCCAAAGTTTCCAGTGGGCACCACAAATTGGGTCATTTCCCGCTTGCTTGTTTCCAGCTTTAACCACGCGTATAAATAATAAACGGACTGGGCAAGGATTCTGGCCAGATTAATGGAGTTAACCGCAGACAATCCCACGGATGAGGAAAACTCGATATCACCAAATAGTTCTTTGACAGTTCGTTGGGCGTCATCAAATGTTCCTTCAATCGCCACAGGATAAATGTTGGCAGCACCCGTGCATGTCATCTGCCTCTCCTGCAACGGGGAAACTTTTCCGTCAGGATAAAGAATAAACACATCCACTCCAGATTTACCCAATAAGCCAGAAATAGCCGCGGCACCCGTATCTCCAGAAGTGGCTCCCAAAATACAAAGTTTTTCCCCACTTCGCTTAATTTGTAGCTCATAAAGATTGCCTAACAATTGCAGAGCAAAGTCCTTAAATGCCAAAGTAGGACCATGGAACAATTCCAAGACCTGCCAGTGATCGTTTAAGGGAACAAGTGGAGCAACATCAGAATGAGTAAAAGTGGAATAAGCAGAATCAACCGCCTGCTTCAAATCGGTATCTTCAATATCCGTGGCAAAATGTTTGAAAAATTCTAAACATAGTTCCGGATAAGATAGATTCTGCCAGTCGTCGATGTAAGGATTTAGGTCAGGAAATTCCTCCGGCAAATAAAGGCCTCCATCGGGGGCCAGACCTTGGGCAACTGCTTCAGAAAAGGAAACTGGTTGCGCCCCACCGCGCGTACTTAAGTAGCGCATCGTGAACTAGTTTTACTTCCCTAATTTAAATGCTTGGTGGGCGACCCGGGTAGCATCATCTCCACTGTCTGGCTCCACCGCAACCGATATTTTAATCTCAGAGGTACTGATCATCAGCATATTGATACCGGCATTTGCCAAGGCATCAAAGAATGTAGCTGCAACTCCAGAGTGAGATCGCATCCCCACACCAACGACCGATACCTTAACAATGTTGGTGCTCTTGCCAAGTTTTCCACCATTGCCATCCGCAAAGTGCTCTTTTAATGCTTTCTCCGCCCGAAAAGCATCTTCGGAAGGTACGGTAAAGGATAGATTGGCCAATCCTTGCCTGCCCACATTCTGAATGATCATATCCACAATCACGCCGGCATCAGCCATTACTTTAAAAACTGCAGCGGCTGCCCCTGGCCGGTCTGGCAATTCAGTCACACTAATGCGTACTTGATTCTTGTCCGTGGCTACACCGCTAACCAGCATATCCTCCAACGATTTTACTTTCTTTTTTACCATGGTTCCGGATTTTTTAGAAAAACTTGAACGAACTTCAAAAGGGATGTTGTGCTTTTGGGCAAATTCAACTGCACGTGTTTGCATAACCTTGGATCCACTACTGGCTAATTCAAGCATTTCCTCGTAGTTGATCTCAGTAATTTTTCGGGCATCAGGCACGATGCGGGGATCTGCCGTGTACACACCTTCCACATCAGTGTAGATTTGACAGCCATTCGCATTAAGAGCTCCAGCAAGAGCAATTGCGCTTAAGTCAGAACCACCTCTTCCAAATGTGGTGACATCACCGTCGTCATTGACTCCCTGAAACCCAGCGACCACCACCACATTACCCGTGCGTAATTGCTTTCTTAAATCTCCACCCTGCACTTCACGGATACGGGCTTTGGCGTGCAACCCTTCTGTCAAAATACCAACCTGCCACCCAGTACGGGAAACTGCAGGAATATCGATCGCATGAAGAGCCATGCATAGCAACGCTATGGTTTCTTGCTCTCCACATGTCATTAACATATCAAGCTCCCTTTCCGAAGGATTTTTCTGAATAGCCTTGGCACGCTCAATTAATTGATTGGTCACCCCAGCACGGGCGGAAACAACCACCACCACCCTTTGCCCGGAATCAACCGCAGATTTAACCCGTCGGGCAACTTTCTTTATCCGCTCGACATCAGCCACGGATGTACCGCCATATTTCTGAACAACTACATTCATTTTAGGAAATTCCGTTCGGATCAAACATCCTGAACAACACCGGCTGATCGACCACCCCGGGAAGAACGCCTAATTTCTCAATAGCCATACCAATGGAATGTTCGTTGGTTTGATGAGTTGTCAAAATCAAACTCGCTGGTTGGTTATTCTCGTGTGCGGTTTGAGAAACAGTGGCTAAACTGATTCCGCATTCCGCTAAACACTCTGCTACTTTAGCCAATTGTCCGGGGCGATCATCTACCAATAATCGAAGGTAAAACCTTCCATGAATTTCTTCCGCAGAAGCAGGCTGGCAATCTTCAGGAGAAACATGAAGTAGTTTGGGCATGGAAGATATGTTCTCCGAACTTTTGACCACATCGACCAAATCAGAGATGACAGAACTAGCTGTGGGGTCCTGCCCAGCACCACGCCCTGTTAATACAACATTACCCACAACCGTTCCCTTCAGACAGACTCCATTGTGGACACCATCAGTTCGGGCAATGGTTTCCTCAACTGGAATTAGGGCAGGATGAACCGCTACAGATACATGATTATTGGAAAAATCTCTACGAATTACTCCAATCAATTTAATCCGACATCCAAGACTATCAGCCGCGGCAAGATCTTCATTGGATATTCGGCGAATCCCTTCCACTGTGACCTCCTTGATGTCCACCCATATTCCATGGGCAAGGTAGGCTAAAATGACTGCTTTGTGAGCTGCATCGACTCCATCGAGATCAAGCGATTCATCTGCCTCCACATACCCAAGCTCCCGGGCATCCTTGAGGATTTCTTCAAAGCTGGCACCCTCGTTTACCATTCGGGTTAGGATGTAATTGGATGTACCATTTAGAATGCCATAAATCAGGGGGAAATCATTGGATACCAAGCTCTCCCGTAGGACCTTGATAATGGGAATGCCACCAGCCACACTTGCCTCAAAACCATAACTAACACCTGCTTTTTCTGCCGCCTGAAAGAGTTCATCTCCATGTTCACAGATCAAGGCTTTGTTTGCTGTAACCACTGACTTGCCTTGTGCAAATGCACGCAAGGTTAATTCCTTTGCTTCCTCCACACCTCCAATTAATTCGCAAATTAAATCAATCTCTGGGTCATCCACAATTGAAGCTGAATCAGTTGTAAGTTGATCTACATCTATCTTAAAAGGTCTATCCTTGCTCAATGTCCTTACCGATGCACGCACTGGCACCAATTCAACTCCTAGAATTTTTGGCCAAAATTCTGCATTTCCCACTAGATGTTTCCATGTGCCCTGACCAACCGTACCAAAGCCAAGTATGCCTACCCGGATGATTTTCGAAGGATCATTCATTAAGTTTTATCGAGAATAAATATTAGAGTTTAGGCCTCTGCCTCGCTTTTTTTTCAAAACGACTTTCGGTTCCTGCCCGTAACCTGACTAAATTTGAACGGTGCCTCCATATGATCCACCCCATAACCAAAAATGCCAAAAATGTCTTTCCCAATCCTCCATCCACATTTGCAGAAAAGACAATTGAACAAACGGGCAGACTCAAGCCAAATGCAATAGATGCAACAGCCACATACTTAGTCAGGTAAAAGGTCAAAAGCCAAACAAACAATCCGACAAGCAAACAGGCTGGCATCAATCCCAGCAATCCACCCATAGCAGTGGCGACTCCCTTTCCTCCACGAAAGCCAGTAAAGATCGGGTAAGTATGCCCCAATACCGCAGCGGGCAACGCCCATAATCCAATAGATGTGTCACCAGAGAAAGAAAACAAAGGTAAATGAAACCACCATACCGCAAGAACTCCTTTCAGAAAATCCAATGTAAACACTAAATAGCCCATAGGCTTACCCATAGTTCTTAAAACATTGGTCGCTCCAGGGTTCCCGCTACCGACGGTGAAAATATCAACACCCCTGCGCTTGGCTATCATCACTGCCCAAGGGATTGATCCGATCAAATAACCGATGATTAGAACTGCGATGATTTCTACGCTTAACATTTATATGTCAAATTGAGATTTGATTACTAATCAGACAGTTATTTTTGGCGGGACACACGAGCTTCCTGTATATCGGGATCATCAACTAATTTTTCAATAACTTCAGGGCTGGGCTCATTATCGAGTTCCAAAATTGTCAGAGCTGTCTCCGAGCCCTCTGAACGACTGAGTGACATGTTGGCAATATTGATCCCAAACTCCCCAAGAATAGTTCCTACTTTTCCGACAATCCCTGGTTTATCGAGATTCCGGACTACCAGAAGAGTGTCAACTGGCCGGGCCTCTATGGCCTCGCCGTCTACTTCAACAATTCTAGGATCAGCATTTTTCCCAATAATAGTTCCGCGGACGGATTGTTCTTTGCCCAAGGAATCAATCGTACGTACCTCGATAAGTTCATTGTAATCGACAGCTGATGAAGACTTTGTTGTTTCCACCTTTATGCCCAATGCCTTGATTTTAAAGGGTGCATTTACATCATTCACCCCTTCATCGCCAGCAATACCTTTAAGCCACCCTTTTTGCACCGCACGGGTTAGAGGAATAGTATCAAACTCAATCATTCCTCCCCAGTAGGTTATGTGAAGAGATTGAACTGAACCATTCGCTGCCTGACGGGCGAAGGCACCCAGGCGCATGCAGAGTTCAAGGTATGGACTAAGTGTTTGTAAATCCTTAGGATCAATTGATGGCATATTAATGGCATTACGAATTCTACCACCCTGCAGAACCTCGGCTATTGCTTCAGCTATTTCTACTCCAACACTTTCCTGAGCCTCTTCTGTGGATGCTCCCAAATGAGGGGTAAGGTTCAAATTTTCGAGTGTTCGGAATTCATGATCCTCAGGTAGGGGTTCCTGCTCATACACATCCAAGCCGGCCGCCGCAACTTTGCCACTTTTTAAGGCGGCAATTAAGGCGGCTTCATCAATAATTCCACCCCTTGCACAATTAAATACCCTTACACCATCCTTCATCTTAGCAAACGCAGAATCATCGACTATCCCTTTTGTTTCGGGTGTCATCGGCATGTGAACGGTAAGATAATCTGCACGCGAAAACGCTTCGTCGAGATCGACTTTTTCGATTTCCAGTTCTTTTGCCCTTTCATCTGTCAGGTAAGGATCGTATGCAATCACGCACATATCAAAGGCCTGAGCCCGCTTGGCTACCTCTGCACCAATTCTACCCAATCCCAAAACTGAAAGGGTTTTATTTCTTAATTCGGCACCCTTTAATTGTTTTCTTTCCCACTTTCCTTGGCGCATTCCAGATGCTCCGCGAACTATTGGTCTAGTACCGCAGAGCATGTGAGTAAAAGTTAATTCAGCAGTGGCAATTGTGTTTCCACCAGGGGTATTCATCACAATAACCCCCCGCTCGGTCGCCGCCTCAATGTCAATATTGTCGACTCCAACCCCAGCCCGTCCAATTGCTTTTAGCAAAGAAGCTGCCTCCATAACCTCCCGGGTAACCCGTGTATCACTACGAACAATTATAGCCGCAGCATCCTTAGCATGAGCAATTACTTCCTCAGGTGATGAGCCATAGGCCTCAACTACATCAAAGCCGTCCTGATTTTTCAAATATTCAACTCCGAGTGGAGAAATACGATCCGCAACAAGAATCTTCATAGGGGGGGGAAATATTAATAGGAGAAAGTAAGAAAGTAATGTAATTCGCATATTTGGCAACGCGTAAAGCCACGACAAAGATTTCTGGCTTTCCCCCATCTCAGCCAAATGTCATGATTTATTTGATATGTTCGAAAATTTAACAGACAAATTGAGCAGTGTATTACGATCCTTGGGAGGTAAAGGGAAACTCTCTGAGGAAAACATTTCGGAAGCACTTACTGAAGTACGAAAAGCTCTGCTATCTGCAGATGTACACTACAAGGTTGCACGAGAGTTTATTGAAGATGTTAAAAATGCCTGTCTTGGACAGGAAGTGCTAAAATCAGTTTCCCCGGGTCAGCAGGTCGTAAAAATTATAAACGACGAATTAGTTAAACTTTTGGGCGAGGGAAACTCTGCCCTGAAAGAAGATCGTCCTTTGCGGATACTTATGGTTGGATTGCATGGTGCTGGTAAAACCACGACCTCGGCAAAACTGGCCAAGCACTTAGCGAAAAATGGTCAAAAGCCTATGTTGGTAGCGTGTGATGTTTACAGACCTGCTGCGATTGATCAGTTGGAATTTCTGGCCAAGCAGGAAGATTTCCAGATTTATCTTGATCGGGAAAGCAAGGATGTACCAAATATCGCCCGGGCAGGATGGGAGATGTCCAAGGTAAACGGAAGCGATCTGATTATTTTTGATACCGCCGGAAGATTACAGATTGATGAAGATCTGGTTAATGAACTGGAGCACCTTAAAAAGGAAATAAATCCACATGAAATTCTTCTGGTTGCGGATTCCGCTTTAGGGCAGGAAGCAGTGAATGTTGCCAAAACCTTTCATGAAAGACTTGGACTAAGCGGTATTATCTTGACCAAAATTGATGGTGATGCCCGTGGGGGAGCTGCTCTTTCTATGAAGAAAGTCACAGGGGCTCCCATAAAATTCATGGGAACAGGGGAAAAGATAGATGAGTTTGAAACTTTCCACCCTGATCGTTTAGCCTCCCGAATACTGGGCATGGGAGATGTTGTATCCCTTGTGGAAAAAGCTCAGGAGCATTTTGATGAGGAAGAATCGGCACGCATGGCGGAAAAAATGCTCAAAGCCGAATTTGATTTTGAGGACTTCCTCTCCCAGATGAGACAAATGAAAAAACTTGGATCCATGGGATCGATTGCCCAAATGTTACCTGGTATGGGCAAAGTTCAGGTAGGAGAGAAAGAGGAAGCTGCCCTAGGACGACACGAGGCAATCATTCTTTCCATGACCAAACAGGAACGCCGTTTCCCCCGCATTATCGGAGGTTCTCGCCGCAAAAGAATAGCAGATGGAGCTGGTGTGCAGATTCGTGATGTTAATCTGTTGATCAAACAATTCTCTCAAATGCGAAAAATGATGCGAAAAATGAAGGGTGGAAAGATGAAGCAATTAATGAGTGCATTCGGAGGAGGAGAAACTTCTGGATTACCTGATCTTGATAGCATGGATCCCAAACAACTAGCCAAACTGGCCAAACAATTTAAGTAAGTTCCAAATTACAACTTTCTCAATATTGAAAACACCTTCTTTAATTTGACCGAGTCTTTAACTCCGGGTGAACTTTCAACCCCACTATTAAGATCTACCCCATCAGGCTTAACTTCGACCATTACTTTTTTTATATTCTCAGCACTCAATCCACCTGCTAAGTACCATTGCTTCTCTGGAAAATGATTTTTTAGCTGAGTAAATTTTGTCCAATCAGACAAGTTACCAGTTCCCCCAAATGCCTGGCCCGAATAAGCATCGAAGAGGATAGTCTGGGCAAACTTCAAATACTCTGCTGGAAATTTCTCAGACGATTGTAATCGAGGGGCTAACCACAGGTTTTCGACACCAACTTTTTGAGACCAGACCCTGATTTTATCAATGGGAAAATCATTGGGAAAATGAAATTGAAATTTATCAAACCCAGCTTCCAGAAATTGATTTACCAGCGAGGGTTCAGGGGATACCGCCACAGCAACTTTCAAACAATCGGAAAACTTTATCTCATTTTGCAAAGAGTTAAATTTTTTAAGGGAGACATATCGAGGTGAAGGTGGATGAAAAATAAAGCCCAAAGCATCTGCTCCGGAATCGATACTCTCTTGGGCGTCAATCGATCTGGTAATACCACAAATTTTGATCAGTTTTGGCCTCATCTTGGAATTACATAATGTTCCAGCAGTGCTTCTACCAGTCCTTCAACGCTTGGATGGCATGCCTCCACAGCAACATCAAGTTCATTTTCCTTTAAGGTTTTAGTTACTTGGGGACCAAAGCTACAAAAAATTGGTTTTCGGGCATTTTCTGCCAAAAGAATATCTTCAGATTGCTCAATGTAGGAAAGTGCGGTTGAGGAACTAGTAAAAACAATTGCATCTGCTCCAATGTTTTTAAACTTCTCAAAGTCAGGAGCATCAAGGATATCTGCAAAATCGGTTTCGTAGACTGGTAGTGTATCCACGATGGCACGCCCGACTCCCTCTAAAACATCAACTAAAATATCTCGGTTTCTGTTACCGGTGACGACCAATACATTGGCACTGTCCAAACTATCGGTTCCGACAAGTTCTTTAGCTAACCCCTCTGCGGTGGAATCCTTGGCTATCAATTCAACATCCAAATGATAGTTTTTGAGCACATCTGCGGTTGATTGGCCCACACAAGCAATTCGCATGGGTCCAAAACTTCTGATATCCTTGTATGCCTTAAAGAAAATACTCATGAAGCAACGGGCACCATTTGCACTAGTAAAAACTACCCATTCATAGGTAGCAATTCCTGCAAATACCTCGGCGATTAATTTTCTGTCATCAGATGACTGAATTTTAATCAAAGGAAGATCGAGGATTTCTGCACCCAAAGACTCAAGCGTACTTTTCATCTTGCTTTGCTGGATACCAGCCCGGGTAAGAGCAATACGGCGACCAAAAAGTGGTGCACTTTCAAACCATGAAGAAGATCGTGCCAGGCCAATAGAATTTCCGACAAAAATAATCGCAGGAGCGTCCATTTTTTCGATTCTTGCCCGATCCACAAGTTGCCCCAATGGGGCAAGAACTTTTCTTTGGCTAGGCAATGTTCCTTGGGATACGATTGCTGCGGGTCTATCCTTATCCAATCCACCTGCAAGTAATTTATCAACAATTTCCTCAAGCTTGCTCATTCCCATGTAAATACACAAGGTTCCGCCAACCTGAGAAAATTTCGCGAAATCAACCCGCAAAGACTCCTTTGCTATATCTTCATGCCCAGTAAGAAAAGAAATGGATGAACCAAATTCTCGATGAGACAATGGGATACCAGCATAGGCAGCACACGCTAGTGCGGCAGTAACGCCGGGAACCACTTCATAGGGTATTCCCGCATCATCCAAAGCCAGCATTTCCTCTGCACAACGCCCAAAGACAAAAGGATCCCCTCCTTTAAGTCGGACAACTCTATTCCCATCCCTTGCTTTTTCTACTAGGATTTTACCTATTTCAGATTGTTCAACCGTATGCCTTCCTGGGCTTTTACCAACATCAATTCTGAGACAATCTGAAGACGCCCAATCATGAAGTTTGCGATTGGCTAAATGGTCATAAACCAAAACATCGCATGTCTTAATCAAAGCCTGAGCTTTTAAGGTTAACAGTCCTGGGTCTCCGGGTCCAGCTCCCACCAAATAAACAATGCCTTTTTCTATTTGCATCTCGTCCATTGCAATAAATCTTTCAACCAAATGGATTGGGGATGTCCGTGTATTTTCATAGATCTTATGCCACAACTTTCATGAAAAAAATGAAGAACATCTTCGTCCTTTTGATAGTGTGCACCCAACGCAACCTGACAGCCACCTCCGAATGCGGTTAGCACGGCTCTCTCGATCATGACCGCCTTTTCTGTTTCTGGATCACTAAGCATACTAAAATAATCCTTTTCACTTGAACGAGACTGAATAGCAATTGCTCCTTGTCCGGGTGCTGGGACCATTGTGTTTAAATGTAACTCTCTAAAAGAAAGCCCGGGGAATTCAGTAATACCCAGCCGATTTAGTCCCGCGGAAGCTAAAAAAGTTGCCTCCGCTTCCCCTCGTTCAGCAATTTTTTTTAGCCTGGTCTCAACGCTTCCTCGAAGCTCGACCCATTCTGCACGAGAAAATTGAATCCTTGCTTGAGCACGGCGCCTCGGACTACCCGATGCGATAACCCTGGGTTCTGTAATTCCATCTTTTAAGATTAACATATCGGATGGATTTTCCCGGGGAAGAAAAGCTGTTAGGCTCAATCCATCTGGCATTTCCGTGGGCATATCTTTGGCACTGTGGACCGCCAAATCTGCCTTCCCTTGAAGCAAGGCTACTTCGAGCTCTTTTGTAAAAAGACCTTTACCTCCAGATTTTTCTAAAGACCAATCGGATTGACGATCTCCAGTAGTTACAAGGGGCAAAAATTTAATTTCCCTGTTAAGAATCTTCGAAATTGAAGTTGCAGCGATCTCAGCCTGACGCATAGCTAAGGGGCTACGACGAGTTGCTAAAATCAGGGGTTTACTCACCTCTTTAACCCAGTTGGGGCAACAAATAATAGGTTGGGGCAAAGCGGGTTTTACCCCAACCAATTAAAAATATTAGGAATAAGATGCCTGGGCTCCTTTGATATTTTTCTTGGGAATCCAAGGCATAACCGCCCGCAGGCTTCTTCCAGTAACTTCGATTGGATGCTTTTCTCCATCCTCCAGTAATTTATTATAATTTGGTAAACCAGCCTGGTACTCCTTGATCCACTCCTTGGCAAACTTGCCTGTTTGTATTTCCTTGAGAATGGACTTCATCGACTTTTTGACATTGGCATTTACCACACGGGGACCACGTGTAATATCACCAAATTTTGCGGTTTCCGATACTGAAAACCTCATACCGGCTATTCCACTCTCGATCATAAGATCAACAATTAATTTTAGCTCGTGCAGACATTCGAAATAAGCCATTTCAGGAGCATAACCTGCTTCTACAAGAGTTTCGAAGCCAGCCTGCACTAATGCGGATGCTCCTCCACAAAGCACAGCTTGCTCACCAAATAGATCAGTTTCGGTTTCTTCCTTGAATGTAGTCTCCAAAATGCCAGCCCTAGCACCTCCAACTCCAGCAGCCCAAGCAAGGGCAATTTTCTTGGAATCCTTGGAGGACCCTTTAAGTACAGCAAATAAAGCCGGAACTCCTTTACCTTCTTTGTATTGAGAGCGAACAAGATGACCCGGACCCTTTGGGGCAACCATGATCACACTTACTCCACGGGGTGGTTTAATAAGCCCGAAATGAATAGCAAATCCATGAGTAAAGAGAAGCGTTTTCCCTTTGGACAGACTGGGTTTTATTTGGGACTCGTAAACATCTGCCTGCTTCATATCTGGCACACCAATCATTATGACATCTGCCTTCTTTACTGCCTCAGCCACCTCAAAAACTTCAAATCCATGGCGTTTAGCAACACGGATGGATTTACTTCCTTTATACAATCCAATTATTACATTCAGTCCACTATCTTTAAGATTTAGGGCATGGGCATGACCTTGGGAACCGTATCCGATGACGGCTAGCGTTTTCTTTTTAAGAGGAGTTATCTTGGCCTCTTTGTGCGTATATACTTTCGCAGGCATTATGCTTATTTAGGGGGGGTTACTAGGTTAATAGTTTCCGATTAAAATTATTCTTCGTTCAATCCACGCCTGAGCGAAACAACTCCGGTACGAGCAAGCTCAGCAACTCCGAAATTCTCAAGCAGGCTTAGAAATGCTTTGATTTTATTTTCATTTCCCGTTGCCTCAATGATTAGACTAGAAGGTGCAACATCAATTATTTTTCCACGGAAAACATCGCATATCTGGGTGATTTCTGAACGTGTCTTGGAATCAGCATCTACCTTGAGCAAGACAAGTTCTCTTCCCACTGCCTCATTGCCGTGGTAGTTATCAACCTGAATCACATCTACCAATTTATCTAATTGCTTAATGCATTGATCCAAGGCCTTTTCATCTCCATTTAGCGTAGCAGTAATCCTTGAGCGTCCATCGGCGTGAGTTGGTGCAACATTGAGGGTGTCTATATTAAAACCCCTACCACTAAACAGGCCAGCAATTCGGGCAAGAACTCCGAATTTGTTTTCGACTAGTACAGAAATAACATGGCGCATGAAATGTGAAGCGTAATGGTTGATGGTGGACGGCACAGGACTCGAACCTGTGACCTACTGGGTGTAAACCAGTCGCTCTAACCAACTGAGCTAGCCGTCCGATATTTAATGGAAGGATATAAAGTAAGAAACTGGCGAGTTGTTGCAAGCGTGAATCACTCAGCCTTATCCACCTGGACTCGAATAGTCTTGGGACCAAGAATTGGTTTAGGTGCAGCTCTAAAGTTTTTTGATGAGTGAGTGGACTGTGACTCCCCGGAAAAGGATTGTCTCTGGGAGGAGGTAGAGGTGGAGGAACTGCTCGATTTTATTTTTTTGGGCCCCATCCAATAGCTTTGATTCGTTTGGGGGATCGATTTGGGCCTAGCGGAAGGTAAACCAGTACCTCTCACCGTTGATTGTGTCTTTGCACCATCCATCCCATCAGCACCGGCCCGCTGCACAGGGAAACCAGGCTCTTTTGACCGATCGCGACGAAATTGATACCGGTTAATATCCCTTAAGGACATATTATTAACCTTGTCCATCCATTGATCTACTCGATCATTCAATCGGGCATAATAAGCATCCCTAAATTCAACCGAATCTATCGCAGGATCCCGTTTGGATAAGTTCTGATTGCTCGCCCTTTCAAAATTTTCATCAGCCAATTGGTCATTGTAGGGTGTTGTTATCTCAATCCTTGGTGAAGTAATCCTTTCTTTACCTAAAATTTTTGCATTTCCCAAAGGAAACCTTTTACCTCCAAATGAAGAATAATGGCTTGGCCATTCTTGCACAGAAATTCTTCGAGCTGAGGATGGGCTTAGTCGACTAAAATTGGAAGTCCGTCCACTTAATGAGCTCATTTTACCGTCAAAGACCACTACACGCTTGGTAAAATCATTCGCTTTCTGTTGCCCAAAGCTATTCAATGCATAAACAAGGAACGATACGCAAAAAACCCACGATAACCTCGACATTTGAAAACCGCTCATAGATAAAACATATGAATTAACCCTTTCACGATCAAGAATGATCACGACTATCTAATGAAGACTTATCTCTCCTTGCTACAGCGAATAATTGACCATGGTGTTTACCGAGATGATCGCACAGGAACGGGAACCTGGTCTGTTTTTGGTGAACAGGCTAGGTTCTCTCTACACGATGGATTTCCTTTGCTAACAACAAAAAAACTACATTTACGCTCCATTATTCATGAATTGCTGTGGTTTTTGAAGGGTGATACAAACATTAAATATCTGCAGGATAATCAAGTTAGCATCTGGGACGAATGGGCGGATGAAAAAGGGGATCTCGGCAGAGTCTATGGTGCGCAATGGACAGATTGGAAAAAGTCAGACGGCAGTGGTTCAATCAATCAAATAAATGAGGTGATCTACTCGATCCGAAATAATCCAGACAGTCGACGGCATCTGGTATGTGCCTGGAATCCCGGGGAACTTCATTTGATGGCACTGCCACCATGTCATGCACTTTTCCAATTTTATGTGGCCGATGGCAAGCTAAGTTGTCAATTATACCAAAGAAGTGCCGATCTCTTTTTAGGAGTGCCTTTCAATATCGCCTCCTACGCACTATTAACCATGATGATTGCAAAAATTTGCGATTTGCAGGCATACGAATTTGTGCACACCTTCGGAGATTTGCATCTCTATGCAAATCATCGCGAACAGGCTGAGCTCCAACTTTCCCGCGAACCACGCCCCAAACCAAGCATGATTATTCATGGAGATCAAAGAGAGATCACTGACTTTCGATTTGAAGACTTTGAATTGGTTGACTACGACCCTCACCCTGCCATTAAGGCACCTATCGCGGTGTGAAACATTCGCATCCTTACAAAGCCATAGTTGCGATCTCACAGGATGGAGTGATCGGTCGAGGAGGCGATTTACCTTGGCGACTTCCAGCTGATCTTAGATGGTTCAAAAAGATTACTTTGGGGCACACTATTTTGATGGGTAGAAAGACCTGGGATTCGCTACCAGGTGCCTTGCCGGGAAGGAAAAATTGGGTGCTTAGTAAAAAAGCGGCCCAAGTGACAGGAATGACAGTTTTTCGATCTTTTGAAGAGGTCGGATCAAAGCTTTTGCCCGAACAAGATCTCTTTATTATTGGGGGCGGAGAGATTTACAGCTTGGGATTGCCCTTTTGTCACGAACTTTACCTAACTGAAGTGCACCAAAAGGTTCCTGATGGTGATGCCTTTTTTCCTCATTTCAAATCTGATTTTGAGCCTGCTGAAATTATTGATGACAATAAAGATTTTCTCTTAAGAAGATGGGTCCGGACAAGCACCCTTGATAAATAACTAAATCTTTAAATCAAAGGGAAGAAAACTTTCCTCTTCATCCTCCCCAACTTTAACCTGAGCCCAAAGACGATAAGAACCCGAAGTTGGGGACTTGAAACTAAAGGTTAAGGGACCCTTACGGTTTTCGTTCTCGGCCTTTGGGGGCTCATATTCCAAAGGATGCAAATGGGCAAAGCCGTCTGCATTTGGCTGAAAAGCCACCAAGTGGGCAAATGCACCCATCACTGGACTTAAGGGAAGATCATTTCCATTTTTATCAAAAGCGGAAAATTTGAGAAGCATTTCAGGGCTTTTTTCGTCAGATCTAATTTGCTCTAACTTAAATGTACGATTTCCAGAAAAATAAACAGATCCATTTTGCCTCAGTGAAAGAATTTCAGGATCACCAGGTACGTTAAATGAAGCACCTAATAATACTCGACGGGGGCTTTTTAGAGGAATCAAATCTAAGTATACACGGTAATCTCCAGCCCTCTTAGGAGTTAATGTGAAACGCCAAATTCCTTTGAATAACGGATCAGGTTCAGGATGAAGATGTTGATAGTCATCAAGACTGGGATCAATCGCAAGTAGATGAATCTTTCGCGTATGACTAAGAGCAACATCCTCTTCGCTAAGCGGAGATCCGTCCGCCTGTTTGATATTCATTTCAAACCGACAAGGTTTTCCAACTTCCAATTGATCGAGGGGTCTGAAGTGTAAAGTCATTGGCCATCGGCGCAATGTTAGGTCGACAAATCCAGTATCTCCAGGACCGCAATAATCAAGTTCTCCGTTTAGGTTGTAAGTTTCTTCGTGCAAAAAATCGCACTGTTCAACTGGTAAAGAACGAACAATCCAAAAAATTATAAGAAATGGCAGAGCGAGTAGTAAGCTGGTTTTAATATTTGATGAAATCATTTTCTCATGAAGTAGATTAACCCTCAACTCCTTCCGGTAGTCGGGCTAAAAAATCTTCCACCGCCCATTTGCTTCCCGGAAATTGGTATATGATCTGTCTTTTGGAATTAATGATTAAGGTTCGCATGGTGTGATCCAAAGGAAGTCCGTCCACGTTTTTTCGAAAAATACCAAATTGCCGGGTCAGGTCGTCAATAGCCTTCTTGTTCGCCGTGCCCAAACGGAAATTTTCTTCATCCAGATCATAAGCACGGGCATAGGATTTCAAGGTCCCCGGAGTATCAAATTCTGGATCCAAGGAAATTGATAAAAATCTCACATGAGGTGTTTTGGTTTGCTTTGCCAAATCTTGAAGTTTCTTCATGCGCATAGTCGAGGCCGGGCACATTTCGGCAATTGAGCATCTTGTGAAAATAAAATTCAATACAGTAACTGATCCGTCGAAATAATCAGTGGTTAAAATTTGCCCGTCTTGGTCATAGAGTGCGAAAGGAGGCAAAGTGTCCCCCACAGATCGAACCATGCTATCACCCATACTCAGTGTATCTCTTCTCAGTAGACGATTGACATTGTTTACACGAATTCTTTCCGAACGATCATCTGGCCAAACATTTGTAAGTAAGTAGCCTTCTCCATCAGTTGGTGTAAAAATTTGTTGGGTGGATGCTCGAAAAATTTCCTTTCTCGAGAGCAAGTTCAAATCTCCAGGTTGCACAACGAACGACTTCTTAAAACCGGAAAATTTTTCCCAATGCAAATGCAAGCGCTTACCGCATCCAAGAACCTCCACCCAAACCATGCTGGTGTTATGATCGATGCGCAAAACTTGACCTCTTATTTCTTCGTCGCCAAGACTGCTGTTCCCCGCACTTGGGCTTCTTTTTTGATCACAGGACGAAAGCAGAAGGAGGGTCAAACTTTGAGTTAGAAAAACTAAAAATCTCACGCCTTTGTTTTATCGAGCTTTTGAATCCCACGCAATTTCAATTCCAAAAAATTCCGAATATTTTCCTAATTAATTTCCTGCTCCTGCATTTTTTATTACTTAGAACCGGAATGAAAGTTAATTCAACTGCAGTTAATTATAAGCACAGCTTTCAATGTCCAATAATGTATCTATCACCTTGATTGCTTTTGTTTGCCAAATCATAATGAATAAATTAGAAATTCTACTGACGTGAGTCTAGGAAAACCAATACCAGCCAAGCCCCACCCCGGCTCGCTTTCAAGTTCGCCGGGTGGTTCGTTGTTTGGCATGTATGAATTAACCAAGCCAAGGTTAAGCCTTCTGTCTGTTTTTACTGCTTCTCTGGGCTACCTTGTGCGGGAGCCCTTGCAGGCTGACTTAAACATATTCTTCTCCCTTACGATTGGCACTGCATTCGCAGCTGGCGGAGCAGCAGCCCTTAATCAGTGGATGGAAAGAAAAGAAGACTCTTTGATGGCCAGAACCTCCTCCCGCCCTCTTCCTGCCGGGTTAATAAGTCCCGAGTTTGCTGTAACTTTTGGAATCGTTCTTTCTTCTCTTGGAATTTACATTCTTTGGGCAGGAACAAACCCATGGGCTGCAATCCTTACCTTAGCCACTTTGGCAATTTATCTATTGCTTTATACGCCAATGAAAAAACGCAGCCCCTACGCCACCGAAATTGGTGCCGTATCTGGAGCATTACCCCCTTTAATTGGTTGGGTGGCAGCAGAAGGTTCCCCAACCACATACGGTTGGATTTTGTTTGGTATTCTCTTTACTTGGCAACTTCCCCATTTTATGGCCATCGCCTGGAATTTCAGGGAAGATTATTCCAAGGGTGGCTTTAAGCTTCACCAACTAGGTGACCCAAATGGGAAAGCCCTTGCCAGAAAAAGCCTCATCTATTCAGTTTTACTTACCTTTTTCGTTTTTTCCCCTTATTTCCTGACAATTAAGCAGTCTCAGCCTGGCACTTTCTACATTATCTCCGCAATTCTACTCTCGCTCTATCTCCTTTTACCTGCCATCCAATTTTGGAAATCCAAAAATCGGGATCTCTCTGCTAAAAAACTCTTTTTTGTCACCATTATTTATTTACCCCTTCTTTTTGCTGCTCTTGTAATTGACAGATATTTATAATTCCCACCATGACATCAATCTTCCGAAAACTATTCACCCTTCCACATATTGCTTTTGGGGCATTAATGCTCTTTTCGAGTAGTTGTTCTCGCATCGATCACAAGCAATCTGCCCTCGACCCCAAAGGTCTAGTTTCTCAAAACCAATACGATGTGTTCATGCTTTCCGTCTGGATAACCATTTTTCTATTTTGTGCAGTTGGTGGTTGTTTACTTTATGTATTGTGGCGCTACAGAGCTAAATCTGCGGAAGAAGCAAAGGAGATACCCCCTCAATCCCACGGAAACTCCATGGTTGAGACTGGTTTAATCATAGTTTCTTCAATCATTCTGGTTATTTTAGCTGTGCCTACTCTTCAAGGCGTTGTGTTACTCAATCGTGTACCGGATGCCAATGATGCGGAGACTTTGGAAAAACTCGGGCTTGACCGAAGTCAAATCGACGGTGCCATCACCGTGAATGTGACTGGCAAGAGATTCTTTTGGGTGTTTGAATATCCTCAGTTTGGAATTGTTACAGCAAACGAGTTGGTTTTCCCTGCCTCTAAGGCTGTGCGGATTAATCTAAGAACCGAAGATGTAATTCATAGCTTCTGGGTACCCAAACTCGCAGGTAAAATGGATCTTATGCCCGGCCAGGAAAACTTCATGTGGTTTATTGCAGACCAACAAAAGATTATCGGGGATCTCAATTCCACTACTGCTATGCCTGCTGTTCACGATGGTACCATGCGGGCAAAAGTATTTGCCAAGCAAAAGTTTACTGATGAATTCGAGCCCGTTGGCGGATTATTTTACGGTCAATGTGCTGAATATTGTGGAAATTCACACGCTTACATGTCTTTCCGTGCCCTTGCACAAACAGACGAAGATTTTGCCAAGTGGGTTAAACGCTTCCAAAACGCTCAAAATCCAAATCTTGCAACCAAATTATATGATCCTGACAGCTCCTACAAGAAAGGTTCGTTAGTTTCTTTTGCAGATCCTAAAATGGGGGCTGGAGCAAACCGGGAATACCGCTCTATTCGCCAAATCGCTCCGGGTCAATCTCCCCAACTCAATCCCGGTGCATGGGAGAAAGCACACTCCGACGATTACGAAAAAGGCAAGCAACTCTTTTCATCTTTGCAGTGCGTTCAGTGTCATGCGGTTAACCGTACTGGATTAGGTGCCAAGGGTCCTAATCTCACTCTTTATGGTCTCCGAACTTCGCTGGCTGCTGGATGGATGAGGAATGATGAGCCAAGTCTTTCTAAATGGCTGAAAAACTCCAATGAAATTAAGTTTGGTAACCTCATGTGGAACGGGGAAGGCGTGGATGACCGTCATCCTCTTCGCAATCTTGAAAACGACGACGAGAAAGTTAATCAATTAATCGCATATCTGCTCGGACAATCTTAAATTTACATACCGAAACCGCAAAACCTACAAATTGCCATGGCTACCGAATCTATCAAGTATCTCGCCCCAGACACTGAAAATAAGGCCAAGACACAAGTCTTCCCCCGTCCAGGACAACACACCACCGGTCTGGTCGACTGGTTGACCACCATCGATCATAAAAAAATTGGCCTCATGTATGGTCTTACCGCACTTTTCTTTTTGATCATTGGTGGAATTGAAGCACTGCTTATTCGCTCCCAGCTCTGGGACCATAATATGTCCGTTCTTACTAACCGTGAATATAACCAGATGTTCACGATGCATGGCACCACTATGGTTTTCCTAGTGATCATGCCCCTTAGTGCTGCATTCTTTAACTTTGTCATGCCTTTGCAAATCGGGGCAAGAGATGTTGCCTTCCCTAGAATGAATGCCCTAAGTCTCTGGTGCTTTGTGGCTGGCGGGCTGATTCTTAATCTTAGCTGGTTTTTTACCGGTGGTTCTCCTGCGATTGGTTGGTTTGGTTATGCTCCACTCACGGATACCCGCTTTGCTGAAGTTATTGGCGATATGGGTCCTGACTTTTGGATCTTTTCGCTGCAAATACTCGGCGTTGCCTCACTTCTCGCATCTTTTAATTTTATAACCACAATCATAAATATGCGGGCACCCGGTATGACGATGATGAGACTGCCTGTTTTTACTTGGATGACCTTGGTGGTCAGTTTTCTTATAATTCTTGCTTTTCCAGCTATAACTATAG
Organism: Opitutales bacterium; assembly: GCA_038106225.1. Taxonomy (GTDB): domain Bacteria; phylum Verrucomicrobiota; class Verrucomicrobiia; order Opitutales; family Seribacteraceae; genus Chordibacter. Next base: position 4,554 of record JAYODK010000021.1, on the reverse strand, counting down.
CTCTGGTAGAACTTATGTTTGACCGTTCTTACGGAACAAATTTCTACGATTTCTTAGAAGGCGGCAAACCTCATCTTTGGCAACATCTGTTTTGGATTTTTGGACATCCCGAAGTTTACATTCTTATTCTTCCAGCCATGGGAATAGTTTCAGAGGTTATACCAGTATTCTCACGTAAACCATTATTCGGATATGGTTTGATTGTTTTTTCCGGAGCCATCATCGGATTCATGGGTTTTGCGGTATGGAGCCATCATATGTTCACTACAGGCATGGGGGTGGTCGCCACTTCTGCCTTTGCCATGCTGACCATGCTAATCGCTATCCCAACCGGTGTGAAAATTTTTAACTGGATTGGTACTATGTGGGGTGGCCGCATCCGATTTGATACTCCAATGTTGTTCGCCCTTGGTTTTATCACCATGTTTATGATTGGTGGATTTACTGGCATCATGCATTCATCGGTGCCCATTGATGCACAACACCAGGACTCCTATTTTGTAGTTGCTCACTTTCATTATGTTTTGATTGGTGGAGCATTGTTCGGACTTTTTTGTGGATTCTATTTCTGGTTGCCTAAATTGACTGGTCGGATGATGAGCGAGAATTTAGGTAAATTCGTGTTCACGCTCATGTTCATCGGTTTTAATCTTACCTTTTTTCCCATGCATTACTTGGGAATGATTGGTCAACCCCGACGAACCCACACCTACAATGAAGGTCACGGTTTTGAGATGTGGAATCAAATCGCCACTATCGGTGCCTTTATTTTGGGCGTTGGTATCGCCATTGGTGTTTTTCAATTTATTAATTCTTTCTTTAATAAGAAGCTAAAGCCTGCTGGCAAAAATCCTTGGGATGCAAGGACCCTGGAATGGACTCTTTCCTCTCCTGTCAAAGAATATAATTTTGCCCGCACTCCGATCATAAAAGCCCGCGATCAGGCTTGGGAAAACAACTACGGGCCCAAGGAAAATCATTCCGAGAAAGAGCCTCTTGACGATCATGGCGTGCATATGCCAGACCGATCGTGGTGGCCACTAATAACTGCTCTGGGATTATTTGGTTTAGCCTTAGGTATGCTCTTCCATCGCTCCATTGATCCAAGTGGTGAGTTAGTTAGAGACTACACCGTTCCGATCATTGCTGGTGCGGTTGCTATTATTGGTATGATCATGTGGGCACTGGAAGGCCCCGGCGGATACCATTTATTTCCCAAGGAAGACGAAGAATAAAATTTACACTAACCCATTTATAGTTGACCATGAGTGACGCCAGTGCCCACGCCCTTGACCACCACGAACCTGTAACCAGTACGGGTATTCCTAACAAAAAAGTGCTCATGTGGGCATTTCTTGGTTCCGACTGTATGTTTTTCGGCACCCTGATTTCCACCCACTTGATTTATCGTAAGATTTCTGCGACCGTTGGAGGGAACTTCTTGGATATACGAGATGTATTTGATATCGAACTTACTTCCTTCAGTACTTTCATTCTTCTTGCCAGTTCCTTGTTTATGGCATTGGCAGTCTCTGCAATCCACAAGGGCAACTTAAAAAGCACCCGCTGGATGCTCTTGGGCACTATTATTTTTGGTGCTATCTTCCTCGCCTGTCAGGTTTATGAGTTTACTCATTTCATTCATGCCCCGGGTAATGAATTGACTTTATCCACCTATCGTGGAGAACCCCATGTTTTCGGTTCCACATTCTATGTCCTGACTGGCACTCATGGAACCCATGTTGCTATTGGTGTCTTTTGGTTGCTTGGTTGGCTAGCCTACTCATTTACAGGAAAAATGAGCACTATTCACGCTCTCGATGTCGAAATATGTGGATTGTATTGGCACTTTGTTGATATTGTTTGGATCATTATTTTCCCGGTAGTATATCTTATGGAATACGCCCTCTAGTTTATCCCTGCCAAAATTTTTACTTTTATTGCCATGAGCGGACATTCTGAAGACCCAGTTGTAGAAGAAAGCAAGCGCTTCTTCACCTTTTTTAATCTCTCCATGTTTCTCGTAGCCATTACTGGCATTGAGATTGTAATTATTTATGTTCAAACATTTGAGAGTGCATCGATCATTGGCATTCTCTTTGCCACTTCGATTATCAAGTTTTTCGGAGTAGTTTGCTGGTTCATGCATTTAAGGTGGGACAAAATATTAAACACCATATTATTTCTTATGGGTTTAGTAATTGCTCTTGGAACTTACTTTGCTGTCATCTACATGGCAGATTCCCATCCAGTTGTTGAAAAATTTGAAGTTTCTAAAATCGAAGCTCAATGGAAAGCAGACTCTTCATATAAAATTGGGGATTTCATTTTGCAGGACGATGTTTACTACCAACCTAAAAAAGATCTTACTTCTGGAAAAAGCTTTCAGCCAGAAAACTGGAAAAAGGTAAACCGGGTGCCTCACCTCATTTCTTATCGCATTACTGGAGGTGCTGATATGATTGAGATAAATTCCAAGAATCCTGAAAATCCATACTTTTTACTTTCGCATCCAGATGGCGATGAAGAGATAAACGAATCCACGGTCGCTTTGCTTACCGCCAATGCGACAGCTTCAGATTTTCGTTTAAAAGTAAGATCCGAAGCTTTTTGGACGGAATCTCAGTAAGCAAGGATACTTTCGTTCCCACCGCAGTTTGCGTGGTTAGGGATATTTACTAGTTTGTTTTCTTGTTCTTATGGAAAACTCACCTGTTACCCTACTTCATTGGCACACCGAACCCGCACTTATTGGCGGCATCCTTTTTGTTGGATGGTTATATTCTCTTTTTATCGGGCCCTATCGTGCACAATTTTTTCCTGACCTTTCAAACACCATTCAATCTTCAAGCTGGTTTGCCGCAGGGCTTTTTACTTTCTACCTTGCTGTTGGTTCACCCCTCGATCCTTTGGGTGAGAACTTTCTGTTTTCCGCTCATATGATTCAACATAATATACTGATGTATATTTGTCCTCTATTTATTTTACTGGGACTTCCAAGGCCTTTGGTTGATCATTTTCTTACCAATAGACCAATTCTCGAAATAATCCTCCGTTTCTTTACTCATCCCATTATTGCAGGACTTCTTTTTACTCTGGTTTTTTCTTTTTGGCATGTTGGGGCTTTTTATGAAGCTGCCATACGGGATAAGGTCATTCATATGGCTGAGCATCTCTCTATGTTTTTTGTCTCCCTGCTGATGTGGTGGCCAATCTGCTCGCCCTCCGATAGACTACCCGGCATACGATTTGGTCCTCAAATGCTATACATTTTAGCCTTGATGCTCGGACAAACTCCCATCTTTGCTATTCTTACTTTTTCGAAGGATGTCTTATATGATACCTACTTCTACGCCGAACGGATAATGGATCTCACCCCTATTGAGGATCAAAAGGCAGGTGGAGTACTCATGAAAATAGCTAACATGGCAGTTTCTGTGGGGGTTTTAGCTTCAATTTTCTATCGATGGACCAAAAGCCAGCCTGCTACTGGGAAAGTTGCCTAAAATCTTTATTACAGCCTCGATACTAAGAGCTCTCTTTCAAAAAGCATTTCTTTGGGAAGAAACTCGGAAAGTTGCAGAAATAGTTCTTCGTGTCTAAGAGTTTGCATCCGGAGATTTTCAGGATCTATACCCATCAGCTCATCCCATTGATCATCATCGAAGTCTAATCCAGACCAGTCCAAGTCCTCTTTCCGCGGCTCCCAGCCCAATGGCCCCTCAACTGCCCTAGCCTTTCCAGAAGTTCGCTCCACCATCCAGCGTAACACGCGCATATTTTCACGAAACCCAGGCCACAAAAATTTTCCTTCCTCATTTTTCCTGAACCAATTCACATGGAAAATGCGGGGCTTATTTTTTAATTGTTTTCCCATGCGTATCCAGTGCCGGAAATAATTTCCCATATTGTATCCACAAAAAGGAAGCATCGCCATTGGATCCCTACGAAGATTCCCCAATTTCCCCTCAGCTGCTGCAGTGGTTTCAGATGCAAGAGTGGCACCCAGATAGACCCCATGGTTCCAGTTAAAGGATTGATAAACCAAGGGAATATCCGACATTCGACGACCCCCGAAAACAAAGGCTGCAATGGGTACGCCAGCTGGATTTTCCCAATCTTTATCAATGGTTGGACACTGAGCAGCAGGTGCAGTAAAACGGGCATTGGGATGTGCAGCAGGCGTTTTTGAGTCTGGGCTCCATGCATTTCCTCTCCAATCTGTCAAACCATCGGGGGCCTCTTTGGTCAGCCCCTCCCACCAGACATCCCCATCGTCTGTTAAAGCAACATTGGTAAAAATGGTATTTTGCTTCATCGACTCCATCGCATTGGGATTGGTCTCCCAAGATGTTCCGGGAGCCACTCCAAAAAATCCGGCCTCTGGATTTATTGCTCTTAAACCACCCCCGTCATCTGGCTTGAGCCAGGCGATATCATCGCCAACTGTGGTTACCTTCCATCCCTCCATACTATCGGGTGGGACGAGCATGGCCATATTGGTTTTTCCACAGGCACTGGGGAAAGCACCGGCCACATAGGTTTTCTCCCCAT